>JACPPG010000044.1 GCA_016191115.1 Planctomycetia bacterium | reverse complement strand
GCCTCCAAAAGATGGCGGCTGTTGAACGGTTCACAGCTACTAGCAGACGTGATCGCCGGAGCTCAATTCATCGACGGAATCAAACCCCAAGAAACCGCCGCCTGAAAATTCCCCATCCACAACTTATTGCAATAGCTCCAAGTGGCGATTGCCTTCGCGTTGCTCTACCTGGCACACGCTGCGACGACCGCTGATGCATTTGGCGCTGAGAAGTCACTTCGCGCTGGCTGGGTTACCCCCTTGTACTTCAGCACGGTCACTCTCGCGACAGTTGGCTATGGCGATCTGGCGCCGATCAAGCCCTTTGGCCAAGTCCTAGTCGTCGCCGAAGCAGCGGTTGGGCTCCTTCTGATTGTCGTGGCGTTGCAACGAGTCGTTGGAGCGATCACCCAAGATCGCTGACCCTGGCACGAGAACGCGGCACCGCCATGCCACCATCCTGGCAAGTGGAGTTCTTTGAGCGGCTGGTGGCGGCCTCGCGTGCAGCGGAGCCCGCGCTCGCCTCCGCCAAGTCCCATCCGCGCAAGAAGATCGCCAGCTTCGCTCATCCGCAGGTCCGCTGGATCGAATGTGCCTTCGACACCAACCGCATCACCGGCAACACCCAGTCGCAGGTCCTGGTGATCCAGTGTGCCGTCAAGCGGGCAACCGAGATCGACGGCCAGGCCCTGCAAGCCGAACTCCACGACGCCGGCGCGAGCGGCGACGTGCGGATCGACGACGGGCTCGTCCTGCTGCAATACCGCTGGGGATACGGCCAGGGCGAGTCGTTCCCGCTGCACGATCCGCGTCGTGTCAAAGAACTCATCGACTGGACCCACGCCGCCCTGCGCGTCGTCTTCCGTCACCTCCAGCGGCGGCAGACCCTCATCACGCCGGCGGCCTCGGCCACCGACGCAGCCGCCGCGCCTGACTACGCCTTGGCGCTTGAAAAGTATCTCGAAGACCTGCTTGTGGACGGATGGGATTCACTTACCTGGGCAGCGTCGCTTCAATACCACGGCCGGCAGGTCCCCTGCGGCGATCTGGGCTTCATCGACATTCTGGCCCAACACCGCACAACTGGCGATTTCGTCGTGATCGAGCTAAAGCGGGACAAGTCCGACGACGAAGTGATAGGGCAGTTGTCGCGATACATGGGCTGGATCGCGGAACACCGGGCAGCCCCCACCGGCGTCGGCGTCCGCGGGATCGTCGTCGTCCACGAGGTGACGCCCCGGTTGCGATCCGCCGCGCTTCCCCTCACAATGGTTGATCTCTACACCTACGACGTGGCGGTCTCGCTCGACCGCCTGGACTTGCCTGGGCGAAGCCACACGGACGGGCCAGATGCTCAAACGCCTGATTGAAGTTGCGCTGCCGCTGAAGGAAGTCCCTGAGCGGTGCGCCACAGAAGTCGGCATGGCGCCTACTCGATTCTTTCACCGGGAATCCCTGACCTCGGGAGGTCGAACATGGATGAACTAGACAGGGCTTGCGGTTCAGAGGCTCGTGAGCGGCAGGTCGAACTCGCAAAGCTGATCGCCCTGGCTTCGCAGCAGCCTGGTGTCCAGCAGCTCATGGCGGTCTACCAGAGCTGGAAGCCATTGGAGCCATTGGCATCCGGCCGACGGTCCGTCGGTGTGCAGCGCGTGGTTACGGTTTCCAACTCGTCGGCTGGGGACGTTCTCGGATCAAGCTAGGGGGCTAAATCATGCCTACGTGGAGCGGAATTCTGGAGGAGTTGGCTCAATCACGACCTGGCGATGGCCCGCCTCAGTTCGACGCGGTGCGTCGCAAATATCTGGTCTTGCTACGCCAGCACACGGGGCGAGAGGTCATCCTCTACGCTTCTAAGTGGACCCAGCACGATCCCAGCGTCTCGCCCGATGTCATCAGCATCGTGGACGAAGACTTGCAGGGCATCATGGAAGTCATTCACGGGCTGTCGGGTCCCAGTCTCGATCTCATCCTGCATAGTCCAGGCGGTTCGCCGGAAGCCGCCGAGGCGCTGGTGAACTACCTGCGCTCCAAGTTCTTCGACATTCGAGTGATCGTCCCGCAACTGGCCATGTCGGCTGCAACGATGATCGCCTGTGCCGCCAATTCTATCGTCCTCGGAAAGCATTCATTCCTGGGACCGACCGACCCACAGTTCATCGTCAACACGCCCCTGGGAACGCGAATGGTCCCAGCGCAGGCGATCTTGGAGCAATTTGACCTAGCCCAGTCTCAATGCGGCGACGCGGCCAAGCTCGGTGCTTGGTTACCGATGCTCGGGCAGTACGGCCCTGACCTGCTGGTTCAGTGTCAGAATGCGTCGGCGATGTCCAAGGAATTGGTTCAGACATGGCTGAAGGCGTTCATGTTCCGCGAATGGGCGCCTGCCGAGGCGGAGCAGCGCGCGGCGAGTATCGCTGAGTGGCTGTCAAGCCATCGCAACTTCCTCAGCCACAGTCGGCACATTCCACGAGATGAATGTGAAAGCAAGGGCCTGCTGGTTGAGCACCTTGAGAGCGATCAGCGCTTCCAGGATTTGGTCCTTTCGGTATTCCACGCTGCGACACATACCTTCAACGGAACTGGTGCCGTCAAGATCATCGAGAATCACCTTGGAAAGGCTTTCATCAAACAGTCCCACGCCGTGGTGGTCCAGATGCCGGGCGCAGCAACCCGCATGACTCCGTTTCCGCCAATGCCGCCTGAGGCTGGTCCGGTGCCGCGGCCGAAGACTCCGACTTCCGCCAAGCGAAGACGAAAGAGGAAATCGAAACCACACTCCACGAGGCCGCGATAGTTAGGTCCTCCGAAATCTGATCGTCGAAAAGAGTCATGCTCAAACGCTTGATTGAAGTTGCGTTGCCGTTGAAGGAAGTCTCTGAGCAGTCGGCTCGGGAGAAGTCGATTCGGCATGGGCATATCTCGACCTTGCACATCTGGTGGGCGCGGAGGCCGCTGGCGGCATGTCGTAGTGCCGCGTTGCACGCCCCAGTACAGTGTCGAATCTCTACTGCCGCATGTTGGCGGTTGCCTTCTTCGGCAAGCGAATCAATAGCTCAGCAAAATGTCCGGTGACAATCAAAAGGCTGAACATGCAACGATCACCTGACGTACTTGCTCCTCAATGTGCATTTGAACATGAATTCCCATTCGCAGAGGTTGGCGTTGAGGCAGCAAAGGAGAAGCAAGGAATACGAAAGGGCCATCCTGTCGGCCTTCATCGCTGGTGGGCACGGCGGCCACTTGTTGCCTGCCGAGCAACCGTCATCGGATGCTTGCTGGATGCTGACTTAACAGAGGGGTCTGCCCAGTTGATCCAATCACTCTGTACTTGGGAAGCATCAGGAAGGGTGTTACGATCCCTCAATAATGCCGCAAAGGGGAAGGCCGTTCTCGACTCATTTGCTGGCGGCGGAGCGATCCCGCTCGAAGCTCTCCGTTGCGGATGTTCGGTTACGAGCACCGACATCAACCCAGTTGCACACCTCATCCAACGGGCGCTTCTTGAGTTTCCTCAACGTTTTTCATCTCAAAACGTCCGCTCGGACCCAGATTACGTGCGTCTGCTAGCGCGCGACCTACGCACGCACGGTTCAGGACCGAGCCTGTTTGACACGGACCACGCCGCTGTCCAGAGCGACTACCTTCAGGGAATCTCGACGCACCTGTTACCTCGAATGTCTGCGAGGGAGTATCAATCGAATCCGCTTGCAGCGGACGTGCGCATTTGGGGACATTGGGTAGTGCAAAGGACTTTGAGAGCCGTTTCAGACTGCTACCCAAAGGAGGCCAACGAGACTGTCGCCGTGGGTTACTTGTGGGCACGCGCAGTGGAGTGTCCGAACCCGGTGTGCAGGGCGCAGACACCTCTCATTCGCAGCTACCAGCTAAGTCGGAATCGGCCGTGGTATGCGACGCCATCCCACAATAAGAAGACGAACGGCTTCGCTTTTGCGGTTGCTTTACATCACGACTTCTTGAAAGACTCAGACGGGAATACGAAGCGCGATTCGGCAACATGCCTTGCCTGTGGAACAAGCATCTCGGGCGACTACCTCAGGGAGCAGGGCAAGCGCAAAGGCTTTGTGGACGTACCTGTTGCCGCAGTCCTATCCACTAGTATGAAAGGGAAATCGTTCCGTTCCTGCACCGAAGCGGATTTTCAAGCATTTGAGACTGCCAAGAGCCAGCTTCGACGATGGTATGATACAACGCTTTGGAACAACATGTCTGCGATCCCTGATGAGCCGCTGAAGTACCTTCGCAGCATTTTCAACGTACACGTCTACGGTATTGACAAATGGAGTATGCTCTTCAACGATCGCCAACTGCTCGTAATGACCGAGCTGTGCGCGTCAGTGCGGGAAGCAACGCACGCATTGCGCGGATACCACACTGACGCCGACTACATTGCTGCGGTGGCCGCATATTTGGGTCTAATTGTCTCGCGCTTTTCAGATTACTTGAGCAACACGGCACTTTGGGAACCGGGGTTGGAGGCAGTCCTGCCAACATTTGTACGACAAGCACTTGCAATGGTCTGGGATTATTGTGAGATCAATCCCTTCGGCGGGACGAACGGGTATTTGGAATCCGCGGTGGAACGGACGGTGGAGGTGATCGAGCATTGTGCGACGCTCGGCTCCTGTCCAGCAACCGTGAGAATCGCGAGCGCTGAGCGCCTTCCGTGTGAGGACTCGTCATTCGACATAGTGATTACTGATCCTCCGTACTACGATGCCGTGCCATACTCAGATTTGTCTGATTTTTTTTACGTGTGGCTAAAGCGGGCAGTGGGTGAGGTCTTTTCGGATCAGTTTCGTTCTCCGCTCACGCCAAAGCAGGCGGAAATTGTTCAGCTTTCTGAGCGTAATCCAGACTACAAGCAAAAGACGAAGGAGTTCTTTGAGACTCATCTCCGGAATGCCTTTGCGGAGGCACATCGAGTCCTAAAAACAGATGGTGTCGCAGTCTTTATGTTTGCCCATCGAACAACGGCTGCATGGGAGACGTTGGTCGCGGCAATAAATGGCGCAGGATTCGTTGTGACGGCGTCGTGGCCGATAGCAACCGAAATGGCGGGGCGCCGACGCGCAAAGAACAGTGCCGCACTCGCTAGCTCAATTTTTATCGCGTGTCGCAAGCGAGCCAAGGAATCGGAGAGTGGCTATTGGGACGACGTGCGAAGAGCCCTCGGGTCTGAGTTGGGAGCACGGTTGGACCAATTTTGGGGCAAAGGCATCCGCGGGGCCGACTTCTTCATCTCCGCAATCGGACCAGCGCTTTCGGTCTTCGGCAAACACGAACGGGTCACGAAGCTTTCGGGCGAGGAAGTCACGGTCGGTCAGTTCTTGGACGAAGTGCGCAGCCTCGTCACCAACTACGCGCTGGCAAAGATTCTCAAGACGACCCACACAGGCACAATCGACCCAGAGAGCCGGTTCTATGTCGTCTGGAAGTGGTCATACGGCGACGCCAAGGTGCCGGCCGACGAGTCGTTCAAGCTGGCCCAGGCTCTGGGCATCGGCACCGAGCTGATGTGGGACAAAAGTGGCGTTTTGGAGAAGTCGGGCGAGAACGTGCAGGCCGTGCCTGTGGCAAAACGGATAAAGATGAAGGATTTGGGCGAATCGGCTGCCGATGGGAGCCCGGCCAGCCTGATCGACGTGCTGCATCGCATGTGCGTCTTCCGCGAGAAGAACGACGCCGAGGGCATGGTCGAGTTCCTGGCCCGCAGCGGCCAGGCCAACAACCCATCGCTGTGGCTGGTGGCCCAGGCGGTGAGCGAAATCCTCTCGGACGGCGACAAGGAAAAGCAACTGATGCAGGGCCTCCTGAACCAAAAAGACCAACTCGAAACCGCTGGGCAGGGCAGGTTGTTTTAGAGGTTGAGGGATGCTCCTCTTCATTGACGAGAGCGGCCACAACGAAAGCGGGACACCCTGCGAGGTGCTCGCTGGGGTGGCGATCGCGGAGGACGCTCTGTGGAATCTCGTTCGAGCCATTCGCTCTGTGGAAAAGGAGCACTTCGGTGACTACCTGCGTAACTTGCTGTCCGGCGAGATCAAGGGCAGGCGACTGCTGAAGAGGAAGCGGTTCAAGATTGCCAAGCGAAGCGTGGCGATTGCGCCCGATGACAGCAAACGGCTCGCAAACTCCCTGCTCGTGAAGGGGAAGGCTGCACGGGATGAAGGTCTTGCGTCGTCTGGCGAGACGCTCTCGGAGATGGTGGCGTACAGCCGGGAGGTCCTCGCTTTTGTTCACGACGTTCTCGACATCGCAGCCAGCTACAGCGTGCAGGTGTTTGCCTCGGTTACCGACCCGAGATCGCCTCGCCCTGGTGCAGGCCAATTGCGCAAGGATTACGTCTATTTGTTCGAGCGATACTTCTATTTCCTCGAAACGCTGCCGCCTCGTGATCGCGGGTTGATTGTTTTTGACGAGCTTGAGAAGTCTCAATCGCACATTCTCGTCCAACAGATGGCGGCCTACTTTCTCGGGACAGAGACCGGACGGTACAGAAGCTCTCGCATCGTGCCGGAGCCATTCTTCGTTCATTCGGACCTGACGACGGGAGTCTTTCTCGCAGACCTGGCAGCATACATCATCGGCTGGGGATGGAGGACGAGCCGGATGACGCAACCTGCACGGCAAGAGCTGCGCCCGTATGCCACGAAGCTGCACGACATGCAGTTTCACGGAGACAAGCCGAAAGCCGGCGGAGAAGGCGTTTGGCAACTGCACGGAATCGTCTACATGGACGACCTTCGAGGCAGAGCCGATCGCATTGAGGAGGAGGGGGATGGTTAAGCGCAAAAAGAAAGGCAATGACCAGCCCTTTCGGACCGACCAAAGCCTCCGTACAAAGTATTGCCTGTGACTCAAGCAGAGTCAAGGGCGTCGACGAGCCTTGCTGCTGCATTGACAAGTTACTGATGAACTAGGGATTGCAGCGTTGGAATCGAGGAGGACTGAAGGATGAGGGGCGACTGGGTACGAGTGGGACGGGACATCGCCGAGGAGCTGAGCCGGATGTTGGCTGAGCGGACACCGGATCAGTCGGTCAGGTTGACACTCGCCGAGCTGCTTGCGAGGAGCGGCGCGGATCAAGAGCCAGACGGCTACCGAACCCGCAGCTACTGGGCTCAGTGCCAACTAGGCGACCGGTATTGGACCACGTTACGAGATGCCGGGCTAGTCCTGAGCTTCCATCCTGACGAACGAGGCGAAGAGGTCCAATGGGTCACGTTCCGACTGGACCGGATGCGGACTTGAGCGGTTGCCTCGATGGCCAGCCCAACGAATCTGTTCGGTTCACTGTTCCGATGGGCACATCGGCAAGACGAGAACTTTTTGACCGAGTCCCTCGTCTGTGTGCTCAATCTCTTGATTGAGCAAGAGCGAGACCTCGCACGCGACATTCTGCACTGGCTTCTGGACGCGCCAACGACGGCTCAATGGTTCAACGATGGCGAAATCGACGTGGCAACTCAATTCTCCACCGAGGAAGGGCGGCCAGACATACGGATCAAAACGGCGAGCTTGCTTGCCTTTGTGGAGGTAAAGAAAGAGACGGGTCTTGGTGCGCTCCAGCTAGATCGGTACCGTCGAGCCTTGACCTCGCGCGCCAATGGACGGGACACGCGCCTGGTTCTCTTGACACGTTACCCCATTGCCTTTGGCGAAGAACAAGATCGACCCGACGCATGGCGACGCTGGCACGAGGTTGCGGACAAACTGGCGCGATGTCAAATCCGGTCGCCGGTGGCGGTTTTCGTGACCACTCAGTTCGTCGCGTTTTTGGAGGCCCAGAGTATGGCTGTTGAACAGGTCAATTGGCAGTTCCTTGATGGTTATCGCGCGTTTCGCAATCTGGTAAGCATGCTGGGGACAGCAATCGAAATGGCCCAGATACCGGATGTGGTTCGCAGCGCCGCTTGGGATTATACAGGGTACTACGTCGATAAGAAGCGATTTTGGATCGGGCTCATGCACGATCGACATTCGACGGTCTGGTTTCAGGTTCTCGACAAAACGATCGACATGGGACGGCTGCGTCAAGTCTGCCAAGTTCAAACGGAGGGTGACAGGCACTTTGTCGAGCTTGACCTTTCATCGGAAGCGGCACATTTTTTTGCGCGATCCAAAGAAAGCCAATTGGTGCTGCTTACGGATTTCGCGAGGAGCACTTACGTCGCGGCACGTCAATCTCTCCCTGAGAACCCGCCAGTCGTGCAGCCATGACGGACGTATTGATCTACTGGCGAGACTACCGACGGAATAAAGCCGCAGAGCAGCGCGCAGTGTGGCATTCCAGCTCGCGGGTTCTGGGGAACCTGGAATCCGGCGACTGTCTCTGGCTCGTCACGTCCGGAGCGAACCTGTGTCACGAGGCAAAGCAGGCAGGCTTCCTCGTGGCCACCTGGAAAGTGCGCGAAGTAGTCGGGAATCCGGGCGACGACCCAGCCTATCCGCCGGACGATTACCGGTACCGGGTCGTGGCCGACGCCGAAGAGGCCATCGGGTTTAAGGAGCCGGTTCTTGTGGATCATATTCTGCGACCGCACGGTGCCGACAAGGCCGTCTCGATAGGTCGATTTCTCCAAGGGCCGCGAAGGCTCGACGAGCAGAAGCTGCGACTGCTACGCGCCGCGGCTGGACCTGACTTGGCATTGCGGTGGCTGACAGGGAGCAAAGCATGACCAATCTCAAACCGTGGCGGCAGGTGGCGATTCCGCACGCCGACATTCGGCAGGGCAAGTTCGACTCGTCGGTCTTCGCAGCCGATCTGGGCGAGGTGCTGGCCGACCGTGGGGCGGCCGACTACAAGGATGCGGCCACGTTCTTTGCCAAGACCTACTTGACCGACGGGCTGTCGAAGCTGGTGATCGACGTGCTGCGGCGGCTGGCCGGCAGCGGCAAGGCAGAGCCAGTAATCCAGTTGCAGACCGCGTTCGGTGGCGGCAAGACGCACACGCTGCTGACGCTGTACCACTTGCTCAAGAAGCCCGATGAGACTGGCAAGCTGCAATCGGTCAAGGACCTGGTGCAAGCAGCGGGACTGAAGCAAATTCCCACGGCCAATGTCGCCTGCCTTGTCGGGACGGCGCTTAACCCGGCGAACGATCGCACGTTCTGGGGCGAGATGGCGTGGCAACTCGGTGGCGAGAAGCTGTACGGCGGGATGGCGAAGAACGATGAATTACGGATCGCCCCCGGCAGCACCGACCTAGGCGCGCTCCTGCAAGAGGCTGGTCCGTCGCTGATCCTGGTCGATGAACTGTTGATCTATCTGCTCAAGGCGGGAGGTATCAAGGTCGAGGACAGCACGCTCAGGGGGCACACGCTGACGTTCTTGCAGGAACTGTCGATCGCCGTCGCGAACTGCCCGCACGCTATTTTGGTGGCGACGCTGACGAGCCAGCTTCCGGAGTTTCTGGACGAGAACGGCGAGCGGGTTTACCAGTCGTTGGAAAAGGTTCTGGGGCGGATCGAGAAGGTGCGGCAGACGGTCGAGGGGGCGGAAATCTACGAAGTGATTCGCCGCCGACTATTCGAGGACCTGGGCGACCCGTCACACCACAAGGCGGCGGCTCAGGAGTATTGGGAGATGTATCGCGGGCTGGGGGAGGATGTGCCCAGCGGCTGCCGCGAGCCCAGCTACCGGAACGAGATCGAGCGGGCGTACCCGTTCCATCCCGAGTTGATCTCCGTGCTTTACGAGCGGTGGGGCACGATCCCGGAGTTCCAGCGGACCCGCGGGGTGCTGCGGCTGCTGGCGGACGTGATCGCGAACCTATACCAGGCCAAAGACAACGAAGTATTGATCTCCAGCGCCTCAGTCAACTTGGGTGCAGCGGCTGTGCGGAGCGAGCTGGTTAAGCACACGGGGTCGGGCAGCGTCTTCCACTCGGTCATCGAGAGCGACATTTCGGGGAGCCACGCGAAGGCCGCCGAAATCGACCGGCAGTTGGGGAGCGAGTACGCCAAGGAGAGCGTCGCGGAAAAGCTGGCGCGGGCGACGTTCATGTATTCGTTTAGCGGCGGCCAGCAACGCGGAGCGACGCTGCCGCAGTTGCGCGTGGCGGTCCTGAACCCGGAGATGGCACCGCCGTTCATTTCCGATGCGCTAGACCGCATGACCAAGCGGCTGTGGTACCTGTACCACGACAACGGCCTGTACCGGTTCGATTCGCGTGCGAATCTCAATCGCATCCTCGTGGACCAGGAGGAGCTGATCCGGTCGGAACCTGGCAGGGTGATGGACTTCGTCAAGACCACGCTGAACGACATGATCGGCGACGCCGTGTTCCGTGTTTACCGGTACCCTCAGCCCGGCGACGACAGTTTTGTGGGTGACGAGCCGCGGCTGAGCCTGGTCGTTCTTGACCTTGGATATGGAGCGACAGAGGAGGCGTTGGCCAAGGAGACGGAGGACCTTGTTGGCCGCATCTTGAAGCAGCACGGCAAGGGATTTCGCAAATACGCGAACATGCTGATCTTTCTGGCGCCGGATCAGCAGAGGGTGTCCGAGGTGACGGATGCGGCTCGCCGGTTGCTCGCGTTGCGGGGCATCGACGAGCACAAGTTGACGAAGGCGCAGTTGACGGAAGAACAGTTGAAGGACTTGGCTGGGCGCTTGAAGGAGGCGGCGGCCCGCTTGCCCGCGGCCCTGATGACGGCGTATCGGCACATCCTTGTGCCAGCCGAGAAGAAGACGATCCAGTGCATCAGCCTCGACCTGGCGATGTCCAGGGCGACATTGAGTCAGCGTGTGCTCGACAAGCTGAAGGACGAGCAGCGGATTCTGGAGAAGCTAGACCCGGCGATACTGATCGGCGACCGATTTGGACTCTGGCCCGAGGACAAGGAGGTCGTGAGCGTTTGTGCTCTCGCCGACTACTTCACGCAGTTGACGCATCTTCCCAGGCTGCTGAACAGCGGAGTCCTGCCTGATTGCGTCGCGAAGGGCGTGCAGCGGGGGCTCTTCGGCTACGCGCTCGGCAACGGGGAGAAGCGAGAGTTTGACACGATCTTTTTTGGGGACAAGCAGATCACGGCCGGACAATGCGAGGTCACCGAGTCGGCGTGGCTGCTGCGCGCGGCGCTGGCGAAATCGCTGATGCCGGAGCCGGCTGCCGGCGGAGTCCCTGGTGCTGGCGCAGGCGCGGCCATTGGGGGTGGCTTGGGTGGCGCGCCTGGCGGTGAAGCGGGCAGTGACGAAGGGTGGACGGGTGGAGGTGGCGCGAAGCTCGTAGATGGCGAGCGCCGGCTGAGTCGCGTGCGAGTGGCGATGACGGTCCCGTGGGAGAACTGGAACGACATCTACAACGAGGTCATCGACCCGCTGGCGAAGGAAGGGGCGGACGTGCGCTGCGACGTGGTCGTCATCGCGAAGGGCGATGACGCGATTCGGGAAAACACGGTTGAACTTGGGATTCGGGAGTCACTGAGCCAGCGCGGCATCGAGGCGGACATTCAGACTGGATAGCTGTTGCGTTGGCCGCGGTGCCCATTGCCAAATTAGCCGCGCAAGTCGTTGCGCAGTGGCCGGTGGCCCAGCAACGAATCCAAAGAGCGATTGTCCGCTCCACCGAGAGGTCGGCCAGGGCCAACCGCGCTGGCGATCCGCCAGCGCGCACGCGCATCGCAGCCATTCTACCGAAGGCGGTGCCTTCCGCTGTGGGAACGATTGCCTGCGGTTCCGGCGCCCAATTTGCCATGAATTGGACCCCCCAAAGGTCGCCGCACAGCAAATCCTGCCCGACCGCTCTGTCTTCACGCCACGCCGCTGGGGTTTGTGCAACGGACGTACAGTCGCCGCTGGGCTACGCCTCTGTGGACCGCTAAACTATCAGTTTTTAGCAGCGATGGCGACGTGAACGCTTATGGGGAGTCAGATCGTTGGCATTGACCTCTTCGCGGGCGCCGGGGGCATGAGCCTTGGTGCCCGGTTGGCTGGCGTCCATGTTCGCCTCGCCGTCGAATCGGATCAGCATGCAGCACGAACCTATGCGGCGAATCACCCGACCACTCAGATTTTCAATGAGGACATTCGGCGACTCAATGGGACCAAGCTGAAGCGCGTCCTCACTGGGCGGGCACCAACGGTCGTGTTTGGCGGTCCGCCCTGCCAAGGCTTCTCATATTCCAATCAGCGGACTCGATCCCCCGACAATCCTGAAAACTGGCTATTCCTCGAATTTCTCCGTGTTGTCAGGGTTGTCAAGCCGGATTGGGTTGTCTTTGAAAACGTCAAGGGGATCGTCGATACGGCCGGCGGGGTCTTCCTAGAACAGGTGGTGGATCGGCTCGGACGCCTGGGATACAAAACACGACATGGATTGCTGAACGCCATGCACTTCGGTGTCCCCCAAAATCGCGCGAGGTTCTTTCTGGTCGGTTCCCGCCACGGGGTGGATTTCAAGATGCCCTCGCCCATGCGACATGCCCCCCTGACCGTCATGGATGCGATTCAAGACTTGCCGCGATTGGCAAACGGTGCATCCGTCTCCAGGATGCCATACCGCCATGCTGCTTCGTCGCAGTATGCACGTCGGATGCGCGGAGCCTTGAAGTCTTCCGCCAACCACCTTGTCAGTAACAATGCGCCGGGCATCATCAAGCGGTACGACCATATCCCGCCTGGCGGCAACTGGGAATACATCCCCGCCAGGTTGATGCGCAACTACCGCGACCGTTCGCGGTGCCACACCGGCATCTACTATCGCCTGAAGCGCGACGAACCGTCTGTCGTCATCGGCAACTATCGAAAGAACATGCTGATCCACCCCGATCAGAACCGCGGCCTATCCGTCCGAGAGGCTGCCCGGATTCAGTCCTTTCCCGACACGTATGAGTTCCACGGATCAATAGGCTTTCAGCAGCAGCAGGTCGGAAACGCGGTTCCGCCCTTGTTGGCCCACGCGGTTTTTCAAGCGCTTGTCCACCAACATTAGACGGCCCGCACGGAGGGACACGAGCATTGGTGGATTTTGAAACGCACATCGGAAGACGACTCAGGAGGGAACTCCCGGACGTTGGAGATCGCTATTTCGCGGGCTACATGGCTGCTCGCGCAAAGCTGATGGACGACATCCTCCGAGAAATCAAGGGCGTCGAGCCAAGCCTCTCTGACCACAGTGCCGACCACATCGAGAACGTGCTCTCCAATGCCGCAAAGCTTCTCACCCTCCGCCCGAAGACTCATGGACTGTCCGCCATTGAACTGTACTGCCTCGGCATGTTCGTCCTTTTCCACGATGTAGGGAACCTATTCGGTCGGACCGATCACCACAAGAAGGTGTCGGAGATATACGATTGGACGCGAGGAACAACCTCAGATGTTCAGCATGAGAAGACCCTTGTGCTGGCTGCTGCTGCCGCCCATACCGGCCTGGCGTCTGACGGGACGCGCGACACGCTGAAGGAGCTGCCCGTTACGGAGCACCTGAATGGACATCGCGTCCGCCTACAACAGTTGGCCGCAATCCTGCGTCTCGCCGATGAACTCGCAGAAGGCCCGCAACGCACGTCCGACTTCATGCAGCAACATGCCCTCTATGTCGCCGACAGCCGCATTTTCCACCAATACGCGAGCGTTACCCATGTTTTTATCGACCGTGGGAATGCGCGTGTTTGCCTGACTTACGAAATCGACATCGGCTGCAACTCGGACGAGTCAGAGGATGGTCGCGATCGGCGGATAGTTGCACTATTGGAATTCGTTTACCAACGAGCCGTGAAGCTCGACCAGGAACGCCGATACAGTCGTTTCTACAGTCCGATTCTTTCCCCGTTCCAGACGACCTCTATCACCTTCAACTTTCGCTGCAATCGGGTGCCGCTTTCGTTCTCTCTGCCTCCGATTAGCCTCGACGATAAGATCATACCCGGCGAACCGTGCCGCTCGCTCGTTGACATGGCCCCGGCCTACAGCATACCCAGGCTACTTGCGGACCTGCGAGCCCACGCGAGCAAGGTGGTGACGCCATGACCAGCCGGAAGAACCCATTTGAATACCTGGGCGCAAACGATCTGCCGCCTGACATGATCCTTGACTACTACGTCGAGGATTTCAACTACTCAAGGTTTATCCAGTCGAATCGCAATGTGCTTCTGGTAGGCGAACGTGGTTGTGGGAAGTCGATGACCCTGTTGTACAACAGTTGGGCGATCCAGCAGAGAAAGGCTGAACTTGACGGACACGCTCCATCGCTCGACCTTATTGGCATTTATGTGCCTTGCAATACTCCTCTAACGCACAAGGGGGAGTACCAACTCTGTGATCGTTTCCAGGCGCAGGTCATTTCCGAGCACCACCTCGTTTTGTCCATCGCCTTTCGCATCGCAGAGACACTTGCCAGGATTCCTAACGCACTCGATGGAGCGGACGTTGACCGACTGCGAGACAAAATCGAGTTCGTCTTTGCGAAGGAGATGCCGAGCGGAGCCTCTTTGTTTGACGGCCTCATGGAGTTTGTCGAGCGGGAATCTCTTGAAACGCAACGCCGGATTAACGATCCCAAGACAGCCGAGGTGGCGTACAACGACACGTACACCTTTTCCTCGCTTGTCGCACCGCTGCTCGGATGCGCGCGGCTAATGCCAGCGCTGGCTCGGTCGCATTTCATGCTGCTCATTGACGATGCGCACGATCTGAACGAGCATCAACTTCGCTCCCTGAACTCCTGGATCGCGTACCGGGACCACTCGTTGTTCAGCTTTAAAGTTGCCTTGGCGAGCATTGGGAAGGCGTCGCTGAGGACCTCTTCTGGCGGGTCGATTCTTGAAGGGCATGACTATACGCGGCTGAACATGGTCCAGCCATTCCACAACGAAGCATCTGACTTTGGTCGTTTCGCCGGCCAGATGATTGCGCGACGATTGGACAAGTGCGGAATCGAGGCCACGCCGGACACATTCTTCCCTGTCAGCCCTCAGCTACTTGCAGACCTGAAGAAATCCGAGGAGACCGTTCGCGCAGAGGCAATTGCGAAGTATGGAGATGATCCGCGGAAGGTGTCCGACCATGTGTACAAATACAAACGCGCCCACTACTTTCGGAGCCGTTCGACGAAGGCAAACAGACCAGAGTACAGTGGCTTCGACACGCTCGTGTTTCTGTCTACAGGCGTCATTCGGAACCTTTTGCAGCCATGCTATTGGATGTACGACAAGATGCTGTCGTTAAGTGGACAGGCGGAGGGAGTGCAAGGCCCGATCCGTGGAATTCCGCCGAGTATCCAGACAGAAATCATTTTGGACCGAAGCCGAAGCTTGTGGGATTGGCTGCGAGACGAATTGGGCCAAAGCATTGAGGGATGCTCAAGCGAGGACGCTGGACGGTGCCATCAACTTCTTGACCAACTGGCGACTCATTTTCGTGAACGATTGCTGCATCACAAGTCGGAGCCGCGAGCAGTGTCCTTTACCATCTCTGGGCGAACAGATGACCTGATGTCCAAACTGAACCACTTGTTCCGAATTCTTCGAGAAGCACAGCTTTTGTACATCCGAAGTGGGTCCGCGAAGGACAAGGGCAGGCGAGAATGGTACTACATCCCCAATCGAATGTTGTGGCCGGAGCGTGGGCTGGACCCTCACGGACAGCATGCGCGGGTTTCGCTAAGCGCAGCAGAATTGTGGGCTGCTGCAAGCGAGAACCGGCCAATTGCCGTGCGAGACGAGGCTGCTGAGCTGAAGGGGTTGTTCGATGAATGAATCTGACTCCATCATAGCGTTCGCAAGTTGGGAAGAGCGATTTCGGCTCGGGTTTGACCAGATCGTGAGAACTGCTCAGCCGAGCCAAGTCTTGCTGTACTACTTTGAGGAATATGCCGACTGGACTTCGGACAATCGGACACATGCGCTCAATACCTGTAAAACGTCCGCGTCCGAGTTTATCGAGCAGAAGCTGAGCGTTGCGACGCCCGCCGATAACTGGCAAAGGATCAGAGATGATCTGCGCGTGAGCGTGACTCCCGGCTCGCGAGTAACGGTCGATCTCACAACGATGCCCCGTGAGATCATTTGGAATGTGTTTTGGATGTTGGACTTAATCGGGTGCCGGATCGACTACAGCTACTTTCGACCTGCCGGCTACGGCGATTGGCTCAGCCGCGAACCGCAAAGACCGAGGCTCATCTACAAGCTTTCTGGGATCACGCGCCTGAAGGCTCGGACAGCGCTTGTTGTTCTAGCTGGTTATGATGTTGACCGCACAAAGCAACTGATGGCGTTTTTTGAACCCGAGATCACGCTGCTGGGCCTTCAAAGTTTGGACAAGGACCCCACCAACGATCAACGGATGCGCAAGCAGCGAGAGCAGGCGGAGCGATTCTCGCAAGACGGCCGTGTCGAGTGCTTCTCGCTGGACGCATACGCGCCTGACTGCGGGGAGGAAATCGTTGGCCAACAAATCGTCGGCTATCTGGACAGCCATAACATCGTGATGAGTTCGCTAGGTCCCAAGCCGTCAGCCGTTTCGCTGTATCGGCTTCACCGCAAGCATCGCGCGACTGCACTGGCATACGCACCCTCGAAGGAGTTCAGTCGGGAGTATTCAAGAGGCTTCGGCGAAGGCGTTTTTGGGAGTGTGTAGATGGACAACCTCTCGCAAGCCCAGCGATCGCTTACGATGGCGCGAATCAGATCGAGGGACACGGAGCCCGAGATGATCGTGCGCCGACTTATCCATCACCTGGGGTTTCGCTACCGACTGCACGATTTGAGCCTGCCTGGTCGGCCCGACATCGTTCTCCATAGGCTCAAGAAAGTCGTGCTCGTTAATGGGTGCTTCTGGCATCGGCATCGGTGCAAGTTCGGCCGACCGTTGCCTGCAACAAACCGCACGTATTGGCGTGCCAAATTGCAGCGCAATGCTGACCGGGACCGTCTCAATCGACGGCGACTTCGGCGGCAGGGATGGGAGGTCCTCGTCCTCTGGGAATGCTGGACGCGGAGACCAGACGTTGTCGCCAAACGACTTCACCAGTTTCTTCAAACCTGATGCTCCAGCGGCGTGTCGAACGATGGCATCAATACTGGATCGCCTAACCCGCTTTTCGATCGGGAGCGATCTTGGCGCCGTCTCGAAAAATGACCATCGTGCCGGGCACGACCTCGAAGCCGCATTTGGTCCATTCGTTGTCATCGAAGTCGAGCGTTCTCATGTAGGCCACAGTCAGTCCCTGGCCGGCGAAGGCTGCGATCGCTGTCTCCAGCGTCTGTAGAAAGAGGGCCGACGACCGGTGCTTTGGCTTCAAAGTGATGGATTCGATAAAGGCGATGTCGCAGGGCACGCATTCGATTCGCAGTTCCTCCTTGATGTTGCCCTCTTCGTCGAAGAGCGCGCGGTAAATGTCCAGCAGGTCCTCCGAGTAGGAGTCAAAAACCTGCTTTAGGTTCACATGGTCGTCGATTGCGTTGGGCATCTTGATGACCACCAGGTTCAGGCTGCCAGCGGTCGCCATCGCGTCTGGGTCTGACTCGTCGCCAACTGACAGCTTGATCTTTCCCTCGGCGGAGATGCAGTATTCCTCGGGGTCGCCGTCCCACGGCTTCAGTCCCGCGCTCAGGCGAAATTCAATCGAGCCGATTGCTTCTTCGTTCTCAGAATCGCGTTCGACTCTCTTGTTGTTGCTCACGTGGTAGTCCTTGCCAAAAAGGGGCTGAAGACGGTCGTGTTTGGTATGTTCGACGCGCGCTGGGCGATCACGCCACGTCCGCGTCGGGCCAATGGCATCGAAGAGCACGGGGCGCTTTACGGCTCGCCACCAACGCCGGCATCTCGTCCCAGAAGACCGGCCCAGTGAGATCGGGCGGTAGAGCACAGACGTGACGGTAGAGAAAGGACGCCTCCCCGAAGCCTGCCTGGGATGCGAACTTGGCCAGGGCCGCAGACTTGGCTCCGCGCTTCCCAATCCCGAAACGGCTTGTGCGAAACCGAATTGGGGCTCGGCCATCTGTGCGAAAAGTGACCTGGGCACCCTTGCCGCCTAGCAGTATTTCGATGGATTGTACCTTCCACGCGCTCAGAAACTGGCCTGCTTCGTCCATTCTGACCCTCGCGACTTTGAATTCTTTCAGATTTGCTCAAGTGACTGCACGTTCTATCCGAAGTATATCATGCCAATCGGGAATAGTCAAATAGTGGCATAGTCTATTTTAGCATTATATGACAGTGAGAATCCTATGGGTAAAGCCGACGCAGACCCGCGTTATGAGCGACTTAGCAAGGTTCTCAAAGAAGCCCGCCAAGCAAAGAAGGTTACCCAGGTGCAACTGGGCGCGGCGCTCGGAAAAGATCAGGTATGGGTCTCGAAGTTCGAGGTTGGCCGTCGCCAAATCGACGTGATCGAATTCCTCGACATCGCCAGAGCGATCGGCGTCGATCCATGCCGACTCCTGCGACGGATCGGCGACTAGGTCTGAACGGCTACGAACGCGCTGGCCTTCCCCGAGTCGCAGTCCGCCTGACATCTCCGGCCCGACCTGCCGCGGCAGAATGCTTGCCCAGAACCGCCAAGTCGGTCGGTGGCATCGTCCGTGGTTGCGTATACGCCCCGCAGCCGCGTTCTGTCGCACAGCTTCGGTCCACGGACCCGGCTAGCGGCTACGGGCCGTCGGTGCGATCAGCGGGGATCGCCGCGTCACAGCGAGCGGAAGATCGCCCACACCAGGACGACCAGGATGTCGGCCAGCGCAGAAATGCGTTGCGACCACTCGGTGCGATCGGTCGCCGAGGCTTGGATTCCTCGTCCTAGTCCTTCTTGATCCTTGATGCCTCGGCAGCCACGAGCGGATTGCCGTTGGAGGGCCTAAAGGGTGTGAAGGGCCACGTCATCGAAGTCGTCGTCATTTGGTCCATCAACGTCATAGATTTCAAACATAGCACCGCGCGGGCCGCGACGCACAAGTGCATAGTCCGTTCGATTGCTACAGTCGCTATAGCTTTACCGGATCGTAGCGATCGTGCCGAGTAAAGTTCGTATTTCACCAGCTTCGACGTTATAGACTTCTTGACTTTCCCGCTCAGAGTTGTTTGTAGAGGCGCGGTGACTGCCCACGCCGTGGACGGCCGACGCTGACAACCTTGTGCGAAAGGAAGAGTGCCTGATGTTAAGTGTGAAATGCAATCCCGTGACCGCCCACGTCGCCAATTGGCTCGCCTGCCAGCTTGACGTGCCACGCTTGCTCGCCCAGGCCCGTGCCGATGTGCAGGTCGATCGCGATGCAGTGCTACACTGTTACGAAGACCTGGACTCCATGACCGGGGACGAGAAGGCCGAGATCGTCGCCGAGGCCATCAACGAGGCTGTAATCGAGAAGGAGAACCTTCAAAGCGAGCTTCGTGCCGTAGTCGCGGACGAATTCAACTGCGGCTATGTCGATGGCGTGTCCATGATCGAAGACTTCTGGAGCGGCGATGAGGAGTTCGCGGCTGACTCAGAGTACAGCCTCGTGTTCCCCCTGTTGGGTGAGCTGTTCCGTCAGATCGACTGGCACTTCATCGCCGAGTACCTGCTGGCGTCGATGCCGGCTGAGTGCGTTGCGTGAGACTGTCCTTCCGAGAGACTCTCGGCCCCAAGGGGAAGGGGCCGGTAGCCCCTCTACGAACAAATGAGAGAACCAATGACCGAATGCAAGCGCTGGCTCCAGACTCAATTGGCCCTCGTTGCCAGTTTGAGTGATCCGTTCGACCCGGCGGACGAGAACTGCGACGTTGAAGAGAACCAGTACCATGAACTGGGCGCCATCGTCCGCGAGGCCGAGCGTCGATCCGCCGCAAACGGCTTGCATTCTGCCGTCGTCGCCTGCCAGAGTGTTCGGCCCGGTCCGTTGAGTCCGGGCATCGTACGCGACATTCTGACCAAGTGCCTACAAACTTGCCACGATGCCAGCCCCCGCGCAAAGCCCGACCTCTTGAGTGTGGTCGCCGTGGCGGCCATGCTTGACGTGTCCCCGTCCCACGTGCGCCGTCTCGCCGACGGCGGCCGGCTCCCGAAACCGATCAAGGTCGGCAATCTCGTGCGCTGGCCGCGAAGTGAACTCGAAACCTGGATCAATCAGCATGGGCACCGTGTACCGAAAGCGAAGCGTTAAGCCGCTCCCTCCGAACGCAGAAATCGTCACCAAGAATGGGGAGCGGTTTGCGCGCTGGAAAGTGAAGGGCAAAACTCGCACCGCGCCGCTCAACGACGCCGGGAAGATCGTCGTTGAGTCCGGCACGTATACGGCCAAAGTAAAGGGCAAAGAGTATGTCACAGGTTGTCGCACGGAGACCGCTGCCCGAAAGGTGCTCGCCGATCTTGAGAGACGGCATGAGCTAGTCAAGGTTGGGTTGATGACTGAGGCGGAGTCAGGGGCAGCCGATCATCTTGACACCCCCATCAACGATCATTTCAAAGCCTACGTTCAAAGTCTGAGGACGAAGCGCGTTCACCCGGTCCGGGTCAAGAACACCGAAAACCGACTGAGCCGTCTTGCTGATGAGTGTGGCTTCAAGACGCTGGCCGACCTTACGCGCGAGACATTCGAGACATGGTTGATCGAGCATGACTCGATGTCCGGTGGCAACCGCAATGAGTTTCGGCAAACACTTGTGGGTTTTGCAAACTGGCTGGCAAAGTCCAAGCGGCTCATCTCGAATCCGTTCTCTGACATCCCCAAAATCAAGGGGGACAAGCGACGCAGACGGCGATCGCTAACTGAGGCCGAGTTGGAGAAGTTGTTAACGGTCGCCCGCCGTCGCCCTCTCATCGAAGCACTCACGATCCGGCGTGGACCACGCAAGGGCGAGCTAGCGGCCAAGGTTGCTGATGACGTTCGGCAGCGACTCGACCGGCAGGGCTTGGGACGGGCGTTGATCTACAAGACGTTCCTCTTGACGGGGCTGCGAAAGAACGAACTCGCAAGCCTCACCATCGCTCAGCTTGATCTTGACGTGGGGACGGTACAGCTAAAGCCCGAACAAGAAAAGAACCGGGAAGGGAACACGATCCCGCTTCGTGCTGACCTCGTGGCCGACCTGACGGCGTGGGTTGCAGGCAGGCCACCAACTGAGAAGGTATTCAAGTTGCCAAGGGGCTTGCTTCGTATCTTCGACCGCGACCTCAAGGCGGCCGGTATCAAGAAGCGTGATGATCGCGGCCGGACTCTGGATATTCACGCCCTCCGCCATTCGTTCAGCACGCTTCTTAGCCGGGGCGGAGTTGCACCCCGCACAGCACAAGCCGCTATGCGGCATTCGACCATCGACCTGACGATGAACACGTACACCGACCCTGAGCTACTTGCGGTCCGCGACGCGCTCGACGTGCTTCCGGGTCTAAGTTTGGACGCACCACTGGACGCACCAAAAACTGCGCATTCGTGCGCAAAGCTGCCTATTCGTGACAAGATGGAGAAGGCGGGCAGGACTTCAAAATGGGACGCCAGAGAACGGCCATTCGACACAAAAGGCTCGCCACAAGCGACTTGTGGCGAGCCTTGCAAAGTGGAGCGGAGGGGAGTCGAACCCCCGACCTCTGCATTGCGAACGCAGCGCTCTCCCAACTGAGCTACCGCCCCCAAAGGGGAGTAAGTGCCCTGAATTTTAGGGCCAAGCGCCCCGGTTGTCAAAAGCATGAAGCAGTAACCAGTAGGCAGCAAAAAAAGCATCTCCGCCGCCACGGCAGTACGCCCGCATCTGCGACCCATTCATCATTCCGCATTATTCCGCATTCATCATTCATGGTTTTCTTACTGCCCACTATCTTCCAGTCCCAGCGAGCGGCGATACGCGCGGCGCTGGCGCTCGAGGCCCAGTTCGTCGGTGATCGCCTGCCACTTCTCGGCCGCGGCCGCGAGCGCGGATTGCGGCGCCGATGCACCGCGGACTGCCGCGAGCACGGCCTCGTCGAGCGCGGCCATGTAGCGGCTGGCGCCGGGGATGCGGAGCGCCGCGAGCGCTTCGCGACCGCTCAAGCACTGCCCGACGACGCTCGTATAGGCGCTGGCCTCGGCGGCGCTTATACCGGGTCCGCCCCAGTCCTGCGCCGAGCGGATCTGCGAGCGCCGAACGGGCGCCGCGTCGGCGCCGGCGGTGGCGACGCGGGTGCTCCATTGCGGGCTAGCCAGCCAGGCCAGCAGCCGCGTGGCCGCGTCCGGGCGCGGTGATTTGGCGGCGATTGAGCCCACGCGGCCCGATGCTGCGACGAGCGGCACGCTCGTCGCGCCACCGGCGCGCCGTTCCCACTTGCCGGCCGTGGCGTTGTACACTTCGGCCGTGCCGGGCAGCACAACAAAGCCGATCTCCATGTCCTGAGTCGACGCATGGCGAGCCTCCGCGTCTTGGCCGGATGTCTCTGTCGCTGCATCGGCGGGCGTGGCCTCTCGGGCCGGCCAGCCGAGCGCCATGGCACATCGCCCCTCGACAACCGCGCGCCAGGCATGCCCCGGATCGTATGTGGCGGCCGGTGGCCCGGCGATCTTGCTCGCCGCCACCAGTTCTTCGAGCGCCCGCACGAAAGGGGGCGAGGCCACGAGCGGCTCCATGGACTGCATGTTGAAGAGCGTCGAGTAATGATTCGGGTGCCGCGCGTAGGCCGCGGCCCGTGCCAGGAGCGTGACGCCGGACCAGCCGGACGCAAGCGGCTCGGCCGTGCCATGCCAGTCGGCCGCGTCTGCTCCGGATGGCTGCCCGTCGGCCCCAGCGGGCTTGGCGGACGCCAATAGCTCGGCGAGTTGTTGATAGTCCCGCCAGGACTCCGGTGGCTTTCGTCCAAGTCGTTCAAGCAGGTCCGCGCGATAAATACACACCATCACCGGCGAAGTGAACGGCACGGCATACACGTCCGCGCCCCAAGCGAGCTCGCGGGTCTTCACCAGATCGAAGACGTCGCCCCAAGCCAACTCGGGCGCCGCCAGCCACGACCGTTCGATCGCACGAATGATCCCACCTTCGGCCAGCGCGCCCAGGCGCCGAGACGAATAGACGATCGCGTCAGCGGCTATTTCCCCGGCCGCGATTCGCGCGGCGAGCGCCTCGTCTTCGATCGTCTCAATCGACAGCTCGCTGCCGGTTTCTGCCTGCCACTCGCCCCGCAACAGCCCGATGGCCTCGGCCATCGCCGGATCGCCGATGACGAGCAAGCTGAGTTTCACGCCCGCGAGCGGATGAGCATCGGCCGTCGAATCCGCGGCGGGGCGTCGCGCGCAACCGCTCGCCAGCAACGGCCCGCAAAGCAACGCCACCGACAGTCGCATGCCACGAGAGCACAGGCGGCTCGAATCCATTGTTACCGAATGATGGCGCAGCGGGGCAGCGCCTGCTTGAGGTCCGCGACCCCTTGGTCGCTGATCCGCGTAGCGGCCAGATCGAGCCGGCGCAGTTGGGTCATGCCGGCCAGAGCCGGCACGCTCGCATCGGTGACCCGCTGCGGAAGCGCGACATAGCGCACGCCGGGCATCCGTGCCAGTTCGCCGACGCCGGCGTCCGAAACGCCCGTGCGCGCGAGATCCAGGTCCTCGAGCCGCGGAAGCTTCCGCAGTGCCGGCAGTCCGGCGTCGGTCACGTTCTCGGCGACCAGGGACAGCTTTCGCAAGTTCGTTTGGCTCGCAAGCCAGACGAGCCCGCGATCGGTCGTCTGGTCGCTCCAAATGTGCAGCTCCTCAAGGCTCGCAAGCGGCGGCATTTGCCGCAAGGCGTGATCGGTTACCCGATTGCTGCTGAGGTTCAAGTACCGCACTTTCGGCAAGTCGCGCAGGAATCGGATGTCGACGTCGGCAAAAAGCTCGACCGCCGTGACGTCGTGGACGAAGTCGATCCCCAGGTGGTCGTATAACCAAACCGGCGCCGGTGACGCATGGGTTTCGTCGTACGTGACGTATCCGTAGCTGCCCAGGATGTGCCTCACCGCGTCACGCTGCCGATGCGCGCGGTCGACGCCCAGCCACAACACGACCGACAGCGCCGCGAAGGCGGCAAGCAAGAACCGCAGGCTGTAGCGGAACGGTCGGCCGCTGGGGCGAGCGGCGGGCAAGGCGGAAACCAGGGGCATGCTCGACATGTCTTCAGTATGGCACCCGCGAGCGGGTGAAGGCAAACGCCGCAGGGCCTTTCAAGCATTCATACTGGGCGGCGGGAAAGTGGGACAGGCACCGAGACGCAACCCTGGTTTGATGGGACTTGCCCTGTGCGCTCGGAGCCAGTCCCATTTTCCCGCCTCGCCATTTTGAAAAACAAAATGGCCTTGGCAAACGCCGCCGCCGCGTTGCCTGGCGGCAACGCCGTGCGTTACAATCCCGCGGCACGGATTGCCGCTGCCGTTCTTGCGCCGCGTGGACGCGGCGGCTAAACGAACCGCCTACTGCCTGCTGTACTGGCCATGAGCATCTTTCTGGGGATCGACGTGGGGACTTCGGGCACCAAGGTGCTGGCGGTCGACGAATCGGGCAAGATTCTCGCCAGCGCCATGGAGACCTACCCCTGTTATCACCCCAAGCCGGCCTGGAGCGAGCAAGACCCCGAAGACTGGTGGCGCGCCACCATGAGCGCCATCCAATCGGTCGTCAAGAAGGCGCGGCTCAAACCGTCCGACGTGGCCGCCATCGGCCTGTCGGGCCAAATGCACGGGTCGGTGTTTCTCGACAAGCGGGACCGCGTGATCCGCCGCGCCCTGTTGTGGAACGACCAGCGCACCGCCGCGGAATGTGAAGAAATCGAGCGCCGCGCCGGGGGCCGCCGCAAGCTGATCAAGCTGGTGGCCAATCCGGCCCTCACCGGCTTCACGGCGCCCAAGGTCCTCTGGCTTCGCAACCATGAACCGCGCCACTTCGACAAGCTGCGCAAAGTGCTCTTGCCCAAGGACGAGATCCGCCGCCGCCTGACGGGCGAGTTCGCCAGCGACGTGAGCGACGCCAGCGGCACGCTCTTGTTGGACGTGGCGAATCGCCGATGGTCGAGTTCGTTGCTCGCGAAACTCGAACTCGACGCCGACCTTTTGCCTCACTGCTACGAATCAGAGGACGTGACGGGCCACTTGACGCGCGAAGCGGCCGAAACGCTCGGCCTGTCGACCGACTGCGTCGTCGTGGGCGGGGCTGGCGACTGCGCGGCCGGCGCGGTCGGCAATGGGATCGTTAACCGCGGCGTGATTTCGACCTCGATCGGCACCTCCGGCGTCATCTTCGCCCACAGCGACAAGGTCGAGATCGATCCGCAGGGCCGGGTCCACACGTTTTGCCATGCCGTCCGCGGCCGCTGGCACATGATGGGGGTGACGCTGTCCGCGGGCGGGTCGCTGCAATGGTTCCAGAACGAGCTGTGCGCGACCGACGCGCACGCCGTGGACGGCGCCTCGGACGCTTACGACAAGCTGAACAAAGAGGCCGAAGGCGTGCCGGCCGGCAGCGAGGGTTTGTTCTTCCTGCCCTATCTCTCCGGCGAGCGGACGCCGCACGCCGACCCAAATGCCCGTGGCTGCTTCATCGGGCTGTCGCTGGCGCACGGTCGTGGGCACATGCTGCGGTCGATCATGGAGGGGGTCGCCTACTCGCTGCGCGATTGTCTGGAGATCATCCGCGGCATGGGCGTGCCGGTCCGCGAGATCCGCGCCAGCGGCGGCGGATCCAAAAGCCGGCTGTGGCGGCAAATCCAGGCGGACGCGTTCGGTCAAAAGGTTTCGACCATCAACGCCGAAGAAGGTCCGGCCTTTGGCGTGGCGCTGCTGGCAGCGGTCGGCGCCGGCGCTTACAAGGACGTCCGCGAAGCCTGCGCCGCCACGATCCGCGTCGTCGATTCAACGCCTCCGCAACGCGCGGCGCAAAAGACCTACGACCGCGCGTTCCCCGAGTACCGCCAGCTCTACCGCTCGCTGGCGGACGATTTCCAACGGATCGCCGCGCTGCAAGAATAGGAGGATGTCCGCGCCGAATGCGCTCGGAGATAAGGAGAAAGCATGCTCACGCAAGCGTGATCATGGCACCCGCGGCGACAGGACGGATGATCCATCATGGGCGTGCTCTACTTGACGGAAGCGGACGTCGCCTTGCTGATCGACATGCCGCAAGTGATCGACGTGGTGGAAGAGGCCTTCCGCCGTCTGGCTGCCGGCGAAGCCGACAACGTCCCCCGCGTTCGCGCGCGTGCGCCCGGTATCATCCTGCACTCGATGATCGCCGCGGCGGGCTACCTGGGCTACGTCGGCTGGAAGTGCTACACCACCACCCGCGACGCCGCGCATTTCCACGTCGCGCTCTGCGAGCAAACCACGGGAAACCTGGTCGCGCTATTGCAGGGCGACCACCTAGGCCGGCTGCGCACGGGGGCCACGACGGGCGTCGCGCTGCGGGCGATGGCGCCGGTCGAGGCGGCGGAGCTAGGCCTTTTTGGCGCGGGACGGCAAGCCGAAACGCAACTTGAAGCGGCCGCCGCCGCCGTGCCGCTACGACAGGCGTTCGTCTATAATCGGGATGAAGCGCGGCGGGCCGCATTCGCCGCCCGCATGGCCGCAAGGCTGGGCCTCGAAGTGACGCCCGTCGACCGGCCGCAAGAAGCGGTCGAGGACCTGCCGATCGTGATCACCGCCACAACGAGCACCACGCCCGTTTTCGACGGCCATGGGCTGGCCGACGGGGCCGTGGTCTGCGCCGTGGGCTCGAACGCGCTGACCCGCGCCGAGATCGATGCCGTGACGGTCGGGCGGGCGCAAGCAATCGTGTGCGACAGCGTCGCCGCCTGCCGCGCCGAGGCCGGCGACTTCGCCGACGCGACCGCCAAGGGCGTCTTCGACTGGCAGAGGGCCGTGGATTTGTCCGACGTCGTAGCCGGAAAGGCCGTGGGCCGCTCGCGGACCGGCGGCATCGGCTTGTTCAAGAGCGTCGGCCTGGCGATCGAGGACGTGGCCCTGGCCGCGCGGCTGGTCCAGTTGGCCCGCGAGCGCCGCGTCGGCGTCGAGCTCCCCTTGTGAGAACTTTTCGTGGCGCACGTCTTGATCACCGGCGGGGCGGGGTTCATCGGCAGTCATCTGGCCGAGGCTCTGTCGGCCCGAGGCGATCGCGTCACCGCCATCGACGACGAGTCGACCGGTAGCGCCGCGAATCTCGCCACGGCCCTTAAGCACCCGGAGTTTACGTACGTCCGCGGCTCGGTGGCCGACCGGGCGCTCGTGCGGCGGCTGGTCGCGGACGTGGACCGGGTGTATCACCTGGCCGCGGCCGTGGGCGTGCAACTGATCGCCAGCGACCCGGTTCGCACCATCGAGACGAATGTCTACACGACCGAGCTTTTGCTGGAGGAACTGAAGCTTCGCCGGGACGCCGGGCAGACCGTGAAGTTTTTCCTGGCCAGCAGTAGCGAGGTCTACGGCAAGAATCCGAAACCACGGTGGACCGAAGACGACGACCTGGTGTTCGGCCCCACGACACGGCCCCGCTGGTCCTACGGCGTTTCCAAAGCGATCGACGAGTTTCTGGCACTGGCGTACTTTCGCGAGCACGGGTTGCCGGTTGTCATCGCGAGGTTTTTCAACGTCGTCGGCCCGCGGCAGACCGGCTCCTACGGAATGGTGCTGCCGCGGCTGGTCGATGCGGCAGTGGCCGGGGGTCCCTTGATCGTTCACGACGACGGGCAGCAGGTTCGCTGCTTCGCCCACGTGGCGGACGTAGTGAGCGCGGTCATCGCGCTGATGGACGCGCCATCGGCCCTCGGCCGAGTGTTCAACGTCGGCAGCGACGTGCCGGTGAGCATCCTGGAATTGGCGCTGCGGGTGGTGGCGGCCGTCGATTCGAAGCTGGCGATCAAGTTCACCAGCTATGCCGAGGCGTATCCCGCGGACTTCGAGGACATCCGCATCCGCGTGCCGGACCTCGGCCGGCTGCGGTCGACGATCGACGTTGCGCCGCATTACGACCTGGACGGGATCATTCGCGACGTGATTGCATCGCGCAAGAACCGGACGTAAAGGGTCGGCAAACCGTCGGCCCACGGGGAACCTGGATGCCGCCACTACGCCGTGGCCTGCTCGGCGAGCCCCAAATCGGCGATCATCTGCTCGCGGATCTTGAACTTCTGGATCTTGCCGGTCACGGTCTGCGGAAAGGCGTCGACGAACTTCACGTAGCGCGGCACCTTGTAGTGGGCGAGTTTCGCCCGGCAGAAGTCGCGCACCGCCGATTCGGTGAGCGTGGCGCCCGACTTGAGCTTGATCCACGCGCACAATTCCTCGACGTACTTCGGGTCCGGCACGCCCACGACCGAGGCCTGTTCGATCGCCGGGTGCGTGAACAGGAACTCCTCGATCTCGCGCGGATAGATGTTCTCGCCGCCGCGGATGACCATGTCCTTGATCCGGCCGGTGATGCGGTAGTAACCGTTGGATTGCCGGACCGCCAGGTCGCCCGTGTGCAGCCAGCCGTCGGCATCAATGGCCTTGGCCGTCGCTTCCGGATTGTTGTAGTAGCCGAGCATCACGACGTGGCCGCGGGCGCACAGCTCGCCCTGCTCGTTGTCGCCGAGCTCGCGGCCGGTGGCCGGATCGACGAGCTTCACTTCCACGCCCGGCAGCGGCCGCCCGACCGTTTCCACCCGCAGCTCCAAGGGATCGTCGCAGCGGGTTTGCGTAATCACCGGCGAGGCTTCGGTCTGGCCGTAGCAGATCGTCAACTCGCGGGCCCCCATCCGGTGCACGACTTGCTTCATGACCTCGATCGGACAGGGACTGCCCGACATCACGCCCGTCCGCAGGCTCGTCAGGACCCGTGCCGCGAACGATTCGTGCTGCAGTTGGGCGATGTACATGGTGGGAACGCCGTAGAGCACGGTGGCCCGCGCCTGCTCGATCGCGTCGAGCGTGGCCTTGGCGTCGAACGATTCGGCCGGCACGATCATCGCCGCGCCGTGAACGACTCCACACATGCTCCCCAGAACGCAGCCAAAGCAATGGTAGAACGGGACGGGGATGCAGATGCGGTCCAGCGCGGTCATCCGCTGGCAGAGGCCGATGTAGTAAGCGTTGTAGAGCAGGTTGCGATGGCTGAGCGTGGCCGCCTTCGGGAAGCCGGTCGTGCCGGACGTGTACTGGATGTTGATCGGGTCTGTGGGCTGTAGCGCCTTGCCAAGCGCCTCGATGTCCACGCCCGCCGCGTCCCCACGGCGGGCCACGTTCTCCCACGGGATCGCGCCGGCGGGCGTCTGGCCCTTGAGCGACACGACCCATCGCAGCCGCGGGAACCGCTCGCTCGCCAGGCGGCCCGGTTCGGCCTGGGCGAGCTCCGGGCAGACCTCGGCGAGCATCGCGAAATAGTCGGACGACTTGAACCGGTCCACCAGGAACAGCGCCACCGAGTCGCTCTGCCGCAGCACGTAGTCCAGCTCGAAGGGCCGGTACGCCGGGTTGATCGTCACCAGCACCGCGCCGATTCGGGCGGTGGCGAACTGTAGAACCACCCACTGCGGCACGTTCGTGGCCCAGATGGCCACATGTTGCCCCCGCTCGATTCCTAGCGCCACGAGGCCGCGGGCGACCCGATCGACCTCGGCGGCGAAGTCGGCATAGTTCTGCCGCAACCCGAGCGCCGGAAACACAAGCGCGTCGCGGTTGCCGTGGGCGTGCGCGGTCCGCGCCAGCACCTGGCCGATTGTCAGACCTTCAACCCACGGCACCGTTGTCTCGTCGAGCATGCCTCTCCTCCTTTGCGCATAGCCTACCGTCCTCTGAGCCCTGCGTGGCCCGTTAGATGAATAGCTCCCGCACCACGCGGGCATTAGTGACCGACGAGTCGGTCAGCGACTCCTCGCGGCCGTGGTGCAGGTACCGCAAACGGTCGTGGTCCAGGCCGAGTTGATGGAGGATCGTCGCCAGAAGGTCCGGGCAGCTCATGCGCCCTTCCACCGCCTTGTAGCCGAACTCGTCGCTCTGGCCGTGGACGTAGCCGGGCTTGAAGCCGCCGCCGGCCAGGATCAGGCTGAACGCGTTGCGGTTGTGGTCACGGCCGCTCCCCTTCTGCGACACCGGCAGCCGCCCGAACTCGCCGGTCCACAACACGATCGTCGAATCCAGCAGGCCCCGCTGCTTCAAATCGCGGATCAAGGCCGCCGTCGGCTGGTCGACCTGCGGCGAGAGCGCTTCGAGGCCCGGCTTGATGTTCTCGTGATGGTCCCAGGGGGCCGTGCCCGACTTGATTGGCGTCATCAACTGAATGAACCGCACGCCCGACTCGACCAGCCGGCGGGCCATGAGGCAACGCGTGCCCAGGTTCTCGGTCGTCGGGTTGTCGAGCCCGTAAAGCTGCCGCGTGGCCTGCGTCTCGCCGCTGATATCGAGCACGCGCTCGGCGCTTTGCTGCATGCGGGCCGCCAATTCGTAGTTGCGAATCCGCGCGTCGAGGTCCGATTCGCTCGGGTAGAGCTTGCGCCGCTCTTCGTTCAGCTTGTTCAGGGTTTCGAGATTGACGCGCTGCACGCCGTCGGCCAGCGCCACGGCCGGGTGGAGGTCCAGCACCGCCGCGCCGCGCGACTGGATTTCCGTGCCGCGGAAATTGGCCGGCAGCCAGCCGTTCTCCCACATCGTCGTGCCGCCGTTGTTGTAGCCGCCGGGGTCGCGCAACACGACGTACGCCGGCAGGTCCTGGTTCTCGGTCCCCAGCGCGTAGCTGATCCACGACCCCAGGCACGGCCGGCCGGGAAAGATCTTGCCCGTGTTCAGGCAGCGGGTGGCCTGCGGGTGATTGTTGTTGTCGCTCCACATCGACCGCACCAGGCAGATTTCGTCGGCCACGGAGCCGATATGCGGCAACAGCTCGGAAATCTCCATCCCGCATCGACCGTGGCGCTGGAATTTGAAGGGGCTGGCCATCAACTTCTGCGCTTCGCTTCCCGGCTGCAGCACTTCGACCTCGCCCGGGTAGCTCTGCCCGTCGCGCTTGGCGAGCGCCGGCTTGGGATCGAAGAGATCGACCTGGCTGGGCCCGCCGACTTGCATGAGCATGATCACGCTGCGAGCCGGGGCGGGAAAATGGCGCGGGCGGGCGCCCAGCTCCGTGCCGCCCGTGGAAGCGGCCGGCACGAGCGCGCCCTCCTGATCAAACAAGGAAGCCAAGGCGAGCGTCGAGAATCCCAGCGTGGCCGACTCGAGGAATTGCCGGCGGCTGGCTCGCGTCGATGGCCGTGTGCTATTCGGCATACAAAAACTCGCTCGTGTTGAAAAGCGCGTGGCACAACTGCACCAGGGCGTGATGATTCGCCGCGGCGACGCCCGCGGCGGCGGCCAGGTCCGCCTGCGCGGCTAGCGCGCCGCGACACGTCTCCACCTCCGCCGCGGTGGGCCGGCGGGCGAGGGCCAGTCGAAAGAGCGCCTCGATGCGGGCGTCCGGCGAGGCGACGCTACCGCCCTCGATCCGCGCGGCAAGATGCCCCGCCTGCTCGGCCACGAAGGCGTCGTTGAGCATCACCAGCGATTGCAGCGGCACGGCCGACGTGTCGCGCCGCAGGCAGTTGGTTGCCACCGCCGGCTGGTCGAAGACCGTCAAAAGCGTCAGGTTGTACGCCCGCCGCGCGAACAGATAAATGCTGCGGCGCCACTGGTCCGCCTTGTCCACGAGCTTGTCCTCGGCCACCACGACCATGCCGTCGGGCCGTGCTTGAATCTGGACCGGTGGGCCGCCGGCCGCGCGATTCAGCCTGCCGCTCGCGGCAAGGATCGAATCGCGGACCGCTTCGGCGTCGAGCCGCCGCAAGCGCATCCGCCACAGTAGCTCGTTGCCGGGGTCGACAGCGCGTGGATCGGCCGCGCCGGCACCCGGCCCGCCAGCCCGCGCATCCTCGCGCGATGACTGCCGGTATGCAGTCGATAGCATCATTTCTTTGATGAGGGGCTTGACGCGCCAGCCACCCTCGACGAAGCGGGCGCTCAACCACTCCAGGAGCTCCGGGTGCGTGGGCGGCTGCCCTTGGGCGCCGAAGTTGTCGGGGGTGGGTACGATGCTGCGGCCGAAAAGCTGCTGCCAGACGCGGTTCACCATCACGCGGGCGAGCAACGCCGAAGGCGGCGAGTCGCGGTCGGTCAGCCAACGAGCCAGCGCCGTGCGCCGGCCGCTTGCGCCTTCGCAGGGGGGCTCGGCGGATGCCAATGCTTCAGCGTCCGACCGGGAGAGCACGCGCAAGAAGCCGGGCGGCACTTCGTCGCCCGGTGTGGTTTCGCTGCCGCGCATCAAGAGATGCGTGGCGGGCGTCGGCCCAATGTCGTAAAGCGCCTGGATCTTGCCCCACTTCCGCCGGCCGGCGTCGATCGAGGTGACGCGCGCTTCCAGAGCGGCGATCGCGGCCTTCTCCTCGTCGCTCATCGCGGCGTGCACTTCGTCCGGCTTGACCTTGAGGCCGGCGGCGAATTTGCCGGCCAGGTATTTTTGCACGTCCGTTCGTTTCTCAGGGGGCGTTTGCACCGCCTCCTTGACGTCGGCGCGAATTGCCTCCGGTAGCGCGGCCAGTTTGGCCTCTGCCAGCCGCGCCTCGTGCGGTTGCTTCTTCCGGGCAACCTCTTCGCGCAGCGGCTTGAGTTGTTCGTCGAGCGCCGCGTTGTGCCGCTCGATCTCGGCCTGTTCGGCCGGCGACACGTCGGGTAAGCCGCGGTCGTCCTTGCGCGTCTCGGTCGGCACCACTGGCCGCCAGGCCTGCGGGTTGTAGGCCGGGGCCAACACGGCCATGAGCCGGTAGTAATCTTCCTGCGGAATCGGATCGAATTTGTGGTTGTGGCAGCGGGCGCAATTGAGCGTGAGACCCAAGAGGCCGGTGCCGACGATCTCCAGCGTGTCGTGCGCGATGCCAAAGAAATTCTGCGGAATGACACCCACGTCTTCGTGCGTCAGATCGCGGGCCGTCCGTAGATAGCCCGTGGCCACGAGCGCGTCCTGCATCTCCGGCGTAAACCGCGGGGCATGCCGCCAATCGAAGAGCTCATCGCCGGCCAGTTGCTCGATGACGAACCGGTCGTACGCCTTGTCGTCGTTGAACGAGCGAATCACGTAGTCGCGGTACCGCCATTTGCCCTCGCTCGTGAGAATGTTAGTGGCGTCGGTGTCGAAACCGATCGTATCGACGTAGCCGGCCACATCGAGCCAGTGCCGCCCCCACCGCTCGCCAAAATGCGGCGAAGCGAGCAACCGGTCGACCAATCGCTCGCAGGCGTCCGGTGAATTGTCGGCCAAGAACGCGTCGAGCTCCTCGGGCGAAGGGGGCAGGCCCAACAGATCGAGCGACGCGCGGCGGATCAGCGTCGCGCGATCCGCGTCGGCGGAAAACGTCAGGTCCTTTGCCTCGAGCCGCGCGAGCAGAAAGGCGTCGATCGGCGTGCGGCCACGGCCTGCGCCGCGTGGCGTGGGGACCGCCGGTTTCGCCAGCGGGCGGAACGACCAGAACTGCCGATCCTTCTCGCTGATTGGCGAGACGGGCGGCGGGACGGCGGCCGGGTTGTCGGCCGGCGCGCCGGCGGCGATCCAACTTCGCAAGACCGACAGCTCCTCGGCCGAGAGTTTTCGCTCGCCCTCGGGCGGCATTTCGCCCTGCGCGATCCGCTCGACGAGCAGGCTCGCCGCCGGGTCGGGCTTGACGATCGCGGGACCGCTGTCGCCGCCCCGCAGGATCGAAGCAACGGTCCGCAGATCGAGCCCGGCCTTCGGTTCCTTCGCGCCGTGGCATTGCGTGCAATGGCCGGCCAGGATGGGCCAGACGTCGCGCTCGAATCGCGGCGCAGGCTGCGGATCGGCGGCGGCGACCCCACAAACGCAACAAAGCATCGCCGCCGCGACGACGAGCGCAAACCGCCACAACTGCCGCCAGCGGTGTTTCGCGATGAATGCGAAGCGGCAAGACACGCGCGCCCTCCTAAACGGGAATCGAAAACGGGCGGGCGAAGCTCCTGCTGAGCCGCTTCGCGATGTCACTTCGCGGCTCGGCAGGAGCCTCGCGCTCCCATCCCAGGAGAACGGCAAATCCTGGGAGAGGGCGTCAGGCACATTTTTCGGCCGAAGGTCCGTCGGAAGGATTGAAGGCCGCGTGTGCCGAAAAATAAGCCAGACCCCGGACTTTGCCGTTCTCCTGCTCCCATCCCTCAAAGCTTGAGAATCCGTCACGCATCAATATAGTGTGATGAGTTAGCCCAGGCAATCAATCGCCACGCCGACACAGGGCCATTCTGTTTTTCAAAATGGCGAGGCGGGAAAATGGGACTGGCTCCGAGCATAAACAGCGCAAGCCCTTTCAGACCAACGTTGCGTCTCGGTGCCTGTCCCACTTTCCCGCCGGTGCGCCGCCGGCCAGCTTGCATCTGTGAACGGCCCTGCACGCCGACACAGGCGAACTGCAAAGCCCTGGGAGAGGGGGTCTGGCACATTTTTCGGCCGACGATCGTTTAGACGAATTGAAAGCCGCGTGTGCCGAAAAATGAGCCAGACCCCGGACTTCGCAGTTCTCCCGCACGCCGACACAAGCCCAACGCAAAGGAGCCACCTCGATGAGACCCACGATGCACCACGCGCTGCGGAGCATTCTCGCAGGCTCTCTGTTTCTCGCTGCCTGCGCGCCTGCCCTGGCTGCCGACGACGGCAAGCTGAACATCATTTGCTTCGGCGCGCACCCGGACGATTGCGAATTGCAAGTCGGCGGCGTGGCCACGATGTGGGCCGCCCAGGGGCACCACGTCAAGTTCGTCTCGGTCACCAACGGAGACATCGGCCATTGGCGCGACGCCGGCGGCCCGTTGGCCAAACGACGCAAGGCCGAGGTGCAGCAAGTGGCCAAGGCGCTGGGCATCACGACCGACGTGTTGGACATCCACGACGGCGAGCTGTTGCCAACCTTGGAGAATCGCCGCACCATCGCCCGGCTGATCCGCGAGTGGAACGCCGACATCGTGATGAGCCACCGGCCGAACGATTATCACCCCGACCACCGGTACACGGGCGTGCTGGTGCAGGACGTGGCGTACATGGTGGCGGTGCCGTTCTTCACGCCCGACACGCCGCCATTGAAGAAGAACCCGGTGTTCTTCTTCTATCCCGACAGCTTTCAGAAGCCGACGCCTTTCAAGCCGGACATCGCCGTGGCCATCGACTCGGTCATGAACAAAAAGCTGGACGCGCTGATGCTAATCGAATCGCAGTTTTACGAGGGGGGCGCGCTGGGCTCGGCCGATCTCATCCCGACCGATCCGGCCAAGATCGAAGAGCGTCGCAAATTAGTGCGGGCCGGACTGGGGGGCCGCAACCGCGCCAACGCGCAGAAATTCCGCGACCTGCTGGCCGAATGGCACGGCAAGGACGAGGCCGAAAAAGTGCAGTACGCCGAGGCCTTTGAAATCTGCGAATACGGCCGCAAGCCGAGCAAGGAAGAGCTGAAGAAGCTGTTCCCGTTCTTTGGAGAGTAGGCCGGGTCGCCTTTTCCCGTAGCCAGCCGTTTGCGGCTGGGGACGCGCGAGCAACCCACGCCGCTTTCACGCCCTTCAGGGCGGAACGCCTGAAGGGGTTGAACAAAAAGGGGCGCGGCTCGTGGCCCGAGGCATGAATGCCTGGGCTACGAAAAAGGAGTCGATCCATTCATGGTCTTTGGTTGCGGTCCGGAAGGCCGCCCCAGGTGACACGCGTGAATCCTCCACGGTCGCCGCCGCTCAGCAATCGAACCGCGGGTTCAGCTTCATGCCGAAGGTCTCGGCCACGGCCCGGTTTGTGATCTCGCCGTCCATGATGTTCACCGCCCGGGCGATCGGCCGGTACCGGCGGCACGCCTCGAGCAGTCCATGATTGGCGATCTGCAAGGCCCACGGAAGCGTCACGTTGCACAGCGCGTAGGTGCTGGTGCGGCCGACGGCGCCGGGCATGTTCGTCACGCAGTAGTGAACCACCTGATCGACGACGAAAGTCGGCTCGCTGTGCGTCGTCGGATGGCTCGTGGCCACGCAGCCCCCTTGGTCGATGGCCACGTCGATAATGACGCTGCCTGGCTGCATCAGCGCCAGGTCGCTTTTCTCGATGAGCATCGGCGTCCGGGCGCCGGGAATCAGCACGGCGCCGATCACCAGGTCGGCGCGGCTGAGCTGATCGCGGATCGTGTGCCGGTCGCTGAACAGGCAATCGACGTTGGCCGGCATGATGTCGTCGAGGTAGCGGAGCCGGTCCATGTTGATGTCCAAGAGGCCGACATTCGCGCCGAACCCCGCGGCCACCTTGGCGGCATTGGCGCCCACCACGCCGCCCCCCAGGATCGTGATCGTGGCGGGGGCGACGCCCGGCACCCCGCCTAGCAGGATGCCGCGTCCCATTTGCGGGCGTTCGAGGTATTTGGCGCCTTCCTGGATGCTCATGCGGCCGGCGACTTCGCTCATCGGAGTCAAGAGCGGCAGCCGGCCATGATCGTCGCGCAGCGTTTCGTACGCCACGGCCGTACAGCCGGTCGCCAGCACGCCCTCGGTCAGCTTGCGGTCGGCGGCGAAGTGAAAGTACGTGAACACCATTTGGCCGCGCCGCAAGAGGGGCCACTCACTCGGCAGCGGCTCCTTGACCTTGATGACCAGGTCCGCCTCGGCGAAGACGTCCTCGGCCCGGTCGACCAGCCGCGCACCCTGCTCGACGTAGCGCTCGTCGGGGATGCCCGAACCGAGTCCGGCGCCCGACTCGACCAGCACCTGGTGGTTGGCGCGGACGAACTCCTCGACGCCCACGGGCAAAAGCGCCACGCGGTATTCATCCCGCTTGATTTCTTTTGGCACGCCGACGATCAATGCTCTTGTCTCCTCGCTGGCGGCGCGGCATCGGCGACGGAAGTCGCCACCTCCAAACCGCTCCTCGAGTCGCGCGAATGCAAGCCGGACGGTTCCGGCACAGCCACCATCAAAGCCCCAGGGAATGATGCGAGCGGACTCGAATTGTGTCAACCTGGGTTCTGCCGATCAGATCCCGCGGCAGTCTGTGTGTCTGTGTGTGCCACTGGCTTCGCCAGTGCCTCCCTAGCGCGCGGTTCGGCAAGCACTGGCGGAGCCAGTGGCACACGGGATCACTCGTGGGGCGCGCGCTGGGAATCGACGGCGTCGTCCGCATCGCTTGCTTCGCTTTGCTCGCTGCGGCGCAAGTAGAGCTTGATGGGCACCTCGCCGTACGGCAAGTGGTCGCGAAACACGCCCAGCAGGTACCGTTGATAAGGGGGCTTGAATAGCCGTGGCTCGTTGCAAAATAGCACGATCGTCGGGGGCTGCGTGCCGACCTGCGTCGCGTAGTAGACCTTCGGCCGGCGGTTGCTTTCCAGCGGCGGCGGATTTTTCTCGAGCGCCGCCCGCACCAGCTTGTTCAAGTCGGCCGTCGCGACGCGCTCAAGCGACTGCTTGAAGAGCATCTGCCCGTGGTTCAACAGCGCCTTGACGTTTTTGCCCGTCTGGCCGGTGACGAACGCGATCGGCACGTGCCACATCGTGCGGAAGGTGTCGCGCAGGTACTTGACCCATCTTTCGGTGGGCGTGCTGGCGGCCAGCATGTCCCACTTGTTGACGACGAAGACGCACGGTTTGTACTGCTGCGCGATATAGTCGCCGAGCTGTTTGTCGACCTTGCTGATCTGCTGCGTTGCGTCGAAGAACAGAAACACCACGTCCGCGCGGCGGATGCTGCGCTGCGCGCGATGCGTGCTATAGAAGTCGATGTCGGTCGTAATGCTCTTGCGGCGGCGCAGCCCCGGGGTATCGATGGCGAGAAATGATTTCCCGTCGAGCTCGAACCGCACGTCGACGCTGTCCCGCGTGGTGCCGGGCACCTCGCTGGTGATCATCCGCTCGGCTTGCGCCAGCGTATTGACGAAGGTGCTTTTTCCCGTGTTGCGGCGGCCGACGATGGCCACTTTCATCGTCGTCTCTTGGGGGCGCTCCTGGCCCGCCCCCTCGGGCGGCAGCCGCTCGACGATCAGGTCCAACAGCTCCTGCCGCCCGCGGTTCTCCTTGGCGCTGACGCGCACCAGCTTGCCGCGTCCCAGCCGGTAGAATTCATCCGCCTGGTTGTCGAGGCTGTCGGCGTCGGTCTTATTGGCCACGCACAAGGTAGGCACGTCGACGTAGCGCAGCCGCTTGGCGACTTCCTGGTCCAACGGCACGAGCCCAGCCCGGGTGTCGACGACGAACAGCACGACGTCGGCAGATTCGAGCGCGGTGTCGATCTGCTGCTCGATGTCCTCCGTCAGATTGTCGACGTCGTCGATACCCATCCCGCCGGTGTCGACCAGTTCGAAGTACCGGTCGTCGACGCACATCAGGTACGTCATCCGGTCACGGGTGACGCCGGCCGTGTCGTCGACGATGGCCAGGCGACGGCCGGCCAGCCAATTGAACAGGCTGGATTTGCCGACGTTAGGACGGCCGACGATGACAACCTGGGGAATTCCCATGGGCAAGCGCGCTTGGGCGCGCGAGTGATACGTGGACGTGATTGGATGGCCTGACTCGCGCAAGGCACCGCGCATCCTTGAGCGGCGGGCGAGCCCTGTATGATACCCTGTAGCGCCAGACGCCGCTCGCGCCGTGAAAGCGCGCGGGTGGCAAATTATCTTACCGGCACGGGCAACGCCGCCTATACTGACGCCGTCGCTTTGCCGCGGACCGGTAACGTCCCGAAGGCACGGAGGTCTGACATGACTGACAAAGACGTGGGCCGTGCGGGCCTCCTTGAAACCCTCCATGATTGGCAACGTGCCGGCCTCACGCATCTGCCGAAACCTCGATTGAGGGCAGATCTCGCTGCCAAGGCGACGCATGCCGCGGAACCTTCGGCGGATGCCGGGGACGAGCAAACGCAGGGCGCGTCCGCCGCGTCCGAAATGACGGCAAGCGGCACCGTAGGCGGCAACAGCACCTCAGTTTCCGACCGACTGGCGGCCCTGGCCGTCGTCGCCCGGGAAGTGGCGGCCTGCCAACTGTGCACCGAGCTGGCCGCCGCGCGCCGGCAGACGGTATTTGGCGTGGGCACTCCCACGCCCAGGCTCGTCTTCATGGGTGAGGCGCCGGGGGCGGACGAAGACCGTCAGGGGGAACCGTTCGTCGGCCGCGCCGGGCAACTGCTGACGAAAATCATCGAGGCCTGCACGCTGCGGCGCGAGGACGTGTACATTCTGAACACGCTCAAGTGCCGGCCGCCGGAGAACCGCAATCCGTTGCCGCACGAGGCGGCCAATTGCCGCGGGTTCCTCGATCGGCAGCTCGACATCTTGAAGCCGCAGTACATTTGCTGCCTCGGCGCCGTCGCCGCCCAAAGCCTGCTGGGCACGACGCTGTCGATCGGCCGCTTGCGCGGGCGTTTCCACGACTATCGTGGCATGCGCGTGCTGTGCACGTACCACCCCGCTTACCTGCTGCGAAGCCCGGACAAGAAAAAGGACTGCTGGGAGGACATGCAACTTTTGATGCGCGAAATGGGGATCGCGCTCCCGGGACGATAGGCGCGCCCATGGCGATGGTTCGGAATAGCGGTCTCGGCTATCGCAACACAAGCCCGACGCGCCAGTCGCGCCAGCGAGGTGGGCCCTGGAAACTCCTCGATCGGCGCGTCGAGCTGGTAGGGCACCAGCGCCGGGGTGCCATGGCCACGGAGGCGCTCCGACGTGGCCATGTTGGAACATCACCAGGCATGCCCACGCGAGCGTGAGGCATGGCACCGTCGCTCGCGCTACTCGCGCTTCAGGCTTGTGCGAATCAGAACGCGCTCGCGCTAGAGCCACTGGCTTGCCAAGTCGTAGAGGCCCTGTAACGCCGGCATCCGGTACAGCCCCGCTTCCGCTAGCCAGAAGAGTGATTTCGCCGCGGACAGGGCAAAAGTGGCCAGCACCAACGCGACCAGTAGCCACGGCTCGACGCCGCTCATGGCCAAGGGTGGGTAGGCCGTCCGCGGCTGCGTGGCGTCGAACCCGCGGGTGGTGAGCGACGTGGCTAGCGTACTGGCGCGCCGGAGCGCCGCGGCCACGACCGGGACGACAAGCGCCACCTCGATGCGCCACGAATTCACGCCTTCGCGCGAGGGCGCCCACAGCCGCGGACGATATCCGCGCAGCCGGCAGGAGCGCCGCACCACCGCCCATTCGTTGGCCACAGTCGGCAGGAAGCGGAGCGCCGTCACTGCCATAAAGCTGACGGCCACCGGCACGCGGACCGCCACAAGCGCGGCCAGCAACCGATCGGGCCCTGTCGACAGGCATACGCCGAGGCCGGCCAGGATCATCGCCAGCATCCGCAGCGATTGGATCAGCCCGTAGACGGCTCCCTCGCGATAGAGCGGCAGGCCCGGGACCAGCGGGGTCCGATTGTCGTAGTAGAACATCGCCTGACTCAGCGCCGTTCCCCAGGCGACGATCAGGAGCACCACGCCCACCGCGAGCCACGTTCTCGGTCGCCAGCCGAGCGCCAGGGCCACGACGAAGGTGGCGATGAAGAGCGCCACCAGCGCGGCATGCGAATCCACGAGCACGCTGGCGATCGATACCGCCACGAGCCAGGCCAGCTTCAGCCGGGGATCGCGTCTGGCAAGCCACGTCTCCTGCCGGGCTTCGATCGGGCCGATGATGCTCATCGTGGCGCCTCGTGGGCCCTGCCACCTTCGGGCGCGAGTGCGCTGCCGCGCTCGCCACGGTTTGGCTGGTGCCCTGCGACGCGCAGCCGAGCCCGGCGAAGCAGCGCTTCGTCGGCAAGCAATTCCGCGGGCGTGCAATCGGCGACCAGGCGGCCGTCGTGCAACACGAGGGCGCGGGTGGCAAAGCTTCGTACGACGCGCAAATCGTGCGTCGAGAACAAGACGGCGCTATTCCGGCTCGCCACGAGCAGCCGCGAGACGGTCGCCAGCAAATGCCGCATCCGCGCCTGGTCCTGACCGGTAGTCGGCTCGTCGAGTAACAAGAGCCGCGGGCGCAGCGTCATCGCGGCCGCCACGGCTACGCACAAACGCTGTCCTTGGCTGAGCGCAAGCGGCGGCTCGTCGAGCAATTGCAAGTTGCCAAGTGCCGCTGCCGCCTCGTGGACCCGATCCGCCACCTCGGCCGCGTCCAACCTTAGGCGCCGCGGTCCGAATGCCAGCTCGTCGTGCACCGTGCGCGAAAATAGGGTCAGATCGGGGTTCTGCGGCACGAGGCCCACGGCCGTTGTCCCAGCTTCGGGCGCTGCCAGCATCATGTAGCCTGCCTGTGGGCGGACTATCCCCACGATTGCGGCCAATAACGTGCTTTTGCCCGAGCCGTTAGCGCCAACGACCGCGACGCGTTCCCCCTCATCGATTCCGAACGAGACTTCCGACCACACCGGCTTCGGCTGTCCGGCGAATTGGCAGGCAAGCTGCTCGACATCGAGGATCCGCCGCGGCACGTCGCCATCGCGCGACGACGACCGGGCGCCGATCGCGCCATCATCGTCGACCAGCGCGCCCGCGCCGCGTAGCGCGCTGTGCACGTTGGCGTCGCGTGGGTCGCCGTCCGCGATCAGGCGACCACCGTCGAGCACTAATACGCGATCGGCCCTGGGCAACAGATCGTCGAGCCGATGCTCGGCGATGACGATCGACAGGCCCAGGCGACGAAGCCTCTCTAGCTCCTCGAGGAGCTCCTGTGCCCCGGCCGGATCGAGCTGCGCGAGCGGCTCGTCCAACAAGAGCAGCCGCGGTCCCATCGCCAGGATGCTGGCCAGCATGAGACGTTGCTTCTGTCCGCCCGAAAGCGTCTGCGTGCCCTGCCACCGGCAATCTGAAAGGCCGAGCGCGGCGAGAGACGCCGTCACCTGCCGCGCGATGTGGTCCGGCGGAAGGCCGAGGTTCTCAAGGCCGAACGCCACCTCGTTCTCGACCATCGTCGTGACGATTTGATCGTCCGGGCTCTGCAGCACCAGGCCCACGTGCCGCGCGAGAGCAAGCGGCGCGGCGCCGCGCGTGTCGAGGCCGAAGAGAGTGACCTGCCCGCGCATCGCTCCGGCGGCTTGATTCGGGATCAGCCCGGCCAACGCGCGGAGCAAGGTCGACTTGCCGGAGCCGGTGCGGCCGGCCACCACCGTCCAGCGACGAGCGGCTAACGAGAATGACGCATCCTCGATAGTCGGGCTCGTGCGGCCAGCATAGGTGTAGCTGAGGCCGCGGACTTCGATCGCGGATTCGCCGGACGGTTCTTGCGTCACGGGGCCGTCCTTCGCAAGCGAAAGCCGATCACCGACCCGCACGCCGCGCCCACGCCGCCAAACAGCAGTCCCGTGACCAGCGACACGGAAACCTTGAACCAAAGATCGAAGAACTGCCGCATGAGGATTTCGTACATCGCGTACTGGGAGAAAAGCGCCATCGCGTGCGCCGCGCCGATCACCAGGCCCACCCGCGACACAAAGCTCCAGTTCGTGCCGGCGCCGGCGATTGGCGATCCACGCCCGGTTGTCACGCCGGCCACGGCGGCCAGAAACTCCTGGATCGCGATCGTCACCGCGGCAAACAGCACCGAAACGAGCCCCAGTTGGCCGGTTGTTACGCCGTTCAGCACGAACAAGGTCACTAGCGCCAGCGCCAGCACGCCGGGCAGCGGCAGCAACGTGACGAGCAGGCCCAGAAACAGGCACGACAGCCCCTTGCTGCCGATGCCGTCGACAAAGACATAGTACGGGCCCAACACGGCGCCGATGGCGAAGCCGACCAGCCGCGCCGCGTACGAAACGCTGAATTGCAGTCCCGCCACGAGCGCTATGACAGCCAGCCCGGAGTTGCCGATCCGCCGCACCATGGGCTGCCAGAACGCCGCCAGCACGAGCGCGCCGGCGGCGGCGACGGCCAATGAAACAAGCACCAGCGCCGTCGACCGACCGGACTTGGCCCCCGATGCCTGGGCCGCCACGGTGCGGAGCACGATGGGCACGGTCACCAACAGAGCGGCCGCAGTCCAAGCGGCGATAGCGGCCGTCTGCCTCCGCGGCCGCGTCTGCACTGTTGGCTGAAGCTGCGAATAATTTTGCACCGCGGCCCCTACTCGCCTAGACTAGCCGTGTTATAAAGACAGTTTCGCGCCGCCGCATTCGCGCTTGCGGGCGCTTGCCGCACCGGGGCTTGTCAGCTTAACCCGCTCCGCACCTCCGCAAAAGCCGCTGTCGAGGGATCCCTGCCATGCCCGAGGCTTCTCATATCAAGCTGTCGATGGCCGAACCGGACGTCGCCGTACTGACGTTCGATGCCGCCGACAAGGGGGCCAACGTCCTATCGCAGCCGGTCCTCTTGGAACTGGAGCGGCATCTTAACCAGCTTGAAGCGCGCAAAGACCTCAAGGGGCTGATCGTCGACTCGGCGAAGCCGGGCATCTTCATCTTCGGGGCCGACGTCCGCGAGTTCGCCGCCGCCAAGAACATCACCCGCGAGCAAACGATCGACATGACCACCCGCGGCCGCAAGCTGTTCCAGCGGCTGTCGCGCTTTCCGTGCGTCACGGTGGCCGCGATCGACGGTGGCTGCTTCGGCGGCGGCGCCGAGCTGTCGATGTGGTGCGATCGACGCATCATGTCCGACAGTCCCAAGGCGCAGATGGGCTTTCCGGAAGTGAAGCTGGGCATCTACCCCGGCTGGGGCGGCACGGCGCGAGCGCCACGGCTGATCGGTCTGGCCAACGCCGTGGAAATGGTCACCAGCGGCGAAAACGTCGATGCACACGCCGCCGCCAGCATGGGGCTTATATCCGACGTCGTGCCCAGCGACCGGCTCCGCCAAGCGGCCGTGAACTTGATCCGCGCCGAGAATCAATCGCAGCAGTACCTGGCCGACCGACAGCGATGGGATGGCCCGATCTCGATGAGCGAAACCGAGCTGTCGTTCCTGGGCGCCACGGCAAGCGCCTACATCCAGCAGCAGACCAAGGGGCAATACCCGGCTCCCATGGCGGCGCTCGAAGTCATGATGGGCGCGGCCGGCGTCGACATCGAAGCGGCTTGCAAGGCCGAGGCCGAGGGCTTCGCCAGCCTGTTCGGCTCGCCGATCAATCGGGCGCTCTTGAACGTCTTCTTCCTGACCGACCGGAACAAGAAGGAGACCGGCGTCGCCGACCCGAACGTCAAGCCGAAACCGATCGCCACCGTGGGCCTCTTCGGCGCCGGCATCATGGGCGCTGGGATCGCCGCGACTTCGGTCCGCCGCGACATGCCGGTCACCATCACCGACGCAGTCACCAAGGCCCTGGCCGGCGGGGTGCAGAAGGTTCTGGAAGAGGTGTCGTTCAACAAAGCCACGCGGGGCCCCGATCCGCAGCGAATGCTGAAGTACGCGCCCTTGGTCAACGCGACCACGAGCGACAGCGAGTTCGGCCAGTGCGACCTGGTGATCGAGGCGATCATCGAGAACCCCAAGGCCAAGCAAGAGCTGTACGCGCGGATCGAGCCGCTCTTGAAAGAGGGCGCGATCCTGGCCTCGAACACGTCGGCCATCTCGATCGCCCGCCTGGCCGAGGGCTTGAAGCGTCCCGACCGCTTTTGCGGCATCCATTTCTTCAATCCGGTCCGCCGGATGCCGCTGGTCGAGGTGATTCGCGCCCCCAAAACCAGCGACGAGACCGTGGCCACGGCCGTCGCCTACGCCAAGTCGATCGGCAAGTCCCCGATTGTCGTCAACGACGGGCCGGGCTTCCTCGTCAACCGCCTGCTGCTCCCGTACATGACCGAGGCCCTGGAGCTGTTGCGCGAGGGGGTTGAGATCAAGGCTGTCGAGCGGGCGGCCAAGAACTTCGGCATGCCGATGGGTCCGATCACCCTTTATGACGTAGTCGGTCTGGACACCTGCTACCACGCCGGCCACGTGATGAAGGAGGCCTTCCCGGACCGCGTCGTCGAGTCGCCGATCCTCGAGGCGATGTTCAAGGCCGGCCGGATCGGGCAGAAAGCGGGCGTCGGCTTCTTTGCCTACAAAGGCAACCAGGGGCAGGGGCAGCCCGATCCGACGCTGGCCGACGTCATCGGTCCGCACATTCGCGGCAAGCAAAAGTTGCCGGACGACCAGATCATCCACCGACTGTTCCTGCCGATGGTGCTGGAAGCAACACGCATCCTGGCCGAGAAGAAGGTGGCGGCGCCGCAGGATGTCGACTTAGGGCTGATCTTCGGCACCGGATTCCCGCCGTTTAAGGGAGGGCTGCTGTTTTGGGCCGACACGATCGGCGCCGCCAAGATCGTCGAGTTGCTCAAGCCGTTTGAATCGCTCGGCGAGCGCTACAAGCCGACGCCCATGCTCCTGGACCTGGCCAAGAGCGGCCGGGGCTTTTACGACCTGGCAAAATAACAACGCACCCAATGGGTGCGATCTGAATTCCCATCGAGGCTCAAACGCCATGAAACAAGCCGTTGTTGTTGACTGCGTTCGCACGCCGATCGGCCGGGCCCACAAGGAAAAGGGCGTCTTTCGCGAGGTCCGTTCCGACGACCTTGCCGCCGCGGTCGTCAAGTCGCTGGTCGAGCGCACCGGAATCGACCCGTTGGAAATCGAAGACGTGGTGATGGGCAACACTCAGCAACAGGGCGAGCAAGGCATGGACGTGGCCCGCGTCGTCGGGCTGCTGGCCGGGCTGCCGCTGTCGACCGGCGGCACGACGGTCAATCGCCTGTGCGGCTCGAGCCTGCAAGCGCTCAACCAGGCGTCGCACGCCATCGTCGCCGGAGGGGAGGACGTGCAGATCGTCGGCGGCCTCGAGCACATGCACCACATCCCGATGGACAAGGGTATCGACGTCAACCCGAAGCTCTTCCATCGCACGAGCAAGGGCGCGCTGATGATGGGCTTTACGGCGGAGTTTTTGGCCCAGACGCAGGGCATCTCGCGCGAGGAGCAAGACGCCTTCGCCCTGCGCAGCCACCAGCTTGCGTCGAAGGCGCACGCGGCCGGCGAATTCCGTCGCGAGATCATTCCCATCTGGGGGCGCGACGAGGCGGGCAATCGCACCCTGGTCGAGGTCGATCAGTGCGTCCGGCCCGACGCCACCATGGAATCGCTCGCCTCGCTCAAGCCGGCCTTCATGCCCGGCATGGGAACGGTCACGGCCGGCAACAGCTCGCCGTTGAACGACGGCGCGGCGGCGCTACTGATCATGTCCGACGACAAAGCAAAGTCGTTGGGCTTCAAGCCGCTGGTGCGGATCGTGGCCACGGCCATAGTCGGCGTCGACCCGGCGGTGATGGGCACGGGGCCCATCCCCGCCACCCAGAAAGTCCTCAAGCGGGCCGGCATGAAGATTTCCGATATTGACCTGGTGGAGCTCAACGAGGCCTTCGCCTCCCAGGCGCTCACGTGCATCCGCGGTCTGTCTCTGGACGTGGACAAGGTGAACGTCCGTGGCGGGGCCATTGCCATCGGCCATCCCCTGGGCGCAAGCGGCGCGCGGATTTCCACCACGCTGGTGCGCAACATGATCGACCGCAATGTCAACCTGGGACTGGCCACCATGTGTATCGGCGCCGGCCAGGGCATCGCCACTATCTTTGAACGCGTCTAATCACAGCGAGATTGCGACCATGAGACTCGTAGATCGCGACGCCCCCACGATTGTCGCCATGTGGAACGCCCGCGTCCGGGCCGACGCCGACAAGACCGGCATGCTGGTGAAACGCGACGGCAAGTATCAGCCGGTCAAATGGAGCGAGATCGCCCGCGACGCGCGTCGGGTGGCGGCGGCGCTGGTGGCGTTGGGCGTGGCCCCCGGCGATCGCGTGGCGCTCGTGTCGAAGAATCGCTACGAGTGGATCGTCTGCGACCTGGGGATCCAGTTGGCCCGAGCCGTCCACGTACCCGTGCACGCGTCATTGGCCGGTCCACAGATCGCCTATCAGATCACCGACAGCGGCGCCAAGGCGGTGATCATTTCGGGCCCTGACCAGGCAGAGAAGCTCGTCGATCAGGCTTCGAAATTCGCCAAGTCGCTCGCCATCGTTTCGCTCGACGCGTGCCCCAAGCCGATCGGGCCCTTCCCAGTCGCGCTCATGGCCGACCTGACGGCGAAGGTCGACGATACGGCCGCCGCGAAGATCGAGGAGCAGGCCGCCGCCAACGCAAAGCCGGACGATTTGGCCACCATCCTCTACACCTCGGGCACGACCGGCGAGCCCAAGGGAGTGATGCTGACGCAAGGCAACCTGGCCTTTAACACGATGGCCATGTTGAAGATGGTCGAGCAGGAGAACGACGACCTGCGCCTGACGTGGCTTCCGCTGAGCCACATCTTCGCCCGCACCTGCGATCTGTACACCTGGATCGCGGCGGGCATCGTCCTGGCATTGGCCGACAGCCCCGAGGCAATCGTCGCTAACTGCCAGGAAGTTCACCCCACCTTGATTAACGGCGTGCCCTACTTCTTCGACAAGCTGCAACGCTTCCTGATCTCGCAGGGTCTGGCCGACAAGCCGGGAACCCTGCAGGGCATGCTGGGCGGGCGGGCGCGGCTGTGCGGCTCGGGCGGCGCGCCCTTGGCCGATCACACGCACCTGTTTTTCAAGGAGCAGGGCGTCTTTATCTCGCAGGGCTATGGGCTGACCGAAACCTCGCCCACGATTTCCACCGGCCAGCTTTCCGACACCAAGGTCGGCACCGTCGGCCGGTTGGTGCCCGGCGTGGAGGTAAAGATCTCGGAGGAGGGAGAAATCCTTACGCGCGGCCCACACGTCATGCGCGGCTACTGGAACCTGCCGGAGGCCACGGCCGCGGTGCTAAAGGACGGCTGGTTCTATACCGGCGACCTGGGCGAAATCGACAAGGAAGGCTACCTGAAGATCACCGGCCGCAAAAAAGAGCTCATCGTCACCGCGGCCGGCAAGAACATCGCGCCGGTGAACCTGGAGTTTCTGCTGACCGCCGATCCGCTGATCGCCCAGGCGCTGGTGATCGGCGACGCCCGCAATTTCCTGACGGCGCTCGTGGTGGTGAATCCCGAGCCTTTGATGGCTGAGTTGAAGGAGTTGGAAATCCCCGTTGGGAACATCGCCGACACCCTGACAAACCCCCAAGTCCGCGAGCTTTACGCAGCCCACATCGCGCAGCGGCTGGCCGGAGTTTCCCATTACGAGCAGGTGCAGAAATTCGCGCTTTTGTCCCGTCCATTCGCTGTCGAGAATGACGAGATGACGCTGACCTTGAAGTTGCGGCGGAAGGTGATCGAGGGACACTACGCCCGCGAAATCGAGGCCATGTACGCCCCCTCAGCGGTGGCAGCGGGGGCACGGTAAGCTTGCCGGCGGCGCACCGGCGGGAAAGTGGGACAGGCACCGAGACGCAACGTTGGTCTGAAAGGACTTGCGCTGTTTATGCTCGGAGCCAGTCCCATTTTCCCGCCTCGCCATTTTGAAAAACAGAATGGCCCTGCAAACCCCCACCTGGCGGTGGAAAGAACCGTTGGGTGCGGTTACAATAATCCGGCTGTGGCGGTCGGTAGTCCTTGGTGCTCTATCATTTAATGCCAGTTGGATCGTTGCGCGCCGTCGGCCGGCCGCCATGCCACAGGCGACAGTAACACGTAAGGGTAGTAACGATGAACAGCCGCGCAGTCGACACGGAACCGGAAGTCAAACAGCCAACCACGGCCGGCGGTAACGGAAAGCATGGCCCGGCGCAGGTGGCTGACGAAAAACAGTCGTTCGCCGAAACCGCGCTCAAGCTGGGTGGCAAAAGCGAGGAAGAAGCCCGCCGCACCGGGGCCATCGACAAGGCCGACGACCAGGTCGAGGCCTTGTTCGCCCCGCAGTATCAAACCGTCGCCAGCCCGGCCCACCGCGCCGTGTGGGACGACGAGCTTCCGGTGGACCTATTCGCGAGCGCGCCCGCCCAGACGCCGCCACACGTCGCCAAGGTGATGGAGGACTCGCTGGCGATCGTCCGCAAGCATCGCGACGCCGGCACCATCCTCGACAACGCTCCCAAGCGCTCTATCGCCAAGAACGTGCTCGACGAGCTGGGACAGGCTGGTTACTGGGGACTCCTCGTGGGTCGCGAGTACGGCGGATCGGGCGCGCCCTTCGCTTCGTTCGCGCCGTTTCTCACGAAGATGTCGATGCTCGACGGCACGATCTCCGGCATGGCCAGCGTGCACGGCTGCATCGGCGCGGTCGACCCGGTGCGCTCGTTCGGCACTCCCGAGCAGAAGCAGAAATACCTGCCGCTCTTGGCCAGCGGCCAGCGGCTGAGCGCGTTCGCGCTCACTGAGCCCAATGCCGGCAGCGACCTGACGGCGCTGCGGACCTGCGCCGACCGCGACGGCGACGACTACGTGATCAACGGCGAGAAGCTGTTCATCACCAACGTCATGTGCGGGCGGACGATCGGGCTGGTGTGCCTGGTCGACAAGCGGCCGGCGGTGTTCATCGTCGATCTGCCCGACCAGGAAAACGAGCACTTCCGTCTGAAGCCGTACGGCCTGTACGCGCTCAAGTACGCGATGAACCAGGGCTTCGTGCTAAAAGATTTCCGCGTTCCGGCCGCCAATCTCTTGAAGCCGATCAAGGGGGACGGCCTGACGATCGCCTATCACGGCTTGAACCTCGGCCGCGTCGCGCTCTGTGCGGGCGCCGCGGGAACCATGCGGCTGATGCTCGCCAACATGCTCCCCTGGGCGCGCTATCGCAAGACGTACGGGCAGGCGATCGTCAGCCGCGAGCTGGTCGAGCGCCGCCTGGCGCGTCTGGCCGGATTGATCGTCGCGGCCGACGCCCTGGTGGAATGGTGCGCCGGGCTGATCGACAAGGGATACCGCAGCGAGATGGAGTGCGTGGTGGCCAAGATTTTCGGCAGCGAAGCCCAAAAAGAGGCCGCGATCGAGTTGTTGATGAAGACTCACGGCGGCCGCTCCTTCCTGCACGGCCACATTCTCGGCGACAACGTGCACGAGTACCTGGCCCCCTGCATCTACGAGGGGGAAGGAGAGATGCTGGGCATGGCCTTCTTCAAGTCGCTGGTGAAGCACCACGGCACGATGTTCTTCGAGCCGATCGGCAAGGCGCTGGCGGCCGCGGGCATCAAGAAGCCCAATATGATGAACCCGTCGCACGCCTGGGCGCTTCGTGGTCCGCTGGCGTCGTACAGCAAGTGGTGGGTGGCGCAGAAGATGAAGCGGCCGGCCTGGTCCTCGCTGCCTCCGATGAGCGAGACCTTGCGGCAGCACGCGGAATTCGCCGCCAGCTTCCTCTCGCGCTCGCGGATGGAGGTCAGCGGCACGATGCGCAAGCACCAGCTCGCCCTGGCCGACCGGCAGTGCCGCATGTCGGAGCTGTCGCAGCGCGTGCAAGACGCGATCATCATCCTCTGCACCGCCTTGTACGCCTCGCGCAGCAACGACCCTTGTGTCGAGGCCGCGGCCGACATCGTCTGCCAGGACATGACCCGCAAGCTCACCGGCGCACGCCCCAGCGACCGGTACTATCGCACGGCAACCAAGCTGGGCGAAGCGATCGCCAACGGCGCGTTCAAGAGTATCGCGGGCCTGCCTGAAGCCGAGATTCTGATGCCGTACAAGAACGACTGAGGAACAGTAGGCAGAGCGCGGTAGGCAGTAGGCAGCAATCTCGGGGCACACAGCAGGCTAAATGCTCCCTCTCCCCTGGCGGGAGAGGGTCGGCGTGAGGGGGGGCAAAGTTAGAATTGTTTGCGCATAAGAGCCCACGGTCTGTCGCGGCAGACCGTGGGGTTTTTTTCGTGGCCGCGGCGGAATGTGGTGTTTTTCGTCGGTGCTCGCAGAGCACCCTACGGCATGCTGCGAGAGAAAATTGAATTTCGCCTGCCCGCACGAGCGGATATATTCGCGCCATGAGATCCGCCGTGGCTGGACTCACGATATGGGCGGGTTGGTGGTTGGCCGCTGCGCACGCCGCCGAGCCGGCAACACCCGCGACGGTCGAGTCACTCACTGAGATCGCGGCTGATGAGCCGCTGGCCAAGTCGTTTTCGCTTGAGCTTGCGGCGCTGTATCTCGACCGTGCGGCGTTGGACTGGCAGAAGACGCACGCCTGCATCGCCTGCCATATGATGCTCCCCTATATGATGGCCCGGCCGGCGCTTAACAGTGTTCGGCCGCAGCCGCCGGAAGTGCGACAGTTTTTTGAGGAGATTGCCGCGGGCAAGCGAGAGGCCATGCCTGCCTATGAGTGCAAGGATATCGACGGCGCGGTGGCGATAGGCGTGGCCTCGGCCCTGGCTCTCAACGATCGCTCGTCGACCGGAAAGCTGCATCCGCTCACCCGGCAAGCCCTCGACCGGATGTGGACCGTGCAGCGGAGCGACGGTGCCTGGCAGTGGCCCTTTCGCGATACGCCTCCCTTGAAGGTCGATGAGCACTACGGTGCCGCGCTGGCGGCGATCGCCGTGGGCATGGCGCCCGGCGACTACGCCGGCACGCCGGCCGCACAGGCGGGCCTGGCGCGCATTCGGCAATTCCTTCTCAATTCGAAAACGGTCAGCCTGCACCAGCGCGCGATGATGCTGTGGGCGTCGGCGCACGTCGAAGGGCTCCTTTCCGGCGACGCCCAGGCGGAAATCCTTGGCACCCTGCTCGCGGCCCAACGGCCCGACGGCGGCTGGTCGATGGCCAGTCTCGTCGACAACACGAGCGACCCGTCGGTGGCGCAAGAGCGCGTGGCGAGCATGAAGGCCGAAAAGGGATACGGCACGGAGTTCCTCGCCTACGTCGGCCCGGACCGCGGCTACAAAAGCTCGCTGGCTACAGACGGGTACGCCACCGGATTCGCGGTCTTCGTCGCGCGGCAGGCCGGCGTTCCCGCGGCGGATCGTCGCCTAGAGCGCGGTGTCGCGTGGCTCAGGACCCATCAGCGGGCGAGCGGCCGGTGGTTCACGCCGTCCCAAGCCTGGCACACCCAGCATCTCATCTCAAACGCCGGGACGGCCTACGCCGTCTTGGCGCTCGACGCGTGTGGGGAAGTTCCTCGTCCCGACCGTGCCATCGTTGGTGGCAATCACTGAATCGAGCGCTCATCCGCGTGCTTGCAGGGCACCCTACTGTCGCGTCGCGGCTAAATTTGTGCACCGGCATGGGCCACGTCCGAGTATGCCGCAAGCCCGCCCGCAACAAAAAAAGAGGGGGGACGAAATGTTTCGTCCTCCCTCCTTGAAGTTGCCATCGGCCACAAGGTCGTGGCCGAATCGCGATTCGTTCAGCCTTACTTGGCGTCGCCAGCGGGGGCGGGAGTGGTGGCCGGAGCTTTGTCACCACCAGCCGCCTTCCCCTTGTCCTTAGATTCGCTGCACCCGACGATTGCCACCCCCATGCCCAATAGCGTTACAAGTGCGAACACCTTCTTCATCGAATTCTCTCCTTTTGAAAAACGTGCTGTCGACGGATCACGGGCGTTATGGCAACCAGCCATCTTGCCCACGATGAGTCGCGGTCCCCATCCTACAAACGCGTCCGAGCCCGGCAGCGTGTCCCAATCAATGGCCCGGTTATCAAGCGTTCCGCGCCGCACGCATCACTAGTTGGCCGATCAATGAGGCCCGCATTGTACGAAGATGTCGCTCCGGTTGACAAGAGGCAGCCGGCGAAGGGACCGTCTTTTGAGCCTCACGGCGCGGGACCATTGCCGTCAAAATCGGCCCGACCGTCCAAGGGCGCCATCGGCCGCGTCCAATACGACTGGCAGAGCCAATGGCACACGGCAACGGATTCCAGGCATGACCCTAAAAGCGCAGCCGCCGGACGACGATCGGCGCCAGGCCGATCGCTATTCCCAGTAGCAGTCCGGCGGTGTGCGCCGCATTGGCGACCCCCCCGACGCGATTCAACAGACATAGCACGAACCACACGATCATGATGAAAACCGTGCTGGGATGCAGGAAGAAACCGGCCAGGGGATCGTAGCGACTCTTCATCCACACATAGCCAAACAGGCCGTACCCCACGCCGGACATCCCGCCGAACAGCGGATTGTGCTTCCAATAGAACTGCGCCAGGTTCGACGAGATCGCCAGGGCCAGCACCAAGAGGAGCATCCGCGACGAGCCGCGCCGCAACTCGACGAGCGTTCCCAGGTCGACGAGCAGAAACATGTTGAAGACGAGGTGCAGGATGCCGAAGTGGATGAAGATGGGCGTTACCAGCCGCCACCATTGGCCGCGGAGCGTCGGCTCCAGGCCCTCGGAAACCAGGGCGTCTCCCCGGGCGGCGATGGGCGTGATCCACAGCTCGCGCAGCACCGAATCGGTCGGCGCGTCCTGGCCAAAGTTGCTCGTCACGGCCACGGTCAGACTCATGGCCAAAAGCAGCGCCGTCACCGGGCGGCTGCCGAGCCGCCCCGCGGCCCACCGCTCGCGCACCTCGATGACGTTCTTGCTGTAGCGTTTGTCGAGCGCCGCGGCCTCGCGCGCGATCGACTTCGCCCGGTCGGCGGCCGCATCGTAGCGCGGGTCGGCAGGGTCGCGGTTGAACGCGTCGAGCTCCTGCCGGGCCGTTTCCCGCTGGTCCTCTTCATAGACCCAGATGGTGGCGGCGCCGGCGTTTTCCTCGACGCGCGTGCGGATCCCTTTGGTAAGCAGGTAGTCCGCCAGCCGCGCGCCGTCGCGCGCGCTTGCCACCTTGCCGATTTCCCGCATGCGGTGTTTCCTCAGGACGCGCGCCGCACCTGTCTCGCTCGCGGGCGCACTCGTCAGGCTAACCCGTTTGGTTGCACTGTCCAAGGGGGATAGCGAGGGGTAGCGGCACAGTTTGAATCGAGTCAAGCAAGAATCGCCGGCCCAAACTGGATGCACAGTCCCCCGAGAACGATGATTGCCAAGCCGATCCATGTCGAGAGCGGGACCGACTCTTCAAATAGAAATCTACCAGCGAGCACGCTCACCACAGCGAACAGGGCCACATAGACGCCGAGCAATCGCGAGAAATCCCATCGCACGAGGTTGACGACAACCCCATAAGTTGCCAGGGAAAGGCAGCCGACCAGTATCAGCGTTAGGCCGCCTGCGCGCAGCCCTTTGCGGATAACTGCATCGCCGCCGACCTCGAGGCACGCGGCGCCAAGGAAGATTGCCCAAATCAGCACGTGATGCATCGCGATGTCCTCCGCCCTTGAAAGAGCAACGTATGGGGGCTCGATTCTACCTCCTGGCTGTGACCGCGCTCGACAAATCCGCGACGATCCAGAGGCGATCCGTCACGCGGCCAGCATCGCTGCCCGCGGGCGCGAAAGAAACGCGGCGCAAAGGGGCCGGAAACCCGAGCTGAGCGAGTGGCTTGCGCCACTCGCTCAAACCCAGGCATCCTTCTGGCTAGGCGGAAGCCAGAGAACTTCGCGCGAGCCGCCCCACCGCCGCTGTTTGATGGGGGCCTCGGCCGCGGGCGTCTGTCGCGACAGTGCCCGCGGCCGAGTTCCTGGCCCGCATAGAAGCATCACGCCCATCCTGCCGACGGCGCTCCAAAGCCCGATACCGAAATCACGCGTTGATGCCGTGTGCCGGAGCAAAGTCCGGGTAGCCGACCGCGCCCATCTCGGGAACGTCCAGGCCTTCCAGCTCGGTCTCCCGGCTGACGCGAATCGGCGTAATCATGTCGCTGATCTTGAACCACACGTACGCCATGATGAAGCCGAAGACGACCACCACGGCCGCATCCACCAGTTGCGCGTACAACTGCGTCGCGTCGCCGTAGAACAAGCCGCGGACGCCGTCGCTGCCGTACTTCTCAACGAACTCCGGCCTTGAGACGCCTTGCCACCCGGCGCCGTACTGCCCGTTGGCGAACAGGCCCACGGAGATCACGCCCCAGATGCCGTTGACTCCGTGCACGCTGATAGCGCCGACCGGATCGTCAACTCCCGCCCGGTCCCAGAAGAACACGCTCACGACGACCACCACGCCGGCAATCGCGCCGATCAGGGCGGCCGCCCAACTTTCGACAAATGCGCACGGCGCCGTGATCGCCACCAGGCCGGCCAACATGCCGTTGCACATCATCGAGGGGTCGGGCTTCATGCCGATCAACTGCATGAAGAACATGGCGCCGAGCGCGCCAGTGATGCCTGCCAGCATTGTATTGACGACCACGAAGCTGATCCGCAAGTCCGTGCCGGCGAGCGTCGAGCCGGGATTAAACCCGAACCAACCGAACGCCAGGATGAACGTCCCTAGGACCACCATCGGGATGTTGTGGCCGGGCATGGCCTGCGGCTTGCCGTTGACGTACTTGCCGATGCGCGGGCCGAGGACCATCGCCCCGGCGAGCGCGATCACTCCTCCCATGGCATGCACCACGCCCGACCCGGCGAAATCCACCGCTCCATGGCCAAAGTTCCAGTTTTTCCCCATCTGCGCCAACCAGCCGCCGCCCCACACCCAATTGGCGTAGATACAGTACGGCAGCGCAACCCACAGACCGAAAAGGCAGAAGTTCTTCCAGCTCCACCGTTCGGCCATGGCGCCCGTGGGGATCGTGGCCGTGGTGTCCATGAACACCATCATGAAAAAGAACAGGGCCATCACGCTGACGTCGTCGACGCCGTGCAGAAAGAAGCCCTTCGTGCCCAGGAGGCCGTACTTGAAAACCTCCGGATTCGCCGTGTCCGGTCCGATGCCGATGCCGTCGTTGAGCACGGCGGTGCCCGGACCTAGAGACGAGTACCAGCCCTCGGGAGGAACCGGCCCGTTGAACCAGTTGCCCCAACCGATGCCGAAACCGTAGGCCCAAAATGCCAAGCAACCCAGCGGGTAAATCATCAAGTTCATGGCCGAGGTATGAGCCGAGTTCTTCGCACGGCACAACCCGGTCTCGACGAACATGAACCCGGCCTGCATGAACATCACCAAGAAGCCGGCGATGAGCGTCCACACCATGTTGATCGAGAACACGTTGTGGTTGACGCGATCCAAGAGATCGGGAATCGTCAGCTTGTCCGGCAGGTCACCCTTCCCGTCCCCGGCGGGTGTCGCCCACACGCCGGCTTTCGCGCCCGTCTGGTCGGGCCAGAACGGGGGCTTGTCGTCCGGCGGACTGGTGCCGGAGAAATAGGGCGGCACATTCGGCGCCGGCGGAGCCGCGGCGGGCTCTGGCGCCGCGGCCCCGGCCGGGGCCTCGCTTGGTGCTTCCTGAGCCGTCGCCCGCTTTCCCGTTGCTAGTCCAAGCACGCACGCCGCCACGAACGCGCTCGTCGCGCACTGCCAGAGGAGTTTCATGGGACTTTCGCCTTTGCTGGAAGGATGAAATCGGCTGACCCGGCCACGCCCTCGGCGCGCACCCCAAGCGCATCGACGCGTGGTCATCGTCACGACAAACCAAGACTGGCACCGCGCGGACCGGCCGAGCAGTGCCGCACGCAATCTGGGTGCCAGCAGCGCACTGGCGCGGGATGCACTAGCCAGCGCGCAGCACTGAATACCTTGCCAGGCACGGACTTGAAGAAAATGAGCCGACCACCGCGTCCCGGCCGGTGCAATCACCCTAGACCCACCCCTGCACGACGACGCGGCCGAGAAAGCCTGCAAACTAGGCAAGCAACGAAGATGGGCGCTCTTAGTTAGCCGCCGGCGATTCACCGGCGGCTAAAACGCACTCACGCCTACGACAGCAGATCCACCACCACGTCCCCCTTGGGAACCAGCCGGTGGGGGCGGTCGAATTGATCGTGAATGAACATACCCGCGTCGATCCCCAGAGCGTGATAGATCGTCGTGACGCAGTCACCAGGGGACATCGGGCTGCGGGCCGGAAACGCGCCGATCTTGTCGCTCGCGCCGTACACAAAGCCCGGCTTGAATCCGCCTCCGGCCAGCAGAATGCTGTAGCAGAAGTTCCAATGGTCCCGGCCGGCGTTGTTGTTGTTGATCTTCGGCGTCCGGCCGAAGTCCCCCAGCACGGCCACCAAAGTGCGATCGAGCATGCCGCGGTCGGCCAGGTCGGTGATCAGGCTCGTGCACGCGGAGTCGAACTTCGGCAGTAGCTCCCCCTTGAGCTTCGTGAAGTTGCCGCCGTGCGTGTCCCACGTGGCATTGGCGTCGGGGGCCCAGGAGATGGTCACCAGCCGCGTGCCGGCCTCGATCATCCGCCGCGCCAATAGCACGCTTTGCCCATAGATGTTCCGGCCGTACGACTCGCGGACGTTGTCTGGCTCGGCCGATAAACGAAATGCCTGCTGCGTCGTCTCGGAGGTCAATAGATCGAGCGCCCGCTGCTGGAAGCGGTCCATCGAGTCGCGCGCCTGCCGTCCCGGGCCGGTCGCGTAGCGGCGGTCGATCTGGGAAAGCAGGGCCTTCCGCGCCGCCAACCGCTCGAGCGACACGTCGGCCAACAGGGTCAGCTCCGGCACGGCGAAGTCCGGGGAGTTCGGATCTCGCAGCACGAAGAGGGGATCGTAGGCGTGGCCCAAAAGTCCGCCAAAAAAGCCCGGCTGCGGCGGCCCGCCCGCCCCTTCCTTGGTGATGTACGGAAGGGTCACGTGCGGCACGATCTCTTTCTCCGGCGGACGCACCAGCGCCATGACCGAGCCCGGCGAAGGATTGTCGGTCGGCAGGGTGCCGCCGCCAATCTCGCCGCGGTCGTGACCGGTCAGGCTCGTGTAGACCGCGGCTGCGTGGGCGTTGTTCACGCTGTGGTGCATGGAACGCACCAGCGTCAGGCGGTGCATGTGCGTCGCCAGCCGCGGCAAGTGCTCGCTGAACTGCACGCCCGGCAGGCTGGTAGGGATGGGCTTGAACTCGCCGCGAATTCCGTCGGGGGCCTCGGGCTTCATGTCCCACGTGTCGAGGTGACTGGCCCCGCCGTTGAGAAAGATGATGATGCAGGCGTCGGCCCGCGGCGCGATGCCCCTGGTCGCCGCGGCGTTCTCGGCGCGGAGCAGTCGCGGCAGCGATACGCCCATCAACCCCAATCCGCCGATCTGCAGCATGCGGCGGCGCGACAGCGGCCGGCCACCGAGCGTCGCGCCAGAGATGTCGTGTAACCGGCTGTTGGGCATGGGAGGGTTTTAGCGAGAGGAAGGTTACGACATACGACCGCGGCGGCACTACGGCTGCGGCTCACCGTACAAGATCTTGGCCGCGATCCAGATCGGCACCATCACGAGGAACAGCACGCATAGCACGCCGAGAAAAGACCAGAACACGTTCTCCTCCCACCAGTTCAAACCCGTTGTTTGATAATCCGTTCCCTATTTTATCGTCCCGAGACGCCCCCCGAAAGAGAACCTCGGCCGCGCGTCCAGGGCCATTCTGTTTTTCAAAATGGCGAGGCGAGAAAATGGGACTGGCTCCGAGCATAAACAGCGCAAGCCCTTTCATACCAACGTTGCGTCTCGGTGCCTGTCCCACTTTCCCGCCGGTGCGCCGCCACCGCCGCCAGAAGGGGATCGTCGCAGGGGGAACACGCGGCGGGTTAACCATGAACCAGGCGTTGGTCACCTCTGCGTTCTTGCGATCGACCCACGCGAGAAACGCTTGCCGCTGGTGGATGAAGTTCAGCTCCCACGCCAGCCACAGGGCGAAGAGCGTCACCAGCAGGAACATCGTTCCCAGCCCAAACTGGAACCAGCGGCGACGGGGCTTGGACTGTGCTTCCGCCATTGTTGCCATTCTATCAACACGGCCGACACCTGCCGGAGCGATCGGCTCCTCACCTACGGGGTTGGATTCGAGCCCTGCAGCGCTTTTAGAGCGGCGGCCGCATGCCGGCGGACGCCGGGATTGTCGTCGTCGAGTGCAGCCTGCAGAGCTGGCTGGGCCTGCTTGATGGCCGACTGGAGTGCGGCCGATGCCTTTTCGCCTCGCTGGCGGATGGCTACCACGTCGTCCCAGGCATTCGCATCCAGCGGAGGAAGTGTGCGAACCAAACCGGAAGATGTCGTGCTTACGCGATTCAAGGCGCTCGCAGCCGACTCCCGTACTTTCGGATTCGGAGACTTGAGCGCCTCTATGATCGCCGGCACACCTTGTTCGGCGCATGCTTCCAACGCCTCAACTGCCCACGGGAGTTCGGGATGCTTCTGATGATTGCGGTCGCGCATCGCTTCATAGAACTTCAACTCGGAGGTCATTGTCGCCGCGGCGAGTTCGGAAAGAAGAGACGACGCGTAATGGTCCGGGGAAACGGCAATGTTCTCGACAAGGGCCTTGATCCCCGGACGGCCGAGGTTGCGAAGCGCTTTGCAGCAGTGTTTGCGGATCGAATCTTCGTCAACTAAGTGTCGAACTAGCGCCGGCTCGGCTTTCCGCGCTCCCATCCCGAGCGCTTCCAGCCCGGTTGCACCTTGAAGCCGCACGCGCTCGTTGTCGTCGTCAAGCGCCGTAACAAGCATTGCCACTAAGAAACCGTTGGCCGCCTCCGGAAAGGGCAGTGACGACAAAGTAAAACTTGCCCTGCTTTGGGCCATGATGCGCAGCCAATTGGCGACCTTTTCGCGTTGTCGCTTGTTCGACGAAACGATCATCTTTTGCAATTCTGGAACCCAGCGCTCACCGCTGGGATCGATAACCAGCAGCACGCTGGCGCTCGAGCTCAACCCGTCCCACTGCTCCAACAGCGTGAGAACACGGGGAGCCAAGTCTTCGGCCGCCGGCCCGGCGATTCTCAGTAGTTCAACTCCTTGTTCCACCTCCGAGGGCTGTGCACTTTCCATCAGCTTTTTTGCCGCGGGCAAGACGTAGGGAGCAGCCGGCCGGCCTATCATGGCCAGGGCCTGCCGGGCGTTGTCTGCCGCCACGGCGTACGCATCGCTGAGCAAAAGGCACTAATTCGGCCGACGCGCCCTTTGCGGCAGGCCCGAAGAGCGACAACTGGCCCGCTGCTCTCGCCCGTTCATCCCGGTTCGTGCTGTGCAGCTTCTTTACGAAGGAATCGATCGCCGGCTGGTTTTTCTCGCGGATCGCCTCGAAGGCGTCGTTGGCGGCCTGCACCGTTTTTGGGTCGGTGCTGCGGAGCGCGTGTTGAAGCGGAGAAACGAGCAGCGGCTTGCCGATCTGCCCAATCGCCGCAATGGCGCTTAGCCGTACCGACTGGTCGGGGTCGTCGACCGCCCGGCCTAGCGCGCCAATTGTGATGGAATCGAACGACCTGCGATCCTCCAGCAAGTTGCCCAAAGCGGTCGCCCCCTTCACGCGCTCTGTTGGCGACCGGCTTTGAACTTGCAAGGCTGCCTCGGCAATCTGCTGCCGCCGCTCAGGAGGCTCCTCACTATCGGCAACCTGTCCATGGCAGCCGAGGCACGAGCCGAGCAGAAATATCCATACCGCGCCTCGCGGATACAACGGAAGACGTTGACGATCGGTCGCCATTGAAGCTCCGGTTTGCCAGGTATGCCGGCGGCGGGGCGGAGATTCGATTGGCACTTTGATCTATCCGGTCAGTCTTCGGACGTGACGTCTGCCTCGGGGAACAAGGCCTTCGCGCGATCGCGGTCCGCGGCGGTGGAATTCGGCGGCAGCTCAACCGTGTCTACCGCCGTATCGCCGAGCCACCGTCGCCAAAAAGGAATCGTGGCAGGGGGAACACGCGGCGGGTTAACCATGAACCAGGCGTTGGTCACCTCTGCGTTCTTGCGATCGACCCACGCGAGAAACGCCTGCCGCTCGTGGATGAAGTTCAGCTCCCACGCCAGCCACAGCGCGAAGAGGGTCACCAGCAGGAACATCGTTCCCAGCCCGAACTGGAACCAGCGGCGGCGCGGCCGGCGATCAGCGGTCATCGACGCATTTTACCAAGCTCGCACGTCACCAATCTAAGCGAGCGGCCGAGTTTATCCCGGCGGTCTGCCGGCCAATAATGATGAATGCGGAATGATGAATGGGAAAGACAGAGGACCGCCGGGATAAACCCAGCGGCGCGCTGGGAAGTCGGTGGCGGTTTGCGGAGGTCCCTGGCTTAACAACCGTGTCTCCCCCTCATTTATCATTCCGCATTCATCACTCATCATTGGCCCGAAGGCGGGCAGGATGCCCGCCCCCCGCTTCGCCGCAAGCTCTTTGCCGGACCGGCTCTAGGCCGCGTGCGGGGCGCGCCTGGGACGCGCCAACGAGGATTGCCAATCGCCCCTCGGATGGGCTAGAATCGTCGGTTTCCGACTGGGCCGGCCACACTGTGAATAATTCGCTGGTGGCACGGCTGCGCTCGCTCCCCACTCTTGGCGGCCGCCAAGAGCCATGGGCGACTGCGCAATGTAACCCTGAGTGCGCGCATGTTCGAGTCGTTGCAAGAAGGCCTGAGTTCCGCGCTGCGGACGCTGAGCGGCAAAGCCCGGCTGACCGAAGCCAATATGCGCGAGGGCTTGCAGCTCGTGCAGCAGTCGCTCTTGGAGGCCGACGTCAGCTTTCCGGTCGTGAAGGACTTCATGGCCCGCGTCACAGAGGAGGCCGTCGGCGAGCAGGTGCTCAAGAGCTTGCGACCCGACCAGCAAGTTGTGGGCATCGTCCACCGCGAGCTGGTGAACCTGATGGGGCCGGTCGACCACTCGCTTCACCTCCGTCCCGACGTCACCGTGCTGATGATGTGCGGCCTGCAAGGCTCGGGCAAGACGACCACCTGCGGCAAGCTCGCGCGGATGATCCTGGAGCGGGGCCGCAAACCGCTCCTGGTCGCAGCCGACTTGCAGCGACCCGCGGCCGTGCACCAGTTGCACGTGATCGGCGAGCAGATCGGCGTGCCGGTCTATTCCGAGGAAGGCGCGAGCGACCCCGTCGCGCTCTGTCAGAACGCCGTCAAGCACGCCCGGACGACCGGCGCGCAAGTCGTGATCCTCGACACGGCCGGTCGGCTGCACATCGACCAAGAGCTGATGCAGCAGTTGGAGCGGATCGACCGCCGCGTCACGCCTGACCAGGTATACCTGGTCGTCGACGCGATGACGGGCCAGGACGCCGTGAACAGCGCCAAGGCTTTCAACGAGGCCTTGGAGCTCGACGGCTGCATCATGACCAAGCTCGACGGCGACGCCCGCGGCGGCGCCGCCCTCAGCGTCAAGGCGGTGACCGGCGTGCCGCTCAAGTTCATCGGCACCGGCGAGCACCTGGACGCGCTCGAGGAGTTCCACCCGGAGCGGATGGCCGGCCGTATCCTGGGCATGGGAGACGTGCTGACCTTGGTCGAGCAGGCGCAGCAGAAGTTCGACCAGGACGAGATGCGGCAGCAGGAAGAGCGCCTCCGCCGCGGCGAGTTCACGCTCGACGACTTCCGCAAGCAACTCAGCCAGATCGGACGGCTGGGCCCCTTGAACAAGATCATGGGCATGATCCCGGGCATGGGCGGTCTGTCGAAGATGATGGGGGACGTGGACGCCGAAGGGGACATGCGGCGTCTGGTGGGCATCATCGACTCGATGACGGCTGACGAGCGCCGCAACCCCTCGAAGGTCATCGACCAGAGCCGGCGGCGGCGGATTGCCGAGGGGGCCGGCGTCGAGCCCCACGAGGTCAGCCAACTGGTCAAGCAGTTCGACGGCATGGCCGACGTCATGAAGCAGATGGCGGGCATGGGCATGCGCGACCGCATGCGGAAAGTGCAGGAGCTGCAGCGTGGCGGGTTCCTCGATCCGGGCGCCACGCTGACGAAGCAGAAGAAGGGGACCGGCAAGCGGCTGTCGGCCGGCGAGCGCACCGAATTGAAAAGGCAGCGCGAAAAGGAAATGCGCCGCCGGAAGCGCGAGGAAAAACGGCAACGGGGAGACGACCATAGCGATCCACGACACAACGGCGACCCGCGCAAATCGTGACGCACGGAAAGGAATCCCTCGCCCCTCGCGGCAGAGGGTCGACGAAGAAAACTCCCTCTCCCCTGGTAGGAGAGGGCCGGGGTGAGGGGGAAATCACAGAACACCGCGTTCAACACGATAACTCAGGAGGTTTTGAGTGGCTGTCAGAATTCGAATGAAGATGATGGGGCGCAAGCACAGGCCGTTCTTTCGCATCTGTGCCGTCGACTCGCGCAACCCGCGCGACGGCAGCGTGATCGAGGAGCTGGGGACGTACGACCCGCTCGTGCCCGACGTCGACGCGCGCGTGCTATTGAACACCGAACGGGTGAGCTACTGGCTGGGCGTCGGGGCCAAGCCGAGCGTCAACGTCAACGTGTTGATCAAGAAGTACGGGGCGCAGGGGACGCACCTCGAGGCGCAAAAGGCGGCCCGCGAGCGGCTGGCGCTACCGAAGGTGGTTCCGCCCGCCCCCGAGCCGGTGTTCATCCCGCAGCCCAAGCCGGCCGAAGCGCCCCGTGCCGAAGCACCCCGTGCCGAAGCGAAGGCCGAGGAGCCGGCCGCGGCCACTAACGGCGGTACACAGACCGAAGCTCCTGCCGCCGAGCAGGCGGTGACCGAAGCGGCGCCGGAGTGAGCGGCGGATGGGGCGCGCGAGAGTTCCCGTCCTGTCTTTGCAGCCGGCGCGAATGACTAACAAGCCCTTGTGCCATGCGATTCGACGTTCTCACCTTATTTCCCGAGATGTTCCCGGGCTACCTGGGACAAAGCCTGCTGAAACTCGCCATCGAGCGCGGGCTGGTCGACGTGCGCTTGCACAACATCCGCGACTGGGCGCAGGGACCTCATCGCTGCGTGGACGACCGGCCGTTCGGCGGTGGACCCGGAATGGTGCTGAAGGTCGAGCCGGTGGTCGCGTGCGTCGAGGCCGTGCGCCGCCAGGCCGACGATCCCGGGCACCTGGTGATGCTCACGCCGCAGGGGCGGCGGCTGACGCAAGCGGTCGTCGAGGAGTTGGGGGGCAAGCCGCGGCTGATCCTTTTGTGCGGTCGCTATGAAGGCTTCGACGAGCGCGTGCGGCAGATCCTTAAGCCCGATGAGATTTCGGTCGGCGACTACGTGCTCAATGGCGGCGAAGTGGCGGCGATGGTCGTGATCGACGCCACGATTCGGCTGGTGCCGGGAGTGCTGGGGGACGAGGAGAGCAGCCGGCAGGATTCGTTCGCGGGCGAAGGGAGACTGCTCGAGTTTTCGCAATACACCCGGCCGCGCGGTTTCCGCGGCCACGAAGTGCCGGAAATCCTCCTTAGCGGCGACCATCAGGCGATCGCCCGCTGGCGCGAGCAAGAGCGCGCCGCGCGGACGCGCGAGCGACGAGCCGGCGAGAGCGACATAGCGGAGGACGAAACGGTTAGCCGCCGCGGCCACGCGGCGCAGCCGTAGGGTGCTGCGGCGAGCACCGAAGGACAACAGAATCGGGACCGGCGTCCAAAGTGGTCGGTCCCCGTACCGAACCAATCAATAGAAAGGAAAACCGTCATGAGCCAGCAATTGCTTGCCAAGGTGGAGAAGGGAAATCTCCGCGATCAAATCCCTGAGTTTCGCGTCGGCGACACCGTCGACGTGCACACGCGGATCCTGGAAGGGGACAAGGAGCGGATACAGATCTTTAACGGCGTGGTGATCGCCCGCAGCGGGTCGGGCACGCGCGAGATGTTCGTGGTGCGGCGCATCGTTCAGGGCGAAGGGGTGGAGCGGAAGTTCCCGCTGCACTCGCCGCGGATCTCCAAGATCGAGGTCAAGCGCTCCGGCGTCGTCCGCCGCGCCAAGCTGTACTTCCTCCGCGACCGCGTCGGCAAGGCCGTGCGGCTGCGCGAAAAGCGCGGCGGCCAGAAGGTCGAAGTCATCCAGGGCGAAGAGGTGGCGGCCAAGGCTTGAGACGAGGCCCGAGGCTAGAGGCTGGACGAGAGACAGTTCGGCGAGCCGCCGGGTTTAGCCCGGCGGTCTTCGGCCAATGATGAACGATGAGTGGTTGGGGGGCGGGCATCCTGCCCGCCTTGGTCTGAGGCTGGAGGTGGCCGAAGCAATCTGAGATTTGAGATCTGGGATGGCGGCCGAGGCAATCTGAGATCTGGGATTTGGGATCTGCGATGCCTTTCAGCTTGCCGAGCCGTTTCACTTCGTGGCTGAAGCGATTCTGGCCCGAGCGATCCCTGGGCCAGCGGGGCGAGGCGGCCGCGGCCCGGTACCTCCGCCGCCGGGGTTATCATATCGTGGCCCACAGCGACCGCGCCGTGCTCGGCGAATTGGACTTGGTGGCGGTCGACGGCCGCACCGTGGTCTTCGTCGAGGTGAAAACGCGCGAGTCGCACGACGCCGGCCATCCCAGCGACGCGGTGGACACGGACAAGCAACGGCGCCTCAGCCGGTTGGCGCTCGCGTATCTGCGGCGCCACGACTTGCTCGAATGCCCGGCCCGTTTCGACGTGGTGGCCGTGACCTGGCCCGCCGGCGCACGAACGCCCCGGATTGAGCACTTCAAGAACGCCTTCGAGTCGGCCGGCATCGACGGGATGTACAGTTGAGGCCCTTCGACCCAGGACGAGTGCGGGGCCAGCGTGCCGTGCATCGCTAGATAGAAGCAGCCCGTTGACGATGTCCGTGCGTCGCCGCTTCAATAGCGGCGTGACGGTTGACGGCCACCAGCACCACCGGCCGGCCTCCGTCAGGCGATCGTCAACGGGCTGCTATCTGTCCCACGAGCACCGGATCGCCCAGCACCAAGGGCGCGCCGTACTACGCCCGGCGAGCGCACACCAGATGGCGCTGCCCGCCGTGCGGGAACTCAAAACAGCGCTACCGCGCGTGGCCGTGTCCCACTGGGCAGCTTTGTACTACTTCTTCCACCGCGGGGTCTTAGAGCCCGTAGTGGCGATTGCGCCGGCGGTGCAACCCCGCGTTCCGCTTCGGCGTGTTGTGCGAGCTCGAACGAGCCGCAACGGGCCGTCGCCGCTGTTGGAACTCAGTCCGCAAGCGCTTGGGGGCGTTGCGTTCCTGGTCCTCATCGGGTTCGAGTTCCGTCGGGTCGATGGGCATTTGGCGACTCCTTTTCTTCGTGACGCGGATCAATCTCCCTCTGGGCCGGTCAGACCGCCTGGCCGGCGCCGCAACCCGTCCTGCGCGCGCCGTGGGGCGTCTGCGCAGAGTGAGGTCGCCCCCGTTTTTGGCAAGGGGCGTGCCAACGGCGATTGCGCCCTTCGTCCGGTGGCGTAAAAGGCGACAATGTCCGCGGAAACAGACCGAAGTTTTTTCGCCCGACGTAAGAAGCGCTCAGCGCGAAAGCGCGATCGCTCAACCGATCTGGTGACGCGCGATAGTCCCCGCGCCGTAGCCCATTGCCGCTTCGAGCTTTAGCAAGGAATCGAGGCCGCCGTTTTGGAGTGCCGACGCCGTGGTCTGGCGGACTCGATCGGCCTAAATCGCGACCGGAACAGGGCTTAGCCGCTCTCACAGAGGTGGTGGAACGTTTCACCAAAATGGTGAAACACGGCGACCATCCCGACGGCCGCCGCGAGCGGCCCTCGGCGGCGCAGAATCGAGCGTCACCAAGCGCGGACAACACCAGCCACGGGCCATCGTGCCTACGCCGATCCCCGGCGCGCATGCCCGAAGTCTACTTGCGCACAACGGCTCAACCGGCGGTGGTGCCTTCGACGCGTTTTGCGCACGCGCAACCCGTGCTCGATCACCGCTGGCGCACATGTGCGCAGTCGGACCGCATGTGCTTTCTGGCCTTCAAGTTGTGGTTCTCAGTTCCCGACGACAAACGCTGTCGAAAGCCGCGCGCGCCCCCCAGGCGCACGTCGTGTCCCTCGACGTTGGCGCACGCACCGGGAACTTGCGCACGGTCAAAACAACCGTGCGTGCGCTCCGTTAGCGCGCACGCCCATCCCGGCCGCTCTGTTGGCCGGCATTTCGGGCTTCCCGCACACGCTCGGTGCGCACAAGCGCTCCGTGCGCGCGCAGTGCCGCAAGTGAGGTAAGCAACTGCGGTGCCGTACGGTGGGGGGATGTGAATACCCCACCCCGTCAAAGATGGCTGCAACCCGGACGAGTGCCCTACGGCCGCCGGCCCGGGCCCGCTGTGCAGCCTTGTCCGGCCCTTAGAGGAGGCGCCGCGGGGCGTCCAAGAATGGCTCGATCGCCCGGCGGATGTCCGCCTGCACGTCGTCAATCGGCCGGGCCGCGTCGACCACCACGATGCGGTCGGGCTGCCGCGCGGCTTCGGCCAGGAAGCCCTGCCGCAGGCGGCGGCGGAATTCGCCGCCTTGCCGCTCCATGCGGTCGAGCGGCCGGGAAAGCCGCGTATCTGCCGCCTCGGGGGGCATGTCCAGCACGACGGTGACTTCCGGCGCAAGCCCGCCGGTCGCCGCGCGGCCGATCCGCCACAGTTCGTCGACCGCCAGCCCGCCGGCATGCCCCTGGTAGACGACGTTGGCCAGAAGGTAGCGATCGGAGACCACAGTCTTGCCGGCAGCCAGGGCCGGACGGATGATCTCGGCCACCAACTGGGCCCGCGCCGCCATGTACAAAAGCATCTCGGCAGTGCGATCGATCGCCGTCCCGCGCGTTTCCAGCAGTATCGCGCGGATCGCCTCGCCCAGCTTCGTGCTGCCTGGGTCGCGGCACGCGACGACATCGCGACCAGCCGCGCGGAGCCACTCGACCACGAGCGCCACCTGCGTGCTCTTTCCAACGCCGTCGATGCCGTCGAGTGAGATGAACATGACTTTTGCCCGTCAGGCCAGCAGCGTGGACCGCGTCCATCAAAGCCAGCCCATTTTAGGCAATCGATCTCCTGAGTGCGAAGGAGCTGCGGTAGTTCGCCAGGGCCATTCTGTTTTTCAAATGGCGAGGCGGGAAAATGGGACTGGCTCCGAGCATAAACAGCGCAAGTCCTTTCAGACCAACGTTTCGTCTCGGTGCCTGTCCCACTTTCCCGCCGGTGCGCCGCCGGCAAGCTTGAATCTGTGAAAGGCCCTGGGTGGTTCGCCGTCCCAGCGAACTACTTGTCGCGGCCACGGCCGGAAGCGCGTTTTCGCGGCGGGCTCGGCCGCGCGATGGCGGAGTCGGACGCGCCCGCCGCGTCGTACCGCCCCAGCATGCCCCGGCAGCGGCGGGCCACCAGGTCGCGCAGTGCCGGCGGCGCGATCACTTCCGCCTGGTCGCCGTAGCCCATGATCCACCAGGAAATCTCCTGAATTCCTGAAACCGTGACGCGGAACTCGAGGCGCCCGCCAGGGAGCCGTTTGAGCTTCTGCGTTTTATGCCAGGCGACCTCGGCCACGTTCTTGGCCACCAGCTTGTCGAAGCGCACGATCACTTCCGAGTCGGGCCCTGGCTCGGGGATCATGTGCCAGGCGTTCCGCAGGTACCGCGCGATGGAGAATCCGCGCGGAAAACGGAACGTGTCGTCGAGCGGCTGCAATCGCAGGATCCGGCCCACGTGGAACGTCCGCGTCTCGCGGTGCATCGACGAACGCCCCACCACGTACCAGCTTCGGCGGCTGAAAAGCAGCCGGTACGGGCTGAGCTTGGTGATGATCTTCTCGCGCTCGCTGAAACTGTCGTACTTGATCCGCACGCAACGGCGGCGGCTGATGGCGTCGATCAGTTGCTGGTAGATCGGCGCGGCTTTGTCCAAGGGCGCCGTGGGCTCCAACCGCAGGTGGACCGCGGTGCCCACTTCGCGCACGTACTCGCGCAGCCGTTCCGGGAGCGCGCTCTCCAGCTTGAGCGCCGCGGTACGCGCGGGCTTGTACAATGGCACGCCACGTCCGCCTAGATCGTAGCACAGTGCCAATAGCGACAGGACTTCCTCCGGAGTGAAATCCGTAGGCGGGAGGAAGTTCATGCCCGGAATGCGGTATTCCTGCTGCTCCTCGTCGAACGCCAGCGGAACGCCGGAGAATCGCAGCAGGTCGAGATCGCGAAAGATGGTTCGCCGACTGACGCCGCACTCTTGCGCCAGTGAGTGAGCGTTATGGCCCCGGCCGAACTGCAACAGGCCGATCAGCTCCAGCAGTCGTGTAATCCGCGCCAGATTCATAGCTTCTGTTTGCCCCCCGCGGAGACGCGTTGTACGTAGTTTGCCGAACGGCCGGGCTCGCGGGCGACGCCGGTGCCTCGGCAGCACGGTTGATCGACCCCCAATCGTACGACAAAGTGTCGCGGCTTGCTGCCGGCAGCCGGCGGGGCGCGTCGGCGGCCCCGCCCGCCGGAAGCCCGGCCGGGGCGCCGAAATTCCGCGACATAGCGTCCGAAGGCGACCCTACGCCCCTTGGCGCCGGCGTGGGCACGCTCTCGGGCTGCGGCTGTGACGGCGCCCCATCGCCCGGGAAGATCATGTTGTCGTCGTTGACCTTCTGGTTGATCGGACCTCGGCTGAACACGTTCGGCTGGAAGAAGCCGTAGTTGACGAAGAAGCCGGCATCGCGCTCGCGGCCACGCTTGCGGGCGTCGAAGTAGGCCTTGCCGGGCCACGGACCCTCGGCCAGGTAGACGTTGTTATATTCCAACAGCGAGTTCTTCCGCAGGTGTACGGTGCGGATGGCGATCGCGTAGTCGACGAGCGAACGGAAGTAGTCGCTCTCGGCCACGGCCAGCCGGCGCTGGGCGTCCAACAGCAAGTCGAGCGTGACGGTGTCGGTCTCGTACGCCGCGCGGACGGCCCGCACGTTCACCTCGGCGGCGATGCGGCGGTTGAAGTTCGTTTCCGTCAACTTGTAAGCGCGTTCGAGGTCGCGGACCGCGGCGGCCAACTGGTGCGTCTGCTCCAGCTCCTGGTCCTGCAGGATCGCGCGGGCACGGGCCAACTGAAGCTGCGCGTTGCGGACGCCGGACAACTGCGCGCGGAAACCGATCGGCACGTTCGCTTGCAAGCCCAATTGCCATTCCTGGAAGCGGCCGCCCGTCAGAACGCTCATCGCCGTGTCGAAGTCAGGCGTGCGATGGGCATACCACAGGTCGTTGCCGAAGCCCACCCAGCGGTAAATCCCCGTCGCGTCGATGCGCGGCAGGAGGAAGTTCTTCGAGGCGATCAACTGCAGCTCTTGCTGCTTGACGACCCACTTCTGCCGGCGCAGCTCGGGGGTGCGGGCCAGGCTCTCGACCAGGATCGACTGCCACTCGAAATCCACTTTCGCCGTCGGCGGATCGTCGGCCGGCCGGATCAGCCGCCCGTCGGTGGCCGTGAGACCCATCATGTACCGCAGCCGGTTCTCCACCTCGTACACGTTGCTGACGGCGTTCTCGACCTGGCCGCGGAACAGGAAATACTGCTCGCGGGCCTGGGCCTCTTTTTCCGCCTCGCCGCCGCGGGCCCCGGCATCGTACAGGGCCTTCACTTTTCGCCACGTCGACAGGGCGCTATCGCGTCCCACGACCAAGGCGTCCAGGTTGCGGTAGGCGAAGTACAGCTCCCAGTAGGCCAGCTCCGTCTCCGCCACGACATCGCGCACGTCCGACTCGAAGTCGGCGATGGCGATGTCGGTCTGAATCCGGGCGATCGCCACGCCGTTGTACACGCCGGGGATGTTGGCAAAGCCCGACACGCCGGGGATGCCGCTGGGGCCGGCGATGCGGTTGAATTGCAGGCCGGCGCCTTGCAGGAACGGATGGCGGAATTCGGCCTCGAAGTTCGTGTTCCAGACGCTGGGGAACAGGTTGGACGGGTTGTTGTTCTGGTCGTAGGACGTGTTGTTGCGGATGAAGACGCGGTCGCCCGTGGCCGTCGTTTTCTGCAACTGCGTCTGGAACTGCGCGGCGTCCTGGTTGAGGACGCCCGCCACCAGGCCGCCCAGGTTCAGGTTGACCGGGTGGTCGTTCTTCTGCCAGAAAACGTTGGTGCTCCATTGCGTGTCGAATTGCGACAGCGTGCCTTCGACGCCGAAACGCGGATCGCTCTCGACGACGGCTGGGTTATAGACCGTCTGCACGGACGTCGGCACCTGTGTGACCTGCGTGGGCGGGCGAAGGACCTGGCCGCCGATCGTGCGCATCACTTTGCTGTTGGAGAGCGTGTTGCGAATCGCCTCTTCGAGGTGCAAGGGCCAGAAGCTCGTCGGCTCCGGGTTGTCCAGCGTCAACGGCGGGGCCGATTGGCTCACGTCGGCGATCGTGTCGGCATTGACGTCCGGGTACTCGACTTCGGTCGCCACGCCGCGATAGTGCGAAAGGTCGCCGTCCTCAAAGAAGTAGAACGGGCGAGCGGGCTGGCAACCCGTGACCAGCACCACCACGGCGGTGAGCACGGCCCAGAATTTGGCGTCTCGCAGGCTCATGAATTCAAAGTTCCTGGCATGACGAGGCTTCCCAACCAAGCGACGCTGCCGATCGTCCTCGCCCGTAACCGCTCGCGGCTGATTCATTGGCCAGTAATGTGAGCGCAGCCCCCCAGGGCGTAGCCATCGTCAGACCAAATATCGGCGGCATAACCGTCAAACTTGCGTGAATCCATACAATCAGAAACCTCTTCGGAGACTCCCCAGGGCACCCCGCTCATCTCAGTTCTCAGCCAGCAAACCGTCGGACCAGGATGCCATTCGAGGCGCCAGCAGCCAGCATGGCTGATCCGATGTTGGGGGGGATGATGCTGGCCTTTCACTCCGGGCGAAAATCACTTTCCCGAGAGTCTTCCATGCACGACCGTCTGCTCATCCTCCGGCTGCTAGCAGTCGCCGCGATCCTAGGCTGCCCAACATGCTGACGACGCCGGCTCAACTCAATCAACGGCTGGCGTCGTTGGCGGCCCGCCGGGCCTCGAACGAGAAGGTTCAGTCAAAGCTTGGCGATTCGCGGCAGCGGCAGATCGACCGCGACAAGGCGAAGTTGACCGAGAGACAACAAGCGCGAAGCCAGGCGCTGGGCCAAGCGCAATCGGGGCGCGCTACTGGCCGTCCGGGAACCGGCATCACGCCCGCCCGCGACTACTTTCCCGACACGGGGGGCGGGTCGAACATCGGTCTCATGATCGGGGGCTTCTTCTGATCGGACCGTGGGACGAGCAGGCCCGCGCCTGACGACTCGACGCCGCGGCCCTAGAGGTACATGCCCACGAAGCCGCCGTGCTGATCGCTTTCCGCCTGGATGCGCTGGACGCGCTCGATGGTTTGCTTCAGATCGCCGGCGGCGATGTAGCGATCGAACTCCGTTTGCACGGCCACCGGGACGCTGTCGGCGAACCAGGCCACGACCGGCTCGGTGAGCCAGTCGCACGTCTCGCGCAGCAGTTCCACTTCCAGGTCGCAGCGGACGGTCTTCTGGTCCGTTTCGTCGGTGAGCGCCGTCCCCTCGAAGCGGAATTCGATCGCGCCGAAGTCCGCCTGATTCGTCAGGTGGAACGTACACGCGGCGTTATAGAGAAAATACGCGTTGTGAAAGCCGTGCTTGGCCAGCGCCTGCTTGATCCGCTCGCAGCGGGCGCGAAACTTCGGCGAGGCGTCGATCGGGATGTCCATCCGGCCGACGGACCGCAACGGCAGGCAATCGAAGGCGATGTCGACGTAGCGAGTCATGGTGCGGCAATCAAGGCGTCGGTCAATGTCTTGGAAAGGCGGCTGATTCTGTGTGCCACTGGCTCCGCCAGTGTTCTGATTTTGCGGCGCACTGGGGAAGCCAGTGGCACAGTGAGTTCTCAGGCGCTCCCATTTTAGCGAGGCGCTTTCGCTTCGGGAGCCTGCACGGGTGCCTTCGCCAGCGTAGATGACGAGCGATCCTGGCTCCAGCCCACCGTCAGCCAGCCGCGATCGGCCGCGATCTCGGTGACCGCCAGCGGACCGGCCGTTTTCCACTCCCCCTTCAGCTCCGTGGCCTCGTCCTTGACGATCTCGGGCTCGAAAATCTTGCTCAGCCGGCGCATCATCAGCCGCCGCAGCGTCGTGTGCCGCAGCGACAGCGAGCGGCCGCTACCCGGCACAAACCCGGGTGGGAAGATCTCGATGTCGCCGATCCGCGTCCCCTTGACGCCTTTGCCCAAGGGCTCGACTTTGTATCGTACGGTGAAGTTCATGGCCGGATAGGAGCGGTCGCCCGAAGTGTATTTCTTGCCGCGGCCGGTCAACGCAAAGCCGCCTTCGGCGACGGTGAACGTCACCGGCTCGGCATCGTCGAAGGTAATCGACCAAGGCTCTCTATCGGGATCGTCCTTCAGCCTCTCGGGCACTTCGCCCATGAAGTCCATGGCGAACTTTTCCAGTTCCTTCTGGCCAATCGTCTGCCCGGCGAGCGTCCCGCCGGCAAAGTTGTTGGCCATCGATTCGTGCAGGCGGAGCAAGATTTGCGATTTCCCGGAGGCTTGCGGCGCCGGCCCCTGGGCTCCCAGTTGCGCGCCCTTGGCTTGCAGAGCGACGAGCCGCAATTCCTGGTCGGTGGTGCTGAACTTCAGGATCGGAAGCTGGCCGCGCCGCACGAGCGGTCCGCGGAAGCGGTCCTGAAACTGTCGATTGCCCTTGGCCAGCTCGGCGCCGATCTGTTTCTCAAACTGCGTGCGGAGACGCTTCTCCGCATGCTGGGATGCGATCGACTCGGCCTGCCCCTGCTGCTGCGAGGCACGTTGGCTGGCCACCTTCTTGACGATGCACCCGACGAACCCGCGCTTCGACGAGCCGATGCCGGTGATCGAGGAGTCGGTGTCGGCGTCGACCGTGGTCGCCAGCCCGTGCAGACCGTCGTCGTCGATCGCCAGCCGCTGCGAGGCGGTGAGCCGCGTCGTGCCGACCGAATGAATGATGGCCGGACCGTTGTAACCCGTGGTCCGCGCGCGATTCACACCCGACAGCGTGGCTTCGAGCAGGGCCCGTTCCGAGTTCGGGATCAAACGAAAAGACACCTTGGCCTGGGTGCGCCCCGTTCCGCGGATGCTAGTTCCCAGGATGGTGTCGCGCACCGGATCGGAGTCGTCAACATGGCGGTTGAGCCCCGTGGCCAGGAAGTCGCCGCGCGCTGTGACGATCAAGTTCGGCTGCGACAACTGGCTCTTGATCGATTCCACGAGCGGCTGCGCCTGGTGCCGCACGTCGAGCCAGTCGAGTTCCGCGCCGATCTTCTTCAGCTCCTCGCTCGACGGCGTTTTCGCGTACGCCGCGAGGCTCGTGGATAGTTGGTCCAACCGCGCGTCGTAGGACGCCTTGGCATTTGGATCGCGGGCTTGCCCCAGCGTGGCCAGGTAGTCAGCCAGCACCGCGGCGACCTTCGTGAATTCCGCGCGCTCCAGACCGGCCTGATCGGTGCGAAATTGCCGCAGGGTCGCGACCAGGGGCGCTTCCGCCGCTTCGCTGCCCGCCTTCAATTGTGCGTCGAGCGAATCCAGATCGAGATAGCGCCGCCACCCCTTTGCCGCGGCGCCGCGTCCCAGGAAGCGTTCCAGCTTCGCGCGGGCTTGCTCAAGCCTGCCCCGGGCCGATTGGACGTCGGCCGCGGTCATCGCGCGGAATTGGCCCTTCGCCTGCACGGCCAGTGCCGGCAACTGCTCAAGCGATGCGGACTGCTGCACGCCTTCTTGTGAAGCCGGGGCCGGACGCGGGGCGCCGCTGCCCTGGTCTTTCTGGGCATAACACGTTGATGTCAAAAGAATTACCGGAGCAATCCAGGGCGCAGTCCGTACGACGGCGTGCAGCATGAGACACCTCGCCTTTTTTGGCGCGCTTTCGACCTGGAAAACAATAACGCTGTAATACCAGGAAGCGCGAAATAAAGCCACCCAAACAAGTTGCGTCGATCTGAGGATTCTCTTTCGCAGACGGTTGATTCTGCGCAGTCGACCTGATACACCAGTTAATCCCAGACCGCGCAATCGATACAGCCGGTTCTGGCGGTTGGTACCCACCTAAGAGCGCACTCGGCGGCCGCTTGTTTCGCGCCGAGCTCGCACGCCCCCCCCCGCTCACGAAAGAGCCGGACACACCCGGCCGGAGAAACCCTTGTCGCTTCGCCAAACCGCTAGCAGTGAGTGCTAACCGGGCCGAAGCAAGTCACCTCGATCGGCCAGCCAGGAGGGAACCCATGACGCGTTTGTTTGTTCAGTCCGTGGGGCTCGTTGCTTTGCTTTACGTTTCGTGCGCCGCGGCCGGTGAGAAAGCGGAGACGCCGCCCAGCGCTGGCGCCGCATCCGCCGCGCAGCTCGTGTGGCAAGCCAACTACGGCGAGGGCATGCGCCAGGCAAAGGAACAGGAACGGATGCTGCTCATCCATTTCCACGATCCGGGCCGCCCGCGGGAGACACAGCGACTCGATCGCGAAATCGCCGAACGTGGACTCGACAGTCGCCTGGCGGAGTTTGTCTTATTGCGCCTGCCGCTCGACGCGCGGAGCACAGCCGAGGGTCAAGAGATGCCACTGTTGGACCACCCGGCGTTTGCTGAGATGGAAAAGCACGAAGGAATCGTGATGATCGACTTCGCCAGCGTAGGAGCGGAGCAATACGGATACGTCGTCACAACGCTGCCGTTTGCAAGCGGCAAGTACTATCGTTACCGGCCTGAACACCTGGCGGTTGTGCTCGACCTCCCCCCCGGCACGCTCACACAGCGCGCGATGGTTTTTGCCGTGCGAATCCATCCGGAAGCGCCGGCCAGCACTAAGGGGGATCTGGACCCCCATTTGGTGCAGGAAGCGAAGCAGCATTCCCGGTACCAGGCCCGCATACGGTTGCAGGGCCACCACCATTGGGAGTACCGTTTCCACAGGATCGGTCGGCTGCTGCCGTTCGGGTTGCGGGCGCAGGAGGTCGTGGCCGAGAGCTGGCCGCAGGAGAACCTCATGGACGCGGCGGTCGACTGCGTGCATAGCTGGCGCCAGTCCCCCGGCCATTGGGGGGCGGTCAAAAGTTCCCAGCCACGGTTTGCGTACGACATCGAGCGCGGCGCGAACGGCATCTGGTATGCTACGGGAATCTTCGGCAACCGGTATTGAAGCGCCGTACGTCGCAATCCGGCTGCCACAGGAAAAACGAGCCAGCGCCGAGCCCTCGAGCGAGCGACAACCGCCAGCGCGGTTGGTGTCTCGATCGAGGGCTCTTTCATTCGCGTGGAGTCCCACTGGCACACCATTTCAGACCATCTCCAGCCCTTCGTTCTTCCGTTCGCACCGGTCGTAACGATCGTCCTGAGGCGTTGCTATTCGTCAACGGCATACGTTGAAGAAAGACCCCATGTTGCCATTTCGCATGCTACGTTTTATCCAGGCCGGTTCTTTTTACAGACGCTCGGCCGCACGCGCTTTCGCGACCGCCATACCGCTCGCGGCAGGCGCGCCATGGAGGACACCTCCGTCGTGCATCGATACGCCCCGGCACCGTGGCGACTTCTGGCGGCGCTAGCGCTTTGCGCCGCAAGCGCCGCCGGCTGCGCGTACTGCACGATCCCGCGGATCGACCCCACGGGCCGCCACGTTCTAATTTGCGATCCGCCCCGCAATCCCCCGCTCAAACCGGATCCCGGCTGTCCGACGCACAAGAACATGATGTGCGTTGCGGTTGCCCCCGCCAAGGTCATCGCGCCGGTCGGCGCCGAGGTCGTGCTCGTCGGCACGGTCTGCGGACCGGACGGCAACATGTGGGCCAACGAGCGCGTCGAATGGATGCTCGCGCCCGGTGGCGTCGGACAGTTCGTCACCGTGGAACGCCGCGGCGTTCTCGACGCCGTGATCCGCCCCCGCGAGGCGCCGCATAAGGTCGACAACTCGTACGTCGTTGGCGCCACTTCGACGCGCTACGTGGCGCTGACGCGCGGCACGCCCACGCCGACCGATGACGTCCCGGTGCAACGCGGACAGGCGTGGGTCAGCGTGACTTCGCCGGTCGAGGGAACAAGCCACGTGACCGCCTACGCACCCAGCGTCTACGAATGGGGCAAGCGGCAGCAGACAGCCACGATCTACTGGGTCGACGCGCAATGGGCCTTCCCGCCGCCGGCCAATAACCCGGTCGGCGGCCGGCACGTGTTCACCACCACGATGACCCGGCGCAGCGATGGCACGCCGCTCGTGGGCTGGATCGTCCGCTATGAGATCACCGGCGGACCGGCAGCCGGGTTCGCCCCAGACGGCGGGTCGGTCGTCGAGGTGCCCACCAACGCCCTGGGGCAGGCCAGCGCCGAGATCTTCGAGCAGCAGCCGGCGCCCGGCACGAATAATATCGCCATCCAGATTATCCGGCCTGCCGACTTGAGCGGCAGCTACGGACAGCGATTGACCGTCGCCAACGGCACTACGCAAAAAACGTGGAGCACGGCCGGCAGCCTGACGCTGCGCACGACGGGCCCCGTGCAGGCCACGGTCGGCTCGACGGTCGAGTATCGCGTCGAAGTCGCCAACGTCGGGGCGCTCTCGGCCCGCCAGGTCGCGGTAACCAATCCGGTGCCAGCGGGGTTGACCTTTATCAGCAGCAATCCGCCCGCCCAGGCGCAAGGCGGCCGGCTCGAGTATCGCCTGGGCGACATCGGGGCAGGACAAGCGCAAGCGATCACGATCGACTTCCGCGCCGACCGTGCGGCCACGATCAGCAATTGCGCTACGCTAACGGCGGCCGACGGCGTCTCGGCGCAATCGTGCGCGACGACCACGGTCACCGGCACGGCCGTGCCCACGCAGTCGTTGACGCTGACCATGACGGGGCCGCGGACCGCCGTCGTGGGCCAGGACATCGAGTTCGTGGCCACCGTCACCAACCGCGGGACCGCGCCCGCCTCGGGCCTGGTGATCGTCGATCGATTTGACGCGGGGCTCGAACACACAACCGGCGCCGACCACATCGAGCGCGACATCGACCCGCCCCTTGCCGCCGGCGAATCGCGCGACATCATCGCGCCCTTGCGGGTGACCCGGGCCGGCCAATTGTGCAACAACATCGAGATCGTCAGCGGCGGGGTCGTCCAGGCGCGGGCAACGGCCTGCGTCGTGGCGACCGCTGCCGGCGCCCCGGGGGCGGTAGTGCCAGGCGCGCCCGCCGCGCCCGCGCCGCCGAGCACGGCTACGCCGCCGCCGGGCGCAGCGGCGGGTGCCGCCGCGGCCGTTGCCGTCAAAACGTCCGGGCCGACCCGCGCGACCGTCGGACGGATGGCCGATTTCGCCGTCCAGATCACCAACACCGGCCGGGCCCCGGTCACGCAGCTCCGGCTGGCGTGCCGCTTCGATCGAGGACTTGAACCGGCCAACGCGGACCAAGGCTACGAGTGGGTGGGCGAGGATCTCGTGTGGGTCGTGGGGTCGTTGCCGGCCGGACAGAATGTCACGTTCCGCGTCCAATGTCGCTGCGTTGCCGCGGCCGCCCGCGCATGCGTTCGCGCAACCATCGCCACCGCCGAGGGCGCACGCAACAGTTCCGACGCGTGCCTTGAGATCGTCCCCGACGCGGCAGCCGCACCGCCGCCGCCCGCGGCCGCCGCGCGGCTCGGCATGACCATCGCCGACATTGGCGACCCGGTAAGCGTCGGCCGCGAGACGACGTATGAAGTCAAAATCACGAACGCCGGCGCGGCTCCCGATCGGCAGGTGGCGCTTGTGGCCACGGTGCCAGCCGAGATGACGCCCTCGGTCGTCGGCACGTCCGGGCCGTCGCGCGGCCAGATCGCGGGAAAAACGATTCGCTTCGACCCAGTAGCGGAACTCAAGCCCGGCGAGACGCTCACGTATCAAATCCGCGCGCGGGCCGATCGGCCGGGGCAATTGACGTTCACCGCCCAAGCAACAAGCGCAGGCCTGCCCGCGGGCACTACGCAACAGGAATCGACCACGGTGTTCGCGGAATAGCACAGCAGGCGCACTGCGGGGCGAGCCAGCAGCGCACCGAACGCGAAGCTGCGGTTATTCGCCCCGCGCACTCTACGCGCGGCGCCAGCGACGACCCGCCGCCAGGCACAGGGCCCCCAGCACGAGCAATCCGCACGTCGCCGGCTCGGGAACGCCTTGATACGTGAGGTTGTCGATGTTCCAGCCGCTCGGCGCATCGACGCCCGCCCCGATCTCGATCGTCGTAAAGGGCGTGTCCGAAATCAGGCCGACGAAGTACAGCCCGAAGTCGGGGTCGAAGGTGCCGCTTGTCGCGACGGCCGCCGAGAGCGAGGCCACGCCAAGGAAATACTCGTCACTCCCTTCGTCGGCATTGATGAAAACGCCGGCCGCCAGCACGGGCTCGGGAAACGTGACGAAGATGCTCTCTTCCGCGAAGAAAAAGCCCGGATTGCTCGGGCCGCCGCCGCGCTCGGCAGCCAGGCTTTGAAAGTCGATCCTGTTGAAGTTGTCGTCAATCCGGCCCAGCACTTCAGCCGGGAAGACATACGTTAGCCCGTGGTAAAGGCCGTCGCCGAACGTCGTGTTGGGGGGATCGGCTTCGTAGTCTTCCAGGAAGGTGGGCGGGCTGCCCAGCGCCGCGAAGTAGTCGGCCGAGACCGTATAGGTCGTGATCGTGGCTTGAGACGTTTGCGCCACGAGAGAAAAGCAGGCGGCTGCTGCCGTGCAACACGCGAATCCATATGCCTTCATTGGCGTTTCCTTATTTGAGCGCCTGACGAACATAACACGACTGCCGACTGCGGACCGGCCCGCAGACCGGGGGATAGAATAGCGAAAGTCGGACCCGTTGCCAAGAAAATTCTTGCGAAAAACCTCGATCAGCGGGGAGGGCTGATTTCCATGAACGCCACGCCACAGTCACCGACCCGGTTCGTCGTCCTCCGGCACGAGCTGCCGCCGGGCAACCCCCGCGCCCTTCACTGGGACTTCATGCTCGAAGTCGAAGGCACGCTACGAACCTGGGCACTCGACCGGGAACCGGCCGACGGGCTGATAGTTCGCGCCGAACCGCTGGCTGACCACCGCCTTGCCTATCTTGACTATGAGGGACCTATTTCAGGTGGCCGCGGCGTCGTCGCGCGGTGGGATCGCGGGACGTGCCACATCGTGCGATGGGAGGCGAATGAGATCCGTGTCGATGTTGCCGGTCAACGCCTATGCGGGCAAGTGCACTTGGCCCGCTCGCCCGCGGCGGGTCATTGGACCGTCACGTTCGTCGCCGGCCGCTCGGCAACGGCCGGTTGAGGAGTATCGGGGGTCGCGCTCGGCGATTCCACCGGCGCGACCGGTTCAGTACGGCCCGCCAGGTACAACTCCCGATCGCGAAGCCGCAGGGCATCCAGCTTCAGGACGTTCTTCTCGTCGTGTGCCGTCGGAAGGCTGACCAGCGCCACCGGGTCGCCGCCGGCCTGCCGCCATCGCACGCGCAGGTTCAATCGCTCGGCCGCGTGGGCCACGCCTTCGACAAGCGTGGTCATGGGCACCGGCAGCGCCCCCGCCCGCGCCCCCTCGAAACGCAGGGCGACGCAATTGGGCTCGGCCAAATACAAGTCGACGCTGATCGAAAGGACGGTCGACACCGCCGCCTGGCGATACCCGCAGGCGATCCTGGCCCGCCCCGCCTCGATGCGGACCCGCGGGTCGACAAAGCCCTCGGGCAGTAGCTCGGCGTGGTTGCGCACCAGGTCGACGGCCAGCCAGCCGTTGATCTGCTCCTCGGTAAACAGCGCGTACCACGGTCCGCGGCGGCGGGCGCTGCTCGACAGCGCCGTGGCGCCGGCGAGCAGCTCGTCGCTGGCCTGGTGCTGAACCTCGGGGAGCGCGCAAAGCGCTTCGGCGTAGAACGCGGGCACGTGCCGCGCGGCCAGCAAGAGCGATCCGGCCACTAGGACGACCACGGTCGCCGCGGAACCCAAAATGAAGCCGGCGATCTTGACTCTGTTGCGCATACAAATGAGGGATGCAGGCGCTGCCGTGCACCGCGCGGACGTCGAAGAGGGGAAAAATTGCCGGCGATAGTAGGCTCGCCGGCGCGGATGCGTCAATGCGACTTCACGCCCCGCGTCAACGCAGGCGGACGCGCACCGGGGAGGGCGAAGCGCCCGCTGAGCCGTCTGGGCCGTTGAACCACGGCTCGGCAGGAGCCTCGCCCTCCCAAGCGCGCGTCTAAAAACTAGCCCCGAAGCGGCAGCGAGGGTTCCGACGCGTGCCACGAAGATCCCTCGCTGGCGCTTCGGGCTAGTGTGGCTATCCTTGCGGCCCTCGCAGCGGGCTCTCGGCTCGCTGGCGGTGCTGTCAGCGGCGAAATCGCAGTAGCGCATAGTTCTTCTTGCCGGACCGCAGGACCATCACCGATTCGCTGGCCAGGTCGCTCGCGGTGAGCGTCGTATCGGCGGCGGCGACGCGGCGGTTGTTTACGTACCCGCCGCCTTGCGTGATCGTGCGGCGCGCGTCCCCTTTGCTCTTGGCCAGGCCGGCGGCGGCAAACGCGTCGACCACGTTCAAGCCCGCCGTCAGTGATTGCATCTCCATCTCGTGGCTGGGGACGTCGGCGAAGATTTCGCCCAGCTCGGCGTCGGAAAGGGCCGCGATCTCGGCGCCGAAGAGAATGTCGCTGGCCCGCCGCGCCTTGGCGAGTCCCCCTTCGCCGTGCACCAATCGGGTGAACTCCTCGGCCAGCCGCCGCTGGCTTTCGCGCCGCCCCGGATCGGCGGCGCGGGCCGCGTCGAGCGCTTCGATCTCCTCGCGCGCCAGATCGGTGAAGTACCGCAGGCACTTCACCACGTCCGCATCCTCGACGTTGATCCAGTATTGATAGAACTTGTAGGGACTGGTTCGCTCCGGCGCTAGCCACAACGCCCCCGACTCGGTCTTCCCCATCTTGCTGCCGTCGCTCTTGGTCAAGAGCGGACAGGTCAGGCCGTAGAGTTGCACGCCGTGCATCCGCCGCGCGAGATCGATCCCGGCGGTGATGTTGCCCCACTGGTCGCTCGCGCCGATCTGCAGCTCGCAGCCGAATTCTTTGTGCAGATGGACGAAGTCATACGCCTGCAGGAGCATGTAACTGAACTCGGTAAAGCTCAGGCCCGCGTCGGTGCGCTCCAGCCGGCTGCGGACCGAGTCCTTGGCGAGCATGACGTTCACGGGGAAGTTCTTGCCGATATCGCGCAGGAAGTCCAATACGCCAAAGCGGTGCATCCAGTCGTAGTTGTTGGCGAGCACCGCCTGGCCGGCGCCGGAGCCGAAGTCGAGGAACGCCCGCATCTGCGCCTGCATCGACTCGACGTTGTGCGCTAGCGTCTCGACCGACAGCAGGTTGCGCTCCTCACTCTTGCCGCTGGGATCGCCGATCATGCCGGTCGCACCCCCCACGAGCACGATCGGCCGATGCCCGAACCGCTGAAACCGCCGCAGCATCAGTAGCGGCATCAAGTGGCCGACGTGCAGGCTGTCGGCCGTGGGGTCGAAGCCGGCGTACAGCACGCGCGGGCCTTCGGTCAGCCGGCGACGCAGTTGCTGCTCGTCGGTCGTTTGATGAATGAGGCCGCGCCACGCGAGTTCGGCGATGATGTCTTGCACGCTTTCGTTGCCTCACAGGGCTGTCGCCGATGGGCGGAGGGCGCCAACGGCAGCGACGGAATCGTACACGGCGCCAGGCCGCCCGCGGTAGGGGAAATCCGGCGTACCGGGAGCGCGCGAAGAACTCCCAGGGGCTGCCACCCCTGGGCTTGGCTGCCGCGTGACCTGATGCTTCTGCTGCCGGCTGCCTGCCGCCCGCTGCCGGCTCCCCCTCACCGCCACATGTCGTCGCCGGCGAACGGGTGGGCGGGACCCTGGAATTTCGGCTTCGGCAGGGCCTTTAGCGCGTGCTCGGCCAGGCGGAGGTCTTCCTTGGTGCCGATCTTGATGTTGATCGGCGAGCCGCGGACGACCGTGACCGGCTTGCCCAGCCGCTCGACGAGCTGCGCGTCGTCGGTGGCGTTGAATCCGGCCCGGCGGCCGTAGGCTTCGAGCAGGATCGCCCGACGGAAGACCTGCGGGGTCTGGGCCTCCCACAGCCCCTCGCGCGACACCGTCTCCTCGATCTTCGAGCCGTCCTTCACGCGCTTCAAGGTGCCGCTCACCGGCAGGGCCAGGATCGCCGCTCCGCTCTTTTCGGCCGCCTCGAACACCTTGGTGATCCACTCGTCGGCCAGGCACGGGCGGGCCGCGTCGTGTACGGCGATGTATTCGGCCTCCGGCTTGAGCTTGGCCAAGGCGTTCTCGACCGAGTCGGCCCGTTCCTTCCCGCCCAGCACGACGTCAATCCCCAGGATGGCGACGTTCGACGAGAACTTGAAGTCGAAATACTCGCGATCCTCGGGCGAGATCACCACGATCACCTGCACCACGTCGTTGCGGTGCAGGAACCGCTCGGCCGAGTGCAGCCACACGGCCCGATCCGCCATCGGCGCAAAGGGCTTCTTGTAGTGCTGGTCGCTGAAGCGGCTGCTTTTTCCAGCGGCCGGCAAGATGACGGCAAACTTGGCCACGGTCAGCCCTCAATACCAATGGAGTCGCTAACCCCTTAACGACAACCAATTGTCCGCGGCGTGGCCCGTGGGTCAACGGGCATCAGTGGATGAACCGTCGAGTCGCACCTTGCACATTGGACAACGAATGTTCGTCTGAGGCCACCTTCGGCCGCAGCTTGGGCAGTTCCATGTTGCAATCGGTCGATCCACCCCGTGCAAAAGCGTGTCTTCGTCAAAGGTGCTCCTGCAATTGCAGCATTGGAATCCGCCGGGGTCGTCGGCGAGCGGAAAAAGGGGAACAAAGAACACGTGGAACTACTTCTTCACGCGAACTTCGGCGTACGTTGACGAGACACCGCACTCCGGACAATGAAATTGTCCGTGGTGTGTCGTCGGCTTAAGCCGGGTTATAGTGCCAAAAACGATCCGTGCCATTCTGGCCCCGCGCACGTGCGGCCAAAGTGCGTCTGAACGTCATGGTCCATCTGCAAGCGAACGGCCTCACGTAATCTTCATCGCCTTCACCGGCTCGGCCTCGTAGGCCTTCGTGCAGAAATCGGCCAAGAGCCGCCGGTCTTCGTTCGTGAACGTCAGGTTGCCGGTGAGCGTCTTCACGTTTTTGTCGATGTCGGCGGGCATCGACGCGCCGATATTGAGCATCGACACGCGGTCGTCTTGCAGCACCCAGCGGATGGCGGCCGCCGGCAGCCGCTCGAGCATCGCCGGCTCGGCGTCGGCCACGATGTTCTTGGCGTTGTGGCTGAAGATGTTCGCCCCCATCACCTTCATCGCCACGATGCCCATATTGCGCTCGGCCGCCTTCACCAGGCACATGTCGCGATACTCGACCTTTTGATTGGAGAGCATCGTGTCCATGCCCTTGCGGAAATAGCCGTACGCCAACAGCACCTGGTCGAAGCCGCCGGTCTCGATCATCTGCAAGACGGTCTCGAAGGCGACGTGCGTCGTCAGGCCGATGAACCGCAGCATCTTTTCGTCGCGCAGCTTCACCAGCTCGGCGTGCAGCTTCATCGCCCCCTCGAAGCCGACGCGTTCGATCGCCGGGCTGTGCACCTGCACGCAGTCGACGTAGTCCATGTCGAGCTGCTTGAGCGAGGTCTCGACCGATTGGCGGACCTGGCCCGGCTCGGTCATATGGCACTTGGTGGCCACGTAGACGTTGTCGCGGACTCCCTTGAGCCCGCGCCCCACGATCGACTCGCTCTCGCCGTAGACGCGGGCTGTGTCGAAGTAGCGGATGCCGCCATCGTAGGCGTGGCGGACCATGGCGACGCGATCGTCCATCGACAAGAGATCGGTGCCGTAGGCGCGGATGAACATCTGCACCATGGCCGAGCCCCCCATGCCCAGGATCGGCAGGTTGTGGCCGGTCTTGCCGAAGGGGCGCACCGGAATGCCGGCGGCGCTCGGTGCGATTTTCTTGTCCGCGGGCGCCGCCGCCGTGGCGATCCGCTCGCCCAACACGGCCGTGCTGGCCGCCGCCAAAAGCCCCGTCTTGAGGAATTCGCGCCGCTCAAGGCCGTTCGGTTCGTCGCGCATGGTCGAGACCTCCGGAGAAAGCCGGTGAGTGAATCTGCAAGAAGGGACCGCAAAGCGGACCGCCGGGATAAACCCGGCGGCTCGCTCGTCGCCGCCCGATCCGCGGAAATGCGTGGCGGCCGGCGAGCAAACCGCTCGTTGATGATAAGACTTGGCCTCCGAGAAAGCCAATCTTTTCGCGCCGGTGGCTTGCGGCGCGGCGCGCGCCGGGCTACTTATGGAATCGCCCTCCTGCCGTCCTCCCGCCCCCAACCCCCAATCCCTAACCCCCAGCCCCTACTCCCCATGCACGCATTGCTCTGCACTCTGGCACTTCTGGCCGTCGGCGACGAAAAGTACCAGGCCTGGGTCTCCGGCCTGGCCGATGTGAAGGTCCTTCCCGCTTCGGCCGGCGAGCGACTTTCGGCCACCGACCTGGCGGCGCTGGCCAAAGGCAGCCCCGTCATGCCCTATGACGATGCCACCGTCGCCGTGCGGACCAAGGACGGCGCCGTGTGGGCCGGCTCGAAGCGGGGCCTTATGTACCTGGCGCCCGGCGCGAGCCGGTGGCGGCTGTTCCATTCGCGGATGTGGCTCCCCAGCGATGACGTGCAAAACCTGGCGATCACCGAAAAGGGGGCCTGCATCGTCCAGACGCCGGCCGGCTTCGCGTCTGTACGGCAGGAGGCGATGACGCTCGACCGCAAAATGGCCGCGATCGACGATACCCTGCAGAAGCACCACGTCCGCTTCGGCCTGGTCGGCGAAATCAACATGAAGGAGCCGGGCAACCTCGCCGCCGGGCACGTCCAGGGCTCGAGCGACAATGACGGCCTCTGGACCAGCATGTACGTCGCGGCCGAGGCGTTCCGTTACGGCACCACGCACGACCCCGCGGCCAAGAAGAACGCCCGCCGGTCGCTCGACGCGCTCATGTTCCTCGAGCGGGTCAGCGGCATCCCCGGCTTCGTTGCCCGCAGCATCGTGCCGATCGAGGACGAGCAGACGCCCAAGCACGGCGGCGAGTGGCACCGTTCGGCTGATAACAAGTGGTGGTGGAAGGGGGACACGTCGAGCGACGAATTGGACGGCCACTACTTCGCCTACGCGGTCTACTACGACCTGGCGGCCGACGACGCCGAGAAAAAGGAAATCGCCCAGTACGTCGCCCGCATCACCGATCACATCCTCGATCACGGCCTGTACTACGTCGGGCCGCCGGGCAAGCCGACCACCTGGGGCGTGTGGGCGCCGGAGAAGCTGAACCACGACCTCCAGTGGCTCGGCGACCGTGGGCTGAACTCGCTGGAAATCCTCTCGCACCTGAAGGCCGCCGAGCACATCGTCGGCAATCCCCGCTACGCCCAGGCGGCCAAGGACCTGATCGAGAAGCACAGCTACGAGATCAACACGGTCGAGCAGAAGCTCGTCTGGCCGCCGGAAGCGGTGAACCACAGCGACGACGAGCTGGCGTTCCTGGCCTACTATCCGCTGGTGATCTACGAGCGCGATCCGGCGCTGCGCAAGGTGTACATGGCGAGCATTCGCCGGTCGTGGCGGATCGAGCGGCCGGAGCACAGCCCGTTTTTGAATTTCATCTACGGTGCGGCGTTGCAAGCCAACACGTGGAGCGACCCGTCGAAGCGGCCGGACGCGGCGCTCGTCGAGCCGGCCAGCTACGACCGCGACGAGTGCGTCGAATACTTCCGCGACGTGCCGCAGGACACCACCGTGTGGACGGTGAAGAATAGCGGTCGCCAGGACCTGGGCGGCGTGGCCACGAATCGGTTCCGCCAGGCCCGCGGCCTCTCGGTGCTGCCCATCTCGGAGCGCCGCGTGATGAAGTGGAACGGCGATCCCTACGAATTCGACGGCGGCTCCGAGGGCCGCGAGCGCGACGACGGCACGTTCATCCTTCTGCCGTACTGGATGGGCCGGTACCACCGGCTGATTGAGTAGGGGTTGGGGATTGGGGGTTGGGGGTTAGGGAAAGACATCTGAAATCTGAAATTTGAGATCCACCGTGTGAGCCGCCGGGTTTATCCCGGCGGTCCTTGCGCGGGACCGCGTCAATGTTTTCCGGCCGCGAGCGCGTCGTAGCTTTTCCCCCAGCGGTGCCTTACGATGGGGTGTGCCCGGGCATAGCGCTTGATCGGGGGCCCCTCGAATGCCTCGTGTCTGGTTGACGAGATGGACGAGCGCCGCTGTAGTGATCGTTGGTTCGATCGGACTTCATGCTTTCGGCCAGAAGCCCACGGCCGCGCCGTCGGAGTCCTCGGCTGCGAGTGAAGCAGAGCGGTCGCGCCGCACGCCGGAAGCCGCCCCTCGCGCTGTGGGCGAACAGACCGCTCGCTCCGCCAGCCTGGTGGGCCGCGTTCTCTACGATGGCCCGCCGCCCGAGCGGCCGCCGCTGATCACGTCGCTAACCCGGCAAGTGCATGACGGGCGCGGAGGCTTGCGCGAGGTCAAGTGGCCCGCGGCGCGGGGCGTGGCCGAGCTGGGGCTCAAAGATGAGTCGCTCGTCGTCGCCGCCGACGGCGGCATCGCCAACGTCTTTGTCTGGCTGCGCAGCCGCTGGCTGCCGCCGGTCACTCCGCCCAAGCTTCTGCCGCCCGTTCGGATCCTGGCCCTTCCCGGCCGCTTCGAGCCGCATGCGCGGGCATTCTGGAGCGTCCGGCGCGTGGAGTGGGTCAACGAGATGGACGAGGCAACGACCTTCAAGTGGGAACCGCTCGGCGCTCCGGGCGTGAACCCGCTCATCCAAGCGCACGAGCGCGGCCAGTATGTCTACGGCGATGCGAGGCAACAGTCGATTCCGGTGCCGCTCACCAGCCAACTTCAACCGTGGATGAGGGCTTATCTGCTGCCAATCGGGCATCCCTACTTCGCCGTCACGGACGAAGACGGCCGGTTCGAAATCCCGACTTTGCCGCAAGGCAAATGGGAGTTCGTCATGTGGCACGAGCGGGCCGGATGGCTAGGGAGCGATCGCTTTCCCGACGGGCGGTTCACCCTCAGGATCGAGCGCGACAGGATCGAGTTGGGCGACGTGCGAGTGGCGCCCCAGACTCTTTCAGGTCCGCCAGTCCGTGCAAGGCCGGTGCCGGTCCAGGCGGTCGCGGTAAATCGGTCCACACTAGCCGACCTGTCGCCACTTCAGCAGGCGGCCATGGCAGGCGACACGGCGCGCGTCCGCGAGCTGCTCGACGACGGCATGTGGGTGGATGCCCATGGAAAGGAATTGCGCGGCACGCCATTGCAGTATGCCGCGACGAAGGGCCACGGGGAGATAGTGCAGCTCCTACTCGAGCGGGGCGCCGAGGTCGGCGCCCGCGACCAGAACGAGCGCACGTCCTTGATTTGGGCGGCCCTTTATGGCCACGCGGATGTGATTCGTCGCTTGCTCGACGCAGGCGCGAACGTGAATGCCAAGGATTATAGCGGTTGGACAGCGCTCGACTATGCCGCGGCCACGCCGAAGTACGTCGAGGCCCGCCGGCTGCTCATCGCGCGTGGGGGCAAGACGCGACAACAACTGCCAAAGCCCGGGCGCCCTGGCCCCTCGCGGGCGCCCTCGAAGCGGCAATAGCTTTTCCCCCGCCCGTGTCTTACGATGGGGCTTCCGTTTCTCCGTAAGTTCCCTCGCCTGACCATCCAAAACGCCCAGCCTCGCACGAGAAGACGCCCGTGACGCACGCGCCGCTTGAAACCGCCCCCGCGGCCACGACCGTCTCGGGCGGGTACAAGTGGGCGGTCGTCGGGATGCTGTGGTTCATCTGCCTGTTCAACTACGCCGACCGGCAGGCGATCTCAGCCGCGTTGCCGCTGCTGCAGGAAGAGTTCCATTTCAGCAAATACGAACAGGGCTGGATCACCTCGGCGTTCATGGTGGTCTACGCCCTCTCGGCCCCCATCGCCGGTCCCGTGGGCGATCGCGCCTCACGGAAGATCGTCATCCTCGCCGGGCTGTACGTGTGGAGCGCCATCACCGGGTTCACGGCGCTGTGCTCGAAGTTCTGGCAGTTCGTCGCGGTGCGGGCCTCGGAAGGGCTGGGTGAGACGTTCTACTTCCCGGCCTCGATGTCGCTCATCAGCGATTACCATGGCCGCGCCACGCGGAGCCGCGCCATGTCCCTGCACCAGACGAGCGTCTATGCCGGCACCATCCTCGGCGGTGGCCTGGCCGGCTGGATGGGACAGAACTTCGGCTGGTGGACTCCGTTCGTTTTCCTCGGCACTGCCGGCATCCTTCTCGGGCTCGTGCTGGGCACGTTCATCCGAGAGCCACACCGCAACGAAGCCGAAATCCTGGAACGGTCCGCCGCTCAACCCGACGCGCACCAACCCGAAGCGATGGGCTTTTTGGCCTTTTTGCGTCACCTGGCACTGACGCCCACCGCCCTTCTCTTGTTGATTGTCTTCCCGTGTGTGAACTTCGTCGCCTGGGTCATCATCACTTGGATGCCGACGTATCTCCACGAAAGCTTCGGCATGTCGATTGCCAAAGGCGGCCTAAGCGGAACGGCGTTCATCCAGGCGGGCAGCATGCTCGGAGCCCTCTCGGGGGGCGTGCTGGCCGATCAATGGCGGATGCGAGCCTTTGGGGGCCGCATCGCGACGCAGGCCCTGGGACTGCTCCTGGGCACCGGCATGATCTTCGTCTGTGGAACCACGCGCGATGAGGGCGTGTTGATGCTAGCCATGCTGCTGTTCGGACTGTTCAAAGGCGTGTACGATTCCAACATCTGGGCCGCGATGTACGACGTCATACCCGCCGCCCGGCGCAGCACGGTCGTGGGCCTGGCGAATTTCGTCGGCTGGGGCGGCGCGGCGGCCGGGCCCCCGGTCATCGGCTGGGCCGTCGACAAGGGGCACTTCACGCTCGGACAAGCCATGGCGGCGACCGCGTTCATCTACCTGTCGATGGGAACATTGCTGCTGATCGCGGCCTTGTTCTTCGCGCCGCGGGACGTGCGCCGCACGGCGGCTACCGCATGAATTCGGGAGGGCGAGGCTCCCGCCGAGCCGGTGCGCTGCGACAAAGTCTCGCGATTACTGGGCGATACGGCTCGGCGGGAGCCTCGCCCTCCCGACGCACACTCGCCGCCCGGCTTGACGCCGCCGGCGCCCTCGATTCAACTCGACCGGAATATCTCCGAAGCGTCAATCGCCCCAAAGACGAGAACATAGCGGAAAGGTCAACTTCGTATGTGCGGCATCGTGGCCATGTTCTCGCGGAACGGACCGGTCGACACCGACGCCCTCAAGCGCGGCATGCAGTCGCTCGTCCATCGCGGGCCCGACGGGCAACGCCACTGGGTCGCCCCGCACGGCCGCGTGGCGCTCGGCCACACGCGGCTGTCGATCATCGACCTGGTGACCGGCGACCAGCCGATCGCCAACGAGAACGAGCGACTGCACGTCATCGTCAACGGCGAGTTCTACGACTACGAGCGGATCCAGCGCGAGCTGGTCGCCCGCGGCCACCGGCTGCGGACCCAGTCCGATAGCGAGATCGCGCTGCACTTGTACGAGGACTACGGCGCCCACGCCCTGCGCGAGCTGCGCGGCGAGTTCGCGATCGTCCTGTGGGACGAGCCCAGTGGCATGCTCTTGGCCGTCCGCGACCGCTTCGGCGTGAAGCCGCTCTACTACGCCCAACTCGGCGATACGCTGTACCTGGCGTCCGAGGCCAAGGCGCTCTTTGCCGCCGGCGTGCCGGCCCGCTGGGACCACGAATCGTTCTTCCAGATCGCGCACGTCTACTTCGACCAGGATCGGTCGCTCTTTGCCGGCGTCCGGCAGGTTCCGCCCGGCTGCTACCTGTTGGCCACGCGCGAGCACGCGCAGATCGTCCGCTACTGGGACTTCGACTACCCGCGGGCCGACGCCCCGGCGGACAATCTCAGCGACCACGAGCACGTCGAGCGGATGCGCCACACCCTCGACGAGGCCGTCCGCATCCGCCTGCGGGCCGACGTGCCGGTCGGCTGCTACTTGAGCGGCGGGCTCGATAGCTGCGCACTCTTGGGCATGGCCGCGGTCCACCGCAGCGACCCGATCGAGGCCTTCACCCTGTGCTTCGACGTCGAGCCCTATAACGAAGAGTTGGTCGCCAAGGAGATGGCCGCCCACGCGCGGGCCAACTTCCACCCGCTGCCGATCACGCAGACCGAGCTGGCCGACAACTTCTTCGATTGCATCTGGCACAGCGAAACGCTGGCCGCCAACGCGCACGGCGTCGCCAAGTTCCTGCTGTCGGAAAAGGTCCGCGACCACGGCTTCAAGGTCGTGCTCACCGGCGAAGGGTCGGACGAAATCCTCGGCGGCTACGCCCATTTCCGCCGCGACATGCTCCTGTACGGCTCCTCCGGGCAGGACCCCAAGGAGGTCGAGCGGCTGCTGACCGAGCTGGCGGACACGAACGAAGTCTCGCGCGGCGTGCTCCTGCCGAGCGGCGAGCCGCTGCCGATGGACAGCGTCCGCCGGGCGCTGGGCTTTGTTCCCTCGTGGCTCGAGGTGCGGTCGGCCAACAGCATGCGCTACCGGCGGCTCTTCCGGCCGGAGTTCATGGCCGCATTCGCCGACCGCGACCCGTTCCGCGTGTTCCTCAACCGCTTCGACATCGACGGCCAGCTCACTGGCCGGCAGCCGGTCAACCAGTCGCTGTACCTGTGGACCAAGACGATGCTGGCCAACTACCTGTTGAACATGCTGGGCGACCGCATGGAGATGGCCCATTCGATCGAGGGGCGGGTGCCGTTTCTGGATCACAAGGTGGTGGAGCTGGTGCGCGACATGCCGGTGGCCATGAAAATCCGCGGCATGACCGAGAAATACGTGCTTCGCGAGGCGGCCCGCCCCTTCGTCACCGACACTATCTACCGCCGGCAGAAGCACCCGTTCCTGGCGCCCCCGTCGGGCCTGGAGCAGACGGGCCGGCTGAGCCAGTTGATGGAAGACACGTTGCGAGGGCCGATCATGCAGTCGCAGCCGTTCTTCGAGCCGAAGGCGGTCATAGGGCTCTTGGACCGAATGCCGTCGCTCGACGAACAAAAACGCGCCGGCGCAAGCTACATCCTGACGTACGTGCTGAGCGCCTGCGTGTTGCACCAACGGTACGGGCTTTAAGCTATTTAGCGATGAGCAACTAGCAATTAGCCGGAGCTGACGCCAGTCGCAAATGATGAATGATCAATGCGGAATGATGAATGGAACTCGGCACGGCAGGCAGGGTGCCCAACGCGGGCTTCAGCTCCGGCTAGTTGCTGGTTGCTAATCGCTAGTCGCTTCTTCCATGAACCTCGATCAAACCATTCGCGAGCGCCGCAGCGTCCGCGGCTATTTCTCGGATCGGCCCGTGCCGCGCGATGTACTGCGCGAAGTGGTCGAGCTGGCGCAGCGGGCCCCCTCCAACTGCAACGTGCAGCCGTGGCGATTGTTTATCGCCAGCGGCCCTGCCCGCGACCGGCTGCGCGCGGCCCTGTGCGGCGCCATCGCGGCCGGGCAATTCCCCGACGCTGAAGACTCGCTCGATGGGTTCGAGGGAGTCTATCGCCGCCTGCAAGTCGAGTGCGCCGTCGCGCTCTATAGCGAGATGGGCATCGCCCGCGACGACTACGCCGGCCGCATGAAGGCCACGGCCCGCAATTTCGAGCTCTTCGACGCGCCGCACGTGGCTATCCTGTGCATGGAGAAGAAATACGGCGTGCGCGTGGCGCTCGACGTGGGGGCGTACTTGCAGACGTTGCTGTTGGCCCTGTGGTCGCGCGGCATCGCTTCGTGCGCGCAAGCCAGCCTGAGCACCTATCCCGGCATCATCCGCCGGGAACTGGCGATCCCCGACAACCTGCGCCTTCTGTGCGGCATTTCGTTCGGCTACGAAGACCCATCGGTCCCGGCGAACCGCTCCCGTCAAACGCGCGAGCCGATCGAGACCAACGTGACCTTTGTCGACGAATAGTGATCGCGAAATGAAAGGAGCAAACCCCCTCTCCCCTCGCGGGAGAGGGCCGGCGTGAGGGGGGAAGCGCACGGTTCCAACCTTGATCTTGGGAGGGCACGCATGGCCGAGCGATTGAAGATTGCCATTGTCGCCGATCACGATCCGGGCTTTCGTCCCCACGCCGCCACCGACGAAGCGCTAGCGCACTCGGCGGCGGCGATCCGCCTGGCGGTCGAGACGTTGTGGATCGGCACGGAAGAGCTCAGCCGGGAGACTGTCGCGCGACGGCTCGCCGACGTGCATGGCGTTTTCATCGCACCGGGCAGCCCTTACAAGAGCCTGGACGGCGCGCTATCGGCCATCCGCGTTGCCCGCGAGCAGTCGCGGCCGCTATTGGGCACCTGCGCCGGCTTTCAGCACGTGATCCTCGAATACGCTCGCAACGTGCTGGGTTTCGAGGACGCGCAGCACGCCGAGTACGACCCCAACGCGTCGCTCTTGTTTATCGCGAAGCTGGAATGCTCGCTCGTCGGCAGGGCGCTACCCATCACGCTGCGCGCGGGCTCGCAGGCGGCCGCGATCTACGGTCAGACGCATTTTACCGAGCAGTACTATTGCCAGTTCGGCGTCAATCCCGAGCACGTCGTGGCACTCACCGCCGGGTCGCTCCGCGCGGTTGGCTCCGACGCCGAGGGAGAGGTGCGCGTCGTCGAGCTGGCCGGGCATCCCTTCTTTCTGGCCACGCTATTCCTGCCTCAATACCGCTCGACGCCCAATGCCCCGCACCCGCTCGTGAACGGTTTTCTGAGCGCATGCGCCCAGGCGGCCGCGTCCGCGCCCCCGGCCCACGCCGCGGGCGGCGTGGCTGCGCGGTCCACCCTGCAAGAGAAGCTATGAAGTGAGCCGGTCTCACCATGGCGGTTTAGATGTCGGCCCCCTCGTCACAGGGCCGTTCATATATTCACACTGGTGGCGGCGCACCAGTGTTTCGCTCGCTCGACATGCTGAGGGGTGATGAGGCATGGCCACGTCGGGGTACCTTCGTGGCCATGACACCCGCGGCATCAAACGTCGAGCGAGCCATAGTAGCCGCGCGCCGGCAAGCCGGTGCGATGCTGCACCAGTGCCACCAGCGCGTCAACTTCCGCGTTCGATAGCGGCGTGACCGACCGCTCGGCGGGTGGGCGGGCGACGGTGTAGATTTGCACCAAGCGGAGCTTGCCGCCGGCCGTCGTGATCTCGCTCAACCGATCGCAGAACGCCTCGCACTCGGCCTGGCTTGGCGGCGCGCCGTCGATCCGCATGAACAGGGCCTGGATCACGAGTGGCCTTACCCGCGCCGCCTCGGCAATGTTGTCAAGAATCTGGCGAAACGGGATCGTCGTGCGTTCGACAAGCTTGTAGTACTCTTCGCTGCCCGCTTCGAGCTTGGCCCAGATTTCCCCCTGGTTCTCGTCCAGGACGGCCAGGCCGCGGCGCACCACGGGCCGGTGGAACATGCTGGCGTTGGTGATCAGGATCATCCTCACGCCGTCGAGGCCGTGCCGTCGCTTCACGTCCGCGCAAGCGGCGACGATCCGGTCGAAATCGCGGTAAGTGGTCGGCTCTCCGTCGCCGCTGAAAGCAATGTCATTGAGCCGCCGCAATGCCTGGGGCGTGTCGCGGAACCGCGGATGGGCGAAAAGCTCGCCGGAGGTGACCAGCGAAAGCATCGCGTCGAGCTCGGCCAGAAGCTGCTCCGTTCCGACGAACCGCGTCTCGCTCGTGCTCACGCGGTCGACCTGGCAGTAGATGCAATCGAAGTTGCAGACCTTGTCGGGGTTGAGATTCACGCCGACCGAGACACCGCCCGACCGCCGGCTCACCACCGGATAGACGAAGCGATTCGCCTCGAATGACCGGGGATGCCGGGCAAAGAGCCTGGTCGGGTCGTCGGTGGGTTGGTTCGTGCCGGGATTCATCAATGCCGTATTCGGGAGGGCGAGGCGCCTGCCGAGCATTTCAGTCGAGCGCGGGCGCCGCGGCTCGGCGGGAGCCTCGCCCTTCCGAACGCCTCACTTCACGTGTCGCAATTGCGAGAACTCGTCGATCGCGACGGTCGTCAGCGAGCCGTCGTCGAGCTTCAACACGATGAGGTCGCTGTACACCTTGTCGTCCGGGTTGCGGCGAAAATGCAGCCCGTGGCGGCGTCGCTCGCAACTGACCACCTCGCCCACGGTCTTCGTGGTCCAGGTGCGCATGCCAACCTTGACTTCATGGATCACCTCGACGCGATCGCCCGGCCGCAAACGATTGACGGCCTCGCGCGTGGTGATGTCGGTCGTCTCGGTCGTGGGCTCGGATCGCATCGTCGCTCCTTCCAAGGGAAGCCGTCTCTATTCTCGGAGGGCGCTCGAAAAGTGGCAAGCTGGTAGGTCAGGCACTCCTGTGCCTGACCTGAAACGGCTAGGCGCTTCACTCTCGATCGTTGGAGGGCGTCAGGTACGGGAGTGCCTGACCTACGACTGGCAAAGCCAGTGGCACGCAGCCCGGCCGCTACACCTCCTTGGCGTTGATCCAGCTCATCAGCCGGCGCAATTGGCGGCCCACGATCTCGACCGGATGGTTACGCTCGCGGCGGCGCATGGCCTTGAAGGCCGGGGCGTTGGCGCGGTTTTCCAGGATCCACTCGCGGGCGAACTGACCCGATTGAATTTCCTTGAGGATCTTTTTCATTTCCGCGCGGGTCTCGTCGGTGACGATGCGTGGTCCGCGGGTGTAGTCGCCGTACTCGGCGGTGTTCGACACGCTATAGCGCATGTAGTTCAACCCGCCCTGGTAGAACAAGTCCACGATCAGCTTCAGCTCGTGCATGCACTCGAAGTAGGCCATCTCGGGCTGATAGCCGGCCTCGACGAGGGTCTCGAAGGCGGCTTTCACCAGGGCGCTTGCGCCGCCGCAAAGCACGACCTGCTCGCCAAACAGGTCGGTCTCGGTCTCTTCGGCGAAAGTGGTTTCGATCACGCCCCCGCGCGTGCCGCCGATCCCCTTGGCGTAGGCCAGCCCCAACCGCCGCGTCTCGTCGCTGGCGCCTTCGTTGGTGGCGATCAGGCAGGGCACTCCGCCGCCGCGCTCGAACTCGCTGCGGACCAGGTGCCCCGGTCCCTTCGGCGCCACCAGCAGGGTGTCGACGCCCGGCGGCGCCTCGACCTGGCCGAAGTGCACGTTGAATCCGTGCGAGCACATGAGGATGTTGCCCGGCTGCAAGTTCGGCCGCACGTGGTTGCGGTAGATGTCTCCCTGCACCTCGTCGGGCAGGAGCATATTGATCATGTCGCCGCGCTTGGTGGCGTCGTCGACCGACAGCGGCTCGAAGCCGTGGCTCTTGGCCAGGTCGTAGTTCGGGCTGCCCGGCCGTTGCCCGACGATCACCTGGCAGCCGCTGTCGCGGAGGTTCTGGGCGTGCGCGTGCCCCTGCGACCCGTAGCCGAGGATGGCGATCGTTTTGTTCTTCAGCAGCGACAGGTCGGCGTCTTTGTCGTAGTAGATCTTGGCGGGCATGTGAGGAGTTTCCTGCGGATGCGGCGGGCGGTGTGAGCAATAGGGGCGGACGAAGGCCCTTCAGGCGAAGTCCGACGGGGTGGCCTCGAACGTTCGTCCGGTTGGCGACCGGCGGTCTTCATGGCTGGTCGCGTTGCTGCGGACCATGGCGATCCGGCCGGTGCGCACCAACTCGCGGATGCCGAAAGGGCGCATCAGCTCGACGAAGGCTTCGATCTTGCGCTCCTGACCGGAAATCTCGACCACTACGGCCTCGGCCGCCACGTCGACGATCCGCCCGCGGAAGACCTCGGCCAGCTCGCGGATTTGGCTCCGCTGCGGGCCGGTGGCGGCGGTGACCTTGATGAGCATCAGGTCCCGCTCGACGAAGTTCTTCGAGCTGATGTCGTCGACCCGGACGACGGTGACGATTTTTTCCAGTTGTTTGCGGACCTGCGCCAATACGCTGTCGTCGCCCATGACGACGAAGGTCATACGGGACAGGTGCGGGTCCTCGGTCTCGCCGACGGCGAGGCTATCGATGTTGTACCCGCGCGAGGCGAGCATCCCGGAGATATGCGCCAGCACGCCCGGCACGTTCTGCACCAGGGCGGAAATCACGTGACGCATGCTGACAAACCCTTGAAAAGCAACTGATGATAACTCCGCGTTCACAGCCGGGCAAGCGGCCGTCGCGGCGGAGGAGAACTGCAAAGTCCTGGGAGAGGGGGTCAGGCACATTTTTCGGCCGACGGTCCTTCGGAAGAATTGAGAACCGCGTGCGCCGAAAAATGAGCCAGACCCCGGACTTTGCAGTTCTCCTGCGTATCGGCGGCTTTCGCTGGTGGCAACCCCTTTGGGGAATAACGCTCAAAGCCCCCAGCGCATGGCAAAAAGCTGGCTGGAAATTAGGCCGCCGCGTTTGCTACGCTCCGTCTGAGAGACAGCCTGGCGGACGGAGGGTTCGCCGTGCCTGATCCGTGGGTATCCGAGCGAGCCCGACGTTCGAGCGTCGAGTATCCGAAGAGCCCGTTGCCGTTTCGCGCTGTTCGCGCAAGCCGCTACGGGCTCTTTTTTTGTTGCGCGGAAAGAGAGGTGTTGCGTGCGTCGTAATCCGGGAGCACGCATGGGACGCGACTGGCAAGGAGCTACAGCAGTCAGTCCTCGAGAGCATGTTGGCGAGCGAGCCTGCACTATAATTCGCTGGAAGAACTGCAAAACGCTGTCAAGACGCTGGCGGCGGCGGCCCGCTTTGCTCGTACGGGTTCAACTTCTTGAGCGGCAAGCTGCCGAAGTTTCCCGCCGCCTACTTTGATGCGAACGCTGACCTGCGGCCGGGCGTGTCACCCGCCGCCGCCGTGCGGGCAGTTTTTCGGCGTGCGGATGACGTGCGGATGGCGTGTCGGAATTGCATGCAGTTTGCGGCACCAGCTTGAATTCGTGGAGCGTGGACTGGCGTATCGGCGACCCAGGCTTAACGAGCCCCCCGAGGACTTTCAGCCGAATATCAAGGAATACACTCGCGGCCTTGAGGCGAACGAAGCCAAACTGAAAGAAACGCACCAGCCGATTCTTCCAAAGTATCCACGCACGCGGATGCTAAATCGGCGCGGCGATTGACGCCGCGGCCACAGTAGCTGCCGCCCGCTATCCCTATTTCGCCACTTTCTGCCCTATTTGGGGCTGCGCTCGATTGAGCTGTCCGCTGCGCCGGTTGCCGCCCGGCGCGGCCTCTGGTAGCCTCGAAAGTTTGGGGTCATATCTTCCGCCTCGACTGGGAACACCATGGGTCCCGCGGTGTCCGAGGGCACGACGGCCGCCACCCGCGACGGCGAATTCATTCGCGTCCGGGGCGTGCGCGTCCACAACCTCCGCAACCTCGACCTGGACATCCCCCGCGACCGCCTGGTCGTCATCACTGGACCCAGCGGCTCCGGCAAAAGTTCGCTGGCTTTCGATACCCTCTTTGCCGAGGGGCAGCGTCAGTACATCGAAAGCCTCTCGGTCTACGCCCGGCAGTTCCTCCACCAACTGGAACGCCCGGACGTCGACCTGATCGACCAATTGCAGCCGACCGTTTCCATCGATCAGCAGGCCGGCAGTCAAAACCCGCGCAGCACGGTCGCCACGGTGACCGAGATCTATGACTATCTGCGGCTCCTTTTCGCACGCGCAGGAGACGCCTATTGCTACCGCTGCGGAGCCGCGATCAAGCAGCAGACGCCCGAGCAAATCGTCGACACCTTGGTCGGGCTCTCGACCGGCACCAAGGCCATGTTGCTCGCCCCGCTGGTCCGGGGGCGCAAGGGGCTGCATCAGGACGTGCTCGAGACGATCCGCAAGGCCGGCTTCAACCGGGTGCGGGTCGACGGCGTCGTGTATGAGCTGGAAGCCGTGCCCCCTTTGGCCAAGCAGCGCCGCCATGCCATCGAGGCGGTCGTCGACCGGGTGGTGATCCGCGAGGGGGTGCGGCCACGCGTGGCCGAAAGCATCCAGCTCGCGCTGCGTCACAGCCCGGGCCTGGTCGTCGCGGCCGTGCTCGCGCCGGGAGCGGTCAAAGAGCCCGACGCCTGGCAGGACCTTGTGTTCAGCACGGAGCATGCCTGTCCGCAATGTGGGTTGAGTTACGAGGAGTTGGAGCCGCGGACATTTAGCTTCAACAGCCCTTACGGGGCTTGCCGCGCGTGCGACGGGTTGGGCTCGCGGGTGGGGTTCGACCCCGACCTGGTGGCCCCGGACCGATCGCTGTCACTGGCCGAGGGGGCGGTGGCGCCCTGGCGCGGCGCAACCGCGCCGATCACGGCGCGGCATCGACGCGAGTTGGCGCCGCTCTTGTCCGAGCACGGCGTGCGGTGGAAGCAGCCGCTGGAGCAACTCAAGCCAAAAGTCCTCGATGCGCTCTTTCAGGGCGACGACGACAGCGTCGTGGGCGTGCTGGGGATTCTCGATCGGGAGTATGCCGGCGCCACCAGTGCGGCGGCGCTCGAGCGATGGGAGCGGTTTCGCGGCGTCTTAGCATGTCCGGAATGCGGCGGCACGCGGCTCCGGCCCGAGGCCCGCAGCGTCAAGATTGCCGGCCGCGCGATCCATGAAGTGACCGCGCTCACGGTCGAGCACGCGCGGGAGTTCTTCTCGGCGCTTGAATTCCCGGCGGAAGCCTCGGCCGTGGCCGCGCCGCTTGTGGCGCAAATCAAGGTCCGCCTCGATTTTCTCGCCAACGTCGGGCTGGCCTACCTCACGCTCGATCGCGCTGCCGATTCCTTGAGCGGCGGCGAACTGCAGCGCATCCGCCTGGCCAGCAGCATCGGGTCGGGCCTGGTGGGCGTGTGCTACGTGCTGGACGAGCCCTCGATCGGCCTGCACCCGCGCGACAACGCTCGGTTGATCGGCGCGCTCAGGGCGCTCGAACAGCAGGGCAACAGCGTGCTGGTGGTCGAGCACGACGAAGCGATCATGCGCGCGGCCGACCATTTGATCGACCTGGGGCCGGGCGCGGGCGTCGAAGGCGGGCGGCTCGTGGCCCAAGGGACGCCCGCCGAGGTGTGCCGCGATTCGGGGTCGGTCACGGGCCGCTACCTGGCAGGGCAACTGACGATTCCCGTGCCCCGCCGCCGCAAGGTAAGCCTCCGCCGGGTGCTAAGCATCGAGGGAGTCACCACCAACAACCTGAAAGATATCTCGGTCGCCGTCCCGCTTTCGGCGCTGGTGTGCGTCACGGGCGTCAGCGGATCGGGCAAGAGCTCGCTGGTGAATGAAACGCTGGTCCGCGCGCTTGTCCGGCGGCTGAGCGGAACGGGCCTCAAGCCGGGTCCCCACCGCCGGCTCACCGGCGCGAGCCAGATCGACAAGCTCGTCGAGATCGATCAAACGCCGATCGGCCGCACGCCGCGCAGCAACCCGGCGACGTATACCGGCGTCTTCGACGAGATCCGCAAGGTGTTCGCCGGCACGCGCGAGGCCCAGGTCCGCGGCTACAAAGCCAGCCGCTTCAGCTTCAACGTCAAGGGCGGCCGCTGCGAGCATTGCCAGGGGCAGGGCCTGCAGAAGATCGAAATGAATTTCCTCCCCGATCTATACGTCCCTTGCCCGCAGTGCCACGGAGCGCGTTTGAATCGCGCGACGCTGGAAGTGCACTACCGGGGGCGATCGATCGCGGAGGTGCTGGCGATGAGCGTCGAGGCGGCGCTACAGTTCTTCGAGAACGTTCCGCTCATTCGCCGCGTGCTCGAAGCCCTCCGCGACGTGGGGCTGGGCTACTTGCCGCTGGGCCAGTCCTCGACCACGCTTTCCGGCGGAGAGGCCCAACGCATCAAGCTGGCCACGGAACTGGCACGCGTCGACACGGGTAGCACCTTGTACGTGCTCGACGAGCCGACGACCGGCCTGCACTTCGACGACATTCGCCGGCTGCTCGACGTGCTCGGCCGGCTGGTGGACCAGGGAAACACGGTCGTGGTGATCGAGCATCACCTGGACGTCATCAAGTCGGCCGATTGGATCATCGACTTGGGGCCCGAGGGGGGCGAGGCGGGCGGCTACGCCGTCGCTACCGGTACGCCCGAAGAAGTCGCGGCGCTCGACGACAACCACACGAGCCAGTATCTGCGGCCGGTGCTCGCCGGAATCCATCAGACCAACGGGGCCCATGACGAAGCGTCAGTGACGCCGTCGCGCCAGTCACTGGCCAACCGCACGCGATGATCTCCCACAAAGTCTCACCGCCGCCTGCCGCTGCACGACGAACGCCCGCGAACGAAGATGCAAGGCGCGTCGCGGGCCGGCGCGTGCCGAGCCTGGTGGCCGCCGCCGCGCTTGTGGCGATGACGCTCGTGACGTACCTGCCGGCGCTGCGGAACGGGTTCATCTGGGACGACGACTTCTACGTCGTCGAGAATCGGACGTTGCGGTCGCTGGAGGGGCTGCGTCAGATGTGGTTCGAGCCCCATTCGCTCCCACAGTACTATCCCTTGGTCCATACGACCTTCTGGGTGGAGTATCACCTTTGGGGCGACCGCCCGCGCGGCTACCACCTGGACAACATTCTGCTGCACGGATTGTCGGCGGTGCTGTTCTGGCAGGTTTTGACGCGGCTGAGCGTGCCGGGAGCCTGGTTTGCGGCGGCCATTTTTGCCCTGCACCCCGTCGAGGTGGAGAGCGTGGCGTGGATTACCGAACGCAAGAACGTGCTCTCTTGTGTGCTGGCGCTCTCGTCGCTCTTGGCGTGGTATCGCTTCGCGCCGCCGGAGGGCGACTACCGATCTGCCCGCCCTCACAGCCGCTGGGGGTGGTATGCACTTTCGCTCGCGTTGTTCGTGGGGGCGCTGGCGAGCAAAACGGTGGTCGCCTCGCTGCCGGCGGTCATCCTCGTCGCTGAGTGGTGGAAGCGAGGGCGCCTGCGGTGGGCGGACGTGCTCGCGCTTGTGCCATTCTTTGCGGTGGGTGGTGCGATGGGCGTCGCCACGGCATGGCTGGAAAAGGACTTCGTAGGGGCCCACGGCGCCGATTGGGAACTCTCGGCCGTGGACCGCGTGCTGGTGGCGGGCAGGGCCTTGTGCTTCTACGTCGGCAAGCTGATCTGGCCCTATCCGCTGGTCTTCCACTATCGGCGGTGGGATATCGACGCCGGGGTGTGGTGGCAATACTTGTTTCCGGCCGCGGCACTTGCGACGTTTGTGGCGCTGTGGCTGGCGCGGAAACGAATCGGCCGCGGCCCGCTGGCGGCAGCACTCATTTTTGCCGGCGTGCTCGCGCCCGCGCTCGGGTTCCTCAACGTGTATCCCTTCCGCTTTTCGTTTGTCGCCGACCATTTCCAGTACCACGCTAACCTGGCATTGATCGCGCTGGCCGGCGCAGGCGCCGCGCTCGTGTTTCGGAGGGTCGGCATCTCGCCCGCCTCGACGCCAAAGGAACCCGAATATCAGGCGGCAGCCAAGCCCAGGGGTGGCAACCCGTGGGCTTCGCAAAGCGGATTGGTTGACCCACTTTCCACCACCCCATGGCCGTCGGCCGTCCTTGCGACCGTCGTTCTGGCCGCGTTGGGATTCCTCTCGTTCCGGCAGGCGCAGGTGTACCACGACCGCGAGACGCTCTTTCGCCACGTGATCGCCAAAAGCCCGACCAGTTGGGTCGCGTACACGAACTTGAGCGTGTACTTGGAATCGCTGGGCCGCCGCGATGAAACGATTCAATTGGCCCGCCAGGCGCTCGCCTTGCGCCCCGACGATGCGGTCCTGCACTACAACCTGGGCGCCGTCCTGATGCGCTTAGGCAACCGCGACGGGTTTCGCGACGGGGAGTTCGACGAGGCGGTGGCGGAGTTCAAGGAGGCGTTGCGGCTCGATCCCGACTACGCCAATGCCCACGGCAGTCTCGGCACCGCCCTAGTGCGCAAGAATCGGTCAGACGAGGCGCTCGCGCACTCTCGGCGCGCGGTCGAGCTGCTCCCCGGCGATCCCTATGCGCTCTATCATTTGGGGTCCGTCTTGGGCGCCGTGGGTCGCTTGCCCGAGGCCGAGTCCTACTTGCGCCGCACGATCGAGCTCAACCGAGAGCACGGCGAATTCCACTATGGCCTGGCGTTGGTGCTCATCCGGCAAGGACGGGTCGACGAGGCCAGCGAGCACTTCCGGGAAGCGCTGCGCATCGATCCTACCCTCACGGATGCCTATCTCGGTCTGGCCAACGCGCTTGTGGGTCAAGAACGGTTGGAGGAGGCCGTGGACTACTACAGGCAAGTGATCGATCGCCGCCCGAGTGATTTCCAAGCGCTCAACAATCTGGCGGTGACGCTTTTGAAGATGGGTCGGACCGACCGCGCGATCCCCTACCTTGAGCAAGCGCTCCGCGTCAAACCCGATTACGAAGAGGCGCGCGCGAACCTCGAACGAGCGCGCGATTCCCTGGAATTGCCCACAGCGCCCTGAACCAGCGGCCAATCATCGATATGTCCGACGTCGAACGACAAAGCGCGTTAGATCAGGCGCCGACCGAATCGGTTGCCATCGGGACGCCGCATACGAGCGCGGCCGGACGCCCGGGGGGCGCCAAGGGATTGCCACCCACGGCAGCCGTCGGGCTTTTGATCGCGATGACGGTGGCGGTGTATTTGCCGGCGCTGGCGGCCGACTTCATTTGGGACGACGAGACGTACATCATCAATAATCCCCATCTGCGCTCGCTCGACGGATTGCGGCGCATCTGGTTCCACCTGGGCGCGACCCCCCAGTACTACCCGCTCGTGCACACCGCGTTCTGGTTCGAGTATCACCTGTGGGGCCTGGCGCCCTTGGGCTATCACGTCGTGAACGTGGCGTTGCAGGCGGTCAACGCGGTCCTTGTGTGGCGGTTGCTGGCGCGGCTGAAAGTGCCCGGCGCCTGGCTCGCCGCGGCGATCTTCGCCGTCCACCCGATATGCGTCGAGAGCGTGGCCTGGGTTACGGAGCGCAAGAACGTGCTGTCGCTCGCGCTCGCGCTTTCATCAATGCTTTGTTATCTTCGCTTCGCGCCGCTCGATGACGAAGCGGGCGAAACCGCGGCGCCGTCGCCGCGGCGGTGGCGGTGGTATGGCCCGGCGCTTGTGCTCTTCGCACTGGCGCTGTTTGCCAAGACGGTCGTGTTCTCGATGCCGGCCGTGCTGTTGGTGCTTTGCTGGTGGAAGCGCGGGCGGATTGGTTGGCGTGATTTGCTTCCCTTGGCGCCATTCTTCGTCCTGGGCGTGGCCATGGGATCGCTCACCGCGTGGATGGAGGTCGAGCACGTCTCCGCGCGCGGCGCCGAATGGGACATGAGCCCGCTAGCGCGGGTCCTACTTGCCGGGCGGGTGGTGTGGTTCTACGCGGGCAAGGTGTTCTGGCCGTATCCGTTGGCATTTTTCTATCCTCGCTGGACGATCGACCCGGGAGCCTGGTGGCAGTACTTGTTTCCTGTGGCGGCGGTTGCCCTGATCGTGGGATTGTGGCTCTCGCGGAAACGGATCGGTCGCGGTCCGCTGGCCGCGGCGCTGATCTTCGGAGGCGTGCTCGTCCCGGCGATGGGCTTCTTCAACGTTTATCCGTTCCGGTTTTCCTATGTGGCCGACCACTTTCAGTATCACGCAAGCATATCGCTTCTGGCGCTGGCGGTCGCTGCCGCCACCGGGATTGTGGCGCAACTGGCGTCCTTACTTCGCAACGCAGTACGAATAGCCGTACCGGCCGGGCTGCTTCTTGTTCTCGGCGCGCTGGCCTTCCAGCAGGCGCGTGTCTACCACAACCTGGAAACCCTCTATCGCGACACGATCGCCAAGAATCCAGGCGGATGGACGGCCTATTCCAATTTGAGCGTCTACTTGCAGGAGCGTCGCCGGCCCGACGAGGCACTGGAGCTCGCCCGGAAGGCTCTTGAGCTCAACCCCGCCGACCCGTTGATCCATAACAACCTCGCGAGCTTGCTGATCGAAGTGGGTGAACGGGGCGGATTCCGCCCGGGCCAGCGCGAGGAGGCGATCGACCACTACCGCGAGGCGATCCGTCTGATGCCCGAGTATCACGACGCGCACAACAACATGGCCCTGATGCTGATCGAGGATAATCGCCCGGCGGAGGCGATGGAGCACTTTGCGACCGTTCTGGAGCGGTTCCCCAACTATGCTTTCTCGCAACATGGCATGGGCATACTGCTGTGGGAAGCGGGCCGAAAAAGCGAAGCCCTGCCACACCTTGCAAAAACGATCGAGCTCACGCCGACTTCCGCGGAGGGGCGCCACGCGCGGGCCATCCTGCTCTGGGAGCGGGGACGGTTAGAGGAAGCGCTTGGGCAGTTGCGGGAGACGTTAGTGCTGAATCCGGCGCGACTCGACGCGCTTTGTCACTCGGCCGACCTGCTTGCCCGCGAGGGACGGCCGGAGCAGGCCCTTGACGCGTATGCGCAGGTCGTGCGGAGACGCCCCAAATACTTCCGCGCGCAAAAAGGCATGGCCAACGTCCTCTTGCAACTGGGACAGGTCGATCGCGCTGTCCAGCAGCTCAACCAGTTATTGGCCTTGCAGCCCGATGACGTCGAGGCACAACAAGCCCTTGAACGGGCGCTTGAGTCGCAACTAAAAGGGCGCAAGTGACAGTTCCAACCAGCGAGCGACGGTTGGCCACACCGAGCACGAAATCGCCGCCAAAGCACCGATGAAAGCTTCCAAGACACAGCCGTCACGCCCCGCGCCGCGGCCCAGCCGCACGAAGCTGCGCGGCAAAGCGGCGCGCGAGCACAGGGCGTGGCGACCTGTCTTGGCCGGGGCGGTTCTGGTCGCGGCGGCGGTGCTGGCCTACGCGCCGGCGCTTGGCGCGGGGTTCATCTGGGACGACGACTTCTACGTGACGCACAACCCTACGCTCCGCTCCGCCGAGGGTCTGCGGCGGATGTGGTTCCAGCCGTTCTCTTTGCCCCAATACTATCCGCTGGTGCACACCACGTTCTGGCTCGAGTATCACCTGTGGGGCCTGGCGCCGGTGGGCTATCACCTGGTTAACGTGCTTCTGCACGCCACAAGCGCGGTGCTCTTGTGGCGGCTGCTCGCGCGGTTGAAGGTGCCTGGCGCCTGGCTGGCCGCGGCCATTTTCGCCGTACACCCGGTGTGCGTCGAGAGCGTGGCCTGGGTCACCGAGCGCAAGAACGCGCTGTCGCTGTCGCTGGCGCTGGCTTCGATGCTGTGCTATCTGCGCTTCGCGCCGCTGGACGACGACACTGGCCAACCGGCTGTTCCCTCGCCACGACCGTGGGCCTGGTACGCCGCATCGTTCGTGCTCTTCGCCGCCGCGCTATTCTCCAAGACGGTCGTCTTATCGATGCCGGCTGTTATGCTCGTGCTTTGCTGGTGGAAGCGTGGCCGGATCGCCGTGTCCGATGTTCTACCACTTGCGCCCTTCCTCGCGATGGGGGCCGCGCTGGGCGCGACGACCGCCTGGATGGAGAAATATCACGTCGGCGCGGCCGGAGCCGACTGGGACTTGAGCCCCGCGGATCGCGTGCTGATCGCGGGACGGGCGCTGTGGTTCTACGCCGGCAAGCTCGCGTGGCCCTACCCGCTGGCGTTCTTCTATCCGCGCTTTGCGATCGACTCAACGGCGTGGTGGCAATACCTGTTCCCCGCGGCGGCGCTTTTGGTGATCGTCGCGCTGTGGTTAGCGCGGACGCGGATCGGCCGCGGACCCCTGGCCGCGGTGCTCATCTTCGCGGGCGTGCTTGTGCCGGCGCTCGGCTTCTTCGACGTGTTTCCGTTTCGATTCTCGTTCGTCGCGGATCACTTTCAGTACCATGCGAGCGTCGCCCTGATGACGCTGGCGGCCGCGGCGGCGACGGTGGCGTACAAGAAACGCGCCGGTCGCAGCCCTGCGCCGGCGGCGCTGGCGGCGGCGGCGCTTGTCCTGGTCGCGCTCGGCGGACTCACGTTCCGCCAGGCCGGCGTCTACCACGACCTGGAAACCCTGTACCGCGACACGATCGCGAAAAACCCCGGTGGTTGGACAGCCTATTCGAACTTGGGCGTACACCTCGAAACGCTCGGCCGCCAAGAAGAAGCCTTCGAGATGGCGCGGCAAGCCGTTCACCTCAACCCGCGCGAGCCGTCGGTCCACTCGAACCTGGGATCGCTCTTGGTGAAGATGGCCGACCGCGGCAGCAGTCCGGAAGAACAGCTCGCCGAGGCCGAGGCGTGCTACCGCGAGGCCTTGCGCCTGCAGCCCAACTTTGTTCCCGCGATCAACGGACTCGGCTCCGCGCTCCTGCTGGACCACAAGCTGGAGGAAGCCATGGAACAGTTCGAGCGGGCGCTTTCCATTGACTCCAAAGACCCGTTCGATCGCCCGCGGGCGCTCTGCGGCATCGGCGTCGTGATGCGCGAGCGCAATCGCTGGGCCGAAGCCGAGGACAGCTTCGAGCTGGCGCTCTACTACGATCCCGACGACGTGGCGGCTCACTGCGGGCTGGGGATGGTGCTGCGTCACCAGGGGCGGCTGGACGAGGCGATCTTGCATCTGCAAGCCGCCGCCAGCCTGGACCCCGATTTTGCCGAGGCGCAATTCGAGCTGGCCAATGTCCTGGCGATGAAAGGCCAGCCGCAAGCCGCCGCGCACCGCTATGGCGAGGTCCTGCGCGTCCAGCCCACGCATGTCAGGGCCCTGCACAATCTGGCCGTGGTCCTCTTGCAAATGGGACAGACAAACCGCGCGATCCCTTACCTTCGCCAGGCCGTGCGCTTGAAACCCGATTACGCGGAGGCCAATGCCAACCTGGCGCGGGCGCTTGAGGCGCAGGCCGAGGAGCGCGGCAAATAGTACGGCCGAGGCGTCGCGACCAAGCAGTCGCGCGCTACAAGGACCATGAAGACGCAGAGGAAAAACGAACGCCGGCAACCAGAGCCGCGGCCGACGACCCGCCGCGGTCGCAACGCCCGGACCGGCGCCGACGGTCTGGCTCGGGCGGCGCTGTGGGGCAGCGCGCTCGTGGCCTTGGCGCTGGCCGCGTACTGGCCTGCCCTGGAAAACGGGTTCATCTGGGACGACGAGCACTACGTCACCGAGAATCCGACCCTGCGCACGCTGTGGGGGCTTAAGCGAATGTGGTTCGAGCCGCGGTCCTTGCCGCAGTACTATCCGCTCGTCCACACGACGTTCTGGATCGAGCATCACCTGTGGGGCGATGCGCCGCTCGGATATCACCTGGTCAATATCGTGCTGCACGGGACGAGCGCGATTCTCTTGTGGCGGTTGCTCTCGCGGTTAGGCGTGCCCGGCGCCTGGCTCGCCGCGGCGATCTTCGCCGTGCATCCGGTCCACGTCGAGAGCGTGGCCTGGGCGACGGAGCGGAAGAACGTATTGGCCGGCGTGCTCGCGCTGGCGTCGCTGCTGGCGTACTTTCGTTTCGCCCCGCCCGAGGGAGATGACAAGGCGTCGGCCGGCGCCGAGGGCTCGCGCCACCACGTCGGATCGTGGACGCTTTTGGCCGCACGATGGTCTGGCGGTTGGCCGTGGTATGTGCTGGCGCTAGTGCTGTTCGCGGCTGCGCTATTGAGCAAGACGGTGGTCGCGTCGATGCCGGCCGTCGTGCTTGTGATCTACTGGTGGAAGCGCGGACGGATTCAGGCAACCGACGTCGTCCCGCTTGTGCCCTTTCTTCTGCTGGGGGCGGGATTGGGGTTGTTTACCGTCTCGCTGGAGGTAAACCACGTCGGCGCCAAGGGACTCGATTTTGGCTTCACTCCGGTGGACCGCGTACTGATCGCCGGTCGCGCGCTGTGGTTCTACGCCGGAAAGCTTGTCTTACCCTACCCGCTCGTGTTCTTCTACCCGCGCTGGACCATCGACCGGCACGCGTGGTGGCAGTACCTGTTTCCGCTGGCCGCGGCGGCGACTTTTGTCGTGCTGTTTTTGGCGCGGGGGCGGATCGGGCGGGGCCCGCTGGCGGCAGCGCTCCTCTTCGCCGGCGTCCTTATGCCCGCGCTGGGGTTCTTCGACGTTTACCCGATGCGGTTCTCGTTCGTGGCCGATCATTTTCAATATCATGCCAGCATCGCACTTATTGCGCTCGTGGCGGCGGGCGCCGCTACGTGGGCGGCGCGGTTGAAGCCCGATGGCCGCCGCTTCGCGCGGCTTGCGGCAGGGGCGGTGCTCGTGGTCCTTGCGGCGATGACTATGGTGCAAGCCCGCGTCTATCACGACCTCGAAACCCTGTACACGCACGTGATCGAGCACAATCCGGGCTCGTGGACGGCCTACCTGAATCTCAGCCTGCACATGCACGGCCTCGGCCGGCGCGAGGAGGCGGCCCGTCTGGCCAAGGAGGCCCTGCGCATCAAGCCCGAGGAGCCGCGCATTCAGACCAACATGGGCATTATCTACGCACGTGCCAGCGAAGCGGCCGGGTACCGCCCCGGCCCAAGCGAGCTGGCGACCGGCATCGACTACTACCGCGAGGCGCTCCGCTTGAATCCCGACTACGTCGAGGCGCTCGACAACCTGGGCACTGCGTTGGTCGACGCGAACCAGCCTGAGGAAGCGATCAAATACTTCCAGCACAGCCTGGAGGTCCGCCCCAACGGCCCCTATGCGCTGTTTCGCATGGGGACGACCTTGGGGGGGCTGGGCCAATGGAACGAAGCGGCGGAGCACTTTCAAAAGGCTATCGACTGCGACCCGGACTACGCGGAAGCGCACCACGCCTTGGGCGTGGCGCTCATCCAGTTGCGACGTCTGGACGAGGCCGCCGGGCACCTGACTACGGCGACGCAACTTAAGCCGCGCACGGCGGAATTTCACGCCGATCTGGGGCAGACCCGGTTCCGGCAGGGAGATTTCCGCCAGGCTGCGGCCGAGTATACGCGTGCCGTGCAGTTGCGGCCGAACTATGTTGACGCCTTGAACAACCTGGCGGCGTCGTTGATCGAGCTGAAGGAAGCCGACCGCGCGATCCCCTACCTTGAGCAGGTCCTGCGCTTGCAACCCGATCACGCCGTCGCAAAGCAGAACCTCAAACGGGCCCTGCAAGCCACGGGGCAGAACCGTCCGTAGCGCCATCATGAAAGTGATTGCCGAATCCGAGACAGGCCAGGCGACGGCCGGCGGTTCCGCCGATACCGGGGTCGCGCCGCGCGCCGTCCAGGGGCGCGCGATCGCCGCCGCCGCGGCGCTAGTGGCCATCGTCGTGGCGGCCTATCTGCCGGCGCTCGCGGCCGACATCCACCTGTACGACGACGATCTCTACATTGGCGACAACGCATCCCTTCGGTCGCTCGGCGGTTTGTTGCGCATGTGGGTCCCAGGCACGACGCCGCAGTTCTACCCGCTGACGTTCACGAGCTTTTGGATCGAATACCAATTGTGGGGGCCCAACCCGTTCGGCTACCACCTGGTTAACATCCTGCTGCACGCGGCCAATGCCGTGCTGGTGTGGCGGGTCTTGTTGCGTTTGCGTGTGCCGGGGGCCTGGTTCGCGTCCGCCGTCTTCGCCCTGCACCCGGTGTGCGTCGAAAGCGTCGCCTGGGCGGCCGAACGAAAAAACGTCCTCTCGCTGGGCCTGGCGCTCCTGTCGATGCTGTGCTACCTGCGGTTCGCTCCGCCCGACGAGGAGGATGGGCCGGCGCGGCGCGGCGCGCGGCCGGCTTTCTACTACGGCTTATCTTTGGCGCTATTTGCCGCGGCGCTGTTGAGCAAGACAGCCGTGGCGCCGCTGCCCGGGGCGCTCCTGGTCATCGATTGGTGGAAACGAGGGCGCGTCACCTGGCGCGGCGCGCGCCCCCTTGTCCCCTTTTTCGTCCTGGCGATCGCCCTGGCCGTCGTCACGGTGCAAGTCGAGATCCGGGATGCGAGCGGACCGTGGATCAGACAGCACTTCAATCTCGCGCACCGGGGTTTGATCGCCGGCCGGGCCGTGTGGTTTTACGCGGCGAAGCTGGTTTGGCCGCACCCGCTCATTTTTTTCTACCCGAAATGGTCCATTGGTGCGCGCGTCTGGTGGCAGTATTTGTACCCGGCGGCGGCCGCCGTGGTTATGGTGATCTTGTGGCTGGCGCGGCATCGCATCGGGCGCGGGCCATTGGCGGCCGTGCTAATCTTCGCGGGCATGTTGACGCCGGTGCTAGGGTTCTTTGACATGAGCTTCACGCGTTGTGCGCTCGTGGCTGACCATTTTCAGTACCACGCGGCGATCGCGCTCGTGGCGCTGTTCGCGGCCGGATGCGCCATGGGGGCATCGCGGTTAAACGTCCCGGCATGGGCCTGCGCGGCGGGAATGATCCTCCTCCTGGCGGTGCTGGCTGCGCTGACGTTCAGTCAGGCACGCATCTACCACGATCGCGAGACGCTCGGGGCCGACACATTGGCAAAGAATCCCGAAAGCTGGCCCGCCTACCAGAACCTCGCCGGCGCCCGCAATATGCGGGGCAAAACGGCCGAGGCGATCGCGCTATTGCGCGAGGCCCGCCGCTACAACCCCAACGATCCGGAGATCCTGACGGATATCGGATCTCTTCTGTTGAACCTGGGACGGCGTACCCCCTTGTCGCCCGACGAAACGCATGAAATGGTGGATAACCTGCGCCGCGCGGCCGAGTTGTCGCCGAACTACGCGCCGGCGCAGACAGGTTTGGGGCTCGCGCTCTTGCGGTCGGGGCATGCCGCGGAAGCGCTGCCGCACCTGGCCATGGCCGTCAAGCTGAAGCCCAACGACGCCACGACCATCTTCGCGATGGGCCAGGCGCTCGCGGCCGAGGGACGGCCGGCCGAGGCGCTCAAGACCTTCGAGGCGGCGCTGCGGATCAGTCCCGCCGACGCTGCAGTTCACCAGGAGATGGCCGCCGTGCTGATCGACGGCGGGTGGTTCGACGAGGCTATGCGCCATCTCGACACGGCCCTGCGCCGCGACGCCAAAAGGCCCGCAACCCACTACACGATGGGCAAGGCACTCGCCAAGCAGGGCCAATTCGATCGCGCAAGGTCGTGCTACGCCGAGGCACTGCGGCTGCGCCCCCGCTACGTGGAAGCGATCAACGGCCTGGGCGAGATCGCCCTCAGCCAGGGGCACGTGGATGAGGCGATCGCCTCGTTCAACGAGGCCCTGCGGATCGAACCCGGCTCGATCGCCGCACAAGATGGAATGCAGAAGGCCATGGCCCAAAAACTGAAGGAGCAGCGCCCGTAGGAGAAATAGAAATCGTGTACACGGAGGGCGAGGGTCCCGCCGAGCCGGGTTTAATACCCGGTGCCGACTCGGCAGGAGCCTCGCCCTCCCGATAGCCGCGTGTAAGTTCCAGCCATGTCGTCGAACGAGACAAACCAAGAAGCGTCGTCCACCGCTACGGCAACGCCTGCGCGCGACCCGGGCGATCGCGCGCCCCATCGGTCGATATGGGTGGCGGCCGGCGCGCTGGTGCTCATGACCCTCGTGGCGTATCTGCCGGCGCTCTCCGCCAAGATCGACGGCTACGACGACATGATGTATATCGGCGACAACGTCACGCTGCGCACGCTCGACGGCTTGCGGTTGATGTGGTTCGCCCCCGGCTCGTTGCCGCAATACTACCCACTGACGTTCACTACGTTCTGGATCGAGTATCACTTGTGGGGGCTGCAGCCGGCGGGCTTCCACTTCGTCAATATCGTGCTGCACGCGATGAGCGCCGTTCTCCTGTGGCGGTTGTTGGCGAGGCTGAAGGTGCCGGGCGGCTGGCTGGCGGCGGCCGTTTTCGCCGTGCACCCGGTGGGCGCCGAGAGCGTCGCCTGGGTCGCCGAACGAAAGAACGTCTTGTCGCTGGCCTTGGCGCTCGCGTCAATGATCTACTACCTGCGGTTCGCGCCGCCCGAAGGATGCGCCGACGATGCCGATCCCCCTTCGCCTTGGTACTACGCGCTGGCACTCGTGCTGTTTGCCGCGGCGCTGGCGAGCAAGACGGCCGTCGCCCCCATGCCGGCCGTACTCTTGGTGATCTACTGGTGGAAGAGCGGCCGCATCCCCTGGTTCGACGCGGGCCTGTTGCTCCCGTTCTTCGGCGTGGCGCTCGGGCTGGGCTTGATTACGATGTGGGTCGAGCGGCAACACCTCGAAGGATCGTGGGTCGTGGGCGTCTATGGCCCGCTCGAGCGGCTGCTGATCGCCGGGCGCGCCTTGTGGTTCTACGCGGGAAAGGTGTTCTGGCCCTACCCGCTCATGTTCTTCTATCCGCAGTGGACGATCGACGCGCACGCGCCCTCGCAATACTTGTACCCGTTGGCGGCGGTAGGCGTGATTATAGGCTTGTGGCTGGCGCGAAACCGCATCGGGCGCGGACCGCTGGCGGCCGTCTTGATCTTCGCCGGAATGCTCGCGCCGGTGCTGGGATTCGTCACGGTGAGCTTCACGCGGCTGGCGTTCGTGGCCGACCATTTCCAGTATCACGCGGCGATCGCCCTGATAGCGCTTGCGGCGGTCGGCTGGGCGCTCGTGGCTCGGTGGGCCGGCATCCTGCCCGCCTCTGGCGTATCGGCCGGGGCTGAAGGCGGGCAAGATGCCGGCCCCCCGCTGGCCCGCCGCGCCCTCGCCGCAGGCGCAGTCGCGATTCTCCTGGCCGTGCTGGGGGCACTCACGTTTCACCAGGCGCAGATCCACCACGATATCGAGACCCTGGCGCTCGACATCCTGAAGAAGAACCCGCAAAGCTGGTCGGGCTGGCTCAATCTTGCCGGCATCCGCAACAAGCAAGGCCGCTATGCCGAGGCCGAACAGTATTACAACGAGGCCATGCGCCTCAATCCCAACGAGACCTTGGTGCTGAGCGAATCGGGCTCATTCATGCTCAATATCGGCTCGCGAACGGGATTTCGTCCCGGACAGGCCGAAGAGGCCTTCGCGCGTTTGAAGAAGGCGGTCACGATGACCCCTAACTTCCCGCAGGCACGCACTGCCTACGGATTCGCGCTATTGCAGGCCGGCAAGGTCGACGAGGCCTTCACGCATCTCGCGCGATCGTTGGAGCTCCGCCCCTACGACGCCAAGACGATGTACGGCATTGGCCTGTGCCTGTCGGAATCGGGACGCGGCGAGGAGGCACGCTCCTTCTTCGACCGCGCATTGGCGATCATGCCCAACGAGCCCGATATCCTGCAGGGCGTTGGGATCGCCCTGGCGAAGCAGGGCCGGTTCGACGAGGCGGTCGAGCGGTTGCAATTGTCGCTCAAGCGTGATCGCGTGCCCGAGCATGGGCACTATCTGCTGGGCGGCGTGCTGGCGGCCCAGGGAAAAGTGGATCAGGCCATCGAGCACTATAACGAAGCTATCCGGCTGCGGCCGACGTTCGCCGAGCCTTGGGTCCAATTGGGCGAGATCGCCCTGGCTCAAGGCGACGCCGACCGCGCGATGAACTACTTCCAGGAGGCGCTCCGCGTGCAGCCCGACTCGCGCGCCGCGCAAGATGGCATGCAGCGCGCATTGGGATTGCCATCGCGCAAGCCACGAAACTAGCCGGCTGGTCGCTCGTATGAAGTCTCGCAGAGCAACCGAGGGCCGCGGCCGACCGAGGTCGCACAAGAGCGTTTCCCCGCACGAGGCGACCTCACCCGCGGCATCGACCGGGCCGTGGCGATCGATTCTGGCCGGCTGCCTGCTCGTGGCGATGGTCATCGCCGCCTTCTCGCCGGCGCTGGCGGCCGGATTCGTTTGGGACGACGAGACGTACGTCACCGGCAACCCGACCCTTCGCACCGTCGACGGCCTGCACCGCATGTGGTTCGTCCCCACGTCGCTGCCGCAATACTATCCGCTTGTATGCACGACGTTCTGGCTGGAGTATCACCTCTACGGGTTCCGACCGTTCGGGTACCACCTGGTCAATGTCCTGTTACACGGGCTCGACGCGGTGCTGGTATGGCGGTTATTACGGCGGTTGCGCGTGCCGGGCGCCTGGCTGGCGGCGGCGATTTTCGCCGTCCACCCGGTGTGCGTGGAAAGCGTTGCCTGGGTCACCGAGCGCAAGAACGTCGTCTCGCTGGCGTTTGCCCTTCTGTCGATGCTTGCCTACCTGCGGTTCGCGCCCGTGGAGCCGACCGATGGTCCCGCTGCGACCGCCGGACGGCGGTGGTCCTTCTACGCCTTGTCGCTGGCGCTGTTCGCGGCGGCGCTTTTGAGCAAGACAGCCGTCGTCACTGTGCCGGCCGTGCTATTGGTGATCGTCTGGTGGAAGCGCGGGCGGATCGGCTGGGCCGACGTGTGGCCGCTCATGCCGTTTTTCGTGCTCAGCGTCACCTTGGGCCTGGTCACGGTGTGGGTCGAGAAGTATCACGTGGTGGCGCGCGGGCACGACTGGGATCGCACCCCGGTCGAGCGGATTCTGGTCGCCGGGCGCGTCCTGTGGTTTTATGCGGGCAAGCTGGCCTGGCCTCATCCGATCATCTTTTTCTACCCGCGTTGGAGCGTCGACGCCCGCGCGTGGTGGCAATATGTCTTTCCCATAGCGAGCATCGCCGTGATCGCCGCGCTCTGGCTGGCGCGCGAGCGGATCGGCCGCGGACCGCTGGCCGCGGTGCTGATCTTCGCCGGAGTGCTGACGCCGGTGTTGGGCTTCTTCAACGTCTACTTCACGCGCTTTTCTTACGTGGCGGATCATTTCCAATATCATGCCGCGGTGGCCTTGATCGCTTTGGCGGCGGCCGCGGCGACGACTGCCGTTTCACGGGGGGCGGGCATCTTGCCCGCCTTCGCGCCGAAAAACCGCGTCAAAGGCGGGCAAGATGCCCGCCCCCCGTTGCTGTCGGTCGTCGCTGTCGGTGCGGCGGCAATCCTGTTGGTCGCGCTCGGCGCGCTTGCCTTTCAGCAGGCCCGCACGTACCGCGATCTCGACACCTTCTATCGCACGATCGTTGCCAAGAACCCAGCCAACTGGAACGCGCGGGTGAACTTAGGGTCGCTCCTGGATTCCCAGTCGCGCTACGACGAAGCCTACGAACAATTCAAGACGGCGCTTGCGATCAAACCGGACGACTCGGCGGTTCAGGGCAACATGGGGCACATCCTGCTGGAGCTGGGGGATCGCGACGGATTTCAGCCTGGCCAACTCCAAGCGGCGCTCGCGCACTACCGGAAGGCCGTGAGTTTGGATCCTAACGACGGCGAAGCCCAGAACGGCCTCGGTTTCGCCCTGCTTCGTGTGAATCGGCCCCATGACGCCAAGGAGCATTTTGCCTACGCGAGCGGCCTCCGGCCAGGTTTCGCCAACCCGCGCTACGGATCGGGCACCGTTCTTCTTGGCGAGGGCAAGTGGGGCGAGGCGATCGCCCAGTTCGACGAGGCCCTCCGCCTCAAGCCGGAATATGCCGACGCTCATCAGGCACTGGCGCTGGCGCTGGCGAAGAAGGGAGAGCTCGATCGGGCAGCCGATCACCTTGCCGAGGCGATTCGGCTCGATCCTGATTTCGTCGAGGCCCATCAAACGCTCGGCGACCTGCTGCGGCAGCAAGGCAAGCGCCGGCCCGCGGCGAAGCACTATGGCGAAGTAGTGCGCCTTGCGCCGGCGAACGTCGAGGCGCTGGTGGCCTTGGGCACCGTGCTTTTGGAACTCGGCGAGCCGGACGAGGCGATTGTGCGTTTTCAAGAGGCGTTGCGCCTGCGGCCCGATTCGGCGGAAGCCAAATCAGGACTCGAACGAGCGCGCCAGTTGGCGGCGCGAAAAGGGAGCGAGTGAAGTTCATGGGGGGCGGGCATCCTGCCCGCCTTTGAATCGCCAACCAACGCCGAAGGCGGGCAAGATGCCCCACCCCCCCGCGGCAAGAATCGTGTGCTTGCGTTTTGCCCGCCGCGCATGGAGCATAGGTGCGTGCCCGCCTTCACCAGCCATATCTTTGTCTGCTGCAACACCCGCGAGCCGGGGCATTCGCGCGGATGCTGCAATCCCGATGGTAGCGAGGCCCTGCGCAACTGTTTCGTGGCTGAGCTCAAGAAGCGCAATCTCGGGCCCTTGGTGCGGGCGAACCGATCCGGCTGCCTCGACCAGTGCGAGTACGGCCCGACCGTGGTCATCTATCCGCAGCAAATCTGGTACGGCGGCGTGCGCTTAGAGGACGTGCCGCGGATCATCGACGAGACCATCATCGGCGGCCGAGTGATCGCCGACCTGGTGATTGCCGACCAGTGCCTGAACACCAAGGGCCAGGTACGGCGACCGGGCACCTGAACGGCTACGCTTGCGAGCGTTGTGCCGATCGTGGCGCTTGCGCCGACTGTAGGCCGCCAAACCGCGCGGCTGCGAAACACTAGCGCGAAGCGCCAGCGAGGGTGCCTCCCCGAGGGACATCCCTCGCTGGCGCTTCGGGCTGGTGTGGCTGGCGCTTCGGGCTGGTGTGACCGAACTAAGCTTTTCCTGTGCCGGGGAGAGCGAGGCTCCTGACCGAGCCGATGTCGAAATCGGCCGCCCCAGGCTCGGCAGTGGCCTCGCCCTCCCGTCCTGCTCTGGCACCTCCGCTCCACGAAAGGCACCGCTGGCATGCGCGCGCTCGTTACTATCGCCACGATGGCTCTGTTCCTGGCCGGCGCCATTGCCTCCGCGGCCGACGATCCGCCACGCCGCACCATCGAGGTCGAGGTGCAAGGGCAGCGCGTCGAGGGGATGCCCGTCTTCTGGTCGATTGCCACCGTCGAGCTATTGAGCCGCGACGGGCGGATCTGGAGCTTTCGGCCGGAGGATGCCAAGAAGTTCAAACAGGTCTCCTCCTCGTTTCAGAGCTACCCGCAATCGGTCATGCGGCAGCGGCTGCAGGCCGAGTTGGGCAACGCGTTCCACGTCGTCGGCACGGGGCATTACCTGGTGGCACTGCCGGAAGGCGCGAAAACGAATTGGGCCGATCGCTTCGAGGAGCTGTATCGTTCCTTCGAGCTGTACTTCTCGGTCCGCGGCTTCCGCCTGAAGAACCCCGAATTCCCGCTGGTGGCCATCGTGTGGCCGAACCAGCAGAGCTTCCTGCGGGCGGCCCATGCCGACGGCTCGGGCGCGGGCGCCAACGTGCTGGGTTACTACTCGCCGATCAGTAACCGCATCATGCTCTACGACCTGGGCAACGGTAGCGGCAGCGCCAACGATTGGCGGGAAACGGCGGCCACCATCATTCACGAGGCCACGCATCAGACCGCCTTCAACACCGGCATCCACCAACGGTTCGGGCAGACGCCCCAATGGGTCGTCGAAGGCTTGGGAACGATGTTCGAGGCGCCGGGCGTGTGGAACTCGCGCACGTTTTTGCGACGCGAGGACCGCATCAATCGCGGGCGATTCGACTACTTCCGCAAGTATGCGGCCAAGGACCGCAAGCCGGGCACGATCCAGGACCTGATCGGGTCGGACCGCATGTTCGCGAGCAACACGGCCGCCGCCTATGCCGAGGCGTGGGCGCTAAGCTTCTACCTCGTCGAAACGCAGCCGCGCAAGTACAGCGAGTACCTGGCGCTGACGGCCAAGCGCCCTCCGTTCGAGCCTTACCCGGCCGGGCAGCGGCTCTCGGACTTCACGTCCGTGTTCGGCACAGACTTCCGCATGCTGGAAGCCCGCTTCTTGCGCTTCATGGCCGAGCTTCGTTGAGGGGGGCTTGCGTGCGACGTCGGGGGGCGGCGGCGCCGATCGCAAGGTGTCAGTCCTCACGAGTTTTCTCTTCCGCTCCACCCATCTCTGCCTGTCCGACGCGGGTTCGCCCAGCAACTGGGGGGTGGTCAGTTCCGTACTTACCGAGCCGCGTGCCATCCGTAGCGTGCACGTATTCACTCAATAGCGAACGACAGTACAGCTTGGGAATGCGCATGCAGCCCCTTCGGGAGTATCCCGGATTGCTGTATTTCTGCTGCCCCAATCATCCTTGATCGAATGGGCGATACAGGGCTCGAACCTGTGACCCCCAGCTTGTCGAGCTGGTGCTCTAACCAACTGAGCTAATCGCCCTTGTAGGTCGCACGCAATCATACCAGATTGCCACCGGCGCGGTGAACCCACGGCCGGGGCGAATCCAGGGCCGTTCACAGATTCAAGCTTGCCGGCGGCGCGCCGGCGGGAAAGTGGGACAGGCACCGAGACGAAACGTTGGTCTGAAAGGGCTTGACGCTGTTTATGCTCGGAGCCAGTCCCATTTTCCCGCCTCGCCATTTTGAAAAACAGAACGGCCGTGCGGGGCGAATCGCTCATCCTCGGACGGCGGCTCGGCGGGAGCCTCGCCCCTCGCCTTCCCTGGTCTTCTGTCTGCGAAATCTGCGCAATCCGCGGATAAACCGGTGGCCTGGTCGCTCGAACCTGCCCGCCGACGAGGTTGTCTTTGCTGGATGGCCGGCTGGCCCTATACTTTGCCCGGCAATGCCGCGCGGCTGCCTTCCAGGCGTCCTTTGTATCGACGTCCGGTCGCGCACTGGCGCTCTCGAACCACCAATCGGCGACGCGCGCGGCCTTCATCCGGTGATCCCTGCCGAAGGGTAGGGGCCTCTGGGTCACGTTCCAGCGCCGCGCAGCGGCCCCCAAACACCATGCTCAAGGTGAAATTGCCCGACGGCAGCGTGCGCGAATATTCCCGTCCCGTGCGTCCGATCGACGTGGCCGAGGAGATCGGCCCGCGGCTGGCCAAGGCGACGCTGGCCGCGGAGGTCGACGGCCAGGTGGTTGACTCGGTCACGCCGCTACCGGAATCCGGCGAAGCGACGCTCAAGCTCTTGACCCGCAAGGACCCCGAGGCCCTGCGCATCATGCGGCACTCCTGCGCGCACGTGATGGCGCGGGCCGTGATGCGGCTGTTCGACAACGTGCAACTGGCGTTCGGCCCGACGATCGAGAACGGCTTCTACTACGACTTCGACATGCCGCACAAGCTGTCCGAGGAGGACTTCCCCAAGATCGAGGCGGAGATGGCCAAAATCGTCCGCGACGACGAGGAGTTCGAGCGGATCGAAGTGCCGCGCGACGAGGCCGTCAAAATCTGCCGCGACCTGGCCCAGACGCTGAAGGTCGAGCACATCGCTTCGGGCCTGGCCGACGAGCGCACGCTGTCGTTCTACCGCCAGGGTGAGTTCTTGGACCTGTGCCGCGGCCGCCACATCCCGAGCGCCGGCGCGATCGGCGCCTTTAAGCTATTGAGCGTGGCGGGCGCGTACTGGAAGGGCGACGCCAGCCGGCAGCAGTTGCAGCGGCTCTACGGCACGGCCTGGTTCACGAAGGAAGAGCTCGACAAGTATCTGGCGATGATCGAGGAGGCCAAACGGCGCGACCACCGCGTGCTGGGCAAACAGCTCGAGCTGTTCACCGTCAGTCCGCTGGTCGGGCAGGGGCTCGTCCTGTGGCTGCCGCGCGGCGCCATCATCCGTGGGCAGCTCGAAGCATTCGTCCGCGACGAACTGATCAAGCGCGGCTACGAGCCGGTCTACACCCCCAATATCGGCCGCGTCGAGCTGTACCAGATCTCGGGCCATTACCCCTACTACGCCGACAGCCAGTTCAAGCCGATCGAGATGGAAGAAGGCGAACGTTACCTCTTGAAGCCGATGAACTGCCCGCACCACGTGATGATCTACCGCTCGAAGCCGCGCAGCTATCGCGACCTGCCGGTGCGGCTGGCCGAGTTCGGCACGGTGTACCGTTACGAGAAGTCGGGCGAGCTGGGAGGCATGACGCGGGTTCGCGGCTTCACCCAGGACGACGCCCACATCTTCTGCACCGAGGAGCAGGTGGGCGATGAGTTCCGCCAGTGCATCGCGATGGCCCAGCTCGTGCTCCGCACGCTGGGGCTGGACGACTATCGCGTGCGGCTGGGCTTCCGCGATCCGGCGAGCGATAAGTACGTGGGCAAGGCCGAAAGTTGGGCCAAGGCCGAGGCGGCCATCGAACGCGTCGCCCGCGACATGAATCTGCCCGGCTGCACGCCCGAATTGGGCGAGGCGGCGTTCTATGGGCCGAAGATCGATTTCGTCGTCACCGATTGCATCGGCCGGGAGTGGCAGTTGGGCACGGTGCAGTTGGACTACAACCTGCCGAGCGAGGACCGGTTCGCCCTGGAGTACATCGGCCCGGACAACAAGCCGCACCGGCCGGTGATGATCCACCGGGCGCCGCTTGGCTCAATGGAGCGGTTCATCGGCGTGCTGATCGAGCATTTTGCCGGAGCGTTCCCGCTGTGGCTGGCGCCCGAGCAGGCGCGGGTGCTGACCGTGACCGAGAAGGCCGAGGAATACGGCCGGGGCGTCGAGCAGAACCTGCGGGCCGAGGGGTTGCGCGTAAGTGGCGACTATCGGGCCGAGAAGCTGGGGGCCAAGATCCGCGACGCCCAATTGAAGCTGATCCCGTACATGTTCGTGGTCGGGGAGCGGGACGCGGCCGCCGGCACTGTCTCGGTCCGCGACCGATTGGAAGGAGACCTGGGGGCGATGCCGGTGGCGGCGGCCATCGACAAGCTCAAGGCGGAGGTCGCGGCAAAGACGATCAGGCAGGTGGTGAAAACCACGGCCGGATTGGGGGAACGCGGCGAATCGAACGAGTATTGAGCCCGGAGGGCGTCTCCCGCAATAGCCCGAAGCGCGAGAGCGCCAGCGAGGGTTCCGTCCCAACGAGCGGGGCGACCCTGTTGTGTGCTGGCTCTGGCAATGCACCCAAATGGTCAAAGCGGCACTGGCGAAGCGAGTGGCACACGCCGAACTTGAGAATGAGCCTTTCCCTTCGTCGCCCAGCGGCATGACCTACGATTGAGTAGAATTGGCGGTCGCAGCGGCCAGGCAATGGTTGCCGCCGGCGTCGTCTGTAGGGTCGCGGGTATGCGGTATGCCGCGGCATGGGTATAGTCGCCGGGCGACGCGATAGGGCCCAGGGTCATTCTGTTTTTCAAAATGGCGAGGCGGGAAAATGGGACTGGCTCCGAGCATAAACAGCGCAAGTCCTTTCAGACCAACGTTGCGTCTCGGTGCCCGCCGGTGCGCCGCCGTCCAGCTTGAATCTGTGAACGGCCCTGGATAGGCCCCTCGGATAGTTGACTGGCGGTCGCGCCGTACGTGATACTGACGTGGCGCGGACGTTCCTGTCGACAGGGTGCGGGTCGTGCGGCGGGCGGTGTTTTCAAGTCACATAGTCGATATGGAGGAGAACAACGATCGAACGGTCACAACGCGTGAATGAACAGATCCGCATTTCACCGGTGCGGGTCATTTCTGCCGAGGGAGAACAACTGGGGATCATGCCCACCGACCAGGCATTGGCGGCGGCCCGCGAGGCCGAGCTGGATCTGGTCGAGGTCGCCCCCAACGAGCGGCCGCCCGTCTGCCGCATCATGGACTTCGGCAAATTCAAGTATCAACAAAAGAAGCGGCAGCATCGCAGCCAGGCGCATCACAGCAAGATCAAGGAGATTCGCGTTCGCCCGAAGACGGGCGATCACGACATCGACGTCAAGGTGCACCGGGCCCGCGAGTTTCTCACCCACAAGGACAAGGTCATCGTCTCGGTCGTCTTCCGCGGGCGCGAGTTGGCGCACGTTGAGGAAGGTCAACGGGTGATCAAGCAGCTTCTGGCGAGCCTGGACGATATCGGCAAGGTCGAATCGCCCCCCAGCCAGCAAGGCCGGCGGATCACTTGCATCCTAGCGCCGAGGTAGCGATGCTTCGCGTCAGGGGTTAGGGATTGGGGGTTGGGGATTTGGTTCGCGATTTGAGATCACGGTGCCCAGCCGCGCGTCCCAGGGCCCTGCCTACTTCGTCGCGACACCTTGTCGCCGTCGTGCTTGTTGGCGCGGTGACGTCGTGGGCCACCGTGGCTGTCGCGCACGAGCAGAGGGCCGCGGCCGATCACCGGCTCTCGCTTGAGTGGGAGAAGGAATTTCTCACGATCTCCGCCGCGCACATTCCCGGCGGGCCGATCAAGATTCTCTATCTCGAAGCATTCTGCCGGCCGGGCTCGACCGATCGCGATTGGCGCGAGACGGTGATCGGGCATCGCACGGAATTGCTGTCGGCCGACGAAGACGGCCGCAGCCTCAGACTCCGATCGACGCTCGCGGACGGCGCCGTAGTGACGCACGACGTCACGGCCGGCGATGACAGCGTCGATTTCGCGCTCCTGGCCACGAATCCCACCCGCGTCACCTCGCAGGCCCACTGGGCGCAACCGTGCATGCGCGTCGGCACGTTCACCGGTCGCGGCCCGGATGACTACCTGGACAAGTGCTTCATATTCCTGGATGGCAAGCTCGCCCGATTTCCATGCCGGCCCTGGGCCGCGAAGGCCCGCTACACACCGGGCCAGGTGTGGCGCGGGCCGGGCGTGGACCGCGACGACGTGAACCCGCGGCCACTCTCGGAGCTGACTCCCTCGCACGGCCTGATCGGCTGCTTTTCGAGCGACGGCAAGATGCTCTTGGCCACGGCCTGGGAGCCGTACCAGGAGCTGTTCCAGGGCGTCGTCACGTGCGTGCACAGTGACTTCCGCATCGGCGGCCTGGCGCCCGGCGAGACGAAAAAGATCCGCGGCAAGCTCTACATCATGGAAGCCGACCCCGACAAGCTGCTCGCGCGCTACGAACGCGACTTTCCGAAGTAGGGATTGGGGATTAGGGCATTCGAGATGACCGTGCATCGGAAACGCTGGCCCGCTACGGACGTCAAAGCGACTGCGGGCCGGCAGGAGCCGGAAACACAAATGACGTGGCCCGCGGACCGGCGAAAACCACCAGCAGTCAGTCGTGCACCCTATTGATCTCGCGTCGCTCGGACGCACGAACCCACGGGACATTTGTGCTGTCCTCAATTGTCCGCAAACAATCACCGGGGAACGCACTGATGCTATTCCAAACATATTATCGCCTTGATCCGTGGGGATTTACGCCGCCGCTTGAACCCTTTGCGTCAATCCGGTTTGATCTGGCGCAAGAGAGGTTCTCGTTATTCATGACGTACCAGCATCGGATCAGTGAGGACGAGGGATCTCAGATCCTCATTCAAACGCTCCATCGGTGTGACGCTGTATCGGAGGACGCGCAAAGGTTGTTCGCAGGTGAAATGGAGATTGATTGGCTTACGCAGAAAGGCAAACAGGATGGATTAAACCCATTCCCCCGCAGTTGCCGCGAGTTCATTCTCGGGCTACACGCTCGGATGGATCAACTGGCAACCGGTGTGTTCAACGTCTTGCGGTGGCGATTGGGTATCCTTGGCGGTCCCTTGACGTTGTCGAGCGAATGGCCGTCCATGAGATGGCACGACCCGAGCAAGGGCGAGCAAATCATGGATGAACACGGGTATTTGAATCGACAGATGTTGGCCGGAGTATTCACCCTAGACTTGCCGGAAATGCAACGCGTGTCTTTCGATGAGACGTGTCGACACTCGGTCGAAAACTTGTTGCAGTTTCAATCGCGGGAGCCCTTGCACCACGACCTGTTCCGAGAGGCTTGGCAAAACAAGGAGGCGAACTGGCGAAGCTTGCTGGTCATGGCCGTCGCGGCAGCCGAAACAGGATTCAAGACAACAGCAATCGACCTGAGCCCCGCAGTGGCATGGTTATTAGAGAAGCTTCCGTCCCCGTCGTTGCCTCTGATGGTCAGAGAGTATCTGGAGCAGCTGCCGGCAAGAAGGACGTTCGATGGCCAAGTACGACGCCCGCCGAAGATGTTGATCACCACGCTGCAAAAGGGCGTTGAGCTTCGCAACAAATTAGTGCATGGACGGGTTGAGGACGTCGACTCAGATGAGCTGAGTGACATCTTGGTCGCAATCCGCGATTTGCTGTATTTGTTGGATTTCTATCGAGGCCATGAATGGGCATTGGCTCGAATCACACCCGACGTTCTAGCGAAGATCAAAGAGCCGCCTCCCTGCGAACGCGACTGAGCGGAACGAGTCCTGGCACCAAAAGGGACGGACTGCGCCGAAAAGTCTAAGAGTCCCGAACACGCTGTGCAAATCCCGAGCTGTGACCCCTGACGCTGATCCCCGACCCGTAACGACCCCTTACGCCAGCGCCTTCCGCACGGACGCCTGCATCTTTTCCAGGCCGGTGCGCGCGACCAGGAGCGGGTCATGCGTCCAGTACTCGCGGTTGAATAGCTCAAGCGACAGGGCGCCGCGGAAGCCGATGTCGTGCAAACTCCTCAGGATGTCCCCGAGCGGCGCGATGCCGTCGCCGGGGTAGACCCGCGCGGCGTCGTTGATTTCGCTCCGCGGGGGCTGCGCCGGGTAGTCGTTGAAGTGGAAGACCTGGATGGCCGAGCCGGAGAGCAGCTTCAGCCCACCGATGTCGGACCCGCCCTTATACAGGTGATAAACATCGGGCAGGATGCACGCCCCCGGCTGACCGCAATTGATGGCCACGAGCGCCGCTTCGCCAAGGGTGCCGATCGTCTTGGAAAAACCCCACACCTCGACCTGCGGCACGACGCCCATCCGGTTGCCCAGCGCCAGCAGCTCTCCGTACCGGCGGGCGGCCGCGGCCAGGTCGAGGCCGGCCACGTCGGTCGCGCCGGCCGGCGGGGCAGCCAGCCGCCGGCCGCCGATCGCGGCCGCGATCTCCATGTTGCGCTTCGCTTCCTCGAGCGCCTTAGCGCGTCGCGCTTCATCGTCGACGATCCAATCGAAGAAGCCGATCACGCTCTCGACCACAAGCCCGGCGTCGCGGATGCGCTTCGCCAGGTCCGCGAGCGAACCCCCGTCCTTTACGTACTGGTCGATCTCGCGAATCCACGGTTCAATGCCGCGGTAACCCGCGCGGGCGACGATGTCGATCTCCTGCACCAGGCCCAGATTCTGCCCGCGGATCGTACTGGTGTTGAAGCAGTATCGAAAAGGCTCGGCCTCGTCTCGCACTTTCGCGGCATCGGTCGCCGGCGCGGGGGCGGCGCCGGTGGCGGCGGCAACGGACGTTGCGGCGGCCGACAGCGCGATTCCCGCTTGCGCCATCATGGCACGGCGTCCCAGGGTGTCATTCATGGTTGGGCGTTGTAGTGGTGGCTATCGCAATGCAAAGGGAGTGCGAGACGACTTGGGTCGCTCACGGTCGCACCATTTCGCCGATTCAGTTGCAGGAGAAATTCAAAGTCCGGGGTCTGGCTCATTTTTTTTTGGCACACGCGGCTTTCAATTCTTTCGAAAGGACCTTCGGCCGAAAAATGTGCCTGACCCCCTCTCCCCGGACTTTGCAGTTCTCCTGGATTCAGTTGCCTGTAGCTTGCGTCGGGGTAGCCAAGCCGTCGTTGCGGGCCGTCAGACTTTGAAAGACCACGGGATCGATGCCAAAGCGAATGGTTTGCACCGATCCGTCGCACACGGCGAACTGCGCTACGCCCGGATGCGACGAACCGAATTGATAGATGCACGGCTGAAACGTATCCCACGTGTACGGTGGACCCCATACATCCGGCGCGGGCACCAGCGGCCCCCACGGCGTGACCGCCGCGCCCCAGCGGACGACATCGTCTTGAAAGCCACCGACGTACCCATCGTTGTCGTCCGGCTGCTGATCGGTCTGACAAAAGCTGGCGTTCATGCGCTTTTCGCCGACCAGAAGGGTCTTGCTGGTGCCGTCCGTGACGTCGGCCAACCTGACTGGCAGGACGTCTCCCAGCTTGACGATGACGCCGTCGCGGCCGTCGCCATAGATGCCTCCGCCATCGCTTCCTTCCGAGCTACTGCCGGCGTTGCCGGCATAGTCCGCTTGGGCTCGCGGCAGGTTCCAGCTTGCCCAATAGCCGCCTTGCAGAGCCGTCGGCGGCCGCCTGGATGGGCAGAAGTAGCCGGGGATCGGGATCAAAGTGACGCGGTAATCGTTGCGCGTCAGGTAGATGTCGGTGTGCTCGAGAAAAGGCAATATCTGGTATCCCCACGACCACGTTTGCGTGTCGAACGGCGCCGGGACGGTTCCGTTCCAGGTGCGGGCGGCCCAGTAACCCGTGCCGCCGGTTGGGAAGGCACCGTAGACCATGGCATGGTTGTGACAAGCGAGCCCGATTTGTTTCAGGTTGTTGGCGCACTCGGCCCGGCGGGCGGCCTCGCGCGCTGCCTGCACGGCCGGGATCAGTAGCGCCACCAACAGCCCGATGATGGCAACAACGACCAAAAGCTCGACGAGGGTGAATGCGGCCCGCCGGATTTCAGGCCGCGTTGGCAGCCCGCGACGAACGACGACCGGCGCCGCACCGTACGGCGACGTCGGTCGACACCGACAATGCTTGTAATTTGCCGTCGCGGGCGTCATGGAGAATGGCCCTTACTCCGGAGCATGGCCCGGGGGGAAACTCGACTGTGTGAACTGTTCGGGCGTCAAGAGCTCGACATTGGCCAATGTGGTGAGCACGTACCGTTTGCCTTGCTCTCCTTGCTTTTCATAGGCGAGGACCGGTCGCGACGTGGCCCACTTCGGCGGCACGGTGAGGTCGACGCCCCAGCCAACGACGAAGGGCTGCCCGTCCCGCAGTGACGAGAACGTTTCCTCGCCGACGCCCAACGTCTTCAAAATCGGCAACAAATCGGCCGGTTGCTTCGGCGGCTTTTTATTCGCCGTGTTGAACTGCCTGTAGGCGCGACCGATCGTCAATAGACGCTCCCAGGTCGGGTCCATGGGCCCGGAGGCAGCGCCGCCGCGGGAGCACCCTAGTGCGGCAACGGTGCCAATCGTCACGATCAAGAGAGCAAGCCTCGCCATCACTTTTCTCGTTAGGGCGTCGGCTACCGTGCGGACCTTTTGCCGGCATGATGTTCTGATTTCTCCGAAAGCGGATGCGAAGCCGCGTGCCTCGTTACCGCCGAAAACAGACATCGGATCGTACTTGATACGCGGGGCACGGGCAAGTTTTTGCCCTTTTCACACAGGGTCATTCTGTTTTTCAAAATGGCGAGGCCGGAAAATGGGACTGGCTCCGAGCATAAACAGCGCAAGTCCTTTCAGACGAACGTTGCGTCTCGGTGCCTGTCCCACTTTCCCGCCGGTGCCCCGCCGTCCAGCTTAAATCTGTGAATGGCCCTGCCTTTTCACACACGAGACCTGCAAAGTCCGGGGTCTGGCTCATTTTTCGGCACACGCGGCTTTCAATTCTTTCGAAAGGACCTTCGGCCGAAAAATGTGCCTGACCCCCTCTCCCCGGACTTTGCAGTTCTCCTGCCTTTTTACAAGACAACCGCGAGGGCACGCCACAGGGGGCCCTTACGGCACGTCGCTTGTTGGTTGGTGCTTTAAGGCGGCGTCGATGAAGCGGTACGCCTCGCGGCGAACTTCGGTGGGAAAGTCGTGGCCGCAATCCGGGTAGCGGACCTGCAAACGTTCGCGGGCCCCTAGCAGTTGGTAAATATCCGCGGCGGCGGCGATCCCTTTGCGCACCCCGGCCGCGTCGAAGTTCTCGTCGTGCGAGGGAGAGTTCGAGAAAAACGCCCGCGGCGCGAGTGCCGCCACCACCTCGTAGAAGTCGAACGGCACGCGGGCCGGGTCGAGCCCATATTCGTCGCGCAGCCGCGGCATGTAGCGGTCGCTGGTCCAGCCGGCGATCTTGCCACCGTAGTAGTCGTGAAACGGGGTCCAGCCGCAGCTCGATACGATCACCTTCAGTCGCTCGTCGAACACGCCCACGAACATCGCGTTGTGGCCACCCAACGAGTGGCCGATGGCGCCGATCCGCTCCGGATCGACGTCGGCACGTGCGGCCAAAAGGTCAACCGCCCGCATGTGATTGAAGATGCCCTTCATCGTGCCTGAGACGTACCGGTCGGCCTGGAAGTCGTAGTCCTTCGAATCGCCGAATGACGGGTAGTCGGGCGCGAGGACGACGTAGCCGCGGTGGGCCAGCTCAACGGCGTAGGCCCGGCTTTGCTTCGCGCCCAGACCGGCCACTTCTCCCTTGCCGATGGCCGAAGTCGGGTGCAAGGCGAGGATGGCGGGCGATCGCTTGCCCACGCCGGCTTCGGGGAGATAGAGATAGGCCGAGAGGCGGTCGCCGTCCCCGGTGGCAAAAGAGATGGTTTGCCGCCGCGGCCCATTGTGGGTGATCTCTTCGAGCGTTTTGACGTCGAGCGGCGGCAGGTTGCGGCGATCGGGCAGGGGGCCCATTGCCTCTTGCATGCCGGCCAGGATGTGGCGGCGGCGGACGGCCCAGTCCTGCGCCGATTTGACCGGTTGCTCGCGGCCGGCGTCGTCCACGTAGACCCGCAGCCGCGAATGATCCTTGTAAGCGGGCGCTTGCTGTTCGCTCGCCCGACCAATCGTGGCGGCAAACAACAAGCTCGCCAGCGGCGCGGCGACGAGCACAAGACGGTCAGGTCTGCTGGAATGAAGGAGCATTGTGCGCGATCGAAGCAGGCACGGAGTGCCATTGTTGGCAGGGAGGACATTACCGCGCCAGCGCGGCGTAGTGAAGCGCCTAGTGCCGGCCGGGTGGGCTTTTTCTAATCCCGCACCCGACCCCGACGAACCTTGCGCGACCATGCCGCCGCCCAAGCCATTGCTGCCGCGGCGACGGCCGCGATCGCCAGCATCCCCGTGGCCGGTTCGGGGACGGCCGCGCCGGCCGCGGCGCCTGTGCCACTTCCGCCGCCGTCGGAGTAAAGAGGGCCCGTCCAGTACTGGCTTATGGTCTGGATGTCGCTGATGTCGACAACCCCGTCCCCGTTGGCATCGCCCGCGGGACCAGACGTCATCCATTGCGCCGCAATGGTTTGAATGTCCGAAATATCGACCGCGCCATCGGTGTTGAAGTCGCCCGGGATCGGGTTCACGGCCAGGATTTGCGGCAGATAGAAGGAGAGATCGGCGATGATCGTCGAGTTCCCCTGCGTCGTTGCATCGTTGGGGTTGATGGGCGGATTGGAAAAGGCGGCTGTCGTGAAGACGGGCTGATTCTGGATGAGCGTGGTGGCAATAATCGTTCCGGAGAGTTCCCAACGGCCGGAGAGCGGATTCACGTGGAACACGCCACCGCCCGAATCGCCCAGCGTCGCCTGGAACTCGTTGTCCGTGTCGAGGTCGGGATTGGCGCCGGGCGGATCGAACCGCGTCCAGAAAGAATGCACGTCGATTGGGCTCTGCTGCGTCCCCACGTTCGCGACAACATTGACTTGCGAGACCTTGTTGTCGCCCCACCGCATCGTTTTCACCGTGCCGATCTGGTAGCCGGTGTATTTCGACGGGTTGGCCGTCTCCTGCCAGGAACTGTTCCACTTGGTCTCTTGCGCGCCGGTCAGCGTGCTGGGGATGCGGTCCGCGCCCCGGCCGATCGCCACCACCGTATCGTTGAGGGAAGGAGCGGTAACGCTGATGATCGGGCGTATCAACTGCGGCGCTTTGCCATAGGCAGTGCCGGCGCCATACGTGCTCGTGGCTGGGTCGATCCGGTAGAGATAGAGATCGGTCTGCGCGCTTTCACCCACCGGGTTGGTGAGAATCACGCCCGAATTATTTACGATCTGGTACGTGGCTGTAATGGTTTGCTGCAAGCCAGAATCGAAGAACGTGAACGACGTCGGACCGGTCACGACGTGCTTGGCCGTGAGCACCCAATTGTTCCCCAGGTAAACGGCCGTCGATCCTCCGGTCGCGCCGACGAACGACCAACCTGGATCATCGGCGGGCGCGGACGTATTCAGCGAAGCGTCGGAAACGGTCGCGTGGGTCCCGGCGACGATGACAGCCATCGCCGGCCGATCCAAGGCTCCCCATGACAGCGCCCCGGCAAGGAAAGCCGCGCACCGCATGCAGCGTGACGATTTGAGCGGTGTCATGCGTTGGGGAATACGGGATGTGAGCGGTCGCACGTGGCTCGCCTCTTGGTATCCGTTCCGCCGCCTGGTTGAGCCGCGGCTTCGGCCCCATGGCCCAGCGGCTTGCCCCCGAGTTCGAGCCCGTCAGGGCATCTAATCCTGAACGTAGCGACGAATGGCCACGGAATCAAGGAATTTACTTTGGCGCGGCGGCCCGTTCACCGATTCAAGCTGGGCGCGGCACATGCGGCGATTGGCGCGCCAACAGCCGCCCGATCGACTTTGTGAAACCGTCACGTTTGCCGGTTGTCGCGGCGCGGAGCGACGCGACCCGCCGGTTTTCCCGGGTCGCGCAGTTTCGCGAGGAACTCGGCGAGGTCATCCGGCCAGTCCATCTCGAACTCGACGATGGCATGGCTCGAGGGGTGCACAAAGCCCAACCGCGCCGCGTGGAGCGCCAGCCGAGGCGGAGCGGGCAGCCGCTTGGGCCGCGCTGCTCGGCTGGTGCCGTAGACCTTGTCGCCGCACACGGGATGGCCGATTTCCGCCAAGTGGATGCGAATCTGGTGCGTCCGCCCTGTCTCTAACCGGCATTCGACGAGCGTGCATCCATCCAGATCTTCCAGGGGAGCGACGTGCGTCACGGCGCGCTTCCCCAGATCGCCGCGGGTGGTCGACCCGCGGCGCCCGTCACCGCGATCCGCCACCAGCCGGGTGTCGATCGTCTGTTGTTCGAGGCGGCCTGCGACGACCGCCCAGTACACGCGGCGGATCGTGTGCTCGCGGAATTGCCGAGCGAGTGATTGCTCGGCCCCGTGCGTGCGGGCGAAGATCATCAAGCCGCTGGTCTCGCGGTCCAGCCGGTGGACGGCGCGCAGCGGGCGCGACTTGCCGGGGCTGGCGCGGCCACGCTCCCGCTGGGCGACGATCCGCGGCAACACCTCCAATAGCGTCGGCTGCAACTGCCGCCGCCGGGCCGGCCAGAGGCGTTCCTCCGGATGCCGCACGGACGTGATCCCGGTCGGCTTCTCGACGACCACCACGTCCGCGTCGAGATAGCGGATCCGGACGTCGCCGGCGCGCGCCGGTGGCGCCAAGGAATGCGGCAGAAGCTTGACTACTTCTCCCGCTTTCAAGCGGCGGCCGGCGTCGATGCACAGATTGCCGTCGATCAAGACCCGGCGCGACCGCAGCCACGATTCCACCTGCGACCAGGCCACGCCATGTTGCCAGCGACGCAGCACCGAACCGAGCCGCTCGTGGGCCAGGTCCGCCGGGACGTGCAGGACGTTCTTCGAGGATTCGGGCATCGCGAAGGGATGAAAACCAGAAGTGGCCCGCCGTGGCGGCTCACAGCCTTACGACCGGCGATTCCGTGTGCCGTTCCGCCGCATGCGCATCGTACCACGGCGGCCGCAAGCGACCCCAGCGGCGCAAGCGATTCCCAAGAGGGCTAGCCCACTCGGCTCTGGAACGGGCTCTCCTCCACCCCCGCCGGTCTGCAGCCAATGCGCTCCGATCATCTGGATGTCCGAGACGTCAACGAACCCGTCGGAATTGGCGTCGCCAGTCCGCGTGAAGAGCAGCCAGTTGGACGCGACGACTTGCACGTCCGAGATATCCACGATCCCATCGTAGTTGACGTCGCCCGTGGCAAAGTTGAGTGTCCATGAGGCGGCGATCGATTCGGCGCTGAATCCCGGCGCCGCGAGCTGGAAGTCGAACCCGATGGTTGCGCCCAACGGCGCGACGATGTACGCGAAGTCCCACGACGTCGCCGATTGGCTCGGCAACGAAAACACACCCCACAGGGCATTGCCGAATCCCGCGAAGGGATGCTCGGACGGATTGGGGGTAATGCGATTCTCCTGAGGCGGCACAAAGCTCACGATGGCGGTGGAATCGACGAGAAAATGCGTGTCGATCTGTTGCGGAAACGTGCCGGGTGAAAAAACGTTGCTGGTCGGGGTGGGCACGGCGTCGAACTCCCACACCTGGTCGAGCGCGTTGCCGACCGACGTGATGCCGGTGCCGCCTGCGCCGCTATTGCTGCTGTCGAAGGTGTTGGGCACGGCGCCGTTTTTTCCGACGGCGGTGAGCGTGAAGGCCTCGAGCGCGTTGCCGACGTTGATCGGATTGGAGGCAAAGACGTCGAAATTGGCGCCCAGATAAATCGTCTTGGCGGCCAGGTCGGGCGGCCCGCTTGCGATTATGGCCAAACACGCCGCGGAGGTGAGCCACAGCCACCGGGTCGTGGGGGTCTTGGCCATGAGGAGGTGTTGGGGGCCGTAGAAGCGGCGAAAGGGACCGGTTTGGGCGTTTTTGACGTAACATGCCGATGATGAGCCATTTAGGACTAGAGTGTCAAGCGAAAACTGGGGGGTGTATTCCGGTCGCCTAAACTTTTTCGATTTTTTTGAAACTCGGCGCTTGCATACGCAAGAATCGCCGGGTAAAGTCATCCTCGGTAGTGGAGTACCCATATGCCCCCAGACAGCGGGGCGATTTGCAAGCAGTTGTCGGTCAAACTCAGCATCAAACGACGACACCCGATGCGGGCGTGTGTCCCAGTCAAAAGGAGACGCCAGTGATGGAATTAGCAACCGTGATGAAAAGAGCATCATGCGGTGTTGCGTTATTGCTTCTCATTATCTCGCCCGCGCTCGCCGGGCCTCTCAACGGGGATCCTTTCGCACTGGTCTCCGGCTCCACGCCCTACAACAACTTCGTTGGGCTCAGCGGCACAGTCGATTGGGCGGTGTATCTGCCCGGTGCCTTTCCCTACGGCGGATATGGTCCCACTCCCGGTCAGGTGGTTTACGCCTATCAGGTGATTGCCGATCCAGGCTCGTTCGCCGTGTCGCATCTGTCCGTCGCGCTTTTGAATCCGGCGAACAACATCGGCGATTTCCCGTTGGCGGGTGGGACGCCTCCGAGCAGCGCGCTCTTGACGCCGCTGTCGAGCGCCGATTGGTTCTTTACTCCTGAGGCGACGCTCTCGTCCGGTTTGGCGTATTCCAGCCCGTTCTTGCCGATCGACGTGTTCGGCTCGGTGGTGGACGGCGGGACGAGCTCGTTTGTGATTCCCTTGCCCTCGCCGGGGACCGAAATGATCCCGGAGCCGGGCAGCTTCGTGCTTCTGTCCCTGGGGTTGGTCTTTGCCGTGCCGGTGGCGGTGCGTCGGCTTCGCCGTCGGTCGTGAAACTGGGAGTGTCCTACATCGGGTACTGTTCCTGCCGCGTCTTGGCGTGTCCTTCGTTTAGGGTGTAGCGGAACTCATTCAGCGATCATTGATGGGCACAGATGTCGGGAAGGATATCCCGACTAGGAAACGGAGTCACAGCTCATGCGCATAGCAACTCGTTTGACGGCCGTGGCGACCGCTGTGTTTCTGGCTTGGTCGGCGGTTAACGTCTCGGCCGGCCCCTTGCCCGCCGACCCCAACGCGATCGGCGGTGCGGACGCAGGGAGAGTGCAACCGTTTTTGGGCGTGGTGGGCGCCTTCTCGATCGCTGCCAACGTGGAGTACGCCGTCTTCGCGCCCGGCCAGTTCGATTTGGGTCCCGATCCCAGTGGAGGCACCCAGTACGTCTATGCTTACCAGGTGTACAACACCGGCGTCGGTGCTAACGCCCGTCAGATCTCGATCATTACCGAAGGGCTCAGTAAAGCCGCCGATCCAGCCAATCCCGGATCGTTAGGCGCGGGCTTCGGCGCGGTGCCGGGCAGCAGCACGTTCGCCGGGGCGCCACCCACCTCGACTCGCTGGGACTACACCGGCGCGCCACTAGCCTTGGGGACCAATAGCACGATCTTGCTATTCACCAGCCCGCACCCGCCGGGACTGCAACCCGGCAGCATACAGGGTGGCGGGTTGAGCGATACGAAACTCCTCCCCAGTCCGATTCCGGAACCGGCCAGCTTCATTCTCCTGGCCTTCGGGGCCGCGGCGCTCCTGGTGGTGCGCCGCCGGATGCGGTGGGTCTGATCGCGGGGGTGCCGCCCCTACTGCGTGAGTCCTGGTGCTGACTGCTGACTGCTCATTTGAGGCCTTGTGCCATGGCGGCGAGGCTCTGGGCGGCAGGGGTGTGTCTCGTCGCGATTCTTCTCGTGCCGGCACCGTCCCCGGCCATTACGCCCAGCAACGTGCTGGTCCTCTATAACACGGCCAGCGCCGACGGCGCTGCGATCGCCGCGCACTATTCCCAGGTCTACCCAGGCGTGCAGCTCCTCGGGCTGACCGGCGTACCGGCCGGCGACGAGATCACCGCCGATCAGTACCTGCAACAGATCCGGCCCCAGGTCCTGCCCGCGCTCACGCCCTCGATCGACGTCATCGTGACCACCAAGGGACTGCCGGTGCGGATCAACACAACCGAGCGGTTCGCGAGCTTCCCGGCGACATACGTCGACCCCTTCAACGTGTCGCACACGGTCTACGCGAGCAGTTGGAAGCCCTACTCCAGCCTGGAAAGCGAGCTGACCCGAGTCGATTCCGTGAGCACGTGGGAGCAGATGCTCGACCAGACGTTCTGGCACCCGACAAACCCGCCGGCCGCTGCAAACCCGTACTACAACCGCGGCGTCGCCTTCAGCTACACCGATCCAGCTAACGGCGGCATCCGCCTGGCGAGCCGGCTGGACGGCTACAACGCCGCCGACGTCAACGCGGCCGTGGATCGCGCCCAGAACGTGATTGCCGGCCCCTACCATTTCGTCGTCGACGACGATCCCTCGAAGACCTACGCCAGCGGAATGGACACGCTGGTGAACACCGTGCTGGCGCCGGCGAATCAGCCGTTCACGTATGACAACACGTCCGCCTTCGTCGGCACGGCGCCCGGCCCCGTGCTGGGATACGTCAGCCACGGAGCCAATCAGGCGTCGACGCCGCCCAACTACATCCTGGACTCCACGAATGGCTTGCAATTTCCGCTCGCCAAGGGGGCGGTGATGGAGACCTGGGAAAGCTTCAACGCTTACAGCTTCGACGCCGGCGGCAACGTGGCCGGTCAGGGGCTGGTGGCCGATTGGATCAACCGCGGCGGAACGGCTGGCGTCGGCAACGTGCAGGAGCCGACCGCCAGTCTCAGCACCGTCACCAATGAAGCCATCATGTTCAACATGCTCCTGCAGGGGTACACGTTTGCCGAGGCCGCCTGGACCGCCACCCGCCAGCTATCGTGGGTCAACACCGTGGTCGGCGATCCATTGATGACCTGGAAGCCCGCCCTGCCAGGCGACGTGGACGGCGATGGCCTTGTCGGCGCGTCGGACCTGGCCATCCTGTCGAAGAACTGGGGCGCGACCGGCCCCGGCGGTGGCGCCATGTGGGGCCTGGGCGACGTCGATGGCGACGGCCGCGTGGGGGCAAGCGACTTTGCCCTGTTCTCCGCGAATTGGGGCCGCGTCGCTACGTGGGCCGGTGGCGGCGCAAGCCTCGGCCAGGGTTTTGGCGGGTTGGACGAGACGTTACTGCCGGTCCCGGAGCCGTCGTCGTTGTGCTTGAGCGTCGCGGCGGCGATTTCCTCTCTGATGCTTCGCAGCAGATCGCGCCGGCGCTGACAACGAACGGTTTAGCCCGCCGCGCCACGGCCGGGACGTTCAACCCCGCACGAGCGCGTGGAACCGGTCAATCAGTTTCCGGGTGATCGGGCCTGGTTCGCCACTGCCGATCGGGCGGCTGTCGACCTTCACGACCGGAATGACCTCGGCCGCCGTGCCCGTAAGAAAACATTCGTCGGCCACGTACACGTCGTGCCTGGTGAGGGGCATCTCTCGCACATGGATCTTGGCCTGTTGGGCCAGCTCGATCACGGCCTGCCGCGTGATACCTTCGAGGATGCCCGCGTCGGTGGGGGGCGTGGCCAGCGCGCCCGCGCGGACGAGAAAGATGTTGTCGCCGGTGCACTCGGCCACTTCGCCTTTGTGGTTGAGCATCAGGGCCTCGATGCAGCCGGCCTGCAAGCCCTCGATCTTCGCCAGGATGTTGTTCAAGTAGTTGAGCGACTTGACGCGGGCGTTGAGTGCCGCCGGATGGTTCCGCACGGTGCTGGCCGTGACGATCTCCAGCCCCTTCTCGTACAGCTCGCGCGGGTAGAGCTGGATGCGGTCGGCAATGATGATGACCTGCGGGTCGCTGGTCCGATTCGGGTCGAGGCCCAGGCTGCCCGCCCCCCGCGTCACCACCAGGCGGATATAGGCGTCCTCTAGGCCGTTGACCTTGAGCGTGTCGTTGACGGCGTCCGCCATGGCCTGGCGGGTCATGGGGATTTCGAGCCAGATCGCCTTGGCCGAGTCCCACAACCGCGCCAGGTGCTGTTCGAGGCGGAAAACTCGGCCGGCATAGCTGCGCAGCCCCTCGAATACGCCGTCGCCGTACAACAGCCCGTGGTCGTAGACGCTGATCTTGGCGTCTTCTTTATCGACCAGTCGGCCATTGATGAAGATCTTCAGCGACGTGGCCGCCGCATCCCCTTGCCCCGGCGATTTCGACGTTTGTACCACCATCGCGGGGAACATCCCTGGGGACCTGGGGGATCAGACCTTTTCGATCCGTCCTTCGCAGATTCGCACGATCCGGTCGGCCTCCTCGGCGTTCCCCAAATCGTGCGTCACCATGACTATAGTGAGCTTCTGTTGGTGGTTCAAGGTTCGCAGGATGCGGAGAATATCCCGGCCGGCGGCACGGTCCAGGTTGCCGGTCGGCTCATCCGCCAAGAGCACCTGCGGCCCCATAACCAGTGCCCGCGCGATTGCGGCGCGCTGCATTTCGCCTCCCGAGAGCTCGCGCGGCCGGTGCTTCAGCCGGTGCGAGAGTCCCATCGTCGCCAACAGTTCCTTGGCCGCGTCGGCGTATCGCCGTCGACGGCGCAAGTAACCCACCACGCCGTCGGCGATCATCAAAGGCGCGAGGACGTTCTCCAGCGTGGTGAACTCCGGCAGCAGGTGATAGAACTGAAAGATCATGCCGAAGGCCCGGTTGCGCAGGATGTCGCGCCGCCGGGCGGGCAAGTTGTCGACGCGGCAGCCGTCGAAACGAATTTCGCCCGCATCCGGTGAGTCGAGCGTCCCCAACAAGTGCAGAAGCGTGCTTTTGCCCGAACCGCTGGCGCCGATCACCGCGAGGAACTCCCCTTCCCGAACCTCGACGTTGACGCCGTTCAGAACGGGGATCGTGACCTGCCCTTTGCGGTAGCTCTTTCTCAGTCCGACGGTCTGCAGCCGCGGCACTTCGGCGGCCGCCGCGTCGTCCGGTTCCAAAGCGGCAGCGGGCACGGTCGCGCCGACGTAATGCGGCCGCCGCGTCGGCACGAGGGATCGCGAACGGGCCTCACGCAAAACGCGCGGATCATTCATAGCGAAGGGCCTCCACGGGATGCAGCCTGGCGGCGCGGCGGGCCGGCAACACGCTTGCCAGGACCGCGATCGCCAGCGCCCCCGTCACGATCCACGCCACGGTCGCCGGATCGACGATCGTCGGGATCTTGAGGAAGTAATAGATCGACGGATCGAACACCTCGTGGCCCGTGATCAAGCCCAGCACGTCGGCGATCTCGTTGATGTAGGCGATGAACAGCAGCCCGATCGCCAGCCCGGCGCCCGCCCCCACCAGCCCCAGCGACAGCCCATACCCCAGAAAGATCCCCAGGATGCCGCGTCCCGAGGCGCCTAGTGACTTGAGGATGCCGATGTCGCGCGTTTTTTCGACGACGATCATGAAGAAGATCGCCAGGATGCCGAAGCCGGCCACGGCGATGATGAGGAACAGGAGCAGATTCAGAATGGCCGTCTCCAGTTGCACGGCGGCCAACAGCGGCCCCTGCTTGTCGCGCCACGTCGAGACGTTGTAGAGCTGCGGCATGAAGTTCGCGCGGAGCATGTCGCGGACCGCGTCGCCGTCGGCGCCCGGCCGCAGCTTGATCTGAATGCTCGTGGCGTAACCGATGCCGGTCGTCGGGTCGAACATGCCGCGCAACTTCTGCAACGTGCGGATCGGCACGAAGACGAAGCTGGCGTCGTATTCGCTCATCTTGCTCTCGTAGAAATCCACGATCGTGAACGAGGCATGGCACACGTCCGGTGGCGTCCCCGCCGTCGGAAACGACAGCTTGACGTCGTCGCCGGGCAGGGCCAGGAATCGATCGCGCCCTTGCTGGTCGCGATAGCTCGCCAGGGCCATCCCCAACACCAATCCGTCGTGCTGCTCGCTGGCCGGATCGAAGACGTCTTCTTCCCGCGGACGTGCGTCGAAGGGGTCCTTGACGGCGCCCGCGCTTTCGCCCGCGGCGACTAGGTCGGCGGCCGCTGCTGCATCGGCGGCCGGCGCCCGCTCTTGTGCCTGTTCGACCGCGGCTGTCGCCGCGTGGACGCTCGACGCGTCGGGTTGTAGTTGGTCGACCGGCTCCCGCGGCGGGCGATCAGCAGGCAGCCCGGGTGTGGCTACGGGCAACCCGCGGAACGGGTTGCCGGATTCCTCCTCGCCAGTTGGTGAAGAAGCCCATGCGGCGGGCTCGGACGGGTTCGCGCGCGGCTCGTCCGCCGCCGCGTGACGTGGCGCGGCACTCGCCCGCGCCGGCCACGTCGCGTCCGGCGTCGCGTCCGTCACAGGCACCAGTGGGTCCGTGGATTCGGCCGGCAAGGCGGCGTCCGAACGAAACGGGTCGACCGGGGCGTCTTCCCGGTCGGCGCGCGGCTGCATCGACTCGATCATCCGCTGCCGCTCGACCCACCGGCGGCGATGAGCCCAGCCGGCCTGGGCCATGTCGGGCCGGTCCGGCGCTTCGTCGCCGGCCTGGTGGTCGCGCATGTCGTAGCCGCCGTCGCGGAGCTGGAAGCTGATCTGCTGGCGGTTGGCCGGATGCTGCAGGTACTTGCAAAAGTCGCCGACCTCGCTCTGCGTCTCCTCGTCGATGCCGATCAACTGCACCGGCCGCGTGACCGTCCGGTCGTTGTACTGGTAAGTCAGCAAGGCCGGCACGACCACGGTCGCGGTCATGCCCTCGATATAGTCCCCCGCCACCTGGCGGATCTGTTCCATGTGCCACTGGGCATCATAAAAGCCGATCAGGCTGTTGGACTCGAACACGACGTCGGAGAGGATGCCGTGGATGCGCTCCTGCATCTCGTGGCGGAAGCCCGCCATGACGCTATTCACGACGATCATCGTCGCCACGCCCAGGGTGACGCTGACGATCGAGGCCAAGGCGATCCACCTGGTCCGCAGGTAGCGCCAGCAGAGAAGTAGTTTGTACATGCTCAATCCTTTGAGCTTTCAGGTCGCCGCGCTGGCGACCTTAGGTATCCGTAGATTCACGTTCCGGGAGGGCGAGGCTCCCGCCGAGCCGCTGCGCGCCACGAGTGGCCGGCTCAGCGGGAGCTTCGCCCTCCCAGTTCCGGCGCCGCAATGATTTGAACAAGCACATCCTCAGGTGGCTTCCGGCCGCAAGAGGGGAAACAGGATCACGTCGCGAATTGACGCACTGCCGGTCAATAGCATCACAAGCCGATCGATACCGACGCCCAACCCGCCTGCCGGCGGCATCCCGTATCGCAAGGCCAAGAGAAAGTCACGGTCCATCTTGGCCATCGATTCTTCCTCGGCCAGGCCGGCCAACTGCGTGCGGAACAGTTGCTCCTGCAAGTCGGGATCGTTCAGCTCCGTATAGGCGTTGGCGATCTCCATGCCCTGCACGAAAAGCTCGAACCGCTCGGCCACGGCTGGGTTCGACGCCTTTCGCTTTGTCAGCGGGCAGATGCTGGCCGGGTAGTCCAAAACGAAAACGGGCCCCTTGAGCCGGTCCTCGACCTTGGCCTCGAAGATCTCGCTTTTGATCACGTCGGGGTGCTTGCCCGCCGTGGCCAGGCCGATCGACTCGGCCAGCCGGGCCACGCCGGCCGTGTCGTCGGGCGAAACGCCGGTGTGCTCGGCAAAGAGCTCGTCGTACGTCTTTCGCGCGAAAGGGGGCGTGAAATCAATCGTGTCGTCGCCCCAAGGAAGTCGCATCTCCTGGCCCGTCGCTCGGATGCAATTGACCACGAGGTTTTCGGTCAAATCCATCATCGTCCGGTAGTCGCCGTAGGCCTGGTATGCCTCGAGCATCGTGAATTCGGGGTTGTGGCGCGGGCTGACCCCTTCGTTGCGGTAGACGCGCCCCAGCTCGAAGACCCGCTCCATGCCGCCGACCAGCAGCCGCTTCAAATGCAGCTCGAGCGCGATCCGCATGTAGAGCGGGATGTCGAGCGCATTGTGATGCGTCTTGAAGGGCCGCGCGGCGGCCCCGCCGGCAATCGAGTGCAGGGTCGGCCCCTCGACCTCGACGTAGCCCGCGGCGGCGAGGGTCTCGCGAATCGACTGCAATATCTTTGTACGGCGGAGGAACCGCGCAAGCGCGCCCTCGGTGTGGATCAGGTCCAGGTAGCGCTTCCGCTGTCGCTGTTCGGGGTCGGTGAGGCCGTGGTGCTTCTCGGGGTGGGGCTCGATCGACTTGGTGAGGAAATAAAGCCGCTCGGCGAAGATCGTGAGCTCGCCGGTGTTGGTCCGCTTCAATTCCCCCTCGACGCCGATCACGTCCCCCAGGTCGAAGCACTCGGCCAGGGCCCAGTCGGCATCGCCCACCTGACGGCGGCCGATGAACAACTGGATCTGCCCGGTCCAGTCGCGGATCTCGACGAAGATCAGCTTGCCGGTCGGCCGCTGCAAGACGATCCGCCCGGCCGCGCGGACGCGCGGACCGTGCTGCTCGGGCGACCGCTGCCCCTCGGCTGAGGGCAGCACTTCGATCTCTCCCTCTCGCGCCCGGATTTCGCGAATCGGCCGATGGTCGTCGAACCGCTGTCCGAACGGATCGAGTCCCAGCTCGCGAATCTTGCGAAGCTTCTCCCGGCGCGACGCCTCGTGCATCGACTGGTCTTCGGGTGTGCGATCGTCGGTCGGCGTCATCGTGGCGGGTTGGGACATGGCATCGTTGCCGCTGGAACGACGGAGAACCTCGGGCCGCAAGCGCCCAGCGAAAGGGGTAACTTCAAAGAGCGCAACATTTTAGTGGACCGGCTGAGTCGGTCAATGTCAGGTCCAGAGGGGCCGCTATCACCCGAAGTTCGCGCTCGTTGCGGCGTAATCGCAAGCAAGCTTGGCGGCACGCGTTGCAAAAGGACCGCGGCCCAAGATGGGTAAGCTGCGCGACTAAGGATCGACCGAAAAACAACCTCTCCTCAATACCCTCGCCCCTTGCGGGAGAGGGCACCCGTGAGGGGGTCAGAGAATCAGGAAGTTATTTTTCGGTCGATCCTAACCGCCGATGCCCAAGCGGCGGTACTTCTCTTTATACTTCTCCCACAGCCGCTTTTGCCGGTCGGAGAGTTGGACGGCGCGACCTTGGATGTAGGCGGCCGTGACTTGCGTGGGAATCTCTAGCGGGTCGCCGGTCGTCACGATCAGCGTGGCGTCCTTGCCGGCTTCGAGGGAACCCAGCCGGTCGGCCACGCCCATGATCTGCGCGGGGTAGAGCGTGATGGCCTTGAGCGCTTCGTCCGGCGGCAGACCGTAGGCGGCGGCGGTGCCGGCGTGGTGCGGCAGGTTGCGCAAGTTCGCCGGTAGCGCGCCGGACGAGCCGCCGATCGCGCCGGCGATGCAGAACGCCACGCCCGCCTCGTGCAGCCGGGCCGGCACTGTGTACGCCGCATCGTAGGCGTCCGCGCGGCGCCGCGGTAGGCGGTAAACCCCGCCTACGACGACCGGCACGTTATGTTTCCTGAGCAAGGCGGCGCACTCCGGCGCATCGTATCCGCCGACGATCACCGGCCGAAGCCCCTCGCGCTCGGCGAAGGCAACCGCGGATTGAATCTGCTGCACGTCCTCAGCATGGATGAACGCGGGCATTTGCTTTTCAAGGGCCGGGATCATGGCTTCCCAACGGGCATCATGTTCGGGCGCCGCGGCATGACCCGATTCCGCGGCCTTTTTCGCGGCCTGATAGGCCCGCGCGTCGGTCAGCGCGGCGCGGATGGCCTTCAGCGACCGGTCGCGCGACTCGAGCTGCGCGGTGGGCGCCTGCTCGATCCACCAGGCCTCGATCGGCGCCATCTGCGGCCAATTGACGTGCAGGCCGACGCCCGGTTTCAAGCACATGTCCTCCCAGGTCCAGCCGTCCAGCAGCATGCACGATGACATGCCGGTGATCAGCCCGCCGCTGGGCACCGTGAGCACGGCCAGCACGCCGCCGGAACGATTGACGGGAATCAGCTCGCTATCGGGATTGAAGGCGACGTGGGCCTTGACGTTAGGGTTGATCTCGCCCATCTCCGACTGGTCGCGCGAGCCGCGGACCGACGGGACTTCCACCAGCCCGAGCTGGCTATTGGCGTCGATCAGGCCCGGATAAACGTGCTTGCCCGATACGTCGACGCGTTCGGCGTCGGCGGGAATCGCCGCGTCGCGCCCGACGGCGACGATCTTGCCGGCGTCGAAAACGATGACACCGTTTTCGATCGCCGGCCCGCTCACCGGATGAACGGTCCCGCCCACGAGGGCCACGGGGTGTTTTTGTGGAGCGCCCGGGACCTCTGGGTTTGCCAGCGCCAGGGGCGCCGCGAGAAAGAATGAGAGCGCCGTTACGATGGGAAGCGTGGATTTCATGTTACTCTCGCTTGTCGTCTGATGCTAAGCCCGAAGGTTGTTTGCGGTCAATCGGCCGAGCGCCGGGCGTGTTTCTTTTCACTGCCGGCCGCCGGCTAATCGTGTCCGTGTCCGTCGAACTGCCCGTGATCGCAGAAGACGTCTTCGCGCGGCCAGTTCTCTTTGCGCCCGTCGTCGGGCCCCTCGGTCGGCTCGCCGGAGCCGAGGATCCGCTGCACGAGGGCGGCTCGCAGCGCCGCGGCTTCGACGCGCGCCTTCTTATCCTCATTGCGGTCGAAGTACGCTCGCCCGTCGATCCACGTCTGCTCGCACCGGCTGTAGGTCGACAAGGGCGAGCCGCTCCACACGACCAGATCGGCGTCCTTGCCCGGCTCGAGCGAGCCGACGTACTTGTCGATGCGCAGTTGTTTGGCGGGATTGAGCGTGACGAACCGAAGCGCCTCTTCGGCCGGGACCCCGCCGTACTTCACCGCTTTGGCCGCTTCGAGATTGAGCCGGCGGGCTAGCTCGGCATCGTCGGAATTGAACGACACGACCACGCCGGCGTTGTGCAGGAGCGCGCCGTTATAGGGGATGGCGTCGAACACCTCGAACTTGTAGGCCCACCAGTCCGAGAAGCTGGAGCCGCCGACGCCGTGCTTCGCCATCAGGTCGGCCACCTTATATCCTTCGAGGATGTGCTGGAACGTGGCGATCTGCACGTTGAACGCCTCGCACGTGCGCATGAGCGCGAGAATCTCGTCCTGCCGATAAGAATGACAGTGAATCAGTCGCTTCCCCTCGACTACCTCGGCCAGCGCTTCAAGCTCCAGATCGACGCGCGGCGGCAGGCCGACCTTCTTGCGGTTCCATTCATCCCAGTTTTGCCGGTACTGCTGCGCCGCGCGGAACGCGTCGCGGACAAGTTGCTCGACGCCCATGCGGGTTTGCGGGTAGCGGTTGCTGGCGCGCTCGCCCCAGTTGCTCTGTTTTACGTTCTCGCCCAGCGCGAACTTGATGCCGGGCGGGGCGGCGGCGAATTTCATCTCCTCGGGCGCGCACCCCCAGCGGAACTTGAGCACCTGGTTCTGGCCGCCGATCGTGTTGGCCGAGCCGTGCAGGATATTCGACGAGGTGACGCCGCCGGCCAATTGCCGGTAGATATTGATGTCATTGCAATCGACGAAATCGCCGATGCGGACCTCGGCCGAGATGGTCTGGCCCGATTCGTTCACGCCGCCGTCGGTGGCGACGTGCGAATGGCAGTCGATGATGCCCGGCGAGATGTGCTTGCCGGCCGCGTCGATCACGACCGCATCGTCGGGCGCGGCAAGTCCCGGGCCGACGGCCTTGATCTTGCCCTGCTCGACCAGCACGTCGGCGTTGTCCAACCGGCCCTGCGGTCCGCTCGTCCACACCGTGGCGTTGCGGAACACCAGCACGCGGGGCTGTTCGGGCGGTGCTTTGCGGCCGAAATCGCCCAGCGGATAGTTGACGTCCGCGAGCGCCCGCGTCGGCTTGTCGGTCTTCGCGGCGTCGCCGGGCTTGGCCGGCGCAGCTTCGGTCTCCTTCGTGGGCCTTTCCTCGGTCTTCGCGGTGCCCACTGGTGCGTCCTTCTCGGTGGGCTTCCTTTCTTCTTTCGTCGGGGCGGCTTCCTTCGCCGGCTTCTCCTCGGCGGCCGGTTTTTCCTTCTCTGGTGGTTTGTCGTCGGGCTTATCCTTGTCTTCAGGCTTTGCTTCGTCGGCAGGTTTTTCCTTGTCTGCCTTTTCTCCTTCGGCGTCCGACGAGGAGTCTTCCTGCTCCGGCTTCTTGGCTTTTTCCACGCGCGTGGCGGTACACGCCGTCTTCTGCCCATCATGCCATACGATCACACCGATCCACGACAGGTCTGGTGTGTCGTTGCCCGCAGGCGCAGCCGCCGCGTCGTTCGACCGCGGCGCATTCTGTAGCGTGCCGCTGAGCTGCAACACGCCCTCGAAATCGACCGGCTTGCCCTTGAACGAGGCGGTGAATTGCAACTCGGCGAGCGCCGGGGCCACGAGCGACGAGGCTTTGTCGCCGCGCTTGATCTTGCCCGACAGCTTGTTCGGCTGACCGGAAAGCTCAAGGACAAGGGTTTCCTTCTCGCCATCTGGCTTAGTCACGTCGACGTTCCAGGTTCCGCGCACGTCGGCCAAGGGCTCGGCCTCGATCTCGTGCCGGGTTCCGTCGACCCACGTTTCGAGGACCTTCGTCTTGGCGGCAAACAGGTCACCGCCGGCGACGACGATGTTGGCCGCTTTGCCCACTTCCAGCGTGCCCAGCCGCTGGCCCATCCCGAATAACTCGGCCGGGGCGACGGTCAGGGCCTTTAGCGCCGCCCCGGGCGCGAGCCCGCGCTTCACGGCCTTGCGGACGGCCGTCAGGAACCCGGCCGTATCGCGCAATCCGTAGGATGTAAACGCGAATTTGATCTGGGCCTCGGCCAGCCGGGCGGCGTTCTCCGGCGCCAGGTCCCAGTGCATCAGCCGCTCGAGCGAGACGTTCATCGCCGCCTCGGGCGTGGAGACGTTGGCGGCGCGCGGGAAGTTGAGCGGAACGATCACGGGCCGGCCGGTGGCCTTGATCTCGGCCACGCGCTTGTACTCCTCGCCCGAGCCGCGGACGATCACGTCGAGCCCGAACTCGTCGCCGATTCTGTCGGCGCGGAAGAAGTACAGCTCGTCGCTGGCGTCAATGACCACGGGCAGTTTGCCGCCCAAATAGCCGCGCAAGACGGCCAGGGCGTCGCTGCGCTCGGGCCGCGGGGCGTCGTGGTTCTGCTGATAGATATCCCAGGCCTGGCCGTACCACCCGGCGTCGTAAAACGCCTGCCGCACGAGCGTGAAGGCTCCCATCGGTGAATTGGGATATCCCCCTCCGCCGCGCGACGTGGTCAGCTTGAAGTGCAGCGCCACTTGATCTTTCAGAATGACCTGCTTGCCGCCGTCGTCGGCGGTGCTCACCAGCGCGCTAATGCCCTTGATGATTCCCGCCGAGGGCGCGACGAGGCGGGCGGTGATGCCTTGCGAGCGCAGCTTGCGATTGGCCGCGGCGTCGCTGGCGTACTGCTGGCCGGCGCGGACCTGCGGAACGATGTTCGCGTTCCAATAGGCGGCGCCCGAGCGGTCGTTCGCGGCGCCGCGCGAGGCATCGGCCGATAGCTCGCCGTAGGCGTCGATGAATCCCGGATAGAGCGTCTTGCCGGCCGCGTTCCACGTTTGCGCGTCGGCCGGCGGCTCGACATTCTCGCCGACGGCGACGATCAGCCCGTCACGCACCACTAACGTGCCGCGCTCGATCGTCCGGTCGGGCGAGACGACGATTCGCGCGCCGGTGATGGCGTGCACGGTGCGCGACGTCTCGCGCAAGCCCGGTGGCGGCGCCGTGCGCGGCGCGGCGGCCAAACCGACCTGACATGTTGTGAGAATCGCGATGGCAATAGCCAGCGGCCAACGTGTGCACATGATGACGGGTCCTTCTTAGGTGCCTGTAGCGCGGCACGAAACGACCAAGTAAAGAAGCCGCCCGCGCGGCGGAATAGCCCTTTGACAATAACTGAGCAAAAGGGTGCATGCCAGCGCCGGCGGGAAGATGTCAGGGCCATTCTGTTTTTCAAAATGGCGAGGCGGGAAAATGGGACTGGCTCCGAGCATAAACAGCGCAAGCCCTTTCAGACCAACGTTTCGTCTCGGTGCCTGTCCCACTTGCCATGCCCACGCAAGCGTGGGCATGGCACCGGAAGTCGCACGGAGCAACGACGCGTGCTCCCTGCGGTCAGCCGCGCAGGGCCGGCAGCATCAGGGCCGGCAGCTTCCACACCGAGGGGCGGTGCACGAGCTCGATCGTCTTGCGGGCCAGGACGTGCGCGGTGCGGTGGGTGGGGAACCAGAACGGCTTGGGCGACATGGTGAGCGGGCCTTCGAGCACCGTCTTCTGCGCCGCGTCGAGCAGGTAGGTGTTGTGGACCCAGCCCAGTCCACTCTTGGGGTCGGCCAGCGTCCCCTCGGGAAAGCCGCCCCAGGGCGTGCACATCAGGGCGTAGCTGATGGCCGGCCAGTGGTTGATGCCGACCGTGCCGAAACGGAGCCGTGCGATCGCGTCCTGGAGCGACGCCTCGCCGCCCGGCTGGCGGCGCGTCTTGGGGTGGATCATCAGGCCGGCCCCCAAATTGCCCCATAGTCGGTCGTTGACGAAGTCCGGCGCTCGCCGCAGAAACTCCTCCGGCGAGGCCGCGTCGAGCGCCGTCTCGGCACAGACGCACACGAACGATTCCTCGTCAAACAGATGCGGATCGCTCTCCGGCCGCGCGTCGCGCAGCAGGGTCCACGGCAACGTGCCCGCGGGCCCCTCGTCGGGCCGCCGGCCGGTGAAGCGCGTAAAGCGCTCTAGGGCGCCGGGATAGTACGCGCGGCGGCGGGGGATTCGCGCCAGCACCGCCTCGATCTTGTCCAGGAACCGCTCGCGGTCCGGCCAGTTGCGCGCGGTGACGATCATCTTCGTGGCGATGCAGTTGAACGAGGCGTTATTCGCGATCATGGCCGCCACGTTCTCGGCCTGGAAATCGAGCTCGCGATCGCTGTAAGGGCCCGGCACGACGATCCACGGCGTGACGTTCCCCAGCTCACTGGTGATCCGTTTGCGCAGCCGCGGCGCACTCTCGGCCTTGCGGCGATCGCGCTCCGCGCCTGGCGGTCCCCACACGATCGTCTCGTGCGAATAGACGGAGCCGGTGATGTGCACCTCGTCGACCTGCGGGTGTTCGACGGCGTACGTGCCCGCCTCGGCACCACCGTAAATGATCCGCAAGAAGCCTTCCTCGATCAGCGGCGCAAATGCCTGAGCAAAGATGCCGCCCAGGTATTCGTTGACCGGGTTCATCTTCAAGAGCACGACCTTGCCTTCCTGGAACAGCTTGCTGAAGGCGTCGGTCGGGGCGATGCTGCTGACGTTGCCCGCCCCCAGCACCAGCGCGATCCCCGGCTCGGCCGCGCCGGGCCGCACGGTGCGCGCGACGTGCTCGGGCAGGTTCTCGCGCGTGACGCCGGGCTGCATCCACACGTCGGCGCGGAAGCCGCGGAAGAGCACCGAATCGAACATGCCGCGCGTGGGGAAGACTTGCACCGCGAGCTGCCCGTTGGCGGTCGTCGCGACGCGGCCGGGCAGGCGCGGGCGCCCCTCGCGTTTGACGTCCTCAAGCGAGCGGACCAGCAAGGCCAGGTAGCGGACCGTGGCCATGGGACCGGCGGCCGTTTCCTCGGCCTCGAGCGGCGTATCGGGCTCGATCCCCTTGGCGCGGCAGGCTTCGGCGACCCACCGGTCGGCGGTGGCGATCGCCCCTTCAAGGCAGGCGCGGGCCAGGTCGATGCGGCGTTCGAGCGGCGTTTCGCGCCACCGCGACTTGCCGTCGGCCAGGTCGTCGAGGCAGCGGTCGATCACGTCGCGCGGCGTGACTTGCCCCGTCTGCTCCTGATAAAAAATGGCGAGGCGGGAAAATGGGACTGGCTCCGAGCATAAACAGCGCAAGTCCTTTCAGACCAACGTTGCGTCTCGGTGCCTGTCCCACTTTCCCGCCGGTGCGCCGCCGGCAAGCTTGAATCTGTGAACGGCCCTGGTGTTATGGCCGCCCGAATAGCCGGGTAGCCGCCGAAATGGGTATGATTGACGGCGACATCAGGCTATTTCTCGCGATACATGGAGGACGCAACGATGTTGGCCTTCGAGCGCAGGGATCTTCTGACGAGTGCCGCCGCCTTGGCGGCTGCCGCGACCGCGACGTTTGCCGGGTCCCATAGTGCGCATGCCGGCGACCCCAGTTTCATGAACAACGTGCCCGACCCTTTGCTGGCGGGCAAGGAACTGCCGACGTTCAAGTTTGCCCTGGAAAAATCCAGCGGCAAGGCGATCGGCGACAGCTTCGGCAAGGAGGCCACCGTCGAACAGTTGCCGATTTCCAAGGGGATCGCCGGCGTCTCCATGCGACTCGAGCCGGGCGCCATGCGCGAGCTGCACTGGCATGCCACGGCCGCCGAGTGGGCCTTCGTCCTCGACGGGCGCGTCCGCACCACGGTCATCGACCCACGCGGCTACGCCGAAACCAACGACTTCGATCCCGGCGACATCTGGTACTTCCCGCGCGGCCACGGGCACATGCTGGAATGCCTGGGGGACAAGCCGTGCCACTTCATCCTGATCTTCGACAACGGCTATTTCTCCGAGTTCGGCACGTTCAGCATCACGGACTGGCTGGGCCACACGCCCAAGGCACTGTTGGCAAAGAATTTCGGGCTGCCGGAGTCCGCGTTCGACGGTTTTCCGAAAGATGAAGTCTATTTTGCCCGCGGCAAGGCGCCGCCCGCGCAGCCGGCCAAGCCGCTGCAGGGTTGGAAGCCGCCGCCGCAGACGCACAAATATCGATTGCTGGCCCAGCCGCCGCACCGCGTCTTCAAAGGGGGCCGCGAGTGGCGGGTCGACTCGACGCGGTTCGAGATCTCAAAGACGATCGCCGGCGTGATTCTCGACCTGGAGCCCGGCGCGCTGCGTGAGTTGCACTGGCATCCGACCGCCGACGAGTGGCACTACCTCATCGACGGAAATATCAGCGTCACCATGTTCGGCTCGCACGGCCGCTACCGGGTCGAGACGTTGGAGAAAGGGGACGTGGGCTACATCCCGCAAGGATACGGCCACTCGATCGAGAACGTCGCCGCCAAACCGTGCCGCGTCCTGATCGGGTTCAACACGGGCGTTTATGAAACGATCGACCTGTCGCAGTGGATCGCCGGCAACCCGACCGACGTGCTGGCGACGAATTTCGGCCAGCCGGCGGCGCTCTTTGAGAAGTTCCCCAAGCGGGATGCGTTTATCGCCGCCAAGGAGGGGCCGGAGAAGGCGGGCTAACGAAGCACGCGAATGATGAATGCAATGCGGAATGATGAATGGGAAGAAGAGCGGTGCCTGGTCGTCAGCGCCGGTCGTCATTCACTCTGACCATTTTAGTCCGCTGCCGGCGCCTTGACCGCGCGGCCGCGGCGCACCGATTCGGTCTGGCAGTGGCAGAGCACGAGTGCGTCGCGGGCCAGTTCGCCCCCCAATAGCTCCGAGGGCCGGTTCCGTTCGATCGACGCGGCGACCTCGCGCAATTCGGCCGCGAACGCGTCCGCGGCCTTGAGCTTGGGTCGCTGCACGCGGCCGTCGGCCGTTAGTAGCGTCAGCGGAGTGGCCACTTTCGCTTCGCCGCGATAGACGGCGGACTCGTATGCGAGCGTCGCCCGTTCGAGATAGATCTCGAAGCCGTGCGTGAAGCTGCGCCCTTGCTGGCCGATGACGCCGCTCGTGGCCGTGATTGACAGCGGGCGATCGCCGAACAGGAATTGCGTGGTGAGAAACTCAACCACGTCGCCGCGCATCCGGCCCGAGCTGAACACCCCGGCCGGCATGCCGCACACCAGGCGGATGAAATGCGCGTCGTGAATGTGCAGGTCCACGACCGGCCCGCCGACCTTCTGTGGATCGAAGAAGTCGGGCAGCCACTCGGGTTCGGAAATGATCCGCTTGAAGTGGCCTCCCAAGAGCCGGCCGTATTTGCCGCCGGCGATCGCCTCGCGAGCAAACGCGTACTCGGGAAAAAACGGCAGCACGTGGCCGATCATCAACAACTTGCGGGCCTTGTCGGCGGCGCGGACCATCCGCTTGGCATCGGCGGCGAGCACGGCGATCGGCTTCTCGCAAAAGACGTGCTTGCCGGCCGCCAGGGCCGCCACCGCCACTTCAGCGTGCATCGCCGGTGGCAGGCAGACGTCCACCAGATCGATGTGCGGGTCGGCTACCAGTTCGCGCCAGTCGGCGTAGCCGCGCACGCCGGCCAGGTCCATCTTCGTGCCCGGCGGGCCGAAGTTCCCCTGGATGCCGCGCCAGTCGCCGACGAGCTTCTTGCGGTCGCGCGTGGCGATCGCCGCGACCTTCGCCCCGCGCACCTGCTGGTACGCCAGGTAGTGGATCATGCCCATGAAGCCGATACCGGCGATGCCGACGTTGATCATAAGTAGCAGGCCTACTGCCTACTGAGTCGCGCGAAATCGGCGATCAGCATGCCGCTGTCGCAGACGATCGTCTGGCCGGTCACCAGGTCGGAGCCCGTGATCAGACTCATAATCGCGGCGGCGACGTCCTCCGGCTGGCAGACGCGCCCGAGCGGAAGTTTCTGCTCGAACATCTTCATCGCCCCATCGTACGCGGCGCCCAACCCGGCCCGCAACCACCGGCCGTCGATGAATCCCGGGGCCACGGCGTTGACGCGTATCGAGGGGGCCAGCACGCGCGCCAGTGCAATCGTCATGTTGATGAGCGCGGCCTTCGAGGCGCAATAGGGGATGGAGCTGCCGTTGGCGGCGATCCCAGCGACGCTGGCGACGTTGACGATCGCGCCGGCGCCGGCCGCGCGCATCGCCTTGGCGGCGGCGCGCGCACATTGGAACGGGCCTTTGAGATTGACCGACAGGATCCGCTCCCAGTCGGCGTCCTGCACGTCGTCCAGTCGGTCGTGCGGGATGAAGCGCGTCGTCGCGGCGTTGTTCACCAGCACGTCGAGGCGGCCGAACTCCTTCGTGGCCGCGTCGACCATGGCGCGGCAAGCCGCATCGTCGGCGACGTCCGCCTTGTGGCAAAGCGCCCGCACGCCGGAGGCCGCCACGTCGGCCGCGGTCTGCTCGGCCTCGTCCTTCGATCGCGAGTAGTTCACCAGCACCGCGCATCCTTGCCGCGCCAGCGAGAGCGCGGTGGCCCGCCCCACGCCGGTGCCTCCGCCGGTAACGATGGCCGCCCGCCCGTCGATATTCATGGCAAGCTCTACAGTTGGGGGAGTTTAGTTTGCGGTCCCGCTAGCAGGCGCGGCACCGGCCATTTTTGTAGCACAGCCACGGTCAGTTGGCATCTGCTCGATGCGACGCGACAAGACCCCGGGAGGGCGAGGCTCCCGCCGAGCCGGGCGCGCGATATTAGAAGAATTGGGAATCTTGACACGATCGGCTCGGCGGGAGCCTCGCCCTCCCTCGCCTCGCCAACGATTGCGGAACGAAAGGCGAGGGGTACAATCAGTGCGGGACCGGCCAGTTCGGCCGCGGTTGAGCGCGCTCGACTGCGGCCAGGTGGTTCCGGGCGTGGTCCGGCCGAGGAGCCTGCGGTGTTGTCCCGCGGCGCGGCCGGCGTCGGCGAGGTGTGCGGCGAGTTCTACCAGGTCGGTCCTCAAAACATGAAAGGCTTTCCCATGTCCTCTGGCAATCGGATCCATTGGTTGGCTGTGACGCTTTCTCTTGCGGCGTGCGGACTGGCATCCACCGTCGCCCACGGAGAGATGCTCCGCTGGAAATTCAAGCAGGGCGAAACCATGAACTACGTCATGGATCGCGCGATCGACGGCAAGATCGACCTGAGCGGGTCGCAAATCGAGTTCACTTCCGCCATGACCTTCGACACGAGCTGGAAGATCAAGTCCGTCGGCAGCGACGGGGCCGCCGAAGTCGAGCAGACCGTCGACCGCGTCCAGATGAAGATGGATTCGCCGCTCGGCGGTGGACTCGACTACGACTCGAAGAAGCCCGGCAGCGGCCAAGGACAGATCTGGGAGATGATGGGCCCGATGTTCGAGGCCTTGGTCGGCCAGACGTTCAGCCTCAAGGTCACGCCCACCGGCAAGGTCAGCGACATCAAGATGCCCGAGAAGGTCACCGAGCAATTGGCCAAGCAGGGCGGGCCGGGTGGGCGGCGCGGCGGCTTCGGGTTTGGCGGAGGGATGCTCACCGAGAGCAGCATCAAGGAGATGATCGAGCGGTCCTTCGTGCCGTTGCCGGAAAAGGACATCGCGCCCGACGTGACGTGGAGCCAGAGTTTCTCCAACGCCATGCGCGGCGCAGGCGTGACCAAGTCCGCCATTACCTACTCCGCGGGAGAGAAGGAAAGCAAGGACGGGCACAAGATCCAGAAGATCTCCGCCAAAACCGAGTTGACTTTCGAGCCCGAGGAGAACTCGCAGGTGGACGTCGAAATCTCCGAGCAGGAAGGGATGGCGACGATCTATTTCGACGTCGACGCCGGCCGGACGCTGAAGGTGGAAGGCAAGCAAAAGCAGGTCATGGAGATCAGCGCTCCCAATCGCGAGATCACACAGGAGGTGACCGAGAAGGTGACCGTCCGCCAGGGCAAGAGCCCCGAGCCGAAGAGCGACGACACGAAATAATGATGAATGCGGAATGATGAATGATGAATGGAGGAGGAGGCACGCGCGGCGTTCTTCTTCCATTCATCATTCTTCCCGCTATTCCCCCAACCCCGCCAGATCGCATAGCGCCTGGTTCGCCACCGGCTGGGGGCAGCTCCAGACCAGGAAGAAGAGCGCCTCCCGGCACCAGCGGCCTGCCGGATGCCCGGCGACATAGCCCGTTCCCTTGGCCGCGGTGAGCGCGGCTTGCGTGGCGCGCAGCGCCAGGCTGTTGGCGCGGTAGCGCAGGTCCTGGGCCGTACACGACGAATTGCCCAGTGCCAGGGCCAGCAAGTCCTTCTCGGCCGCGGCGGCGTCGCGCGCCAGCGCCGCGGCCGGCTCCGCGAGATCGGATCGCGCCTCCGCTTCGCGCGCGAGATAACGAATCGCCGTCGACGCCAGGCCGATCGCCAGGGTCGACGTTTGCAATCCGCCGGTGTTGGCGCCGATGCCTCCGGCCATGACGTTCTCGATCGGCCCGGCCAGCAGCCAGTCGCGCGAGAGCTCGACATTGCGGAATCGCACGGCGCCTGTGTGACTGGCGGAAAGGCCCACGAGCCGCGCGGGCTCATCGGCAGTGACGCCGGCCAGGTCGGTCGGCACCGCTACCAGGATCTGCCGGCCATCGGCCAAGGTCGCGCCGGTGACGATCCAATCGGCATGCGCTCCGCCCGTTACCCACGGGCTGTACCCGTCGAGCGCGTAACCGCGGTCGGTCTCGACGGCCGCCAGAACGGGCCGCGCCAGGTGCCGGCGGCTGGTCGTGAGGTGCGAGATGCCGACCGTGGCGAACCGCTCGCCGGAGGCCAAGGGGGGCAGAAGCTCGGCCTTGCGCGGGCTCGCGCCTTCGGCGATCCGCTGGCACGCGCCGCTGCGCTGCGTGATGATGAAGGTGGTGGTCAGGCACGCGGCGCTCAAGCGCAGGTAGCCGCGGATCGTGTCGGCGTCGCTCCACGCCTGGCCGCCCCACTCGCGCGGAACGAACCACTCGTACACGCCATAGTCGGCCAACAGCCGCAACTGCTCGCTGGGCCAGGTGCCCGCCACGTCGAGCGCATCGGCCCGTTCGGCCAGCGCCTGGCACAGTTCGGCAAGCGCCGGGTGGTCGGGGGAAGTAATTTTGGTCGATGCGGTCATGGAGCTGTGTGCCGCGATTTTTTCGAGAGCCGAGGCTCACTGTAGGGCATGGCGAGGCAAGCTGTCGAGTCGCCTTCGGACGGAGTATCCACTCCGTTCGGCAACAACCCTGTAGGAGGCGTCTCCCGTCGCCGAACGCCCTGGAGTTTGGGTGAATCGCGCGTCGGCGCATCGGCGACGGGAGTCGCCTCCTACAGGGGGCCGGTGGCGGGCGTTGGGGTCGCTACGCGGCCGATAAATTGCTAGAATTACCGAGTTTGTCGGCGAAGGCACTCCCGGGGTCGCCTGTAACGAAGGATGGTCATCGATGAGCCGGACGGAAGTCGCGCCGGGCAGAGCCACTGAGGGCTTGCCGAAGGGTGGAGTCGAGTACGAGTCGATCTACGACAAACTGCTGGCCCTGGCCAACAACCTGTGGTGGAGCTGGCACCCGGAGGTCGTGGAGTTATATCGCGATCTGGACCCGATCCGCTGGCGGCAGTTGGACCACAATCCGATTGCCTTGCTCGCGGAATTCACGGCCGAGCGGCTGGAAATGCGCGCCAGCGAACTGGTGCTGCACAGCCGCATCAACCAGGCCTTCCGCCGGTTGAAGGAATACCTGGCCACCGCCAATAGCTGGGCGGTGGCCCATACCGGCGTGCTGGGCGGAAAGCCCGTCGCCTACTTCTCCGCCGAGTTCGGCATGCACGAGTCGGTGCCGATCTACTCGGGCGGCCTGGGCGTGCTGTCCGGCGACCACGTGAAAAGCGCGAGCGACTTGAGCGTGCCGTTCATCGCCGTCGGACTGTACTACGATCAGGGCTATTTCAAGCAGCACCTGGACATCAACGGCTATCAGGTCGAGGAATACATTGCCACCAAGGTCGAGAACCTGCCGATGCGGCCGGCCGTCGATCCGAACGGCAAGCCGATCAGCGTCACGATCGAGACCCGCGATGGCCCGCTATTGGCCAAGGTGTGGCTGATGCACGTCGGCCGCGTACACTTGTATCTGCTCGACTGCGACGTGGAGGGCAATAACCCAGAGGACCGGGAGCTTACGAGCCGGCTGTACGGCGGCGACCACCGCACCCGCATCCGCCAGGAGCTGGTGCTGGGCGTCGGCGGCGTGCGGGCACTGCACGCCTTGGGAATCACCCCCGGCGTTTACCATCTTAACGAAGGGCATAGCGCCTTCGCCACGCTGGAAGTGATTCGCGAAATGATGGAGACCGACGGTCTGTCGTTCGACGAGGCCCTGCGCGACGTCGCCCAGCGCACCGTCTTCACGACTCACACGCCGGTGCCCGCCGGCCACGATCGCTTCGACGGCGGGCTGATCGAGGAGCACTTGGGGCCGCTACGCGACCGTTTGGGCATTTCCTTCCAGCAATTGATGGGGCTGGGCCGCGTCGAGCCGCAGAACGAGGGAGAGACGTTCTGCATGACGGTGCTGGCGCTCAAGCTGTCGCGCCGCGCCAACGCCGTAAGCGCCTTGCACGGCCACGTGTCGCGCCGCATGTGGGCCCATCTGTGGCCGTGGCGCGTCGAGGAAGAGATCCCCATCGGCCACATCACCAACGGCGTCCACGTCCGCAGTTGGCTGGCCTGGCAGATGCAGCAACTGTACGACCGCGTCTTCCCGGTCAAATGGTGGCTGCGGATGGGCGAACCGGAAGTCTGGCAGCTCATCCAGACGGTCGATCCGGGCGAGCTGTGGGAGATCCATCACACGCTGAAGAACCTGCTGCTGGCGTTCGTCCGCCGCCGCGTCAGCCGGCAGCGCCGCCGCCGCGGCGAGAGCGACGAGTCGATCGAAGCGGCCCGCAACATGCTCGATCCCAACGTGCTGACGATCGGCTTTGCCCGCCGCTTCGCCACGTACAAGCGGGCCGACCTGATCCTGAGCGACCTGGACCGGTTCAACGACCTGCTGTCCGACCCGGAGCGGCCGATCCAGATCGTGTTCGCCGGCAAGGCGCACCCGGCCGACGAGCCCGGCAAGCAGTTGATCAAGCGGATCGCCAACCTGCGGATGGACGACCGTTTCGCCTCGCGGGTGGCGTTCATCGAGGACTACGACATCAACGTCTGCCGGCACCTGGTGCAGGGGGTCGACGTGTGGCTCAACAACCCGCGCCGCCCGCTAGAGGCCTCCGGCACGAGCGGCCAGAAGGCCGTGCTCAACGGCGGTTTGAACCTGTCGGTGCTCGACGGGTGGTGGGCCGAGGCCTACGACGGCGCCAACGGCTTCGCCATCGGCAAGGGCACGAGCCACGTTTCCGAGCAAGTGAACGACCGCCGCGACGGCGAGGACCTGTATCGCGTGCTGGAGCAGGAAGTGATTCCGCTCTACTACGATCGGGACGTGGACGGTCTGCCGCGGCTGTGGATCCGCCGGATGATGAACTCGATCAGCTCGCTCGCCTGGCGCTTCAGCGCCCATCGCATGGTGATGGACTACGTGCGGCACTCGTACCTGCCCGCCGCCGGCGGCTTAAGCTGCGAAATGAGCGTCCGCTAAAATGCGGACGCCTGACGGAATTGCCCACGGACACAAGAAGTTTGCGTGCCACGACTTGGCCGATAGGACAAGCCGTGCCGCGCCACCCAGACTCAGCGAGCATGCCGAAGTCCGTTAACGCTTCGCACGGCTTCTGCGAAGCCGTGGCACACCGCGAAGCCGTGGCACACGCCGTGGCGGCACGTGAGCTGGGCGTTTAATCCTTGTGAGGCTCTCCCATGTCGATCTCCCAATTCATGGATCATCACTTCCGGCACTTTAACGCCCGAGAGACCGTCGAGGCGGCCCGGGCGTGGAAGAAGCATCTCGACGACGGGGGAAAGATGCTCCTGGCCATGGCCGGCGCCATGAGCACGGCCGAATTGGGCATCTCGCTTTCGCGCATGATCCGCGCCGGCAAAGTGCACGCCATTTCCTGCACGGCGGCCAATTTCGAGGAGGACATCTTCAATCTCGTGGCCCACGGCGAATACTGCATGGTGCCGCACTACCGCGACCTGTCGCCCGACGACGAAGTGAAGCTGCGCGACCAGGGCTTCAACCGCGTCACCGACACCTGCATCCCGGAGACCGTCATCCGCCACATCGAGGGGAAGCTGCTCGAGTACTGGTCCGAGGCGGCCGATCGCGGCCAGTCGTACTTCCCGCACGAGTACTTCTACCGCCTGATCAGCGACGGCGTGCTGGAAAAGGTCCGCCAGGTTCCCAAGGAGCACTCCTGGGTGTGGGCCGCCTACGACATGAAGATCCCGGTCTACACGCCAGGCTACGAGGATTCGACCCTGGGCAACATCTTCGCCGCCCGCGCGCTCGAAGGGCGCGTGAAAACGCACCAGGCCGTGAAAAGCGGCACGCAGCAGATGGAGCACCTGGTCCGCTGGTACCTGGCGAACGTCGAGCAGTCGAAGATCGGCTTCTTCCAGATCGGGGGCGGCATCGCCGGCGACTTCGCCATCTGCGCGGTGCCGTTGATCATCCAGGACCTGGAAAAGGACGTGCGGCTGTGGAGCTACTTCTGCCAGATTTCCGACTCGACGACGTCGTTCGGCTCGTACTCAGGCGCCGTCCCCAACGAGAAGATCACCTGGTGGAAGCTCGACCGCGACGCCCCGAAATTCATGATCAACTCCGACGCCTCGATCGTGGCGCCGCTGATGTTCGCGTACGTGATGGGGGAGTAGCGGGCAGGGCCGCGAGCTTTGGAATTGCCCCTTCCGCCATCTGGAAGTATTCGGGTTCGCGTTCGAGGCCGATGCTCTTGAGTCCTGCGGCGTCCGCTGCCGCGATAGTGGAGCCGGAACCCATGAACGGGTCCAGGATCGTGCCGCGGCCCAGCGGCAAGGCCGCGCGGACGATCTGCCGCAAGAAGTGTTGCGGCTTGAGCGATGGGTGCGGCGCCAGCCGGTGCTCGCTGCGGTGCGTCGGGGCCGAAAAGATCAAGTCGCGAAATGGCTCCGCGTCGGAGATGCGGCGCAGCCCGCCCGTGCCCCACTTGCGCAGGTTGTCCTGCACCCGTCCCTCGCACGGCTTGCGGAAGAGCCCCCACGGCTCCCAGCAGGACTTCGGCAGCACGGACACATCGCGGAACTCAAGGTGGGCGTTCTTTGGTCGATCGCCGCCACGCAACCGGCGCACAATGCGGATGATTTCTCCACGCGGCTCGAAACCGCGCTCGATCAAGGGTCCGTACGCCAGATGCGAGACCAGCGGATTGGTGGCCACGAACACATGCCCGCCTGGCACCAACACCGGGAATAGCGCCTCGGCGAACTGGCCGAAGAAGTCGCGTAGCGCGTTCTTGTCGCGGTCGGTCAGCACGGTGAACCGCGGCAGTGGGCGGCGCTTCGCCCCGTCGGCCGACGGGGGAATCCGCCACACGCCGCCGCGGCCCCGCTTGAGCTTCGCCAGCTCGGTCGACGTGTATTCCAGAAGGCCGTACGGAGGGTCGGTCACGACCGCGTGGATGGAATTCTGCCGCCGCCGGCGCAGCCAATCGAACGCATCAACCTGGTAGACTGAGAACAATCGATTGTGAACTTCCACGGGTGCCACGGTCGCCACGTTGAGTCCTCCTTGCGTCGCTCGGGCGGAGCGAGAGGCATCATGGCCCTTAACTGAACCTTTGTCAACTATTTCAGCGCGCCGCAGCTAGCCGGGCCGCTTCAAACTCTGGTACGATCACGATTCGACGGGCCATGGTGACGCCCGCCGCCAGCACCACCCGCGCGGCAACGATTCCATGCTCCGCATCCTCGGCTCAACACGAACCGCCTGCGACGGCATCTCGCGACGCGAGCTGTTGCGCGCGGGCGGCCTGGGCCTGGCGGGCTTGGGGCTGGCCGATCTCGTGCGGCTGCAAGACGCCGCCGCGGCCGCCGGCCATGAGCGGCCGCGCTCCTTCGGCCGCGCCAAGGCCGTCATCCTCTTGCACCTCTACGGTTCGCCGAGCCAGATCGAGTTCGTCGATCCCAAGCCAAACGCCCCCGTCGAAATCCGCGGCGAACTGGGATCGATCCCCTCCAGCCTGCCGGGCTGCGACGTGTGCGAGCTATTGCCTAACTTCGCGAAGGTGATGGACCGCACGACGGTGCTTCGCTCGGTGACGCATCCGTATCCGGTGCATGGCGTCGCGTTCGCGCTCACCGGCGTGCCTTCGATCGACGTGCCGATGGAGCTCAGCCCGCGCGACGCGCGGCACTGGCCGTTCTTCGGCTCGGTCGTGGACTACATCGAGTCGCAGCGCCCCCGGGCCCCCGGCCGCCGCATGCCGAACAATCTGGCGCTGCCGTTCCGCTTCAGCAGTCGCCGGGTGGGTGAAGTGCCGCGGGCCGGACCTTATGCCGCCTTCCTGGGGAGCGAGTACGACCCGATCTGGACCGATTTCGTCGGCGAAGCAACCAAAGGTCTTACCAAGACGCTGCAGCAGCAGCGGTTCGACGACAACGACCCGTACATCGGCCTGTCGCCGGATAGCCATTTCGTCGTCCCGGCGGCGACGTCGCTACAGGCGGAGATTACGCTCGATCGGCTCGACCGGCGGCGGTCGCTGTTGGTGCAATTGGACCAGGCCCGTGCCGACCTGGCCGCGGCCACCACGAGCGCCCGACAGTTCGACCGTTACCGGCAGATGACGTACTCGATGCTCGAGTCGGATGACCTGCGCGCCGCGCTCGACGTGCGGCGCGAGCCGGCTGCCACGCGCGCCATGTACGGCCAGACGTTGTTTGGCCAGGCCTGCCTGGCGGCCCGGCGACTGGTCGAGGGCGGCAGCCGCATGGTGACCGTGTTCTGGGATGAGTTTGGGCTCGCTGGCAGCGGATGGGACACGCACTGGAACCACTATCCGCGGATGCGCCAGGAGCTTTGTCCGGGCCTCGACTTGGCGTGGTACGGCCTGATCGCGGACCTCGATCGGCGCGGCATGCTCGACGATACACTGGTCGTCTGCACCAGCGAGCACGGCCGCACGCCGCATATCGCCAATGTCGAAGGAGGCGGCCGCGACCACTGGTCGCGGGTCTACTCGGCCCTGATGGCCGGCGGCGGCACCGCCCGCGGCCGCGTCGTCGGCGCCTCGGACCGGCACGGCGGCGACGTGGCCGACCGCCCGGTAAGCCCCAAGGACATGCTGGCCACGATGTACCATCTGCTGGGTATCGATCACCACACAATCGTCCGCGACATGCAGGGTCGGCCGCTTCCGCTGGTCGATGGCGAGGTGATCGGCGAGGCGTTGGCGTAACTTCGCCGGCCGCGCCGCCCTTGATGTTCAAGGCGCTCAGCGGGAGCTCTGTCGCGCTTCGCCGTCCCGCAAGTAAATCGGCTCGCGCCCTATCGCCGCGCCTGCTCGAACATTGCCACGGCAATCGGGATGTAGACCATCAAGGGAAGCCAGGCCGACAGCGCGGGACTGAGCATGTATACCGTGCCCAGATATTGGCACGACAATACCGTCAGCGAGTACACGCTCACCAGCACGACGCACATGCCGATCGACAAGAATACGTTGCGGCTCTCGCGAGACAGCACCAGTGGAAGCCCCAGGAACAGAAGCGTCACGTCTATGAGCGGCTGCACGACGCGGACGTGAATGGCCACGCGCACGTCGGGACCGAAGTCGAGGCTCGGGTTGTGCAGCCCGGCAATCATCTCCGCCGCCGAGGAGAACTGCCGCCACTGCTGGCCGCTGGTGAGCTGCTCGAATGTGACGTCGCTCGTGACGAAGCATTCATCCGGCGCGAGCCACGAGGGCTCGTCGTGCGGCGTGATGACCACCCGTTTGTCGCCGAGCGCCAGCGACGCCCTGCTCGCGAGGTTCGAGGGTTCGGTGACGCCCTTCAACAGGTATCCGCCAGGGTGTCCGTCGCGCGGCGGCTGATAGAAGGCGTTGGCGGCGGAAAGCTGCGTGCCCCACTGCGCCATCTCCGGCGGCAGGAGAAAGCTGGGCGACTCGATCCGCTTCTCATTGGCGAACGTCTGACTGCCGCGCAGCAAGATCGACGTCTGATTGTCGTAGCGCGGGCGGAACGTGCGGGCCTGCTCGCCGGTCAAATCGCGGGAATCACGGCTTAGCTCTTCGCGCATCCGCGGGATGACAAGCTCGCGCCCGGCCGCGGTCGCTAGCGCGATCGCGATGCAGGCGACGATCACCGGCTTGACGACCCGCGCACGTGGCACGCCCGCCGCCATTAGCGCCACGAGCTCGTTGTGCCTTTGAATCCACGTGACGGTGAACATCGCGGCAATGAGCGACATCACGCCGCTAATCCGCTCGAAGAAGCCGATCGAGCGGTAGAAGTACAACTGCCCCACTAGCTTCATCAGGCTGCCCTGCTTCTCCGCGTAGCGCAAGAACTCGTCCAGGTGGCTGAACGTGTCCAGGACGAAGTACAGGCCCGTCAGGCTGAGAAAGCAGATCACCCACACGTGGACAAACTGCCGCAAAAGGTAGCGGTCGATGATCTTCATCGGTCGGCTGTGGCGGGGGCAGTCATGGGGCTGGGCTGGTCCCCGGGGCTTCGCACGGGGAACCGGGTCGACCGAGTCGCCTCTAAAGGACGAGAATCCGGCCCGACAGAATAGGGATTGGGCCGGAAAAGACCAAGACGGATTCCGGCCGTGCTCTCAGCGCGTTTGAAGCGGTCGGGGCGCCCTCGTTGCCGCGGGCGAAGCCTGGGCTAAGCCGCAAGCGTCAATTCACGACCGGCGGGCCCGGCGCGGGGATTCATCGCTGTTCATTGACAACTGGCCGCCGATTACTGCTCTAGCGTGCGGCGGATGGCCCTGGTCAGGCCCTCGACGCCGCGGCGAATCCGCTCCACCGACTGCACGCCAAAACTCATGCGGATGGTGTTGGTCCGTGCTTCGTGCGGCTGTCCCGCATAGGAATACTCGCCGGGCACGTACAGCACGCCCTCTTCGACAGCGTGCTCGAACAAGGTGCCGCCGGGCCCCGTGGCGATTTCGTCGGGAAGCGTGAGCCACACGTAAAGCCCGCCGCGGGGCGGGCTCCAGTGGACGCCGGGGATCGGCCGCAGGTGCTCCTCGCAGGCCGCTAGCGTGGCGGCCAACTTCTTCCGATAGTTGTCGCGCAGCTTCTCGACGTGTGGTCGCAGCAGCCCTTTGTCCATCACCGCGGCCATCACGTGCTGGCTCAAGTTGGGCGAGCCGAAGTCGATGTTGCCCTTCTGATCCGATAACGGCTCAACCAGGTCGCGCGGCAAGAAGCCCCACCCCACGCGGATGCCCGGCGAGAACGACTTCGAGAACGTCTCGGTCAGCACGACCGTGTCACCCTCGGCGTCGAACGATCGCATGCTGGGGGGATTGGGCCCTCCGTAGCGCAGCTCGCGGTACGCCGCGTCCTCGATGATGCGGATCGTGCCGTGCCGGCTGTGCCGCTTGATCGTCTCGACGACGGGCCCGCGCCGCTCTTCGGACAAGGTGACGCTGCTGGGATTGTCGAAGTAGCTGACGACGTACAGCGCCTTCACCCGCGCCAGCTCGCCCGTCCCCGCCAGCCGCGCGAGCTCCTCGTCGAGGGCCTCGGGCACCAGGCCCTGCTCGTCGGCCGTGACGCCGATCGCCCGCACACCCAGGTTCCGCAGCATGCCCAGGAAAACGAAGTACGTCGGCTCCGGCACCAGCACGATGTCGCCGGGATCGCACAGCGTGTCGACGAGCAAGTGCAAAAGTTCGTTGCTGCCGGCGGTGACGAGCACCTGCTCGACCGAAAGGTGCTGCCCGGCGATTGCCGCGCCGTCATTCTCCACCAGCGCCGCGAGCACCGCCTCGCGCAGCGGCAAATGACCTGCCGGCGTCCCGTACTGTAGCGCGGCTTGCGCCCAACGCGGGTCGTGAAAGACCTCGTCGAACGCCGCGCGGGTCGCCTCAACCGGTAGCGTGGCCTGATCCACGAAGCCGGCGGCGAGCGAAATCAACTCGGGATGCGCAAGCGCCTGGCGCATCAATTCGCTGATCGGTTGCCCCGCCGCCAAGGCGGCCCGGCGGCTCAAGGAGTCGAGCGTCGACATGGATTCTGGCCCACAGGGCGAGACAGGAAACTTCGAGCGGAGTAGCATATGCGGCGTGGCGTGTAGGGTCAATGTCGAGGGTGGGGGATGCAGGGTCGTTCACAGATTTAAGCTTGCCGGCGGGGCACCGGCGGGAAAGTGGGACAGGCACCGAGACGCAACGTTCGTCTGAAAGGACTTGCGCTGTTTATGCTCGGAGCCAGTCCCATTTTCCCGCCTCGCCATTTTGAAAAACAGAACGGCCCTGGTGGGGGATGGTGACGGTGTGCTGACTTTTCGCGGCACATTAGCCCGAAGCGCCAGCGAGGGGAATCGGTCAACGGACCCTCGCTGGCGCTTCGGGCTTGTGTCGGACACCGCTGCGGCGGACGAGCGGCGCCGTGGACGCATTTCTAAGAGGACATTGCCGACCGCCATTGGTTCCATGAAAAAAACACATATCGGCAAACGATGGTCGCAAGCGGCGGCGCGGGCCGTGGTTGGCATTCGTGGCGCACGGCGCTTGGTGCCACGGCCGTCGAAGGCGCGGGTCGGCGGCGCCATGCGCGGCGCGCTAGGCGCCTTGGTCGATCTCGTGCTGCCGCCGTGCTGCGGATGGTGCCTGGCCGAGATCGACGCAGGCGGCGGCGTGATGCTGTGCGAGGAGTGTCAGCAAGCACTCGCCGGTCCACGGCGGGCCCGCTGCCCACGATGCGGCGCGGCGGCCGCGGCGCCGGTGGAATTCCGTTGCGAACAATGCCGCGGGCGGCGGTTCCGATTCGATGGCGTTACGGCGCTCGGGTCGTATCAAGGGCCGCTCCGCGAGTGCGTCTTGCGGATGAAGCGCCGCGATCAGGAGGCCCTATCGGCGGCGATGGGCGGGCTTCTGCTCGCGCGACACCGCCAAAACCTTGTCGACGCGCAGGCTCAGTTCGTCGTGCCGGTGCCGATGCACTGGGCGCGAAGGCTGGTGCGCCAGGCGAACAGCCCTGAGCCCCTGGCGGCCGCGATCGCCCACGGCCTGGGCGTTCCCGTCCGACATGGAGTGCTGCGCCGGGTCCGCAACACGCGGCGGCAGGGGCGCATGCTCCGCACCGAGCGGCTGCACAACGTGCACGGGGCGTTTCGTCTCCACGACGACGAGGACCTGGCGGGCAAACGCGTGATCGTGGTCGACGACGTGATGACCACCGGCGCGACCTGCGACGAAGTCGCCAAGGTGCTTCGCCGCGCCGGCGCCGCCTCTGTGACGGTCGCCGTGCTGGCCCGCGCCGAAGGCGCGCGCTAAAGCAGCGCCGATTCCAGCGTATAATGCACGGGCAACAGCTCGCTCTCCCTTCCGTCTCCCTCTCCCAAGCGCGGGAGAGGGCCGGGGCGAGCGGGCGGCTCCTGGAGTCTCACTTTTGCCCAACAGTTCCTCATCACGACCGCTGCGGATCGGCACCCGCGCAAGCGCACTCGCGCGCTGGCAGGCCGAATGGGTTGCCGATCAACTGCGAGCGCGCGGCGTCGACGCGCTCCTGGTCACGCTCACGACGCGGGGCGATCGCGAACAGGCGCAGTCGATCGGCACGATCGGCGGCGAAGGCGTCTTCACCAAGGAGATCCAGCGGGCGCTCTTGGCCGACGAAATCGACCTGGCCGTACACAGCCTGAAGGATCTACCCACCGAGCCGGTCGAGGGACTCGTGCTGGCCGCGGTGCCGAAGCGCCACTCGCCTGCCGACGTGCTCGTGTCGCGCGAAGGGCTCTTCCTCGACAAGCTGCGGCCCGGGGCGGTCGTCGGGACAGGCAGCTTGCGTCGCCGCGCGCAGCTTTGGCACAAGCGGCCCGACCTGGTGATGAACGATATCCGCGGCAACGTCGACACACGGTTGCGCAAGGTGGGCGCGGGAGACTACGACGCGATCGTGCTGGCCGAGGCAGGGCTGGCGCGGCTGGGACTCGAATCGCACGTCACGGAAGTATTGTCGAAATCGGTGATGCTGCCCGCCTGCGGACAGGGCGCCCTGGGACTCGAGTGTCGTGAAGGCGATGCTGCGACCTACGACGCGCTCGCGCCGCTCGACGATCCGCACACGCATCGCGCGGTCGACGCGGAGCGGGCCATGTTGCGGGCATTAAGGGGCGGCTGTCTCGCGCCCGTGGGGGGCTGGGGCCGCGTGGAGTCGGACGGCCGACTATGGCTGACGGCTGTCGTGCTTGCGGCCGATGGCCGACAGCGGCTCTCGGCCGAAAGTCACGCGGCGCCCGCAGAGGCGGCAGAGATGGGGCGCCGCGTCGCCGCCGATTTGATCGCCCAAGGCGCGGCGCAACTGATTGAGGCCACCCGCGCGGAAAGGCCCGAGCCTGGCGCGGAGATCTAAGAGCGCTACTTTGCCGCAGGGAGGACGGCACTGGCCCAGTGGCAAGTTGTTTTTCAGACAAGGCTGTGAGTTGAGGAATCAGCCAATCGGCCGCTACGCCACGCTCGGCCCGCTCTGGTGAGGTTGGGGATCGGCGGCCGGCTCGCCCGGCTCTTCCTCGGCGATGTGCTCGGCCTCCTCGAGCATGGCGGCCACGTCGCGCCGGCTGCGCAGATAGTAGCACACGCCGACGAGCGCGATCACGATCGTGATCGCCCGATAGCCAAACGCCACGATCAGGCCCTGCGCTCGCGGCGTTTCGCCGCCGCCCGACACGGCCCGATAGAGAAAATCGAGTGCCCCCTCGAACGCGCCGAAGCCCGACAAGGGCAGCGGCAGCGCCCCGGCCACCATGCCCAGCGACACGATAATAAAGTGCATGCCCAGCGAGGGAGCGTCTCCCGGCAGCCCGCGGGCCACGAGATAGATGCCCACCGTATTCAGAATGTGCACCACGACGCTGATCGCGCAGGCCAGGGCAATCACGCCCAGCCGGGCCCGGTACATGCGAATGGCCCCCAGCAGCCGCCCGAAGATATAGCCGACGCGCGGCAGTCCGCTCAGTAGCGCCGACATCTTTCCCTGCGTTACGCCCGGGATCAATAGCGCGCCGATAAACACGGCGCCGAGCACGGTGCACAGGATCGTCACGCGCGAGATGACGCGCACCTCCTCGATTTCGGAGCGGAGCAATCCGTTCACCAGGATGGCGGCCGTGGCGACGACGAACAGCACGTACAGACCGATCACGCGGTCGACGACAACCGTGGCCACGGCCTCGGCCCGCCGTCCTTTTTGCTCACGGGCGATGAACACCGCCTTGAACAGGTCGCCGCCGACGTTGCCCAGCGAGACGAAGTTCAACAGATAGCCGAGAAACCCCAGCCGGAAGGCGTCGGACATGCGAAACGGCAATTCCAGCGCGCGGACCAGATAGAACCACCGCACGAAGGTCAGGCAAGCGGCCGCCATGCAAGCGGCCCAGGCCACGGCGAACAGGCGCCAATCCTTGGGCGAATCGCGAATGGTGGCGAACGTCTTGTCGCGCTGGGCGTCGTAGACAAGATAGGCGACGATGGCGAATGACACCCCGTACTTAACGAGGTTGATGAGGGTCCGTTTCAAACGCTGTTCTCCACGCCTGCGCCAATCGTTCGCCGATGCTGGCAAAGCCTATCGCCGCACAACGTAACGCAGAAGGCTGGCGGTCGAAAAGATGCCGCGACGGGGAGAATCGCGATTTCGCGGGGCGATTGCCGGCCCGATTGACAGTCTTCGGATAGAGTGATAAGTTCGATTGGTCGGTTGCAAACCCGATTCTAGTCTCGATTTGTGTCGACGGTCGAGGCATGTTTTGCCCGCGGCCGCGGCCGCCGAGAAGACCGCTATCGGCGCGGCAAGAACAACCGGGGGATTAGCTCAGTTGGGAGAGCGTCTGGCTGGCAGCCAGAAGGTCAGGGGTTCAAGTCCCCTATCCTCCATTTTTGTCGCCAGCGGCGACAAAAATAGAGCAGTAGAGAAGAACGGGGGTGCGTCGCATGTCGCTAACCGTGACCTCGGACCCCTCCTACGGTCTCCTTTCAACTCTCTACTTTCTTGCCTTGAGGCCGCAACGTTGGCGTTCGCCTTCGAGAAAATGAGGTCTGTCAAAAGGGCGGCCTCTTTCGCCGAGCAAGTCGCCGCTCTCTCGCTGCCAATATGAGCGAAAACGCTCCATTGTGTGCCGTTTAAGAACAGCAATGGCAGTCGCCAGCGGCGGTGCGATGGCGAGGGTCGCTAGCGTGGCTAAGGGGTGAACGCACCAAGCGTTGTGCGCCGAACTCTGTCCACGGCCAGTTGGCGGCGCGCAACTTGCTCCGTTGGCCGGCCACACTTGATCCGCCACGGATCGGGGACGAATCGCCGTCCTTTAATGCGTTTCACGGAGGTTGTCATGTTGGTGTTGAGCAGAAAGCCCGGCCAGAGCGTCCACATCGCCGACGATATCGTCGTCAGCGTCTTAAGCGTGCAGGGCAATCGCGTCCGCCTGGGCATTGCCGCCCCCGACAGTTGCCGCATCCTGCGGGGCGAACTGGCCGAATGGATAACGGTGCCGCCGCCCAACGAATGCCTGGAGGCGGTCGGCGCCACGTAGACCGTCGTGCCATTCCGTCTAGTGCTCATGCCTCGGCCGCGGGTCGCTGCCGGCGTTTGTCGAGTGGGCTCGCCATCGACTGTGGCAGAGCCCGAAACTCAAGCTGCCGCGGAAGGCCATCGGCCACGGCGGAACGTGGCCCTCCGCGGACCGGCATGCCCACGCCGAGCGTGGGCATGTCATTCGAGGACACAGCCTTGCGATACTATTGCGGCAGTTGCACCACCTCGCGGCCGGCCTTCGTGAACAGCTTCTTGAGCACACCGACATCAACCGCCTCGGAGACGAACCGCACGCTGCCGTCGGCAAAGGCGGCGATGAAGCCGTCCTTCGTCCAGCCGCCCAGCTTCGGCAGGTCTTTTTCCGCATCGAAGGGGATGTCCTCCGGCTTGGTCCACGGGATGTCGCGCTTGGCCTCGACCAACATGATCGTGTTTGAGGTGCCGTCGGTGAAATCCCTGATCGAAGTGCCCTCCCGCTCCGATAAGGCAGCCGCCGGACCGGTCACAGCGAAATAGGCCGCGTTGGTGGATTTTGGGTCGTCCTGTGGCGCACGGAACACCGCCGGCATCTGCGCCAGCACCTTGCGGTTGCTCTCGCTGTCCCACGGCTCGTCGAATCGATACTCGTCGTAAAGCCCCTTTGCCCGCAGCTCCAGGAACGGCAACAGATCGATCCGCCAACTGTGCGGCGTCTTGCCGTCTTTGCCCAAGGGCGCGGCGGCCGGGAACTTGGCATACTTATCGTGGTAGTTGTGCATCGCGAGCATCAATTGCTTCATATTGTTTTGGGCCTGCGCTCTCTGCGCGGCTTCGCGCGCGGCAAGGCCCGCGGGCGCGAGCACGGTTGCCACCGTTAAAATGCTCGCCGGGGCGTGCGTGGTCGCCTCGACCGTCGTGCCCTTTTGCGTGATCTTCACGTCCTTGAGCAGCTTTTCCACGGCCTCGACCAAGGCCATTCTGGCCGCCACTTCCTTCTCGGCCCCGGCCGGCGCGCCAGTCGCCAGCCCCCGTAGTGTCGGCACGCTGTTCAGAAACAGCGTCACCAGCGCCTCGAGCGTCTTCTGCACCTGCTGCGCCCCTTCGGCCGAGAGGCACTGCGCGGTGGCATGCAGCTTCACGCCGTCGCGCACTATTCCGCCGGCGACGGCCAGGTCTGTCTGCTCCCACAACACCGCAAAGGGAGCAACAAAGGTCCTGAAGGCTCCTGCGGCGTCGCCCTGCTGTACGCGGCTCTGATTGATGACTTCGGCCAGCATGGGGCGTATCGACTTTACATCGACGACGATTGCCGCGTCCTCGGCGGCAACGGATTTCCACTGCCCGGCCCAACCCGGCGCCGACCGCGGCGATTTCGCGACATGCTCGTGCAGCGCGGCGCTCGTGTCGAACACTACCGTCCGCTCGTCGGCGAAGTAGTACGCCAGCGCGCTCGGCGGCGCGCCCTTGGCGGCGTACAGCGTCACGCCGGCGACCGTCTCGGCAGTCGCCTCCGGCACGTCCGCGGAATGGAACTTCCGCTGATCGATCGGCTTTTGCGCCTTGACCACGAAGCGGACGCGACCAAGGTCATAGATGATGACCAGCAATTGCTCGACCTCCTCGACCGGCATGCCGAGGGTCGCTTGCAGCCGCAGATCGTTATTTAACAGTCCTGTGGATGATCGTAGCGCCTCCAGCTTGAGCAGGCTGGCCGGCCTGATCGCCAACACCATGTTGGCGTGATCGGGCACATGGGTGAGCGAAAACGCCTCGGCGTCGCTTGGCGATGCCTGCGCCTGGTCCGCGACCGCGGCCCGGGCCACGCCCGACGCGTCGTGCGGTCCGCGGACGCCGGTCACCACCAGGCCCGCCGCGCACACGAGTGTTGCCAGAACGATGTTCATCCATCGGGGCAACGGTCGGCGTCGCCACGAGTTGGGATCGCGCAGCATGTCGATTCTCCTTAAGAAAGCGCCCCGCGTGGGAAGGAAGGGACGTGCCGCCCAGGCGATGCGGCGATCGTCGTAGCGCAGCGCCAGCCGGGCGAGGGTCGCCAGGTACTCTTGCCGGCCATCGGTCGCCGCGGCAGCCGCGGCGTCGGCGACCAGCTCCTGTTCTTGCCGCAATCGCCGCACTAGCCAGTGGACCAGCGGATGGTAGTAGTGCGCCGCCAGACTGAGCTGTGCCAGAATGCCGGTGGCGTAGTCGCCCCGCCGCACATGCGCCACCTCGTGGGCGAGCGCCGCGCGTCGTTCGGCAGCGCTCCACGAGGGCCACTCGACGGGCACGAGGACCAAGGGCCGGCGCCAGCCGACCGTGACCGGCGCCGACAACTCGGCCGACGACCGCACCTCGCAGGGGCGAGGACACCCGAACTTTCGGCTAAGCCAGGCGATTTCGTTCGCGAGCTCCGCGTCGACAACCGGAACACTGGTCGCGCGCAGCCGGCGCACGGCCAACAAGCCGCAGGCGAGACGGCCTGCGCCGATCGCCGCCGCCACGGCAAATGCAATCCCGATCGCGGCAGGCCACCACGCCGGTTTGTTCTCGGGCGTGGGCGCCGGCGCGCTCAACTCGCTCCAGAACGTGCGCCAGAAAGCGGCACTCGCCGATCGCAAATCGGCCTTCGTCGCCGTGGCAGCCGGGCCTGCTGCCGTCTCGGCCGACTCCGTCGCATCGGGTTGAGACGCTTCGCCTCGCGCATCGCCGCCCGCAACGCGAGCAGCCGCGGGCAGCCGATCGACGCCTGGCTCAACTCCAGGAGCGGCCGCAGCGCCGACGATCCACCACCGCGGCCAAGGCGCAAACCCGGCCACGAAAAGGCCGAGCAAGACCACCAGTGACAGCGTCACCAGGAACGCTCTGGCGGCCGGGTCGCGGCGGACCGCCAGGTAGCAAAGCGCGGCCGCGAGCCCCACGACGGTGACCTGCGCCGCCAGCCAGATCGCGACAAGCCCGAGGGCGTTCATCGTTTGTGCTCCTTGAGAATCTGTTCCAGTAGCGCGCGTTCCTTGGCCGATAGCCGCTTGTCCTCGACCAGGCGGACGAGCAACTGCTCGCGCGACCCGCGGAAGACGCGATCCACCACATCGCGCAATAGCGAAGCCGAGACCTTCTCGTACGACCGCGACGCGCGAAAGCGAAACGGCCGCTGATCGTTCGTCTGCTCGAGGAACCCTTTGTCGTGCAGGATCCGCACCAGCGTGGCGACGGTGGTGTAGGCGCGATCCAGGCCCGCGGCGGCCAAGGCGTCGCGGACGTCCTGCACGGTGGCCTCGTCGCGATTCCAGAACTCGTGCATGACCTCGAGCTCGCGCTCGGTCAGCTCCTTGGCGGGTGGTCGCGCCATGCGGATTTCTCCTACGCGTGAATCGAGGGCAGCGGCCGCCAAGTCGCGGCCGCTCCCTAATTCCGGTTCCTTAGTTTTGGTTTTATAGTATTCGATTCAAGGTCGCTGTCAAGGGCGTGCGGCAGAAAAAATCCGGGCCGTCCTCCGAGCAGGATTGAACCGCCAAATCGCCCAGGACGCCAAGAGATCCGGCCAGAATGCCAGAAGCCCCTAAAAGGAGACGGACGGTGCGGCTCATTTGCCTTCCGCGTTCGTCAATCCCGACAGCACGAAAGCGAACGTCGCATAGGCCGGCTCGCCGAAGAGCACGAACCGCACCACCTCCGGGCGGCCCCACTCGTTGAGGAAGTCGATCGTCATCGAGAGGGCCACTTGGGCCGCTTCGTCGAGCGGATAACCGTACGCCCCGGTGCTCAAGGCCGGCATGGCGACCGTGGCCAGGTCGTGCTCGACGGCCAGCTCCAGCGATCGCCGATAAGCCCTCGCCAAAAGATCCGCCTCGTCCGACGTCCCGCCGCGCCACACCGGACCAACGGCGTGCGCCACAAAGCGGGCCGGCAGGTCGCCGCCGACCGAGATCACGGCCGATCCGGTGGGGCAGCCCTGCGGATAGCGCCGCGCCGTGTCGAGCATGATAGCCGGCCCGCCGCGACGGTGGATCGCGCCGTCGACGCCGCCTCCCCCGGCCAACCGGCTATTGGCGGCGTTCACGATCAGGTCGACCTCTTGAGTGGTGATGTCTCCCTGGCGCAGCTCCAGCCAACAGGGTCCGATCAGCACGCGCATCGACGCCTCCGACTGCCACGCTTTCAACGAGAAACGACCGAAGAAACGGGCCGTCTCTTGCCGCCATGATACCGCGCCCTCTGGGCGCGCCGCGATTCGCACACCAGCCCGAAGCGCAAGTGTGGCGCTTCGGGCCGGCGTTGGCTCGGCGATGGGAGCCGCGTCCCATGAAGTGAGTCAAGTAGCGCAGATCGCTATCCGGCTTGCTAGAATGTCGCCATGTTAACCCCGATTTCGATTGCGCTACTGGCTCTGGTGGCGGGTGCTGCTGCGACAGACCCCGCGGCCGATGAGGCACGCAAGCCGCTCGACGTTGCCGCGGTGGTGAGCGTCTACCACCACAACGCCCATGCCGACGTCATCGTCAGCCGCTTGATGGAGGGATACACGCTCGACGGGAAGGGGGACTTGCCCTCGCTGCGCCTGGCCGGGCTGTACGTCGATCAAACGCCCCAGAGCGATATCAGCCGCCGATTGGCCGAGCGGCACGGCGTGACGATCTACGACAGTGTGGCGGGTGCGCTTGAGCGTGGGCAAGGCAGGTTGGCCGTCGACGGGGTGCTGCTCGTGGCCGAGCACGGCGACTACCCGCGCTCGCCCACCGGCCAGGTCATCTATCCGAAGCGGCGGTTGTTCGAGCAAGTCGTGCAGGTCTTCGAGCGGAGCGGCCGCGTTGTGTCGGTGTTCGTCGACAAGCACCTGGCCGACAACTGGGCCGACGCGAAGTGGATCTACGACACCGCGGCGCGAATGAAGATCCCGCTCATGGCCGGCTCATCGCTGCCGACAACGTGGCGCCACCCGCCGCTGGACATGGAGGCGGGCGCAGCGCTCACGGAGATTGTCGGCGTCTCGTACCACACGCTCGACGCGTACGGCTTTCACGCGCTCGAGGCCTTGCAGTCGCTGGTCGAGCGGCGCCGCGGCGGGGAGACCGGTATCCGCGCCGTCGAGTGCCTGACGGACGACGCGGTGTGGGCCGCCGGCGAGCGGGGAGTCTACAGCAAGGAACTTCTCGCCGCGGCTCTCGAGCGGCTCGAGCGTACCAAAGTCACCGTCGAAGAGCTTCGCGAGCGCGTCAAGAACCCCGTGCTCTTTCGCATCGAATACGCCGACGGCCTCACGGCCAACGTGCTGACGCTCAACGGCGCGGTATCGGAGTGGGCGTTCGCCTGGCGCGCGGCGCAAGGCCAGCCGAAAGCAACCGTGTTCTACACGCAGGAAGCGCGGCCGTTCATGCACTTCACGTACTTGCTCAAAGGGATCGAGCAGATGATGCACACCGGCCGTGCGGCCTGGCCCGCCGAGCGGACGCTCATCACGAGCGGCGCGCTCGACGCGCTGCACATCTCGAAGTCGAAGCAGGGTGCGCGCGTGGAAACGCCCTATCTCACGTTTCCTTACGCGGTCGATTGGAAATGGCGCGAGCCGCCACCGCCGCCGCCCGATCGTCCCATCAATGGGCAATAAGGCCACGCGCGGCGCCACGGCGGTCGTGGGTCAATGGATACGCCAGCGCGTCGTCGCGGACACGACCTCTACCGCAACACTGGCGGAGCCAGTGGCACACCCCGAACGCACGGGTATGCACCGGTCCTACCCGCGATAGACGACCGTCACGTCGCCGCAGCGATCGAACCGCACGACGACGCGGTAACCGCAGCACCAGTCATACGTCACCACCCCGCGGCACAAGATACCGCAACGGCTGGCCACCGTCGGGCAACCATCGCAGCAAGCCGGCAGGCACACCGGCACGTCGACCGCGCAGCACGTGTGCGGGTTGACGACCTTCAAGACGGTTTCGACCGGCGGCTTGCAACCGCAGCACACCGTGGCACATCCACGATGGACGTAACGGATGCACGGCTGCGGGCAGCATGAAGGATCGGACGCTTCGGCGGCGGCCTTGTTCAGCTTCGCCAGCCTGGCCTGAGCCGGTTGCACGCCGGCCACCAGCATCGCGGCCACGACCAGGGTCACGATTCGCAGAGCGCCCGCAAGTGTCGTCATGTGTCGCACGTCGTCTCTCCTTTTCCTTAGTGGAACGATGGCGAATGTTCCGGTCGGGGTGGACCGGGCGTTGTGTGCGGCAGCCCTAAGATCGCAAATCTTGGCCGTTGCACAAGCCCCCTCAAAGGTAAGCCGCCCTGGACGGGTGTGCGCGCACGGGTCGGGATGTGCCACCTGGTGGGGTAAAAGGGGGGCGCGAGCGGCGCATTCAACATTTGCGCCGAGAGGAACTTACGGTGGGGTATTTCCACAGCCTGTGCGGTTTGCCACCCCCCGCAGTCTGACCTAGATTTTCGCTGGCAGGCTGACCATAAGTCTTTCCGCGCCGTATCGCGGTTTGCCCGGCTGTCGCGTGGATTCCGGCGGCATCGCCCGGTCGAATCGCGCCCGAACCGCGACGTCAGAGTTAATCAATCGCTCACGAGCGTCAAATGGCGGTGACAGCGTGCTCTCGAACCTCGCAACGATGGCGTCCGATTGGTCGCAAGTTGAGCAGTCGTTGACCGAACTCCGCCGGGCTGGCGACGATTTCGAGAAGTTCGTCGACGAGCAACTGGGCCAACTCGAGCAGCTTCTGGCGCGGCTGGAAACCCGCGAGCAGGAGCTCGAGACTCAACGTCAGGAATTCGAGCGGCAGAACCGCAACCTGCACGAATGCCGGCAGCGCCTCGACGAAGCAGGCATCGCGGCCCAGCGGCGGACCATGGAGCTGCGCGACGCGGCCGAGCGACTAGCCGCCGCCGAGGCCGAGCTGGCCACGGCCCGCGCCGCGCTTGCGGCGCGGCAGGCCCAGGCCGACGTCGAGCAATCCCAGACCGACGGCGCGTCGCGGCAGATTGCCGAGCTCGAGCAGACCTGCGAGCAATTGCGAAGCGAGCTCGAGCAATATCGCGGACAGTCGGTGGAACTGGTCAGGCAGCTTAGCCGTTTGGAAAAGATTCAGACGGAGCTGGAAGCGACCCGCGCCGAACTCGACAAGCAGCGCGAGCGCGGCTGTCGGGAGTCGGGCGAGGCGGGCGAGGAGCTGCGCGCCGAAATCGAGGCTTTGCGGCGCGAGCGCGAAAACATGGTGGCCGAGCTGGAAGCCGCCCGATCGCAGGCCAATCGTCTCGGCGACACCGCCATGGAGCTGGCCCACTCGCGCGCGGAGCTGGTCGAGGCGCGCGACGAGCTGGGGCGGCAGCGCGAGCGATTGTCGGCCGCCGAATCGCACTCGAACGAGACCCTCGTGCAGCGCGTGCATTCGCTGGAAAAGGAGCGGGCGTCGCTCGAGTCCGAGCTGGAAGCCGTCCGCAACCGGGCCGTCGAATTGGCCGAGGCCGCGGCCGACGAAAAACGCCGCAGCACCGAGGAACGCGCCGAGTGGTCGGGGGAATTGAAACAACTGCGACGCGCCTTGGAAAAGCAGGCGCACATGCTGCTCAAGCATCAGGAATCCATCGCCGCGGGCGGATCGGGCGCCAGCGGCGCCACGGCGCCGCGCGAGCCTGGCGAGAGCGCGCCGCCGCCGCCGCACGACCCGGTGCTCGATTCCGTGATGGCGCAGTTTGAAATGTTGCAGAAAGACCTGATTCGCCGCCGCGCCGCCGGCAACGGAAGCGATGCGCGGCGCGAGCTCGCCAAAGAGGTGAAGGTTTCATAGAGCGCGGCCGCGTCAGGGTCGGCCGCAAGTCACTACCCGAACCATGAGACCCGCACTATTAACCGAGCGTGTGAGGGAAAGAGTCATGACAGCCAGTCGCCGGCAGCGCCTTGCCTGGGGATTCGTGGGATTCGGGGGAGTCCTGGCCGCGGGAGGGTGGCTCGTCAACGCCTTCCTCTCGTGGATCGGATTATCGATCGTCGCGGCGTGCGGCGCATGGCAGGCGATTTCCTTCGTTCGCCGCCGCCGCGCGAAAAAGTCACCCAGCGCGGCGGCGGAAGCAACGCCCGTCGAAGCTCCGGCGCAGCCTCCGTCGAACGATACGGAGTCCTTGGTGGAGCAGATGCTCACCGAGCATCGTTACGCGCTCTTGCTGCGTCCGCAGGTCGTCGCCAATCTTACGCCCGATCAGCGCCGGCGGGCCCTGGAGTCGCTCAACGACGCGATGGCCATGGTGCCCGAGGGGGACGTGACCCTTGGCCTGGCCGACGTCGAAGAAGAATCGCCCGACGACGAGCCGCACGTCATCCGCGAGGGGACCGTGATCCGCGTTCCCGGTTTTCTGCTCGACCGCTATCCGGTCACCAATCGGCAGTACCATAAATTCGTCACCGGCGGCGGATACGAGCAGATGGCGATCTGGGATCAGCATATCTGGCCCGCCGTGCTGGAATTCGTCGACGCGACGGGCTGTCCGGGCCCGCGGTTCTGGAAGAACGGCCGGTACGACGAACAGCGCGCCGATCATCCCGTGGTCGGCGTGAGCTGGTACGAGGCGGCCGCCTACGCCCGCTGGGTCGGCAAGCGACTTCCCTCGGACCCGGAATGGGTCAAGGCGGGGGCGTGGCCGGTGCCGATCTCGGCCACGTCGCGCATCCAGAGAAAGTATCCGTGGGGCAACGCCATGGACCGGGCGCGCTGCAACCTATGGGGCTCGGGACCTGGGAAGACCGTGCCGGTCACCTCCTATGTCGAGGGGGTCAGCATCGGCGGCGTGCATCAATTGATCGGCAACGTTTGGGAATGGACGACCAGCAGCTTTGGCGGCGGCACCTGGCACGGCCAGGACCTTTCGCTGCCGATGCCCATGAAGAGCCTGCGCGGCGGGGCCTTCGACACGTACTTCGAGAGTCAAGCCTGCTGCCAATTCCAAAGTGGCGACACCCCCGTGGCGCGAAAGCACAACGTGGGTTTCCGGTGCGCGGTCAGTGCCCGCGACCTGGCTTCCACCCTCACCGAGGCTCCCGGCGACGAGGGGCACGAGCTGGGCGAGCCGAACTCCCTTGTTGAAGAAGAGGTGCACGCATGATCAAGGAAGGCACGCTACCCTTGGATTCCTTTCGTCTCGCGCAATACGCCGTGCAGGTGCCTTGCTACGTGTGCGGCGAGGGAAACACGTTCGACGCCGAGCTATGCCGCCACTGCTTCGCCCCCATGGCGCTCGCGCACCAGGCCAACGCGCAAAAGGCAAAGCCGCAACTGCTCGCGACGATCGGCTCCAGCGGCGTCGGCAAGACCGTGTACCTGGGAATGCTGATGGATATCCTGTCGCGGCAGCCCGAACGTTTGCAGATGCTGGCGCGAGGCGCTTTTTCGATCACTTTGCAGCAGATGACCGCGGCGGCGCTGTCGCACAACGAGTTTCCAGTGAAGACGCCCAACGAGCCGGACCGCTGGAACTGGGTGCATTGCCAGGTCCGCCTGCCGAAGCATCGCCGGCCCGTCGACCTGGTGATGCCGGACATGGCCGGCGAGTCGCTGTTCGAGGAAGTCGATCACCCGCACGCCTACCGCGTCATCCGCCATTTGCTCGTCAAGTGCGCGGGCGCGCTGGTGTTGATCGACACGGTGAAGCTGCAAAGCGGCGTGTACGACCAGGATTACTTCGCGATGAAGTTGTTGAGCTATTTGCACGACCTGGACGACAACCCCAAAAAGGGCTGGGCGCACCGGCCGATGGCCTTGATCTTCAGCAAAGCCGACGAGTGCGACGAGGCCATGCAGAATCCCACCGCCTTCGCCGAGGAACACGCCGGCGGGCTGTGGCGGCTGTGCCGGGAACAATTCCACAATTACAAATTCTTCGCTACAGGCGTGGCCGGCGGCTGCGCCTATCGCAATACGCCGGATGGACGCGTCCGCGTGCCTCTGCGGGTTGAGCCGCGCGGAATCGTCGATCCGTTCGAGTGGCTGCTCGAGCAGATCAAAGATTGATGGATGGCCTTTGGGCGGGCGAGGCGCCGCCGCGCGTGTCGCGCGACCACGACGGCTTCGCGGGCGTTTGTTCTTTCTCGGGTCCGGCCGAGGCGTGACGATTCGGTCGAAGAGGAGAATGTCAACTTGGTGATCGAGCAAGCGATTTTCACGTCGACCGAGAGCGCCACGGTCGCTGGCTATCACCTGGCGGCGACCAGCCCCGGAATCACCGAGCAGGATGCGCGGGAGCTGGCCCAATGGGGCCCCTCGCACGACTCGCTGGCCGAGAACGGACCGGCCGCCACGAGCGTCAACTTTCACCGCCTGCCGAGCGGCGCCTTCTGCGTCTCGAAGACCTCATCGCAGTCGGGCGAGTACAGTGCCCGAGGCGGACATTGCGTGTACACGCAGTGCCTGGTCGTGCCGCGCGAAACGTTAGGCCGGTTCAACAACAATCCGTTCGCGCTACTGAACGCGGCGTTCGCGCAAGGATCGTTGTGCGTCCATGACGAGATACCGCGGACGCTCGAGCCGTTCCGCTTGGGAGGCAAGGCCGCGCCGGTCGACGCGACGCTATTGGCGCAGCTCTCGGCCGATCCCGGGGCCGACTGGTTGGCCGAGCTCATCGCCGCGGCGCTGTCCACGCCGGCGCTGGCCGTGCTGGCCCCCGCTCCGCGCGAGCGACTCATAGCGGGCTTCATCAATTGCCTGCCGCCCGAGTGCCGCTGCGAATTCTCATTCGCCACGGGACTGAAGTTCTCGCCGACGCGCCCCTTTCGCATCCTCGCCTTGCCGGAAGACTCGACCGAGAAGAACCGCACGATGCGCGGCGGGCAGATGCGCGTGCTGGACATGCTCCGCGACTCGCCCGACCCGCCGACCACCGGCTGGGCCGGCTTCATCGCCGCGGCGCTAGCCAGCGGGCGGACGTCGTTTCTGGCTTCGCAACTGGCCCGCCGCCGCGATCACCTGACGATGCACGATCTGAACAACCTGGGCGAGCAGCTTCGCCATCAGATGATGCTCACGGCCCCGGCGGCGCGTCCCGTGCCGGTGGTCGCGCCCACGGACACGCTGACGTCGGCGGCGCCATCGACCGATTCCGATCGCGCGCTCGACCGCGAGCGCGATCAGCCTGGCGACGAGGAAGGGCGCCATCGGGCCGACGCGCCGCACGTCCGCCGGAACAAGGACGCGGACGCGCGTGCCCGCGGCCTGTACGACAGCCCCGTGGACGTGCTGGGATCGAAATGCCCGGACGCGGTCGAGCAGCTTGGCCTGTTGGACGACGTGGTGTTCGAGGCGATCGCGGGCCGGGCCGGGGCGCTCGCGCGGCTGAAGACGCTTTGGCCGCAGGTAAAGGAGCGCGTCGGCCCGCGGCTGGTCGAGGAGTCGCGCGAGGAATACGTGCGTCACGCGCTGGAAGTATGGCGCGACTGCGTGCGCGGCGACGAGGTGCGAAATCCGGCGCTCGCCGTCACGGCATTGGAAGTGGTCAGCGTGCTATTCGACGGCTGACAGCATCTCGCGGAAGCGGCGGAACAGGTAGTGACTGTCGTGCGGGCCGCTGGATGCTTCCGGGTGGTACTGCACGCTGAATGCCGGCAGCTCGCGGTGCCGCACGCCCTCGATCGTATTGTCATTCAGGTTGCGGTGCGTGACCTCGAGTGCCGCAGGCAGCGACTCCTCTTCCACGGCGAAGCCGTGGTTTTGGGCGGTGATCTCGACGATGCCCGTCTCCAGGTTCAAAACGGGCTGATTGGCCCCGCGATGTCCGAACTTCAGCTTGAACGTCTTGGCGCCGCAGGCCAGCGAGAGGAGTTGATGGCCCAGGCAGATGCCAAAAATCGGCACCTGGCCCAAGATCCCGCGGATTGTCGTGATGGCGTATGCGAGGGGCTCCGGGTCGCCCGGACCGTTGGAAAGAAACACGCCATCGGGCCGCTGTTCGAGGACCTGCTGGGCTGAGCACGTGCCCGGAAGAACCGTGACGCGGCACCCTTGGTCCTGCAGGTGCCGGGCGATGTTCCGCTTCATGCCGTAGTCGAGTGCGATCACATGCGGTTGCTTGTCCGACGTGGGCCGCGGAGAGTCGCCCACCGAATCGAGCCTGGTCCACGGGCTGAGCTTCTCGTCCCAAGCCACCGCTCGCTCGGGCACGACTTCCTTCACCAGGTCACGGCCCACCAGTCCCGGGCTGCGGCGGGCCTTGGCCACCAGGCTGTCATCGTCCAGGTCCACGGTCGAGAGGACGCCTTTCATTGCCCCTTGCGTGCGAATGCGGCGCACGAGGGCCCGCGTGTCGATGCCGGCGAGCCCGACAACGCCCGCGGCGGCGAGGTAGTCGTGCAGGCCCCCTTCCGCGCGGAAATTGCTGGTGCGCCGGCTCAGCTCGCGAACGACGAAGCCGGCCAGGTGCGGGCGGCCGCTCTCGACGTCCTCGCGGTTGACGCCGTAGTTGCCGATCTCAGGGTACGTCATCGTCACGATCTGCCCGCGGTAGCTGGGATCGGTCACGATCTCCTGGTAGCCGGACATCGAGGTGTTGAAGCAGACCTCTCCGTCGACCTCGCCGGTGGCGCCGAACGAGGTGCCGCGGAAAACGGTGCCGTCTTCGAGCGCGAGCTTGGCGATAGGGGCGTCGTTCATCCGCGAGGCCTTGGTGGGAGGCTGCTTGAGCGTTTGGCGAAAGAATTCGGTTTATGTCGATCGGCAGGCCGCTACGTTTGCCGGCATCGGGCGATTGCGCCCGTCTTTGCCGTACGGGGGGTAGGGCCTAAAGTCATTCGGGGGCGTGACCCGATAGCATCTAAACGGCTGTGGGTCTCCGGACAGCGCCGGCCGATTTCGGCCGACACTGGCCGGACAGCCTAAATGAGGGTCCTTGCCCCGGCGAGCAAGGGCCCTCTGTTTTTTTGCGCTCGCGGCGAATCACCTGGGCATTATAAACGCTGGGCGAATCGGCGCGTAGCGTGTGCGCCGACTTCGCGGCCCCAAAACGCAATGGAGAAGGACTGGCCACCGAGCACTCAGAGCACACCGAGAAGGAATAAGATGACGAACTGACGACCCGACCAGCGCAAGGCCGTTCACAGATTCAAGCTTGCCGGCGGCGCACCGGCGGGAAAGTGGGACAGGCACCGAGACGCAGCGTTGGTATGAAAGGGCTTGCGCTGTTTGTGCTCGGAGCCAGTCCCATTTTCCCGCCTCGCCATTTTGAAAAACAGAATGACCCTGATCGTAGCGCCTGGCGCGGCGGAAAAACCTCACTGTCACGGATACAATAACCGGTCCATGTGCCTCTTGGCGATCCACTATCGAACGGTCTCGGACGCGCCCCTTTTGGTGGCCGCGAACCGCGAGGAATTCTTCAACCGGCCCTTCCTGCCCCCGCACGTCCAGGGAGACGCCACTCCCTTTCTGGCCGGGGTCGACGTGCGGGCGGGAGGCACCTGGTTGGGCATCAACGCGCGGGGCGTGCTGGTGGCCGTTACGAACCGGGCCAAGTCCGCGCTCCCGGTCGCGCCCCGGTCGCGCGGCCTGTTGTGCCGCGACATGCTCGAAGTCCCTTCGGCTGTCGAAGCCGCCGACCTTGCGACGCGCGCATTGGCCGCGGGCCACTATGCCGGCGCCAACTTCGTCGCCGCCGACGCCCAGACCGCGTTCGTCATCGAGGCCGGCGACGAGCCGCGGCAAACATCGCTTCCGCCGGGCCTGCACCTCGTGACCAACGGCCCGCCCAACGATCCGGGCGATGCCCGGCAGCAGTTCGCGCGGGAACTGTTCGCGGCCGGAGGCGTGCACGACGTGGCGTCATTTTTGGCGGTGGCAGCGCGGGTTTGCGGCCACGGGCCCGATCCCGCGACAGGGCGGACGATCGTGCTCCGCGGCGCCGACCGCGGCACCGTGTGCTCGACGCTCGTGGCGATCACGACCGACGTGCAAAAGGCCGTCTACCAATTCGCGCCCAGCGCGCCGGACGTGACGCTGTACACCGACCTGTCGCGCGAACTGCGCAGCCTGCTTGGCGGCGCTGCGGGATGAAGCCCGGGGGACTTTGATTCCCTAACCCCTGACCGCCAACCCCTCATCCCTACACGGGTCCGCCGTCTTTCGCTTGGGGATCTTCGCGGCGGCTGGACCGGGCCACGCAGAAGATGCCAAAGCCGATCGCGATCGCGACAATGAAATACGGAAAGACGTAAGAGACGCCCTCGGTCTTCTCAAAGCTCGGGGCGCCCGCCCCGCCCACGCCGGCTTGTCCCCACGCGACCGTCGAAGCGGCGGCGAGCGAAATGAAGCACCCGCAGACGAGGGCACAGCGGAGGGCATGAAGGAGGCGACGGCGCATCGATTGACACTCTTCGGGATTCGATCTTCTCACAACAGCGCGTCCAGCGGCCGCGCCAACTGGCGAAACTGCTCGACCGGCATTGCCACCGTATCCCACCGCGGCGAGATCTGCCGCGCGTGGACCGCGTAGTGGGCCAGCCGAATCGCCACGAAGCCGTAGAGCGCTCCACGGAACTCAAAAAGCTTCTCGGCCGGCAAGGGCGCGCGGTCGCCGTGCACATTGTAGGCGAAGACAAACAGGCCCGCAAACCGCTCGCCGAAGAGCTTCTCCCAATGGGCCAGGCTGATCAGGTCGTCGCGCGTGGACCAGTTCTTCCAGTACTGTTTCTGTTCGCCTGAAGGGAAGCGCCGCCCCTTCACGTCCACCAGCCACGTGTCGCCGGCGGTCGATGAGACGATGAAATCGAGGCTTTTGAGCGACGTTTCCGCGAGCAGGCTGCGCCGCGCCTCGTCGACGGCGACATAGGGCACGTGCCGGGCGCGGAGAAACTCCTCGAACGCCGCCTCGTAGTGGTTATCCCGATTCACGGTTTGGCCCCGAGCAGGTTGGCTCTTGTTGATCGAGTCACCAAAGCACGAAAATGCGAAAAAGGCAAGACAACATGCTCGCGGTTCATCCGGGCGCAGCCAGCAGGCGGCGCAGCTCGGCGATGAGGTCCGCGGCATCGCCCGCGAGCGAAACCGTGCTCGTCCCGCCAGTCGCCAGCAGTTTGACCTGGCAGACGTTCTCGGCCAGCTCATTTTCGCCCATCACGAGCGCGACGCGGAACCCGCGGCGGTCGGCGTACTTTAGTTGCTGTCCCAGTCGTTTCGCCTCGGGATAGACCTCGGCGCCGAAACCGGCCCGCCGGACTTGCGCGGCCAGCCGCAGGTAAGCGTGTAATTGGTCCGCCGCGAAATAGGGAATAAAGACCTCGGCCGGCGTCGAGACCCGCTCGATCATCTCTAGTTCTTCCATCCCGGCCAGCAACCGGTCCAGGCCCAACGAGGCGCCGATGCCGGGCAGTTCCTGGTCGGTGTAGAGCCCGGCCAGGTTGTCGTATCGCCCGCCGGAGCAGACGCTACCCAGCTTCGGCAATTGTTCGAGGAATGTTTCGTAAACCACGCCGGTGTAATAGTCGAGACCCCGGGCGATCGACACGTCGAGAACGATTCGCCCGTCGGGCACACCCGCGGCCGCCGTGGCGGCCAGTATTTCGCGGAGCCGCGCCACGCCGGCCTCGCCTGTCGCGTTGCCCGCGACCAGGGGCTCAAGCGCGGCGAGCACGCGCTGGTTGCCGCCGGTGAGCGTGACCATCTGCAGGATTTCGTCCGCTTGGTGCGGAGTCGCCCCGGCGGTGGCGATCATCTCATTCGCGACTTTCTCAGCGCCGAGCTTGGACAGCTTGTCGATCGCCCGCAGCACTGGCGCGGAGTGCGCAGCCAACCCCACCTTCTCCAGCAGCCCCGACAACACGGTGCGATCGTTGACGTGGATGCGGAATTGCTCGAAGCCGACGGCTCGCAACAGATCGTGCATTACCAGGGCCGTTTCGATGTCGGCGGCGACGCTCTTGGTGCCGATCGTGTCGAAGTCGCACTGCATGAACTCGCGATATCGGCCGTGCTGCGTGTTCTCGCCCCGCCACACCGTGGCGATGTGATAGCGCTTGAAAGGCGTGCCCAGCTCGCCGATGTGCTGGGCGACGAACCGCGCCAGGGGCACAGTGAGGTCAAACCGCATCCCGACCCATCGCTCGCCCGGGTCCTGAAAGCGGTAGAGCTGCTTGTCGGTCTCCTCGCCCCCCTTGCCGGTGAGGATCTCCAGGTACTCAAGCGCCGGCGTGTCGATGGGGCTGAAGCCGTAGGAGCGATATACGCGGCGGGACGTGTCGATGATCCGCTCGCGCGGAATCATCATGTGCGGCAGATAGTCGCGGAAGCCCTTGAGCGTCCTGGGTTCGATGCGATTCGCGCGGTTCAAGTCGATGGTCCTGAAGGGAGACGCCCGTGCGACGTCCACTTGCGCCGTCGTTTTCGGCCGGCATCACGGTGGCGCCGCAGCGCGCCATCGGCCACCTTCAACCGATGATCGGCAATAGCGGGGGCCGCCGGCCGCGGAAGGTGTGTCTCCGTTTCGGCGGCAGCACGGCCTCGACGTACTCGTCGACCTGCTCGGGCGTTTCAAAATAACGCTCGTACACCCAGTCGTCTTCGTATTCGCAGTTGGTCGTGGAATACTCGCGGCATACTTGCGGCCGCTCGTTGTAGATCCCGCAGCGGTTGTCCGGCCGCAGGTGCTTGCAGACCGTGTGTACGAGCAGGTACCAACTGCCGTCCTCGACGAACGCCGTCGCCTGGTCGTGCAGCAGGTACCACCGCAGGTAGTCAAACTCCTCGCGGGTCTTGGGCGTATCGATCGGCAACGCGAAGTACTTGCAGCACTTGGCCGAGCAGTGGTCGCACAGGCACTCGCCCGGCTTCAAGTCCTCGCGGTGGATCTGGCGTGTGTCCATGGCTGACCGGAACAGGAACGATTGGCCATGCGCTTGGCGATGGCGCAGGCAAGCATGCGGCGTTCAAGGTAGCAAAACCGCGGCAAAGCGGCTAGGAGCGCCGCGGCAGCGGTCCTGCGCTTGGCCGCTCTAGAGAATCAGAGACGACAGGATGGCTGGCCGCGCTTGCGCTAGTTGGCGGCGGATTCCGCGTCATTCGCGGCGACGGCCGCGCGGGCGAGCCAACGACGGTTCGGGGCCACGACGTCGCGCGCCAGCCCGACCGCTTTCAAAAGTCGAATCGTCAGATACGTGACGTCCAGCTCCCACCAGTAGTGGCCGTGGGCGGCGCTCCGCTGGTCGGCGTGGTGGTTGTTGTGCCAGCCCTCGCCGTTGCTGACCAGGGCCACGAACCAATTGTTGCGGCTGTTCTCGCCGGTCTCATAGGTGCGATAGCCCCAGATGTGCGACAGCGAATTGACGCTCCAGGTGATGTGCCACACGGCCACGGTGCGGACGAACACGCCCCACACCACCAGGCTCGCCCCCAGTTGCAGGCCGCTCATCGCCGAGCCGAAGGCCGCCAGGCCGGCGACGAACCCCGCCGCGAAGAACAATCCGACCTGCGCCATGTTGATCCACATCCACAGTAGATTCCGCTCCATCCGAAAGTAGAACGGATCGCGAAGGATGTCGCGCGCATAGCGATCGTACGTGTTGATCGAGTTCACTTCGTCGTTTTCGACGAACAGCCAGCACATGTGCGCCCACAGGAAGTTCACCAGGGGCGTGTGCGGATCGGGCCGCTCGTCGGAGTGCTGATGGTGCAGGCGATGGATGGCGACCCAGCGGGCCGGCGTGTCTTGCAGGCAGCACACGCCCAACAGCGCCAGGAAGTGTTCGAGCCATATAGGGCAGACGAGGCTGCGGTGCGTCAGCAAACGGTGGAAGCAGAGATTCACGCCCAGCGTGCCGAACACGTACAGGCCCGCCACGGCGGCGGCGACGCCCGTCCAACTAAAGAGCCAAGGAATCAATGCCAGTAGCGCGAGCGCGTGGTAGAGCGAAACGCCGACTACGTATCCCCATGCCACGCGGTGGCGATCCACGCTAGCTGGGACCTGCAGGGCGATCGGCCGGGTGGTTTCGCCACGCGCGTCCGGTAGAACGACGCCCGTCGAGAATAGGTCGATCGGTCCGCACGATGGGGCGGACGATCGAGGCTCGTCAGTCGCAAGGGGAGGGGCGATCTGGCCTGGCATGGCGGTTCCCTGAGGGAGATGGGCGACTTATTGTTCGGGCGTGGTGCGAAATCGAGTGCGGCGGGTGCGCCGGCCGGTAGGTTGCGCCCGGCCACGCTTAGGATGGACCGAAAAATAACTTCTCCTCAATACCTTCGCCCCTTGCGGGAGAGGGCACCCATGAGGGGTCAGAGAATCAGGAAGTTATTTTTCGGTCGATCCTTAGTGTGTCTTGTACCGTCGAAAGCCCCGCGCCGTCAGGTCAAAAAATGCCGCGCTGCGTACGCCGCGGAACACTCATCCAGCCACGCGACGCGGTCCGGACCCGTTTAACCATGCCCCCTATGGTGACGATGTCGGGCCGAACGTCAATCCAAAAGCTCGATTAGTATCCGTGGTTTTCGCCCCCGCGCACAGGCCCAACTCCGGGCTTTAGCTGCCCTTCTCGCCGCCGGCGGTGGTGGCGACCCGTGCAAAGGGGGCCCCATCCTGGTTCCAACTGCCCTTGTGGCCGGTCCGGTAGCGTACTAACGTGTTCCGCAGCCGGTTCAACACAACTGTATCTTGGAGGGACTACGATGGCCCCCCATCCGCGTCCCCCGCGGCTATCCGCTAGCGTCCCGGGCCGTCGGCCGCCGGCGCCGCAACGTTACATCCGCTTCGACGCGGCGCACGCCCTACCAAGGGCATTGTCGGTATCTTCGACGCCCGGCTGGCGGGGCTCCATGTAAAATCGTCTCCGCACGATCCATGGGCGCGCCGCACGGCGGTGATACAGGTTGGCTTGTTTGGGCATCTTCGTTGTTCGTTAAAGCCAGCCCGACGCCGTCCTTGATCTCAAAAGCGCACCGGCGCGCGATCTGTTACCAGCCGGCCGGTCGCTTGACGGGGTCGCCCTCGCCCGATCGCTTGTTAAGCTTGGGAAGCCCCGCAACTTAATCCGCCGCGTCCCGGCCAACTCAATGCAAGTCAACATCACAGCCGTCGGCCCCGACAATCGCGGCCTCGCCGACCCGATCGTGCACTACGTCACCGGCCAAGGCGCCAACATCGCCGAAATCCAGATGTACGACCACGACGAGGAGCGCGTCTTCGCCATGCTCTTGCGCGTGGAGCTGCCGGACGACCGCTTCGCCGATCTGGGCGTTGCCATGAAGGACATCGCGCGGCGGACCGGCTTGTCGATCCGCGCCTGGTCGCCCGAGGTCCGCGCGGCTCGACCGCGGTTGGCCATCTGCGCCACGTACAGGCACGAGCCGGCGCTCGCGCTATTGCGCGCGGTACGCGACGGCCGCATCAAGGCGGAAGCGGCGCTAATGCTCGGCAATCGGCCCAATTGCCGCTCGCTCGCCGAGCAATTCAGTGTCGACTGGCACATGATCGGAGACTCGTCGGGCGTAGCCGACGACCAGCGGATGGTCGCCCTTCTGGACGAGTACTCGATCGACTACGTCGTGCTCGCCCGCTACATGCGCCTGTTGCCGCCGGCAACCTGCTGGGAGTATGCCGGTGGGCGAATCATCAACCTCCATCATGGGCTATTGCCCAGCTTCCCCGGGCTGCGGCCGTATCACGAGGCCCACGCCAGCCGGATGCTGACGTACGGGGCCACCTGCCACTTCATCGTTCCCGACCTGGATGCCGGCAACCAGATCATTTATCAATCGACGTTCACGGTCCCGCCGGGAATGCCGCTCGCGGACATCATTCGCCTGGGGCAAGAGGACAACGAGCCGCACTGCCTGGTGGAAGGCGTGCGGCGCGTGGTGGATCGCGAGGTGCGGCTGCACTTCCACCGCGTCGTGGCCTCAGGGCGAGTTGACCGAGGCTGAGCAATCCGTCCTCGTCTCAAGCACAGCAACTAGGGCACGACCGCTCCCGGTTTCGGCCCATCTCGTGTCCTACTCGCGTGACGCGGCCAGCCGTAACCGCAATCTGGCCGGGGAGTTCAAATCCAGAAGGTGGACGGTTGTTCGTCCCGTCGCCGTTGTCCCCACGATCCGCACGCCCTCCCATGCGAAATGCTCGCTCCACTGTTGGGCCCTAGGATTGAATAGCCGGGTGACCATGCCGGTTTGGGGATCGATGCCCGTCAGATCGCTTCCCTTTTGCAAGTTGCAATCGGGACATGCCAGGCAAAGGTTCTCCAAGGCATCATCGCCGCCATGCTTGCGGGGAATGATGTGCTCGACATGAAATGGGATCAGCGGAGAATCGACCTGCTGGCGGCGGCAATACTCGCAGCATTGGGCAGCCCGTTCGTACACCGCGGCCCGGAGTTTCGCGTCCATGGCTCAGGAACGAGCAGAGAGCCGGAAACGGGCTTCCGCCTGCAACGTCGCGAGAAGGTTATTCGCCTCGATGTAGGCTTCGTACTCCGCCCGTTCGCGCCCGGACAATTCACCTTCGTTCGCCTTTTCAGCCAACTCAGACAAGCGCACCGTGAGCCCCGCGTCGGCGCGTAGATCGGCAAGCTTTCGCGTTTGCTCGGGCGTCAATAGCTCGAAAATTGGCGCGGTGCCGCGATGGAACGCCTGATGTGGCTCGTTGGTCAGACTCATACTGATACGATAGCAGACACCGGGCGCCTGCGCAAGCCGGGTCCATTCCCATGGACGGAAAGAGTCCTCCGGGCGCGCCGCTCTCGCTTGGGTTTCCCGGCCATTACGCGGCTGCTGGGACCGAATTCGCTGGTGTCGGCAAACCCGCGCGCCCTGCCAACAGATAATCCGCGTTTTCGTTGCAACGCCCTCCGTGGATGGATAAGTTGGACTGGGAGTAGGATTGATTTCGCTGGCTGCGCATCGGCAGCCGGTTGATTGCCTTTTTCGCCGTTTGCAGAGCGTCTTGAATACAGGCCAGCTAGTGAGACCTTCCCGACTTGATCGTGGCGGCTCCCGCCGCACATCCCGCGCGGCGCCCTTGGCGCTCGCCGGCATTACGGCTCTTCTTCTTGCCTTGCCCACGCAATCCCGCGCCGTCGAGCTGCATCCGGGCGACATCGTGATCACAACGGCGATCGGAACTTACAATCCGAGTAGCTCGGACAACAAGTATGGTCTCGTCAGGATCGACCCGGTCACTGGCGATCGCACCATTATCTCGGACGACACTGTGGGAACCGGTCCGAGCTTGCTCGGTCCGATCGGTGTGGCACTAGCTTCCAACGGAGACCTGCTCGTCGGGAGTGGGTTCTCGCTGTTTCGCGTCGATCCAGCAACGGGAATCGGACTGTTCTTTCCGCGAACGGCGGACCTGGAGTCGGTCCAAACCTTCAGACGTTGTATGGCGTACAGCAGGTCGGCGATCAGATCATCGTTTCGGACGCAACTGGCAGCGGCGGAGGCCGCGTGCTCTCTATTGATCCGCTCACCGGCAATCGCGCGTTCATTTCTGGAGGCGGCGTGGGCGCCGGCCCGGGCCTTTCGATACCAAGCGGGTTTGCCGTGGCTGGTGACGACATCTTTACGACTAACTATCCCTACCGGCAAGTGCTTAAGGTTAACCTGTCGACGGGCGACCGAAGCATCTTTGTTCAGGCGCCGCCCGACCCTCAGATCCCGGTTGACATTACTTTTGGCCCCTCTGGCGATCTGTTCATGTCCACTCGCGATTTTGATCGTGTGTATCGAGTGGACCCTTTGACGGGCACTGTAACCCAACTTTCGGGCAGGTTCGTTGGCACCGGTCCCCTGCTCACCCAGAATGGGCCGGCAGGCATTGGCGTTGCTGCCGACGGCACGATCTTCCTGGCAGAGGATGGGCTCCAGGCGGTGCTCAGAATCGACCCCCTCACGGGCAACCGGACGATTCTTTCTGATGCCGCAAACGGTACGGGGCCGATCTTTGCGAACCCGCAGGATCTCTTGGTAATCGGCAACGTCCCCGAGCCGTCGACGATCGCGCTGGCGGTGCTGGGGCTCTTGACTCTCGTTGCATCCAGAACACTCTATCTTCTTCGCAGAGGAGCGTGACTTCCGTCCCGCTTCGGCGCGGCTCGGCGGGAGCCTCCCCCTCCCCTAAATCACCGCGGTCTTTCTCCGGCCGCGCGGGCCGGCTACACTGACGCAAGCAACGCCTGCCCCGCGCGCGGCCCGGCGCAACATGCCCGTGGCCGTGCTCCCGCCTTCACAATGAGCCGCAAGCCTCCCGCATGTTCACGCTCCTCGGACGCAAGCACCGCTATTGCGACGGCCTTACCCGCCGCGGCTTTCTAAAAGTCGGTGGGCTGGCGATGGGTGGCTTGAGCCTGCCGCAATTGCTCAAGGCCGAGGACCACGCCGGCATCCGCCGTTCGCACAAGGCGGTGATCATGGTGTACCTGTCGGGCGGGATGGCCCACCAGGACACGTTCGATCTGAAGCCCGACGCGCCGGCCGAGGTTCGCGGCGAGTTCCGCCCGATCGATACAGTCGTGCCGGGCGTGCAGGTGTGCGAGCTCTTGCCGAAGATGGCCGCGGTGATGGATCGCGTGGCGGTGGTCCGCTCGATCGTGGGCCTGCGCGACGAGCATTCGAGCTTTCAGAACGTGACCGGTTACCCGATGAGCACGTCGCTGCGCGAGGGGCGGCCGAGCTTCGGGTCGGTCGTCGCGCGGCTGGCCGGGCCGGTCGATCCGCTGGTTCCGCCGTTCGTCGATCTCTTTCCCACGATGCAGCACCGGCCGTACAACAGCCCCGGGCCGGGCATGCTCGGTAGCGCCGCGGCCGGCACCAAGGCCGACGGCGAGGACCTGGCCAGCATGAAGCTGCGGTTCGTGTCGAGCGACCAGTTCGGCGCCCGCCGGCAACTGCTGGCCAGCTTCGACGACTTTCGCCGCGCGGTCGATAGCGCCGGCGTCGAACGGCTAGACGCGTCATACCGCCGGGCGTTCGACGTGCTCACCAGCTCCAAGCTGGCCGACGCGATGGACGTGGAGAAAGAGCCGGTGGCGATTCGCGATCGCTACGGCCGCGGCTCGCCGCAGCATCAAGGGGACGGCGCGCCCGAGTGGAACGATCAACTGCTCGTGGCCCGGCGGTTGGTCGAGGCGGGCGCCCGCGCGGTCACCGTGGCCTTCGGCTTTTGGGACACGCACGGCAACAATTTCGGTGTTCTCAAGGAGCGCCTGCCGGCCTTCGATCAAGCGATTTCGGCTCTGGTCGAAGACCTGCACCAGCGCGGACTGGCCCAAGACGTGACGCTGGTGGTGTGGGGCGAATTCGGCCGCACGCCCAAGATCAACAAGGACGCCGGCCGCGACCACTGGGCGCCCGTCAATAGCGCGATCCTGGCCGGCGGCGGCATGCGCGCCGGGCAGGTCATCGGCTCAACCGACAAGATCGGCGCGCACGCCGCCAGCCGCCGCGTGCATTACCAGGACGTGCTGGCCACGATCTATCACAGCCTGGGCCTCGACTCGCACACGTTCGTGAAGGACGCCGCCGATCGCCCCGTGTCGATCCTGCCCGAGGCCGCCCGGCCGATCCGCGAGTTAATCTAGCGCGCGTCTCTCACCGGGCGTGGAACCACGAAGACACGAAGAAAACGATCCAGGTGTCGTCGATTCCAGAACACGTCTCCGGTAGAGGGCTGAAACGGCCACGCCAGTCGGGGGAGCGCATCGGCTAGACATCGTTGGCGATATGATGGACGCGAGCGCCTGAATGTGGGTAGCGGCGCATCGCGAGGCCATGACGGAGACAAGCCGTGCACGCAACACCAAAACAGCCCAAGACGCGCGGGCCGGCAACCGTGCCGATGGTCGAGGAATCGGAGGCCACCGGGCGCGTGCGGGAGATTTACGACGACATCAAGGCCACGAAACAGATCGACTTCGTGCCGAACTTCTGGAAGACGCTCGCCAGTCATCCGCCGCTCTTGGAGCAGATCTGGGCGCGGCTCAAGGCCACCATGGCGCCGGGCCGGTTGGACGCTTTGACCAAGGAAATGATCGCCCTGGCGGTCTCGGCCACCAACGGCTGCGCCTACTGCGTCAATTCGCACACGGCGGCCGTCAAGAAGCTGGGTTTGGACGACGAAGGCCTCGGCGAGTTGATGGCCGTGGTGGCCATGTTCAATTCGACCAACAGCCTGGCGGACGGCTACCAGGTCGAGCCGGACGTCCTGCCGTGAAAGGGTGGCCAGATCGCGCTGGGCATCCGGGGGCAGTGGGGGGCCGAGCCTTCGCTTCGCGGCTTAGCCCGCTTTCCCGCAGCCCGTAGGGTGCTCTGTGGGCACCGGGGAGGGGACGACGACGGCCTGGCGGTGGTCTTTTTGCTTGGCATTTGGGGCCGGGGGGATTAGGCTCAAAAGGTTGGAAGGGTCGTCCCGTCCGGGGGTGGCCCTCGACCGCGCTTCCCGTGCCGGAAGCGCAAAAGAACAGGAACAACCGCTTGACGGGAGAAGAGGTGTCGCCATGACGCGAAACCGCGAGGCCAACAGTATGCGATTGCTGTCGTTCGTACTGGTCACGATTGTCGCCGTGGCGATGCTCGTGCCGTCGGTCGCCTTGGCCGCCGAGCGCCGCGCGAAAGCGCCACGTCCCGGTGCGTTCAATCCCGACAACGAGTCGGTCGACCTCTTCAAGGGCATTGAAGACGAGCGCCTGAAGGTGAAGATCATCGTCAAGGATTCGACGCAAGCGAACGTGATGATCGAGAACAAGACCGACAAGCCGCTCAACGTGCAGCTTCCGCCGGCGTTCGCGGGCGTGCCCGTGCTGGCCCAACTCGGCGGAGTGGGCCGCGGCGGCGGTGGCGTGGGGGGCGCCGGTAATTTCGGCGGCGGCGGCGCCAACCAAAGCGTGGGCGGCGGTTTCGGCGGCGGTGGTGGCGGTTTCGGCGGCGGCGGTGGCGGGTTTGGCGGCGGAGGATTTGGCGGCGGAGGGATGGGCGGTGGCGGCGGCTTCTTCAACGTTGCGCCCGAAAAAGTCGCCCGGCTGAAAGTCGCCTGCGTGTGCCTCGAGCATGGCAAGCCCGATCCGCAACCGTGGGTCGCCTACGAGATCAAGCCGATCGAGAAGTACACGACCAATAAAACGCTTCAGGAATTGTGCCGCATGCTGGGCGAAGGGAAACTCACGCAGCAAGTGGCCCAGGCGGCCGCCTGGAACCTTGCCAACGGCATGAGCTGGGACGCGCTGGCCTCGAAACAGATGGAGCACGTGGGCGGTTCGACCGAACCGTACTTCAGCCCTGACGTGGTCCACGCGGCGATGGCCGCCGTGCAACAAGCCGCGGCGCGAGGGCAAGAGCGCGCAAAGGAAACCAACAGCCCAGGCGAAACGGCCAGCTACCGCGGCGATGCCAAGGCTGACGACGCAGCGGCCGAGCCAAGCGTCGCGGCACAAGCCACGCCGACCCGGCGCAGGCCACGGTCGCGGTAAAGGCACGCGGGCTCGACTATTCGCCGGATTCGCGCAGCCGGGCGGCGACGCCGCGCAATTGCCGCTCGAAGTCGAGTCGTTCCCGGTCCCAGGTGGCGCGCTCGGCCCGGACTTCACTTTCGCGCTTGCGCAGCTCTTCCGCCCGAACCGCTAGCGCCGCGGCCTCCTCGTCGAATTCGCGCCTGCGGTGCTCGACCCACTGTTCGAGCTCGGCCTTCCGCGCGCGCAGCTTTGGCGTCTGCCCCGCCAGCTCGTCGCGCATCGCAACAAGCGCGGCACGCTCCTCGACGATGCGCGCCGCGGCCAGCCGCCAATGATCGGCCAGCCGCTTGCGGCTCTCGGCCAGCGAACGCACTAAGGTGGCCGAGGGGACGGTGCCCGACAGATTCGCGAGCGTCTCCTCCGCCGCCACGCGGGCTTCGAGCGCTTCGCGATGCACGGCGGCGAGCTCGGCCCGCAACCGTTCGAGCGCTACCTGGCGCTCGTCGATTTGCACGCGCTGCCGGGCGAGCGCCTCCTGCTGCCGGGCCGCGTCGGCGGCCTGCGCGCGATCCTGCTCGACCAGCCTTTGCCGCGCGGCCCGCGCCTCGTCGGCCGTTCGCTCGCGCTCCAGGTCGATCTGGCGGCGCAGCTCGACCAGCTCCGCTTCGGCGCGGATTTGCCACGCTTCGGCTTCTTTGAGGTGCTCCTCCCGCGCGGATAGGCGGCCGGCGATTTCCTCAAGCTCGCGGGCGAACCGTTTCTGGTCGGCGCTGGGGAGGCGGCTTATCTCGATGAGCTCGGCCCGCCGGCGCGCGACGGCCGCGGCGTGTTCCTCGATTGCCGCCCGCCGCCGTTCCAGCCCGGCAAGCGCCAGACGGATCGTGGCCACGCTTGTCTCGCGGTGGTTGTCGATCTGCTGGCGCTCGTGAACCAGCGACTCGTGCTCCCGCTCGCGGCGCGCTTCGCATTCGCGTTGCGCCGCCTGGTGCGCGGACGTCTGTTGCGCGAGCCGCGCGATCGCCCGCTCGACATCCGCGTGTCGCCGGGCCACCTCGTCCTCACGACGGCGCATCTCGGCATCCGCTTCTTGTCGCGCGGCCTCGTGGTACGCCTCGGCGGCCGACAGGCGCGAGGCGCGATCCGATAGCTCGCGGTCGCGCCGGTCGAGCTCGCTGGCGCGCTCGCCCAGCTCCCGTTCGCGCTCCACGAGCCACAGCCGGGCCGCGCGCCAGGCGTTCTCCAGGTCGGCCGCCTGGGCTTGTTGCTGTCCCTCGCGGCGATCCAGATCCTGCTGACGCCGGGCGAGCAGACGAGCCAGTTGCCGCCCTTGCAGGCGGACGCGCGGAAGAAGATCGGCCGCTAGCGCGCGGTCTTGTGCGTCGGCGCCTCCCCTAGCCGGCGGCAGCGCGGCTGGCGCGGCATCGACCGCACTTGCCGTACCCAGCACGTGAGCGGGGTCGACGCGCGTGCCGGAACCGCTCGCGACGGGCGAACTGCCCGCGGGAGAAGTTATAGGCCGGGCGTGGGTGGTTTCCGACATGCGGCCACGTCAGCAAAGGGGGCCGTAGAAGCTGGCTGCTAGCACGTTGGCGCGATTCCATAGCGGCGAGAGTTCGCCACTTTCCCAGGATCGGCACGGCAAACAAGAGAAGTTCACCGCAAACGAGCTGCGGACGCGGAAGCAGCGAGCCGCCGGGTTTATCCCGGCGGTCTTCGCGGTCGGGCGCACCGCGGCGCGAACGGGCCTACTCCTTCGCCGCGTCCAGCGCCGCCGCCAAGCGGCTCTTGGGCTGCACGCCGACGAAGCGGTCGACCACTTCGCCCCCCTTGAAGATCATCAGCGTGGGGATGCTGCTGACGCCGTATTGCGTGGCCGCGCCGGGGCTGTCGTCGATGTTGATCTTGCCGATCTTGACCGCGCCCTTGTACTCCTGCGCCAACTCCTCGACCATCGGCGCGATCATCCGGCAAGGGCCGCACCAGGGGGCCCAAAAGTCCACGAGCACGGGGCCTTGGCTATCCAGGACCTCGGATTGAAAGTTGCCGTCGGTCAGCTCGGTCACGTTATCGGCCATTTGTTCTTCTCCTAAAACCGTCCCGCGGCAGTGGCCAGCGGCATGCAAGTTGTTCTGTCGAACCGCTTCAGTGTGAGAATTATAGGACCCGGCGGGGGGGTGTCAACGAAACGGGCGCACTGCCGACCGCGCACGCTAGCGCCCCGTAGCCGCGGCGGCTAAACAGGGCCACGCGGCGGCAGGGTCATTCTCTTTTTTCAAAATGGCGAGGTGGGAAAATGGGACTGGCTCCGAGCATAAACAGCGCAAGTCCTTTCAGACGAACGTTGCGTCTTCGGTGCCTGTCCCACTTTCCCGCCGGTGCGCCGCCGGCAAGCTTAAATCTGTGAACGGCCCTGCACGCGGCGGGCCACGGTTTGCACGCGCGACGGCCGGCCAATACGCTTACGGCTGCGCTCACCGGCGCCGACGTCGCCGGCAGCGCGTCACCAATCGTCGGTTCCTTTCGCCGGAGACCTCCATGGCCGCTGATACGTTTCGTTGCTACCTGGTGACCAAAGACGAGTCGGGCAAGGCCCACGCCGCCGTCGCGCAAAAGACGCTTGCCGACTTGCCGGCCGGAGAAGTCCTCATCCGCGTCGCGTACTCCTCGCTGAACTACAAGGACGGGCTTTCGGCGTCGGGCAGTGTCGGCGTCACGCGCAAATATCCACACGTGCCGGGCATCGACGCCGCGGGCGCGGTCGCGGAATCGACCGCCGCGGAGTTTCGCGCGGGGGACGAAGTCCTGGTCACCGGCTACGACTTGGGGCAGAACACCTGGGGCGGATTCTCGGAATACGTGCGCGTGCCCGCCGCGTGGGTCGTGCCGCTGCCGGCCGCTCTCTCGCTGCGGGAAAGCATGATCTACGGAACGGCCGGCTTCACCGCCGCGCAGTCCGTGGCGGCGCTGGCGGCGCACGGCATCGAGCCCGGCCAAGGCGAAGTCCTGGTCACCGGGGCCAGCGGCGGCGTCGGCAGCCTGGCGGTCGCGCTCTTGTCCAAGCAGGGCTACCGCGTGACGGCCTCGAGTGGCAAAGCGTCGGCGCACGACCTGCTGAAGCTGGCCGGCGCTGCCCAGATCATTTCGCGCGATGAAGTCAACGACCAGAGCGGCAAGCCGCTCTTGCCGACCCGCTACGCCGGCGCCGTGGATACCGTGGGCGGAAACACGCTCTCGACCGTCGTCCGTTCATTGGCGCGAGGCGGCTGCGTCGCCGCCTGCGGCCTGGTGGGCGGAACGGACCTCAAGTTGACCGTCTATCCTTTTCTGTTGCGCGGCGTCGACCTCGCCGGCATCGACTCGGCCGAGTGTCCGATGGCAACGCGGCGGCGGCTGTGGCAGCGCCTGGCGACGGACTGGAAGCCGGCCTGCCTCGCCCAACTGGCGATGGAGGCGGACTTCGGCCAACTGCCGGCGCGCATCGAGCAAATCCTCGCCGGACAGGTCGCCGGCCGCGTGGTGGTCAAGCCGACCGGTGGCTAGCGCGTTGCCACGGGACGAGGCGGGAAAATGGGACTGGCTCCGAGCGGGATGGGCGCGAGTCCTTTGAGACCGGCGTCGCGTCTCGGTGCCTGTCCCATTTTCCCGCCGGCGCGCATCGGGAATCGCCATGTTTGAAGTCTTCGAGCACACTGCCGATCTGGGGCTGCGGGTCATCGCGCCCGATCTGGAGACGCTGTTTGTCGATGCGGCGCGCGGGTTGTTTTCCACCATCGTGGCGAACCTCGAAGATGTCCGCCCGGTCCAGCAAATTGACATCCATGTGCCGGGCCACGAGCGCGAATACGTCCTGTTCGACTGGCTCAACGAGCTACTTTATACGTTCGAGACGTCTCGCCTGGTGCTCTGTCAGTTCCAGGTGCGGCTCACCGACCAAGGCCTGGAGGGCACCGCCCGCGGCGAGCCGCTCGACCCGGCCCGCCACGTGCTGGCTCACGAAGTCAAGGCAATTACGTATCATGAATTGAAGGTGGAACAAACCGAAAGCGGCTGGCGCGCGGAAGTGATCGTGGACATATGAGTGGCCAGTGGTCAGTGGACGGTGGACAACAAGAAACGACCGCGCCGCAGGGCCGGCGCTCGGCCGATTGAGTCGGAACAACCTTCGGGCTTAGCACCCCGCGCGCAGAGGAAACCCCCATGGCTGGCGCTTACACCGGACCGCTCGAGCAAGTCAACGACTGCTGCTGGCGGATCCCCAAAAGTTACAAGCCGGGCATGCGCGTCGACGGCTTGATCTACGCCGACGACGAGTTGATCGAGTCGATCCGCTCGGACCAGGCGCCCGAGCAGGTGGCCAACGTGGCGTTCCTGCCTGGTATCCAAGTGGCCAGTCTGGCCATGCCCGACATCCATTGGGGCTATGGGTTCTGCATCGGCGGCGTGTGTGCGACCGATCCCGATGAAGGGGGCGTGATCTCGCCGGGGGGCGTGGGCTACGACATCAACTGCGGCGTCCGCCTGATGCGCACCGAGCTGGGGTTTGCCGACGTGCAGCCGCGGCTGCGCCCCTTGGTCGAAGAACTGTTCCGCCAGATTCCCTGCGGCGTCGGTGGCGAGGGGCGCTACCGCTACACGCTCAAAGAGCTGCGGCAGTTGATGGCCGAGGGCCCCTCCTGGCTCATCGAGCGCGGCTGCGCGGTCGCAAGCGATATCGACCACACCGAGGCGCATGGCCGGCTCGACGGGGCCGAGCCCGAATGTGTCAGCGTCCGCGCCTTGGAGCGGGGCCGCGCGCAGTGTGGCACGCTGGGCTCCGGAAACCATTTCCTCGAGGTCCAGGTCGTCGATGAAGTCTTCGATGAAGACGACGCGGCTGTGATGGGCCTGCGCGCCGGCCAGGTGTGCGTGATGATCCATTCCGGCTCGCGCGGGCTGGGCTACCAGGTGTGCGACGATGCGCTCCGCGAGCTGCGCGGCGCGCCCGCCAAGTACGGCATCGCGCTACCGGACCGGCAGCTCGTCTGCGCGCCGGTCGAAAGCCCGGAGGGGCGGCAATATCTGGGGGCGATGCGGGCCGCGGCGAACTACGCCTGGTGCAACCGGCAGCTTTTGATGTGGCAGGCCCGCGAGGTCTTTCAGACGATCTTCGGCAGCACCTGGCAAGAGCTGCGAATGAGCCTGGTGTACGACGTGGCGCACAACATCGCCAAGTTCGAGGAGCACCAGGTCGATCGACAGAAAAAGCGCGTGTGGGTCCATCGCAAGGGAGCCACCCGCGCGTTCCCGCCAGGGCACGCCGAGGTGCCCGACATGTACCGCCGCATCGGTCAGCCGGTGATCATCCCCGGCGACATGGGGCGGGCAAGCTGGGTGCTGGCCGGGCAGGACGGCAGCATGCAGCAGACGTTCGGCACCGCCTGCCACGGGGCGGGCCGGATGATGAGCCGCACCGCCGCCGTCAAGCACGCCCAGGGACGGCGGATCGACGAGGAGCTGGCCGCCCGCGGCGTCATCGCCCGGGCCCGCAGTTGGAAGGGGCTGGCCGAAGAGCAGCCTGACGCGTACAAGGATGTGAATAAGGTCGTCGAGGTCGTTCACAAGGCGGGGCTGGCGAAGAAGGTGGCCCGCATGCGGCCGATCGGCGTCATTAAGGGGTAAGGGATCAGAGAGTATTCGGAAACCTGCGTGTGCCACTGGCTCTACCAGTGCTTTCCGAAAAAGTCCTGTGGCGAAGCCAGTGGCACACAAAGTGGGGCCCAATAGCTTAAGGTAGTTTGTGAATGTCGCGCGTCGTGTTAGCCATGTCGGGCGGGGTCGATAGCAGCGTGGCCGCGTGCCTGCTGCGCCAGGCCGGCCACGAGGTGATCGGCATCTTCATGCGCCACGGCGAAGCGCATCAACCGGCGTGCGCCGCCAGCGTCGGAACCGGCGCCGACGCCGCCATACCCTCCGGCGCTGCGCCCGCTCAGCTTCCGGTCATCTCATCCCGCCCGTGGCGCAAGCAGGGCTGCTGCACGGCTGCCGACGCGGCGGACGCCCGGCGGGTCGCCGACCGGCTCGACATCCCCTTCTACGCGCTGGACTTTCGCGACGAGTTCGGCCAGATCATGGACTATTTCGTCGCCGAGTACACGGCCGGCCGCACGCCGAACCCTTGCGTCGTGTGCAATAACTGGCTGAAGTTCGGTGCGCTCGCCGAGTACGCCGACAGTGTCAAAGCGGAGCATATCGCTACGGGCCACTACGCGCGACTGGAGCGCAGAAACGACGAAGACGTGCCGGCGCTATTGCGGGGCGTCGATCCGTCGAAGGATCAATCGTACGTGCTGTTTGGCGTCAACCGCGAGATTCTCCGGCGCGTGCTCTTGCCGGTGGGCGACTATCGCAAGCCCGAAATCCGCGCGATCGCAAAGGAGTTGGGCCTGCGCGTGGCCGACAAAGAGGACAGCCAGGAAATCTGCTTCGTCACCGATGGCGACTACGCCGCCTTCGTCCGCCGCCGTCGTGGCGACGTCGACCTTTCCGGCGAGATCGTCACCACCGACGGAGAAGTCGTCGGCCGGCACGCGGGCATCGAGAACTTCACGATCGGCCAGCGCAAGGGGCTGGGCTTGGCCTTCGGCGCGCCGCGATACGTCGTGCGCCTCGAGCCGGACACGCGGCGCGTCGTGATCGGCACGCGCGACGAGTTGGCCGTCACCCGCCTGGCGGCCAAGGACGTCAACTGGCTGATCGACCCGCCGCGCGAGCCGTTCCGTTGCTCGATCAAGATTCGCTACTTGAGCCAGCCGGTCATGGCCACGGTCACACCGCAGCTCGCGGATCGCTTCATTGCCCAACTGGACGAGCCGAAGCACGGCGTAGCGCCCGGCCAGGCGGCCGTCTGCTACGACGGGAATCGCGTGCTAGGCGGCGGGTGGATTGAGTAACCGCCCGTAGACGCAGGCGATTGCGAATGAAACTAGCAAACACCGTTAGCTAATGGGCGATGCGCCGTTGGAACGTTTCGTCAAGCCCTGTGCCGCCGCCATGTTGTTTCACCCACTCATCGCTCACGTTCGTGCCAATCAGCCCGAGGTAGCGGAAGCGGTCAATATTGAGCTTGTTGATTGCGGCATCGGTGACACCTGTACCGTCGAGCCAGACGCCGCGAAGAGTTGCGATGCGATTGAGTTGGTCGATCCCCTCGCCGGTCACTTGCGTGCGCTGCACGAGAATTCGCTCGATAGTTGAAATGCGGGCCAGGTGCGGCCACGCGTCGTCGGTGATCTTCGTGTCGCTCAGGTCGATCGACTCTAGTCGCGCAAGCGCATGCAGATGGGCGAGGCCCGACGACGTGACTTTCGTCCCGACTAGGTGGATGTACCTCAGCTTCGCAAGGCGGGCGACAAACTCCAGACCCGCATCATCCACGGGCGTTCGTCCGAGGTCTAAATGCTCCAGCGACGCGATGCCGGAGAGGTGCGCCAGGCCCGGCCCGGTGACCCGAGTGCCATCCAAGTCCAAGGCCCATAACTTCTCATAACCAGCGAGCGCCGCTAGGCCATGATCGGAAACTTGTGAGTTGCTGAGGCGCAGCACGATAAGCTGGCGGTGAGCACTCAGATGAGCAACGCCCGCGTCAGTAATCTGCTTGCCGCGCAACTCAAGTCCTTCCTGCAATTGCACCATGTTGCCAAAGATTCGGAGAGACTCGTCGGTAATCTGGTCGCTTGACAGGATGATGTGATTGAGCGATTTGAGTTTGGCAAGCCGTGCAACGCCCGCGTCGGAAACCTGTGACATCTCGTGGTAATTGCCGTCAAAATACTGGAGCGAGCGCAGGTTCCCCACGTGCGCCATGATTTCGTCTGTCGGCTCCGGAACGCGGATGCTTACAACGGCGGCGAAGAAATCCTCGCCGAACAGGTCGATGATTGGTTTGGGAACGCGGCCAAAACGTGTTGTGCCCAGTGGCCGGTCGGGGTATTGCACATAATCATAAACGACGCGGCTACCCGCTCGGCGGATCGCGGCAACCGCCGCGCGCTGTTGATGGGCGTCGTGCACGCACGAGGCGAGCGTGGCGGCAAGCAGGGCGACAAGGGCCAGGAGCGCACGCAGGCTGTAGGAAAACGGGCGCCGGCGGGTGTGCTGCGAGTTTTGCGGCATGGATGCGCTTGTACGGCGTCGGAAACCCCCAAGGTGCCAATACATCACATCACCTGGGATGCCGAAGCACCGCCTATGTGCCGGTCGTTTCAGGCAAAACTGGCCCGTGCGCCAAGAATAACGTATCCTATTCTACCCTGGCTCGGGCGGCCGTTGTCCGTCCTGGGCAGCACCGCCGGCGGTTCCCAACAGTAGCGAGAGATGCCTATGAATCCCGTCGATTTGGCTCTCCTGGCAGCCGACCTCCCGGCCTCGGTCACGTATGTCGTCGTCGCGGCATTGATCGTGCTCGTGGCCATCGTCTTTGTCATCGTGGTGATCACCTACGGCAACCTGTGGTTCCAGGCCTACATGTCCAACGCCCACGTTGGAATCTTGCGGCTGATCGGCATGAGTTTCCGGCAGGTGAACGCGCGGGTCATCGTGCAGTCGAAAATCATGGCCATGCAGGCCGGCATCGGCAACGATCCGGCGACCGGTATCACCACCCAGCGGCTGGAAGCGCATTACCTGGCCGGCGGCAACGTGCCGGGCGTGATCCGGGCGATCATCGCCGCCCACCGCGCCGATATCGACCTGGATTTCGACCGCGCCGCGGCCATCGACCTGGCCGGCCGCGACGTGCTCGACGCCGTGCAGACGAGCGTCTATCCGAAAGTGATCGATTGCCCCGATCCGCAGAAGTCCAAGAAATCGACCTTGAGCGCGATCGCCCGCAACGGCGTCGAGCTGCAGATTCGCGCCCGCGTGACGGTTCGCACAAATATCAAGCAGCTCATCGGCGGCGCGACCGAGGAGACCGTGATCGCGCGGGTCGGCGAGGGGATCATCACCTCGATCGGGTCGTCCGAGAGCCACTTGATCGTGCTGGAGAACCCCGATTTGATCTCGAAGGCGGTGCTGGCCCGCGGGCTCGACGCGCACACGGCGTTCGAGATCGTGTCGATCGACATCGCGGACATCGACATCGGCGAGAACATCGGCGCCCGCCTGCAGGCCGACCAGGCCGAGGCGGACACCCGCGTGGCCCGGGCCAAGGCCGAGGAGCGCCGCGCCTTCGCCATCGCCCGCGAGCAGGAAATGAAGGCCAAAGTGTCCGAGAATCGGGCCGGCGTGCTGATGGCCGAGGCCAAGGTGCCGCTGGCAATCGCCACCGCGTTCCGCGCCGGCAACTTCGATAAGGTTCACAGCGTCTAAGAAGGCCGCCGGGGCGCTAGATTGAAACTCCCCACGGCGACCACGTGATCGATGGCGATGTTGACAGCTCTCTTGACCCTGGCGGCACTCGCCGCCGATCCGCAGCCGGAGCAAGGAGAGCTTCTCAAAGCGTTTCGCGCCGAGTTCGTGGCCATCACGCCCGGCCGCGACGGCTTTCCGGCCGACCTCACGATGGGTGGTGATGCGGGCCCGGCCGAGGAGAAGCCGCCGCACCGCGTGACGCTTGCCAGGCCGTTCGCCATGGCCCGCTACGAGGTGCCGCAGAATCTGTGGCAGGCCGTGATGGGCACGAATCCCAGCCGCTGGAAGGGCGCGCGCAATAGCGCCGAGATGTTGTCGCACGACGACGCCGTCGCATTCTGCCGCAAGGCCACCGAGCTCATGCGGGCCGCCGGCCTGATCGAGCGCGGCCAGGTGATACGGCTCCCCACGGAAGCCGAGTGGGAGTACGCCGCCCGCGCCGGCGCGCCGACGCGGTTCTCGTTCGGCGACGACGACCGCGAGCTGGCCGACTTTGGGTGGTTTAAAGGGAACGCGGCGGGCAACGATCCGCCGGTCGGCGCCAAGCGCCCCAACGCATGGAAGCTGTACGACGTACACGGGTACTTGTGGGAATGGTGCGCCGACGCGTGGCACGACAGCTACGAGGGGGCGCCCGCCGACGGCTCGGCTTGGCTCGCGCCGGGCGAGATCAAAAAGCGGGTGCTCCGCGGCGGCAGTTGGAAGGACGCGGCCGATCGCTGCACCAGTAGCGCCCGCCGGGGCGAGCCGGCCGACACGAAGGACGACGCGGTGGGCCTGCGCTGCGTGCTGGCAACGGAAAAAAAGTAGCCGGTTGTTGCTCGTGCTGCCACGCGTGTGCCACGGCTTGCCCGGCGAGGGCAAGCCGTGCCGACGCACCTGACCGCGTGGCAGGGCCGCCAAGCACTGCTTCTGGGAAGCAGGGGCACACGCCGTCAAAAATAGCAGCTTGCATCTTGTTGATGCACTTGTTGCGTGCGTTCGCGGGCGGCTACAGTGGAGGGAACCTCGTCCGTCCTCGTTGACCCGCGCTGCTCGCCATGCTCGCCACTTGCCTCGCCTTGGCCCTCACGGCATCGTCCGCCGCGCCGGACACCGTCGTCGTCTGCCCGGATGCGCTCCGGCCGGCGCTTGCCCCTTGGCTTGTGCTGCGCGAGCGGCAAGGGCATGGCTGCGTGGTTGTACCCGCCGGTTCGGCCGAGCAGATCCGGGCGCGCATACGCGGCGCCGCCGGCAAGAGCCTGCGATTCGTGCTATTGGTCGGTGACGCCGCGCCCGAGCCCTTTGGTCGGCCCGGCGCGACCGGCGTGCCGACGCACTACACGGCCTCGAAAGTCGTCTCTCGCTTCGGCGGCTCGGCGACGATTGCCGGCGACAACTGGTATGCCGACCTCGACGACGACCAGTTGCCGGACGTCGCGATCGGCCGGCTCACGGCGGACACGCCCCCGCAGTTGGGCAGAATCGTCGCCAAGGTCCTGGCCTACGAGCGCGGGCTGACGCCAGGCAACTGGCTGCGGCGGATCAATCTCGTGGCGGGCCTGGGCGGGTTCGGGCAACTGGCCGACGCCGCGATCGAAGCCACGGCCAAGCGGCTGTTGAGCGACGGCATTCCCCCGGCCTACGCCACCACCGTCACGTACGGAAGCTGGCGCAGCCCATACTGCCCCGATCCGCGGCTGTTTCACGCCGCCGCCTTGGCGCGGTTCAACGAGGGATGCTTGTTCTGGGTCTACATGGGGCACGGTCGGGAGCGGGTGGTCGATCGCGTGCGGGCGCCAGATGGAACGCACCACATCTTCGACGTGAACGATTGCGGCCAACTGCACTGCGCCGCGGCGCCGCCGATTGCGCTACTGTTGTGCTGTAGCGCCGGGGCGTTCGACGAGCGCGACGATTGCCTGGCCGAGGAGATGGTCGCGGCCGACCAAGGCCCGGTCGCGACAATCGCCGGCTCGCGCGTCACCATGCCCTACGGCACAAGCGTACTGGGGGCCGAGATGCTGCGCGTCCACTTCCAGGAGAGGGCGGGCACGTTGGGCGAGCTGTTGCTACAGGCCAAGCGGGCCACCATGCTGCGGGCCCGCGACGATACGAGCAGCCGCGCCATCGACTCGCTCGCCGCGATACTTAACCCCGCCAGCAATGATCTGGCCGCCGAGCGGCAGGAGCACGTCGAACTGTTCAACCTGTTGGGCGATCCACTCTTGCGCTTGCCCCGCGCTGCCGACGCAAAGGTGATCGCCCCGGCGAGCGTACGGGCGGGTTCGGTGCTTGCGGTCGCCGGCACCAGTCCCATCGATGGCCGGGCGGCGATCGAGCTGGTGGTGCGGCGCGACCGGTTGACGTTCCGCCCACCCGAGCGCGGCCGCTACGAGACGAGCGACTCAGCTCGCCGCGAGTTCCAGGAGACGTACGAGCGGGCCAACGACGCCCGGCTCGCTTCGTGTGAGACGGCGACTGCCGGCCGCCAGTTTGAGGCCCGTTTGGAGGTGCCACGCGACGCGAGCGGTCCGTGCCATGTCCGCGTTTTCGTGCAAGGGGAGCGCGAAGTGGCGGTCGGCAGTGCGGACGTCACAATCGACGAAGCACAACCATGACGCGCACGCGTGTGCCACGGCTTGACCGATAAGGGCAAGCCGTGCCGTGGCTCGCACTGCTTCTGCGAAGCAGTGGCACGCGCGCTGCGATCGACGAAGGACGACGATGACAGGAACTGCAACCGCGCACGAAACGCTCGCCCGCTGGCTGGCCGAAGCCCGCTCGGCCGTGGCCTTCACCGGGGCCGGCATCAGCACCGAAAGCGGCATCCCCGATTTCCGTTCGCCCGGCGGCATCTGGACCCGCTACCGGGTGATCATGTACCAGGAGTTCATGTCCGACCCCGAGGCACGCCACGAATACTGGCGGCAAAAAGCCGAGGGGCAGCTCGAATTCGCCGGCGCCCGACCCAACGCCGGACACGAAGCCCTCGCCCGCTGGGAGGATCAGCGCCGGCTCGTCGGCGTGATCACGCAGAACATCGACGGGCTGCACCAGGCGGCCGGCAGCCGGCGGGTGCTCGAGCTGCACGGGACGGCGCTCGCCACCGAGTGCCAGGATTGCCGGGCCCGGTTCGACGTGGCGCCGCTCGTGGAGCGGTTCCGCCGCACCAATGTCGTGCCACCATGCCCGAAATGCGGCGGGGACCGGTTGAAGCACGCCACGATATCGTTCGGGCAGGCGCTGCCGCCGGCGGTGCTGCAAGATTCGTTTCAACTGGCCCGGCAGGCGGACTTGCTCCTGGCGATCGGCTCGTCGTTGGTGGTCGAACCGGCGGCCAGCATCCCGCGGACGGCGAAGGAGCACGGCGCACGGTTGGTGATCGTCAACCGCGACGCGACGCCGCTCGACGCGGCGGCCGACCTGGTGATCTCGGAATCGATCGGCGAGACGCTGGCGGCGGTCGATCGCTGCCTGGCCGCGGCGAAGACGTGAGACTGTCCGCAGATTTCGCAGATGACGCAGATTTGAAGAAGAAGGAGTTGATCGTCCTTTTCCTCTTCTTATCTGCGAAATCTGGTAATCTGCGGATGAACCCGGCAGCTCAATCGTCGCTGGTAGGCAAGTCCACCCGCTCGAAGAACATCAAATGCTGCCACGGCAGCTCGTCGAATTCCTCGACCAGCTTGTAGCCGTTGGGCGCGAACTCCTTCATGATCTGCTCTTTGCTCATCTTGTGCAAAAGCTTGATCGGCACGGCCGGGTCTTCCAGGCGAAACTCCGCTAGCGCGATCCGCCCGTGCGGCTTCAGGCTCTTGCGCATCGCCCGCAGCATATGCTCGGGGTGCGAGAACTCGTGATACACGTCGACAATCAAAATCAGGTCGACTTTGCCCTCCGGTAACCGCGGGTCGATGACCGTGCCCAGTACCGGCTGGATGTTCGTCACGCCCTCGGCCTTCGCGTTTTCCTTGAGCAGGCTGAGCATCTCGGGCTGGATGTCGACGGCCAGGACGCGGCCGCGCTTGCCCACCAGCTTCGCCAGCCGCAGGGTGTAGAATCCGTTGCCGCAGCCCATGTCGCAGACCGTCTGGCCGGGCTTAATCTTGAGGGCCTCGACGAGCCGCTGGCAGTTCTCCTCCTCCTGGCGTTCCTGGCGCACCAGCCACGGCGCGCCCAAGTGCGACATGAAGGGGGCGATGTCGCGACCTTTATAGGTCTTCAGCGGCGGCGGGATGTCGTCGGCCGTTTCGGCGGCGGCCGGTTTGGCGGCATTCGGTTCGCCGGCCTGAACGTGCAGTGGCCCGCCCAACCGCACCGGCGCTGTGCCTAGCAACATGGAAGCGACGAGCGTGAGCGACAGCCGAGACAATCGCACCATTCGGGCCTTTCGACGGTGAGCGGGGGCGAACCCACGAGTGATCTTCCAAGTCCTATGGTAGGCGAACGCGGGCCATGCCGCGAGGTTTCCCCCCAGGGCCGTTCACAGATTCAAGCTTGCCGGCGGCGCACCGGCGGGAAAGTGGGACAGGCACCGAGACGCAACGTTGGTCTGAAAGGACTTGCGCCGTTTATGCTCGGAGCCAGTCCCATTTTCCCGCCTCGCCATTTTGAAAAACAGAATGACCCTGGGTTTCCCCCTCGCACTCCAGGAGAACTGCAAAGTCCTGGGAGAGGGGGTCAGGCACATTTTTCGGCCGAAGGTCCTTCGGAAGAATTGAGAACCGCATGTGCCGAAAAATGAGCCAGACCCCGGACTTTGCAGTTCTCCTGCCTCGCACTCGCCCGAAGCGCGAGCGATGGACCATGTAGCGGCACCCTCGCTGGCGCGTCGGGCTTGTGTCAAAACGGCCAAAACAACGCGAGATTGGGCCGGCTACGCCCCTCTTTGCCGGCCGCCGGCCTTCCCCTATAATCGCGGTTTCGTTTCACCAACACCACCCTCGACAGGGCGGGTATTGCGCCATGCCGAAGCAGAAGACACACAAGGCCTCGAAGAAGCGGTTCCGCGTGACCGCCACCGGTAAGGTGATGCACCGGGGGGCCGGAACCAGCCACTTGGCCACGCACATCACGCAGAAGCAGGTTCGCAAGCTGCGCGGCACCCGGAGTCTCGCCCCGGCCGACGCCAAACGGATCAAAAACGCGCTGCGCGGCAACAGCTATTAACTAGTGGTCAGTGGTCAGGTGAGCGGCTAAGCCCCAAGGATTGTTTCTGACGTATCGGCCGAGCGCCGGATCTTTTGACTGATCACTGACGACCGACCACTGGTCACTGCTTCCCGGGAGTCGACATGAGAACCACGAAGGGAGCCGCCCGGGCGAAGGCTAAGCGGCGGCTGTTTCGCAAGGTGAAGGGATTTCGCGGCGGCCGCGGCGGCCTGCTGCGCACGGCCAAGGAATCGCTGGTCCGCGCGGGCGTATACGCCTTCCGCGACCGCCGGGCGCGAAAACGGGATTTCCGCCGCCTGTGGATCATTCGCATCAATGCCGCGGTGCGCGAACGTGGGCTGCGGTACGGCGAGTTTATCCACGGCCTGGCGAAGGCGCAGATCGAGCTGGACCGCAAGTCGCTCTCCGAGATGGCCATCGCCGACCCGGCCGGCTTTGACGCGGTGGTGGAACAGGTCAAGGCCGCGCTGGGCACGGAGCGGTGAACTGTGGTCAGTGGACTGCGGACAGTGAGGCCGCACTGACCACCGTCCACTGACCAATGACCACTCTCTTCTCTCGTGCACCCGATGGCACTGGCTGAATTCGTCGCCGAGCTTGCAGGCTTGCTGGACGACGCCGAGAAGGCGTTCGCCGCCGCCGGCGACGCGCAAGCGCTCGAAGCCGCGCGGATCGAGTTTCTGGGCGCCAAAAGCGGCCGCCTGAAGAACGTGCAGAAGGGCCTCGCCGGCGTCGACAAGGACGACAAGCCGGCCGCCGGCAAACGATTCAACGAGGTGAAGGAAGCGATTGCCACCGCATTCGAGGCGGCCAAGGAGCGCGTCGAACGTGCGCGGACGGCCGTAGCCGGTCGACGTGGCAGCGAGCAGTTCGACCCCACGCTTCCCGGCCGCCCGGTGCGGCTCGGGCACCTCCACCTGCTCACCCAGACCATTGAGGACCTGAAAGAAATCATGGGCCGCCTTGGGTTCACCGCCGCGAGCGGGCCCGAGATCGAGGACGAGTGGCACAACTTTCAGGCGCTCAATATCCCGCCCGCGCACCCGGCCCGCGATCCGTTGGAAAACTTCTATCTGGCGACGGCGGGCGCGGCAACCGGCAGCGGGCCGCTCTTGTTGCGGACGCAGACGAGCACCGTGCAAATCCGCGTGATGGAACAGACGCCGCCGCCTGTGCGGATCATTTCGCTCGGCCGCGTCTACCGCCCCGACACGGCCGATGCCACGCACTACCCGATGTTCCACCAGATCGAGGGACTGCTGATCGACCGCCACGCGACGATGGCCGACTTGAAGAGCGTGCTGCGGCTTTTCGCCAAGAGTTACTTTGGCGGCGACGGACACATCCGCTTCCGCCCCTCGTTCTTTCCGTTCACCGAGCCCAGCGTGGAGGTCGATATGAGCTGGAACGAGCGGTGGATCGAGATGGGGGGCGCCGGCATGGTCGACCCGAACGTGCTCGCGGCCGTGGGCTACGACCCCGAGGAAGTGAGCGGCTTCGCCTTCGGCCTGGGGGTCGAGCGGGTCTGCGCGCGGCGCTACGGCGTGACCGACATCCGCGAGTTCTACAAAAACGACGTGCGGTTTTTGGAACAGTTCTAGTTTAGCCGCCGCGTCCACGTGGCGCGACAAACGTCCCATGATCGTCTCCTGGAACTGGCTGAAGGAATACGTGCGGCTCGACATGTCCGTGTCGGAGCTCGAGCGGCGCTTGATGATGGCCGGGCTCAACCACGAGGAGACGAGCGACGTCGGCGGCGACCTGGCCATCGACCTGGAAGTAACCAGCAACCGGCCCGATTGCCTGGGGCACCTGGGCGTGGCCCGCGAGGTGGCCGTGCTTTTCGAGCGGGAGTTGAAGCTGCCGCCGATCGCGGCCGCGGAGTCGGGCCCGCCGGCCGAATCGCTCTCGAGTGTCTCGATCGAGGCGCCTCAGCTCTGCCCGCGCTACACGGCCCGGCTCATTCAAGGCGTCCAGCTTGGCCCGAGCCCGGCGTGGCTGGTGCGCCGGCTGGCCACGATCGGCATTGCGGCCATCAACAATGTCGTCGACGTCACCAACTATGTACTGATGGAATGTGGGCAGCCGCTGCACGCCTTCGACCTGGCGAAGCTGGCCGGCCCGCGGATCGTCGTCCGCCGGGCCCGGGGCGGCGAGCGGATCGTGGCCATCGATCACCGCGCGTACGACCTGGCGGCCGACGACTGCGTGATTGCCGACGCGGCACGCGCGGTCGCGGTTGGCGGCGTGATGGGTGGGGCCGACACGGAAGTCACGCTCGCGACCCGCGACCTGTTGATCGAGAGCGCGGCCTTCGATCCGCTGGCGATCCGCAACACGGCCCGTCGTCTGAACCTGCACAGCGCGTCGTCTTTCCGCTTCGAGCGCGGGCTCGACCCCGAGGGGGTCGATTGGGCCAGCCGGCGGGCTTGCCATCTGATCCTGGAGCTGGCCGGTGGCACGCTGGCCGCGGGCGTGCTCGACGCCGGACGGCAGCCGCCGCCGCGCGAGCCCCTCGTGCTGCGGTTGTCGCAGCTCAAACGCATTCTAGGAATCGACATCCCGGCCGACCGCGTGCGGGCGATCCTGGCGGCACTGGGTAATCGCGAGACGCGGCACGATGCACAAACCGTCGAAGTCGTGCCGCCGAGTTGGCGCGGCGACCTGGCGCGCGAGATCGACCTGGTCGAGGAGGTGGCGCGGATCCACGGCTACGAGCATATCCCGGAGGACGTAAGCGTGCCGATGGCGGCCTCCGCACGCCGCGACGAGGATCGCGTTCTCGATCGCGTGCGCGAGGCGCTTGTCGGCGGCGGTTTCGACGAGGCCTACACCCTAAGCCTCGTCGAAGAAGACATGTCGGCCGCCTTCAGTCCTTGGACCGAGACCGACGCGCTAGTGGCGCACATGCCGATCTTGCGGCGAGCCGATCGGCTGCGGCGCTCGTTGGTGCCCAGTCTGCTGGCGGCCCGGCATGCGAACGAGTCCCTCTCGAACCCGACGATCGAGCTGTTTGAGATTGCGCACGTCTACTTGCCGCGCGGCGACTCGCTGCCCGATGAGCAGTTGATGCTGGCCATCACCACGGGTGCGGACTTCCACGCCCTCAAAGGCGTGATTGAAGCGATTCTGACGAGGCTCAATCGGCACAAGATCCTGGAGGTCGCGCCCCATCCGTTGCCGCTCGTCGAAGCGGGGCGATCGTGCAAGCTGTCGGTCGACGGCACGCTTCTGGGCTTTCTCGGCGAAGTGAGCGAGGATGGGCTGCGCCGCTTCGATCTGCGCGGCCATGCGACCGTCGCCGAGATCAAGTTGTCGGTCCTGTTGGAGCTGGCCGAGCTCGTGCCGCGCTACGAGAAGCAGCCGGCCTTTCCGGCCGTGTCGCGCGACTTGAACCTGGTGGTGGACGAGGGCGTCCGCTGGGAAGCGATCGCCTCCGCCGTCCGCGCCGCGGGTGGGACGCTCCTGGAAAACCTGGCGTACCAGGATACGTATCGCGACCCGCATCGCCTCGGGGCGGGCAAAAAGAGCCTCCTGCTCTCGATCACCCTCCGCGACCCGGCCGGCACGCTTACCAGTCAAAAGGCCGATCAGGTTTGCGAGCAGATCGTCAGCGATTGCCGGCGAGAGCTCGGCGCAGAACTACGGGCGTAGCGACTGCTGATCGGGATCAGCGCTTCGGAATTCATCCGCAGATGGCGCGGATTCCGCAGATTTTTGTCGAGGTAAGCAAGTCGCTGTCGCGGACGTGTTGTGCGCGCAGCGTTCGAAAAAGTATCTGGTATCTGCGAAATCTGTGTGATCTGCGGATAGCTCCGGCGCGCCGCGCTACCCCAGGTCGCGCCAGATCTCCTCGGAGTACGGCCGCTCGGCGATGCGACCGAGCTCATCGAGCGTGCGGCGTTGCCCGACCGTGTGCCAGGGGCTGACGCCCTCGAGTTCCGGCATCAGCTCGACGAGTTGCGTGGCGAGAGTCTCGGCCAGGCGTTTGATCGACGTTGCCTCGGCCTTTTCGGCGATGGCCGCGGCGGTTTTCATGATCCGCACCAGCCGTGCCCGCTCCATGACTGGCGCCGACAAGGGTGAGTTCGAATCGATCAGCAGTTCGACCACCGGCACTTCCAGCACGCGCTGCCACCAGTAGATCCTGCTGAGACGCAGGTCGGTGGTCTCGACTTCCTCTTGCTCGAGGTCGCGAATGCTGGTGCGCAATTGGCGCGCCAGGCCTCGCAAGGAAATGCCTTGTTGCCGCCGCACGGCCGCAACGCGATGCAACGCCACACGGCCCGCCGGAACGTCCGCCGTGTGCGGCTCGACGGCAGGGAATTCCCCAGTTCCTAATTCAGAAATACTCATTCCAGCACCTCATACCTGTTCAGGGTCGATGAAACGAATCGAATGAGGCAACCCTGCCAGCGTATGCGGCTCAAACATTGTCCCAGAGTTTGAGAAAGGCGGTTCACGGCTTCGGCCGGCGCGTCACAGTTGTGCGAGCCGTCGATCGATTGCCGGACACAAAGCCGGTGAACCGCCCTGAAGTTCCGAATGGTCAGGACGCGACAAGCGACAAGTCGTCAGCACCTGGAAAAGTGGCTCCTCCCACTATCAACTAACCCCGCATCATCCACGGAGTATCGCTGTAGCGACCGCAATACGGCTTGCCCAGAATATTCCAGACTCGACGCTGACCGCGGGTGTGACCCCCGTTTGAAAACTCGCAGATGTGCCAGTGGCGAGTTCTCAGTGCAAGATCATAGTACGTCGCGCCGCGGCCGACAAGCACCTAGTACGAGTGCGCGCCCGTTTTCGTTTTAGAAAAGCGGCGGACGTCCGCCTGGCTCATCGCGCCATCCTGCAAACACCCCCCCCGCGCCGGGGCAGGCCGCGAATGTCGATGGGAAAAAATTTCGTGCTGTATCAGCGAGACAATTCGTTAGCACGAAAAGCAATTTAGCAACGATCAACGGCGTCAGAGCGGTGGACACTTGGTTCGCTTGCAAACTAACGCGCGTAACTGCGACGCATGGTCGGTCAGCGCCACCCCCCGCAAGAAGGGGCGAGAATTCAGCGCGATCCTACTCCCCCGTGGCAAACGCGCGCAGCCGCACCAAATAGTTAGGCCGCCTGGGCTGCCCAGCTTTGTCCCCCTCGTCGCGATGGCTCGGCCGTATCGTCGAATCCGTGTCAACGTTCGATACGGCCGCCGGCCGGAGCGGCGTAGGGATCGAGTGCCTCGCGGGTTGCAGTTCAACCTCGTGCTGGCGGCACCCCTTGCCGGCCAGGTAGGCGGACAAGCTCTCGCGCGAGGCGACTGGCGCCCAATCGTCCAAGACGCGCCGCCGAATCATCTGCAGTCCACCGGCCGTCGATCGGGCCGACTTTCGGCTCACCGACCGGCTGGCAAGCCACGCCAGCGCCGCCTGCTTCGCCGCCCGGGTGACCACGACGTCCGAGCTCACGATCCGCTTCCACATCTTGTGCACTCCCGTCAGGTCGACCGGGCATTCCTCGTCGCGAAATAAGAGGACGTCTCCGCGCGTCCGCAGGACTCCGGTGCGCTGCCACCCCTCGCGCCCGGCGCGTTTCGCGTGATGCGCCACGCGGACTTGCGGGTAAGCTCGGGTCCACTCCTCGGCAACTTCGGGCGTGGCGTCCGTCGAGCCGTCATCGACCACCAGCAGATCCCATCGCGGCGTCAGTTCGGGTAGGACTTCCACGACCTGGGCGATCAGGCGCGACAGATCGGCCTGCGCGTTGTGAACCGGCAGGATCATGCTGAGGGAGCTTTTCAAGACCTGTCCTTTCCGCCGCGCTTCCGCCCCCTCGCGATCCTTGACGCCGCCGGCCGCCATTCGCGGGGAGGGTTTGAACGAATGGGGTGCCCGAGACGACCCCCCTTATGGCGCTGCGCAACCGCGCGCGGCGCACAAGGGTTCGAACGATCTGTCAGCCCGGCACCGTAACCATCGGACAGCCCCGGCGATAACTACAGCCAGCGCACGACAGAGCAACGTGGAGCACTCTTTACCGGGCGGAGCGAGAGTGGGGGTTAGGAGTCGCGATTGGGGATTAGGGGTTGGGGATTCGAGAGCATCTTGCATCCGAGCCACGAGGCCCGCCCTGGCCCCCTCGCTTCCGTGAGCTGAGGCGCGTGGTCCGGTCCGGCCGCGCCGCGTATGCTAGTTGTGCGGCGCGCTTGCCTTCCAGATGCCGATGAGGATCCCTTGCCCGATTCCCGCTCTCCATCCGTCGCTCCCCCCGTCCCCGACTTTGCCAAGGGTGACGGGCTGCTCCCCGCCGTCGCTCAGGACGCCGCGACCGGTGAGGTCTTGATGCTGGCTTACATGAACGCCGAGAGCTTTGCCGAGACGCTGGCCACCGGACGGGCCGTCTACTTCAGCCGCTCGAAGAATCGATTGTGGCGCAAAGGGGAGGAAAGCGGCCACGTACAGCACGTTCGTGCCATCTACGTCGACTGCGATGCCGATACCATCCTGCTGAAGGTGGATCAGCAGGGGGCCGCCTGCCACGAAGGCTATCGAAGCTGCTTTTTCCGCGAGCTCACCCCGGACGGGCCGCGCGTCACGCAGCCCCGCCTGGTCGACCCGAGCGACGTATACGATCGCTGACCGGCTTCTCTCAAGCGGTGCGGAAGAGACCTGCAAAGCCGCAAGAGAACTGCAAAGTCCTTGGAGAGGGGGTCAGGCGGTCAGGCACATTTTTCGGCCGAAGGTGCTTCGGAAGAATTGAGAACGGCATGTGCCGAAAAATGAGCCACACCCCGGACTTTGCAGCTCTCCTGCAAAGCCGCGGCCGGCCACTAGACCAGCCGGGAAGGCAGGGCTACAATCGCGGTCCCACCTCGAAACACCCCCCACATGGAGTCGCCTTCCCGTGAGTGCAGAAGCACGAGTCTCCGAGTTGAAATTGGAATTGCCCCCGTCGCCCAAGCCGGCAGGCGTCTACAAACCGGTCGTCGTTGTTGGGAACATGGCTTACGTGTCCGGTCACGGACCGCTCAAGGTCGACGGCACGATGATGACCGGCAAAGTCGGCTCGGAAGTCGATCAGCAGCAGGGATACGCAGCCGCGCGGCAGACGGGCCTGGCCATTCTCTCGACGCTGCGGGGGCAGTTGGGCAGTCTCGATCGCGTCCGGCGCCTCGTAAAGACGCTCGGCATGGTGAACGCCGCTCCCGACTTTCAGCAGCATCCGGCCGTGATCAACGGATTCAGCGACTTGATGTCGCAGGTCTTTGGAGCCGACGAAGGGGTCGGCGCCCGCAGCGCCGTCGGGATGGGCTCGCTGCCGGGCAATATCTCAGTCGAGGTCGAGGCGATCTTCGAGCTGGCGGGGAAATAGCGCGGGCTGGGTGACAACGTGCGTCGGCAAGGCCGTGTGCCACTGGCTCTGCCAGTGCCTTCGATGTGCCACGGCTTGACCGACAAGGGCAAGCCGTGCTGCGTCGGTAAACGCCGGCCATTGCGGTCGACGTCGATCGCCGCGTCGCACTGCTTCTGGCGAAGCAGTGGCACACTTCCCAGCGCGCGTTCTCAGAAGAAATCGCCGCGGATGGCGGGCCCGGCGCAGCCGGCCGCGTGCAGGTGATCGACCTGATTCAGCGTCAGGAGCTTCACCTCTCGGGCTGCCCATGCCAGTTCGCTGATCGACGCGTTGGCGAGGGTGAACGGATTCCGCTCGGCCGGTATCTCAAGCAGCGACTTGAACACCGCGGCGAACAGCCCGCCGTGCGATACGACGACCACCTCCGCGTGTTCTCGCGCCCGGATGGCGTCGAACGCGGCGCGCCCGCGGAGCATCAAATCGCGCCGACTCTCGCCGCCTGGAATGCGGAAATCGGGGTCGGACGCCCGCCACGCCGCCGTTTCGGCGGGATGTTTTTCGGGAATCTCGGCGTGCAGCAAGTCCTGAAAAATGCCCACGTCGATCTCCATCAGCCGCGGATCGGTCTCGACCGATAGGCCCAGCGCCCGGGCCACGGGTTCGGCCGTTTGCACAGCCCGAGCAAGCGGGCTGGAATAGACGGCCGCCATGGGTCGCCCGCCAAGCGTGGCCGCCAAGGCCTCGGCCTGGCGACGACCCAGCGGCGACAGCGGGGTGTGCGACTGTCCCTGCAATCGCCCCTCGGCGTTGTAGCAACTCTCGCCATGGCGGACGCAGTAGACAATCATTCGCGCCTCTCAAGCGGGAATGGACTTACCTGGGACAGAGGCGTGTGAGTTAAGCCCGTGGCAGCCGTGCTGTCAACGCATGCAGCCGGCCCGCAGTCCCACCGTAATCGTCAAAGTTTGCCGAATCGCTCAATCCACGCGCCGCGGGCGGCCGATATCTCCTTGCGGTTTGGGGGCGCTCGCGAATCGCGCCTATTTCCCGCGGAGGTCCAAACGTGAACCAGCGCCGCATACTGCCGACAGCCTTCGTCGTTCTGGCCCTTGCCGGTATCGGATTCCTGGCCTGCGGCGACGCGGGTTCCTGCAGCCGGCTCATCGAAGGCTGGCTGCCGGTGCTATTTGCGCCGCAAGCCGCGCGAGCCGCCGACGCGGAGTCAGGCGATGCGCAAATTCGACAAGTGGCCGAGCAGTTGGCGGTAGCCGATCCTTTTGCTGGAGCCGTCAACGTACAGGATGCCGGCGACGCCGTGGTCGATGCGCCGCAAGCGCCCGAGAGCACAAATGCCGGCGAGCCGCTGGCGGCCGACGAGACGCAACCCGCGCCCGCTCCGCCGGACCTCTTGCCCGTTGCGCCGCGCCGCGCTAACCCGCGCCTCGATTCCGAACCACTTGAAACTCGACAGCCGACGGCCGGCGAGCCGCGCCGTCTGCCGCCCGCGCCGGCACCGACGGTCGATCGCGACGATCGGTACGCCCATCGGCGCTATCCGACGACGGAAGTCGCGCCCGCCGGTCACGCCGACGCGGCACGGACCTTTGCGGCGGCGGCACAGTGTCCGGCGCCAACTTGTGGCGATCGGTGCGCCCAACACGAAGAGCCAGCGCCGGCGGCGCTGCGCGAAATCGACGCCGCGGATTCCCTGCCGATGGCGTGCGCGAAGGACCAGTCCGGCGGCGTCGCCCTCGCGTGGATCACTCCCAGCGCCGTGACGCTTGGCCAGGAGGCGGCCTGCCAACTGGTCGTGCGGAACACGACCGACGGAATCGCGCACAGCGTGATGGTCGAAGCGCAACTGGCGGGCGGCGTCGAGGTCGTGGCGACCGAGCCCAAGGCAACCGGCGACGCCAAGCACCTCGCCTGGCGGTTGGGCGACGTGCAGCCGGGCGGCACAACGACCTTACACATTAGCTTTGTGCCGCGCGAGCCGAGAGGGTTGTCGCCGCAGGCCGCCGTGACGTTCACCCGGTCCGTCGCGGCGCCGGCCATCGAGATCGTCGAGCCGCGGCTGGAGATCGCCATCGAGGCAGCGCAGGAAACCGTCGTCGGCCAGTCGACGCCTTGCCACGTGCGCGTGACCAATACCGGCACGGGGCCGGCGGTCGGCGCCGCGGTCGAGCTAGCGCTTGCCGCGGGCCTCGAAGGGGCGCCGGGCGCCAAGTCGCGGTACGCGATCGGCACGCTCGCGCCCGGCGAATCGCGGCAACTGCAAGTCTTCGTCTCTGGCACGGACCAGGGCGAGTTCCCCATCGGCGCCCAGGTGGCCTTGGGCGACGCCCCGGCGGCGAAAGCCGTACACACGCTGCGCGTCGTCCGCCCCGCGTTGACCGTCGCCGTCGAAGGGCCGAAGCTGAGATTCGTCGACCGCAAGGCGGCCTACGTGATCACGGTGCAAAACCCCGGCCCGGCGGCGATCGACAACGTGCAGGTCATGGAACAGATTCCGCAGGGCTTTCGCTTCGTCGAAGCCACGTCGGGCGGCAGCTTCGACCGCAATGCCCGGCAAGTGGCCTGGTTCGTCGGCCGCCTGGAACCGAATGAAACCGCCAACGTCGCCGTACAGCTTCTGGCAACCGAGGAAGGCGAGCACCATTTGAACGTCGCCGCCCGCGCCGACTACGGCGTGATCGGCGAGGCCGAGACGCAGACGCACGTCAAAGGCGCGGCCTGCGTGGTCATCGACGTGACCGAGGACGACGACCCCGTGGAGGTCGAGGGCGAAACGGTGTACCACGTCCGCCTCACCAACAGCGGCTCGATGCCGGCCCGCGGCGTTCAGTTCGCCGCCGAGGTGCCGCGCGAGATGGAGGTCCTGAAGCTCCACGGTCCGACGCAAGGGGCGATCAAGGGACAGCAGGTCGTTTTTCCGTCGATGGCCGTCCTCGAAGCGGGCCAGAGCGCGACCTACGACGTGCACGTCCGCTGCCATCAGGCGGGCCAGGTCCGCTTCCGCGCCTACTGCCGCAGCGAAGACAATCCGACTCCGGTCCTGGAGGAGGAGACGACCCGCATCTACGCCGATTGACGCTGGCGCGGGCGCATCCTTCGCTCTGCCGCCGCGACAGAACGCGAACCAATAGTGCAAGTAGAACAGAAGGGCCGGCCTTCATCGCCACGTGCGCGGTGGAGGGCGGCCTTTTTCTTGCGCGCCGGTTCTTGCCAGACTGCTTGAAGCACCGCGTGCGTGTGCCACGGCTTGACCGACAGGGCAAGCCGTGCGAATCACATTCAGACATCAATCTTCGCAAGAACTGCAAGAAGCCTCGCGTCGCACGGCTTCTACGAAGCCGTGGCACACCGTCGGACTTCTTCTGGCAATCGCAGCGGCGATTCTCGGACGTCGGTTACTTGAACCGCCGCGGCCCTAGTTGCGGCGCCCAACTGTCGGCCGTTAGAACCGGCTCGCGCGATACGGCCTCCCGCGCGGCTTGCGCACCGGGTTGTGCCCCCAGCGACGTTTGGTGCCGGGCGTCTTGTGCGCCCCGATCGACCGACAATTGGCGCAAGAAATCGGGCGACGCCCGATCGAGCACGATCACTTCACTTTTGGCGCGCGGGTCGTCGAGCGCGCGGACGATGCAGATTACTTCCGCCCCCTGCTGAGCCGGCGCGTCGCCGCGTGCCGCGCTGTCCTTTGTCGGCAGATCAACCGGCTCCTGGCCGCCGGCGCGACGGCGCAAGCCGTCGGCACTGGTCTGCACTACCCGTGCCGGCGCGGCGGGCGGCTGAGTCACGGGAAGCACGCCGGCCATCGCCGGCGGCGCGCCAGACGAGGCCGCGGCGGGCGCCGCCGCGACCAGTTGCGACAGCCCAAGCCGGGCCAGCTCGGCGTGGATCGACGCGATCCCCGCGTACAGCCCTTCGTTGTCGGCCGGGTCGGCGGCGTTGCACACGCCGATCACCTTGCCGTCGGGCGTAAACAGGCCGCCGCCGCTGCGCCCCTCGACCGGTTGCCCGGCCACTTCCACGTTCGGCGGGCCAAGGTACTTGTCGATGCCGGTGACACGGCTCGTGCGCGCGGTCGGCTCGCGGCCGTTGTCGCAGCCCACGTTGATGACTTCGTCCCCGCGATTCACGACGAATTCGGCGGGCGCCAAGGGGGCGGCCGTGATCGGGGCCGTCGGGTGGAAGCTGACCAACCCCACGTCGCGTTTCAGATCGTAGCCGACCAGCTCGCCGGTGAGTCCCTTCGGCGCGCCCGGCCCGAATAGATCGATGAGGATCTTTCCTTTTCCTTTCGACTCGCGAAAGATGTGGCCGCACGTCAGGATCAAGGCCTCTCCGTCGCGCGCGTCGATGACCGTGCCGGAGCCGACCGAGTTGCCGGTCGGGTCCTCGATCTTCAATCGCACGCCGGCCGCCAGGCACTTGTCGGCCGACTGCGTGTTAGCGGCTAGTGTCGCGCCTGCTTCCGAGAGCGCCTGGCGATGCGGGCTTTGGCTTGACGAAGGAGCGAGGGCCGCGAGCGGCTCGCCACTGACCTGGCCGGGGAACGGCACCCCTGGCGGCGCCGGCTGCGGATTGGGTGGGGCTGCGGCGGCCCGCGGCGGCCCGCGGCGAAGCATCTGCTCGAGCCGCGCGCGGCTCGTCATCCCCTCGACGCGGTCCACCTCGCGCCCGTCGACCAACATTACGAAGCAGGGTACGCCCGTCACCCGGAACCGTTGCGTCAGCGCCTTGTCTTGATCGATGTCGACCTTCCGGATCGGATGGCCCTGGGCGATCAGGGCATCGACGGTGGGCTGCATCTGCCGGCACGGTCCACACCATACGGCTGAAAAATCGAGCATCTCCGTTTGTCCCACTCCCGATAGCGCCATGCACACCAGGGCCGAAGACAACGACACCATAGATCCCTCCTTGGATCAGGGTGCTACGGGCGGACCGCGTGCGAGCGCGCGGCAGCCTGCAGCGCCAAACTAGCGCAAAGCGAGTTGGGAGATGGGCCAAAAGGTGGCGGCCGCCGATCGTGGCCACGGAACACCCGGCGTGGGCAACCTCCTTGTCGCCGTCACAACCCTTGACGGGCGCGCCATTTCGTCGCCGGCCAGAATCCATCCTGACCACCGGCCCCCTCGCAAGGGGCCTTCACAGCGACGGCGGGAGGCGCGCTTGCCTCGGGCTACTTCGTCCACGGACAAAGCGGGCGGTATCTTGCCGGCCTCTGGCACTTCTTACAAGGCCAACCTCGCCAGCACGCGCGAGGCAGCATCGCAAGAAAACATCCGCCAGGGCTGGGAATCCCAGCCGCTCACGGCAGGCCGGCCCGAGCGAACGCTTTGGGCCAGACGCGAGTCGCCGGCGGTGCAGGTTGCGTACCGCCCGAGGGATTTCTCAAGTCATTTAGGTCGTGCCGGCCGAACCCGGCCCGCGCGAACGCCCTCCCGACCTGGAGGGGGGCGCTATACAATGCCGCCTTCGCGCAACGTGGATTGGCCACAACCCCGCTTCACTGGACGATCCACAGTCTCGGCCGGTACAGGTGTGCTAGCGTTCGCGCAGCGAGCCTACGGGTTTATCCCGTAGGTCCTGGCGTCGGAGAACAGCACGAACCGCCGGGGGCGCAATGCACGGAGCATCAATGACCGAACGACGGATCCTTGTCACAAGCGCCCTGCCGTACGCCAATGGCCACATCCACTTGGGCCACCTGGTCGAGTACCTGCAGACCGACATCTGGGTGCGGTTCCAAAAGCTGTTGGGCCGGCGGTGCGTCTACGTGTGCGCCGACGACACGCACGGCACGGCGATCATGATCCGCGCCCGGCAGGAGGGGCGCACCGAAGAGGCGCTTATCGCCGATATGCAGGCGGCCCACATACGCGACTTCGCCGCCTTCGATATCGAGTTCGACCACTACGGCAGCACGCACAGCCCGGCCAATCGCGAGCTGTGCGCCATCTTCTGGGACGGGCTTCTGAAGGCTGGCCTGGTGAGCGAGCGCGAAGTGACGCAGCTCTACGACCCGGTCGCCGGCACGTTTTTGGCCGACCGGTTCGTCAAGGGGACCTGCCCGCGCTGCAAGTCGAAGGACCAGTACGGCGACAGTTGCGAGAAGTGCCACTCGACCTACGCGCCGACCGATCTGATCGACCCGGTGAGCACGATCAGCGGCGCCACGCCCGAAGTGCGCGCGGCCAATCACCTGTTCATCAACACCGAGCAAATGCGGCCGTTTTTGGTCGAGTGGACGCAGACTGCCGATCACTTGTACCCGGACGTGGCCAAGTGGCTCGACGCGGCGTTTCTGTCGGAGCCGCTGCGCGACTGGGACGTGTCCCGGCCGGCGCCGTATTTTGGTTTCGAGATCCCCGGCGCGCCCGGCCAGTACTGGTACGTGTGGTTCGACGCGCCGATCGGCTACGTCGCGGCGACCAAGGAATGGTGCGCGCGGACCGGCGAAGAATTTGCCGATTGGTGGCGCAGCGACAAGACCGACGTACACCACTTCATCGGCAAGGACATCACCTACTTCCACACGCTCTTCTGGCCGGTGATGCTCAAGGCCGCCGGCTTCAATCTGCCGCGGATGGTTCACATCCACGGATTCTTGACCGTTAACGGCGAGAAGATGTCGAAGTCGAAGGGCACGTTCGTCCGCGCTGCGACGTACCTCGAACACTTGGACCCCGCGTGCTTGCGCTACTACTACGCCTCGAAGCTCACGCCCAAGCTCGACGACTTGGACATGAACCTGGAAGAGTTCGCCGCCAAAGTGAACAGCGACCTGGTAGGCAAGGTCGTGAACCTGGCCAGCCGCACCGCGCGATTTGTCGAGGGGACCGGGCTGGCCGCGAAGTATCCCGACGACGGCGGGCTCTTTGCCCACGCGGCCGCGGCCGCGAGCGAGATTGCCGCGGCCTATGAAGCCTGCGACTACAACCGCGCCATGCGGCTGGTGATGGCGCTGGCCGATCGAGCCAACAAGTATGTCGAGGACCGCGAGCCGTGGAACCTGCGCAAAAAGGCGGAAAGCGCGGCGGAATTGCAGGCCGTGTGTACCGTGGCGCTGAATCTGTTCCGTCAATTGGTGGTGTACCTGGCGCCGGTGCTGCCACGGCTAGCGCGCCAGACGGGCGAGCTATTGAACCGGCCGATCCGACGGTGGGACGAAGCACAAACGCCGCTGGCGGGCACGAAAGTCAATCGCTTCGAGCGGTTGATGGATCGCATCGAAGCAGATCGGGTCAAGGCCATGATCGAATCCAGTCGCGAGGACGCACCGACGGCACCATCACAGCAGCCGACTACGGCTGCGAGCGCACCGGCAGCGCCGGCGGCGGCCGACGGACCGGATGCTCTCGCCGCGGAGCCGCTGGCGGGCACGATCTCGTTCGACGAGTTCGCCAAGGCCGACCTGCGCGTAGCACGGGTCGTGGCCGCCGAGGAAGTGCCCAAGAGCAAGAAGCTGCTGCGGCTCACGTTGAGCCTCGGCGGCGACGAACGGCGGAACGTCTTCGCCGGCATCAAAGAGGCCTACACGCCCGAGCAGTTGGTCGGCCGGCTGGTGATTTGCGTGGCGAACCTCGCGCCGCGGAAGATGACATTCGGCATGAGTGAAGGCATGGTCGTGGCGGCCGGCCCCGGCGGCAGCGAGATTTACCTTCTGAGCCCCGACCCCGGCGCCGTCCCCGGCCAGCGGATTCACTGACCGGCCGTGCCCGCGCCGCGCGACAAAGAGGGTGGCCGGGGATAAACGCGAATGGCCTTCGAGTCGGCAGCGAATTTCGCCCTCTTTTTGTATGATCCGTGTTCATCCGCGTGGATCCGCGGCTCATTTCTTCCGAGGTCATCATGCCCACTGTCCCGCACGTCGAGCGTCATTTCACCGCCACCGCCAGCGTTCGCGATATCGTGATCGGCATGTCCGATGGGCTGACCGTGCCCTTTGCGCTGGCGGCCGGCCTGTCGGGCGCCGTCGATTCGAACGCGATCGTGGTCACGGCCGGGCTGGCGGAGATCGCCGCCGGGTCGATCGCGATGGGGCTGGGGGGTTATCTGGCCGCGCGGACCGACGCCGAGCACTATCAGTCGGAACGCGCCCGCGAGGTCCGCGAGACGGAGACCGTGCCGGCCGTCGAGGCCGAGGAAGTGGCCGACATCTTTCGCGGCTATGGGCTGACCGAAGACCAGTTGCAGCCGGTCGTGGCCGCGATCAGCTCGGACCAAAAGCGGTGGGTCGACTTCATGATGCGCTACGAGCTGTGTCTGGAAGAGCCCGACGCGAGCCGCGCCCGCACCAGTGCGCTGACGATCGCGGTGAGCTACATCGTGGGCGGCTTGATCCCGCTCGCGCCGTATATCGCGATCGGATCGATGCGCGGGGCACTGGCGGGCTCGATCTGCCTGACGCTGGCCGCGCTAGCCATCTTCGGTTTCGTGAAAGCCCGCCTGACCGGCATCCGCCCGCTGCGCGGCGGCCTGCAAACCGTCCTCACCGGCGGCCTGGCTGCAGCGGCGGCATTCGCGATCGCGCGGGCGATTGGATAGCAGTGGTCAGTGGACAGTGGTCAGTGGTCAGAGCGCCGAACGGTGACGAGCGCGAGAAATATGTCGCGATCGCGATCGGAGAGCGTCGTCACGCCATGCGGCTTGAGTGTTGCGAGATCCTCAGCGCGTCTTCGCTTTCGTGCCATTGCCCAAATCCTTGAATCTACGGTCAACTCGGCCAAATCCATCCATCAGTGTTCAACCGCGGCTGGTTTCGGTTCCAACCCAGCCGGCACGTCGATCGCAAGCGTTTTCGCCAGAAACGCGTAGCCGTCGGCCGCTTCCTCGATCAGTTTCGCCGTGGGCGTGCCGGCGCCGTGGCCGGCGCTCGTTTCGATGCGGATCAGGATGGGCGCCGGGCCGGCCTGCGCCCCCTGCAGCGTGGCGGCAAACTTGAAGCTGTGCCCCGGCACCACGCGATCGTCGTGATCGGCCGTGGTGATGAGCGTGGCCGGGTACTTCGTGCCCGGCTTGATGTTGTGCAGCGGCGAATAGGCCGCGAGCGTGTCGAACTGATCGGGATCGTCGGCCGAGCCGTATTCCGACACCCAGGCCCAGCCGATCGTGAAGCGGTGGAAGCGGAGCATGTCCATCACGCCCACGCCCGGCAAGGCCGCGCCGAACAAGTCGGGCCGCTGGGTGAGCGCCGCGCCGACCAACAGCCCACCGTTCGAGCGGCCGCTAATGGCCAGCTTCTCCGCGCGCGTGTAGCGATGATCGACCAGCCACTGGCCGGCGGCGATAAAGTCATCAAACACGTTTTGCTTCCGCGCTTTCATGCCCGCCTCGTGCCACTCGCGGCCGTATTCGCCGCCGCCGCGCAGGTTCGCGAGCGCAAACACGCCCCCCATTTCCAGCCACACGAGTCGGCCGGGCGAAAAGGCGGGCGTCATCGAGATATCGAATCCGCCGTAGCCGAACAGGTGCGCCGGCGCCGTGCCGTCGAGCGGAACGTCCTTGCGGCGGGTGATGAACATCGGAACCTTCGTGCCATCCTTGCTCGGGTAGAAGACCTGCTCGGTCGTGTAGTCGTCGGCCCCGAAATCGACTTTCGGCTGGCGGAAGACGGTGCTCGTGCCCTGGCGCACGTCGTAGCGGTAGATGGTCGGCGCCGCGAGGAAGCTGGTGAACGAGTAGAACAGGTCCTCGTCTTCCTGCCGCGCATCGCCCAGCGCGACCGTGCCCATCTCGGCTAGCGCGATCTCGCCCTGCGGCTGGCCTTCGTAGTCGAAGAGCTTTACCTGGCTGTGGGCGTCCGCGAGATAGAGCGCCACCAGCCGCCCGCCCACGAGCGTGGCCGATTGCAGCACGTCGGTGGCCTCGGGCAGGACCTCTTTCCAATGCTCGCGATCCGGCTCATCGACGTTGGCCGTGATGACGCGGTGCCGCGGCGCGTCGAGATCGGTCCGCAGCCAGAACGTGCTGCCGTCGTTGCCCAAAAAGTCATACTGCGCGTCGAAGCCGGCGATCCACGGCACGACTTGCGCGTCGGGCTTAGTCAGGTCGAGATAGAAGAGCTGGTTCTTCCGCTCGGTCCCGCGCCACACGCGGATCACCAGGTAGTGGCCGTCGTCCGACACGCGGCCGTCGAAGCCCCATTCCTTTTCGTCCGCCCGCTCGTAGATCAGCTTGTCCTCCGATTGCGGCGTGCCCAGCCGGTGGAAGAAGAGCTTCTGAAAGTAATTGACGCCGGTGAGCCGCGCTTTCTCATCGGGCTCGTCGTAGCGGCTGTAGTAGAAGCCGTCGGCGTCGGGCGCCCAGGAGGCGGTCGAGAACTTGATCCATTGCAGCACGTCGTCGAGATCGGTTTTGCTGTCCACGTCGCGGACGCGCCATTCCTGCCAGTCGGAGCCGGCGGTCGCCAGGCCGTAGGCGAAGAAGCGGCCGTCGTCGCTGATGGCCGAGCCGGAGAGCGCGACCGTGCCGTCCTCGGAAAGCGTATTGGGATCGAGCAGCACCTGCGGCTCGGCGGCGAGGGAGTCCGCCACGTAGATCACGCTCTGGTTCTGCAAACCGTCGTTGCGGCTGTAGAAGTACCGGTCGCCGCGCCGCGTGGGGATGCCGTATTTTTCGTAGTTCCACAGTTGCTCGAGGCGCTTGCGGATCGGCTCGCGCTGGGGGATCTTCTTCAAAAACGCAAACGTCAGCTCGTTCTCGGCCGCGATCCAGTCGCGGGTTTCCGGGCTGTCTGTGTCTTCCAGCCAGCGATAAGGATCGGCCACCTTCCGCCCGTGATAGTCGTCGACCTGGTCGATCTGGCGCGGGTGTGGGTAGGCGAGCGGCCCGTCGTCGGCGCGGGCTGGATCGATTCCGATCGTGTCCTTCGCTTCCGCCGCATCGTCGGCGGGCTCTGTTCCGTTCTTGGCGCACCCGCTTACGAGGCACGCCAGCAGTAGTGCGATCGCCAGGTGTGAAAGGACAGATCCCGAAAAACGAAGGTTGCTCATGTTGGGTTCCTTGGTCGCCCTCGCATGGGACCGTTCGAGCGAGCCGCCGGGATAAACCCGGCGGCTCGCTAAGCAATGTCCGGCGGCTCGCGGCCGCGGCTAGGCCGAGTCCAGGATACGAAGATTCGGCGCCAGCCGCGAGATCTGGTCGGCCATGAAGCGATTGACGGCGCTGGTGGTCTTCAGCCGCAACGCCCCGGCCAGGACATCCTCGGCGTCGGGAATCGTCAGATGGCGCGCGACGTCCTTGATCAAGGGGATGAAGGCGGGGCTCATGCTGAAGCTCCGCAGGCCCATGCCGATCAACAGGACGAACGCCCGCGGATGCCCCGCCATCTCGCCGCACAGCGTCACCGGCTTTCTCGCCCGATGGCACGCCGCGATCACGCTGGCGAGCACCTTCAGCACCGGCGGGCTGAGGGGCTGGCAAAGATGGCTGACCTTCGGATTGTCGCGATCCGCCGCCATCAGGTACTGCACCAGATCGTTCGAGCCGATCGAGACGAAGTCGACGACGTCCAGCAGCGACTCGATCGACACCGCAGCGGCGGGCACTTCGAGCATCAGCCCGATCGGCACGCTGTCGACTACCTCGCGTTCGGCGGATAGCGCGCGGCGGACGCGGTGCACCATGGCCCGGACGCGGCGGATTTCCTCCAACGTGGTGATCATGGGAAACATGATCCGCACGTCGGCTTGCGAACCGTCGGTATTGCGGGCGGAGCGGACGATGGCGCGAATTTGCGTGGTGAAGAATTGCGGATGCTCGAACGACAGACGGATCGAGCGCCAGCCCATGAACGGGTTTGCCTCGCGGTCGTGCCCCAGGTAGGGAATGGTCTTGTCGCCGCCCAGGTCGAGCGTGCGGATGCACACGCGATTGTGGGGGCTGGCCTCGATGATGGCGCGATAGGCGGCCAACTGCTCTTCTTCGTCGGGCACGCTTGAGTGCGTGAGGAACAGGTACTCGGTGCGGAATAGCCCGATGCCGGCCGCGCCCATCGCCGCCGCCGCGCGGGCGTCCTCGACGTTGTTGATGTTCGCCAACAGCTCGATCGGCACTCCATCCGCCGTGACAGCGGGGAGGTCGCGGTTCTCCGCCAGCACGTCCTTCAAGTGGACGAACTCGCGCTGCAGCTTGCGGTAGGCGCTCTCCGTCTCGGAGTCCGGGTTGACGATCACGTGCCCCGAGCTGCCGTCGACCACTACCGTGTCGCCATTCTTGACGGTCCGCAGGATGCCCGGCACGCCGCTCACGGCCGGGATGCCGCGGCTGCGGGCGAGAATTGCCGCGTGGCTGGTCTGTCCCCCGGACTGCGTCACAATGCCGGCCACTTCGCGCTGGCCCAATGCCACCACTTGCGACGGCAGTAGCTCGCTGGCCACGAGCACGATCGGCCCGCTAATCGTCTCCGGGTCCTGCGACAGGACGGGCGAGAGGTGCCCCGACAGCCGGATGATCACGTCGCGGACGTCGACCAACCGCTCGCGGAGGTACTCGTCCTCCATCCGCGTGAATAGCGCGGTGTACTCTGCCAGCACGTGCTCGAGGGCCGCCGGCGCGGCTTCGTGATGGTCGACGATCCGGGCGCGCACTTTGGCCGTGAACGCCGGGTCGTGCAGGATCGTCTCGTGGGCGTGGAAGACGGCCGCTTGCTCCGCGCCCACCTGGCTGGCCACCTTCTGGTGCAGGGCGTGCAGATCGGCCGCGGTGCGTTCGCGCGCTATCTCGTACCGGCGGAGCTCGGCGAAAATGCTGTCTTCCGCCAGGCGACGAGTCTTCGGATTGACGAAGATGTCGTGGATGCAATAGGCCTTGCCGACGACGACACCGGGCGAGACGGCGATTCCCTTGCGCATGCCGAAATCGTATCACTCCCGGATGCGAGTGGCCAGTGAACAGCGGACGGCGCTTCTCCCGCGGCCGGCGATCGGCACTCGACAAAAGAGCAGCCCGCCTGCTTCACTGTCCACCGGCCACTGTCGACTGATTCACGTCGCCTTGACCGTGATCCTCTTGGCCTGCGCCGTTTCGACCTTCTTCAAGCGAATCGTCAACACGCCGTTCGCGTAGTCGGCGTCCACGGCCTCCGAATCGACTTCGGCCGGGAGACGCACTTGCCGGCGAAACGAGCCGAAGCGGCTTTCCGAATGCCAGTAGCCTTTTTCCTTCGTCTCGCTCGACTCCTTCTTTTCGCCGGCCACGACCAACGTGTCGCCGGTCACGGTCACCTCCAGGTCCTCGGGCTTGACGCCGGGGATTTCGGCTCGCACCGTGATCTCCTTCTCGGTCTCGCTCACGTCCAAGGTGGGGGTCCACCCTCCCATCTGACCGAAGGACGATTCCATCACGGCGAACGGGTCGTGGAAAAAGGAATCGAACAGTCGATCCATCTCATGACGGAAGGCGTCAAACGGGGCCAAGGCGCGGCCGCCATTCCCATGATGCTTTCCTTTCCAAGGTATTAACGACATAGCACACTCTCCTTTCCTCACTTCTTTGCCATTTGAGCGGCGAAGCGCGGACGCGCGGCAAGGTTTGCCGCCCGCCGCGTCCCGCGCTCGCTCATTTGCTGTGGACGGTGATCTTCCGCGGTTTGGCCGCCTCGACCTTCGGCAGGTGCAGCGTTAGCACGCCGTCGGCGTATTCGGCCGCGATGCGGCTGGCGTCGATCTGCTCGCTGACCCGGAAAGTGCGATAAAAATCACCCACTCCGTACTCCGAGAGCAGGTAGTTCGTGTCGGCCGGCTGCCGCGCGGCGACTGGCCCACGGATCGTCAACTCGCCATCCTCGAAATGGATGTCGATCGCCTCGCCGCGGGTGCCGGGCATGTCGGCCGCGAGCAGCAACTCGTCCGGCCGTTCCAGGATGTCGACGTTGGGCCGGTACACCTGGCCGGTACGCGTCGTTTCGACGTCGCCGTGGGCTTCTTTCTGTAGCGTTGCTTCGGTCATGAGAACCTCCTTCGTATGTTCGGCTGGTTGTTCGAGATCACGCGCCGCGTTCACTTCGCGGCGACGTGGATCTTGCGCGGCCGGGCTGAGGCTGCCTTGGGCAGCCTGATCGACAGGACGCCGTCGCGCAGCGTTGCCTCGACGTGCTGGCCGTCGACCTCGTAAGGGAGCCGCAACGTCCGCGAAAACTCGCCGGCGCCGCGCTCGCGCCGATGGAACAAGGCCTCGTCCGCCGCGGCCTCGGGGCGACGCCCGCGGATCGTCAATTCATTCCCTGTGACCGAGATGTCGACGTCCTCGGTCTTCAGGCCGGCGAGCTCCGCCTCGGCAAAAAGCTCGTTCCCTTTCTCCCACACGTTGACGGCAGGAAACGCGCGTATCGACGCGAACGTGCGCGGCATCGCCGTCGAAACACCGCCAAAAAAATCCCCCACTAAACGGTCCATTTCGGTGCGCAATTGATTCACGGATGGAAGCCCATTGGTTCGCCAAGCGGTCATGGTCGACCTCCTCTGTAAAAGAGCTGGAAAACGGTGGCGCGACGGATAGCCTCGCGATAGGGGCCACCGGCAGATTGTGGACTTGCTGCCTTTTCCAGGGGCAAAGTCCGTGCCACTTGGCGCGGCGCTTAGCGCTACTGATTGAGCGGCCAAAACTTGCGGCACTTCCTTCGGAGCGAATGCGCTGTCCCAAGCGGCTGCCACTTCGGCAGCCGTCGAGCGGGCTGTGCGGATCGAACCAGCAGCGCCGCCTCGGGAAAGCCGTGGCTCGTAACAACCCCGCACGGCACTACGCTGTGGAAGGCAATGAACCGGTGATCCCCCGCTCGTCGAAGTGGGCCGGCTCGCGGTTCAATCGTCGCGCGGCCAAACGCGCCGCTCAGCGATCAATGGCCTAAGTGCTTGGCGACAAAAGGTTTTCTCGGCGTCAACGCACCGCGTTTCGCGGTTGTTGCCGCCGTGTTGCCGATTTATACTACGGACCCCAAAAACGTGGCTTCCCACCGTGCGATTGTGCGGAGACGGCGCGCGCCAGAGTGTGCAGCATGCGATTTACGCTCATCGACCGGATTGTCGAGCTCGTGCCCGGCGAGAAGATCACGGCCATCAAGAACCTTTCCATGGCCGAGGAGTACCTGGCCGATCACTTCCCCGGATTTCCGGTCATGCCCGGCGTGCTGATGCTCGAGGCCATGACGCAAGCCAGCGCGTGGCTGATCCGCGCCAGCGAGGATTTCGCCCACAGCACGGTGGTGCTGAAAGAAGCCCGCAATGTGAAATACGCGAATTTCGTGCAGCCGGGCCAGACGTTGACCGTGACGGCCGAGATTTCCGAGCAGGACGAGCGACTGACAAAGCTGAAGGCGGTGGGGAGCGTGGAGGGAAGCCCGACCGTCTCGGCCCGCCTGGTGCTCGAGCGATACAACCAAGGCGACCGGCGCCCCGACCGGCGGATTGCCGACGACGTCGTGAAACTGAAGATGCGAGAATTGTTCTCCTTGCTGTACCAACCGGAGACGTCGGCGGCGAGGGCAAATGCGGAATGATGAATGATGAATGATGAATGGAAGAGACGGCTTCGCCACGCGCCACGTTGGCCAAGCATGCAACGCCTCGGCGTGCACGCGCCGGGATGCATTTTCTTGCATTCATCATTCATCATTCATCATTCATCATTTTGCTAGTCGCAACAGTCCCGCAACCGCCGACACGCCACCCGAACCCTCTACGCCATGCGACTCGCCAACCGAACAGCCCTGGTCACCGGCGGCAGCCGCGGCATCGGCCGCGCCTGCGTCAGGGCTCTCGTGGCCGAGGGGGCGAAGGTCGCATTCGTGTATCAATCGAACCAAGACTCCGCTAACAAACTCGTCGAGGAGCTCAAAGGACAGGGGCGCGACGCGCGGGCCATACAGGCCGACGTCAAGGACGCCGAGCGGGCCGGCGAGATCGTCGGCCAATTGGTCGACGAGTGGCAGCAACTCGATATCCTGGTGAACTCAGCCGGCGTGATCCGCGACGGCCTGTTTGCCACGATGGAAGCCGACAAGTGGCGCATGGTGATCGATACGAACTTGAACGGAACCTACAACTACTGCCATGCCGCGACGAGGCCCATGATGAGCCGCCGCAAGGGCAGCATGATCAATATTTCGAGCGTGGCGTCGGAGTTCGGCTCGCGCGGGCAGGTGAATTACGCCGCCAGCAAGGGAGGCATCGACGGGCTGACGCGCTGCCTGGCGAAGGAGCTGGCCGGCCGCAACGTGCGGGTCAACGCCGTCGCGCCCGGCCTGATCGAAACCGACATGAGCGAAGTGGTCCGCGGCCTGGCCGGAGACCGCTTGAAAGAAATCATCCCTCTGAAGCGAGTGGGTCAACCGGAAGAGATCGCCGCGGCGGTGGCTTTTCTGGCCAGCGACGACGCCAGCTACCTGACGGGCCAGGTGTTGCGCGTCGACGGTGGATTGAGCCTGGGCTTTTGACGCCCAAAGGGCTCGACGGTTCAGCGGGGCGAACGGTGGAATCGCTTGGGAACGTCCGAAGCGCCGCGCAGCGATGGCGACGGCTTGGGTTCGACGGTGCGCTCGTGCCGCGGCCGGCTTGTCCGGCAGCGTCACGCCAAACGCCGCCTGCCAGGCGATCGATGGATCCTCGCGGGGCAAACTCGGTCGAGAGACAATTTCACACAACCATGCGGTCGGCAGGTGGCGAAAGCGTTCGCCCCTCGGATCGCAGCAACCACGTGGGAGTGCACCGACAATGCCAACGAATGAAGAGCTGTTCAACAAGATTCGCTCGGCGCTCGTGGACGCGCTGGGGGTCGACGAAGAGGAGGTCACGCCCGAGGCCACGCTGGTGGGCGACCTGGGCGCCGAGTCGATCGATTTTCTCGACATCGTGTTCCGCTTGGAGAAGGCCTTCGACATCAAGATCCCGCGCGGCGAGCTGTTCCCCGAGGACATTCTCACCAGCGCCCAGTACGTGCAGCAGGGCAAGTTGACGCCCGAGGGCCTGGCGGAGCTCAAGAAGCGCATGCCCTTCGCGAATCTCGATGCCTTTTCCAAAAACCCGGTCGTCAAGGATTTCGGCAACATGCTGACCGTGCAGGACATGGTGCGGTTCGTCGAATCCAAGGTGGCCATGAACGCCTGAGTCGTCGGGAGGTCCGCGGATTCGCTCAATTGTCCGCGGATTTCACGGATTGCGCGGATAGAGAGACTAGTGGGAACGCGTGGCAGGATGCCCGCGTGGCGTGCCCACAAAACGCGAACGGCGTACCCTTCTCTTTCATATCGGCGAAATCTGCGTAGTCCGCGGATCAGGTTTGAACGTCGGCGGATAAGCTCCTGAAAGTTTTCCCATGCGCTGGATTTGGATCGATAAGTTCATCGAGTTCGAAAGCGGCCGACGGGCCCGCGCCGTGAAGAATCTCTCCCTGGCGGAGGAGCACCTTCACGACCACTTCCCGGGCGCGCCGATGATGCCCAATTCGCTCATTACCGAAGGGCTGGCGCAGACCGGCGGCCTGTTGGTCGGCGAGTACCACGCCTTCGAGAAGAAGGTCATCCTGGCCAAGATCCCCAAGGCGGTGTTCCACTTCCAGGCCGTCCCCGGCGACACGCTGGTCTACACGGCCGAGCTTTTGGACATCAGCGACGACGGGGGCATGGTCTCCGGCACCAGTCACGTCGGCGATCGCTTGCAGGCCGAAATGGAACTCGTCTTCGCTCACCTAAGCGACGTGGGCCGCGCCAGGACCCTCTTTGAACCCAAGAATTTCGTGTTCACTTTGAAGCTGTTGGGCGTGTTCGACGTCGGCAGCGGACGAGACGGCGAGCCGATCCCGGAGCCGCCGGGTCTGGCCCGGATGCGCGCCAACTGGACCCCGACCGACGTGCCGCATTCGTGATGACATAGAAATCCGTCAAACCCAACCCTGACACAATGGCTTTCGATCGAGTGTATTGAAACAGGGCGAGGCCACTGCCGAGCCGCGGCATCGAATTGCAAAAATGCCCAATCGGCTCGGCAGGAGCCTCGCCCTCCCCGTACGCTCGATTTCCGCTGCGGAGACGATTCACATGAGACGACGCGTTGTAGTCACCGGCATCGGCTGCGTCACGCCGCTGGGGACCGACACCGACACCCTGTGGCGCCGGCTGCGCAACAGCGAATCGGGCATCGGCCGCACGACGCTCTTCGACGCCAGCAACTTCCCTACCAAGATCTCGGCGGAAGTGCGCGACTGGGATGTCTCGAAGGTGGGCGAGGACCGCGAAAAGTGGAAATACCAGGGCCGGCACACGCATTTCGCCGTCGGAGCCGCCAAGCAGGCCGTCATGTGCTCGGGCTTGCTCGACAAGGCGATCGATCCCACGCGGTTCGGCGTGTATCTCGGCAGCGGCGAAGGGCAGCAGGATTTCGATCGCTTCACGTACATGATGATGAGCGCCTTGGACGGCGAAACGCTCGACTACTCCAAGTTCACCAGGACCGGCCTCGAGATTCTCAACCCGCTGTCGGAGCTGGAGCAGGAGCCCAACATGCCGGCCGGCCACCTGGCCAGCATGTTCGGCGCGCAGGGGCCCAACCTCAACTGCCTCACGGCCTGCGCCGCCAGCAGCCAGGCGGTGGGCGAGGCCACCGAGATCATCCGCCGCGGAGAGGCCGACGTCATGCTCTCCGGCGGAACCCACAGCATGATCCATCCCTTCGGCGTAACGGGCTTCAATCTGCTTACCGCCCTATCCACCAGCAACGATCAGCCGACCAAGGCCTCGCGCCCGTTCGACCTCAATCGCGACGGGTTCGTGCTGGGCGAGGGGGCCGGCATGGTCGTGCTCGAGGACCTCGATCACGCCAAGGGCCGCGGCGCGCCGATCTTCGGCGAGATCGTCGGCTACGGCTCCACGGCCGACGCCTACCGCATCACCGACACCCATCCCGAAGGGCGCGGCGCCGCCAGTTGCCTGCGGATGGCACTGGCCGACGCGGAGTTGAACCTCGACGACGTCGACTACATCAACGCCCACGGCACCAGCACCGAAGTGAACGACAAGGTCGAGTCGCTGGCCATCAAGCGGGTCTTCGGCGAGCAGGCCTACAAGATCCCGGTCTCCAGCACCAAGAGCATGATGGGCCACCTGATCGCCGCCGCCGGCGCCACGGAGTTGATCGTGTGCTTGCTGGCGATCCGCGACAACGTGCTTCCGCCGACGATCAACTACGATACGCCCGACCCCGAGTGCGACCTGGACTACATTCCCAACACCGCGCGCGAGGCCCGCTGCGACGTCGCCGCCTCGAACAGCTTCGGCTTCGGCGGGCAGAATATCACGCTGATCGCCTCGCGGTGCGCGGGCTAAAGCGGTGCAGGCCCTTGCGCCACAAAAAGAAGCGGCCTGGGCTCGCGCCCGGCCGCTCTCTGTTGCTCGCGTTGTTGTCCGCCAGACTACGGCCCAATGCCGCGCGGGTTGGCGGCCAGGAAGTCGCGCGGGCCGCGCGTCGTGTAGTATGGATACGTCACCGCGCCGGTCGGCGGGCCGTCGTAGGCGCCGCCATCCGGGCCGTAGGGCGAGGGGCCGGCGGGGCCGCTCCCGGCCCCAGGGCAGCAACCGGTCCCGCAACCGGGGTACGGTCCACACTTGCTCGCGCAGGCGCCGCAGTGGCCGCAGCCGAACAGGCGGTCGATCAGGCAGCAGCCCGAGCTCGATGCAACGAGCACCCCGAGTGCGGCCGTGAGGATCAAGGTCTTCATGGTTCGATATTTCCTTCTCGCCGGACCAGCGGCCACCAATTTTGGCCCCGGGCGTGCCAAAAGTGCGGGCGGTCCAGAACGGTCCAATGCGACTTGCTAGCAGCATTCCCCCCGGGAGCTGTTGAAAAAGGGGACAGGCACCTCGCCGAAGCCAAAAACTGCCCGGAATCTCGGCCTGGCTCGGAGCCAGTCCCCCTTTTTCAACGGTGTATCTAGGGGGCTTATCGGTCGTTACAGCCCGCAAAATCCAGCAAATCACCGCAATCGTTAGAGTGGGGGTTGGGGGTTAGGGATCGGGGTTAGGGAGCAGGAGAGACCACGGTGCTCGCCCCTTGCGGCTGCTGAATTCCGATCCCTAACCGCCAACCCCCAATCCCCAACCCCTATTCCGAAACCCCCTAAACCAACGGCCGATAGATACTTATAATTGGTTGCGTCGTTCTGCCGGCATGGCTCGTCGCAAGTGGCGGCTGCGAGCGCATCACCCGGTCCTCCGGATCGAGTCACTCACTTTCGACCAAGGAGACCCATCGTGCGTTCATCTCTCTCGCTCGTCGCCGTTTCGCTCGCCGCGGCTGTCGCCGCCACCGGCTGCAGCCGGCATGCCGCCAACGTCGTCACGATCAAGCCCGGGCCTGACGCCCAGAAGCAAGCTCAGACCGCGATGATCAATGCCAAGCCGGGCACGATCATCGAGTTCGCCGAAGGCAAGTTCGATTTCAATTCCACCCTGTCGCTGGAAGACGTGAACGACGTGACGATCCGTGGCAAGGGGCGCGACAAGACCATCCTCAGCTTCAAGGAGCAACAGCAGGGAACCGGCGGCGAGGGCCTGCGCATCACGAGCAAGGAAAACGTCACGCTCGAAGATATCGCCGTCGAGGACTGCAAGGGCGACGCCGTTAAGGCGCAGGGGACCGACAAGCTGATCTGCCGCAACGTCCGCGTCGAGTGGACCGGCGGCCCGAAGGAAACCAACGGCGCCTACGGTCTCTACCCGGTGATGTGCACCAACGTATTGATCGAGAACTGCCTGGTGATCGGCGCCTCGGACGCGGGGATCTACGTCGGCCAGTCGAAGAACATCATCGTTCGCCGCAATACCGCGGAGAAGAACGTCGCCGGCATCGAGATCGAGAACTCGGAGAACGCCGACGTGTACGAGAACACCGCCACCGACAATGCCGGCGGCATCCTGGTCTTCTCGCTCCCCGACCTGCCGAAGAAAGACGGCCGCAACTGCCGCGTCTTCAACAATACCGTTATCGCCAATAACCACGAAAACTTCGCCCCCAAGGGGAACATCGTGGCCAGCGTGCCGCCGGGCACGGGCGTGATGATCATGGCCAACGACCAGGTCGAGGTCTTCGACAACAAGATCGAGAACAACCAGAGCGCCGGCGTGGCCATCGTCAGTTACCTGATCAACAGCCTGCCGATCAAGGACGAAAAGTACGACCCGTACTGCGAAGCGATCTTCGTCTACAGCAATAAGTTCACCGGCAACGGCGAGAGTCCCGCCGGCCCGCTCGGCAAGATCCTCTCCGGCCTGTTGGGCACGCCGGTGCCGGACATCCTCTACGACGGCATCGTTGATGAGAAGAAGCTGGTCGACGGCAAGCTGCCCGTGGAGATGGCGATTCGGATTCGCGACAACGGGGACGCCGATTTCGCGAATTTCGACGCGCCGAGTCTGACCCCGGCCAACATCCTGGCCAACAAGAAGCCGAACGTCGTTCGCGATCTGAAGCAGTACGAAGGCGATCTGCCCAAGTTGTCGCCCGTCTCGATCGCCGGCGTGAAATGAGGGCGATCGTGTTTGCGCATGATCTTGTGCGACCCCGGCGCGGCCGCGCCGGGGCGCTTGTCTGCCTTTTGGCTCTTGTGGTTGGTTGCGGCCGTTCCGCGCCCTCGGCCCCCTCTCCGCCCGAGAAGCTGTCGGCGTACGGCGTGTTCGTCGGCAACGGCGCCACGCAAGAGCCCGCGCCCGGGGTCATCCCCTATGACCTCAATTCGCCGCTTTTCTCCGACTACACGCTGAAATACCGGTTCATCAAGCTGCCGCCGGGCCAAAGCGCCACGTACGACGAGACCGAGGCGTTCGATTTTCCGGTCGGCACCGTCGTCGCCAAGACGTTTGCCTATCCGGTCGACGAGCGCGATCCCGCGAAAGGCCGGCGGCTCCTGGAGACCCGTATTCTGAAGCGCGACGCCGAAGGCTGGGTCGGCCTGCCGTACATCTGGAACGCCGAACAGACCGAGGCGACCTTGGACGTGGCGGGTGGAACCGTCGACGCCAGTTGGATTCACACCGACGGCACCGAGCGCACCAACAACTACATCATCCCCAACGCCAACCAGTGCAAGGGCTGCCACAAACAGGGCGAAGTGATGAAGCTCTTGGGCCCCAAGGCCCGCCACCTGAACCGCGACTTCGCCTACGCCGAAGGCGCCGAAAACCAGCTTGCCCATTGGACGCGCGTGGGGGCGCTCGCCGGCGCCCCGCCGCCGGAGGACGCGCCGCGCTTCCCGGTGTGGGATGATTCGACGACCGGCACGCTCGAAGCGCGGGCCCGCGCCTGGCTCGAAATCAACTGCGCCCACTGCCACAACCCGGTCGGCCCGGCGCGGAACTCCGGCCTCGACCTGATGGCCTCGCAGACCAATCCCACGGCGTACGGCGTGCTGAAGACGCCGGTGGCGGCCGGGCGGGGTTCGGGCGGCCTGACTTATTCGATCGTGCCCGGCAAGCCGGACCAGTCGATCATGACGTTCCGCATGGCTTCGATCGATCCGGGGATCATGATGCCCGAGCTGGGCAAGCGGCTGGTGCACACTGAGGGCGTGGCCTTGGTGCGGGAATGGATCGCGGCGATGCCGGGCAGCGCGGGGGCCGCCGGCGGCGGGCAGTAGCCGTAGGGTGCTCGGCGAGCACCATCAATCCGCCAACCGGTGCCTGGGGCAAAGCGCAGCGTGCCCCAGAGTGCGACCACAACTCCCAACTCGACCATTGACCAGCCGATCACTGGGGCACGCTGCGCTTTGCCCCAGCCACCCGCCCGCGTGACGGCGTTGGCGTCCTTCTCCTCTGCCTACCGCCGGCCGCCCGCTGCCTGCTCGTTTTTGCTATCTTGGGAGCATGGTCGCCAATATCGAATACATCGAGGGCGTGATCGCCACGTATCAAGCGGCGGCCCGCGCCAACCGCGAGACCCCCACGCGCGACGGCAACATCATCGTGCTGTCGGCCGAGGAAGGCGACGACGTGATGATCACGGCCGACCTGCACGGGCATCGCCGCAACTTCAACGCCATCAAGCGGATCGCCGACCTCGAGCACCATCCGCGCCGGCACCTCATCCTGCAGGAAGTCTGCCACGGCGGGCCGACCTATCCGACCAACGGCGGCGACATGTCGCACGGCATGCTCGAGGACGTGGCCAAGCTGAAGGCGACGTATCGCGACCGCGTCCACTTCCTGCTGAGCAATCACGAGCTGGCGGAGCTGACCGACTATCCGATCCTGAAGGCGAAAAAGATGCTGAATCTGATGTTTCGCCTGGGGATGCAGGAGATGTACGGCCCGGCGACCGAGAAAGTGCGCGAGGCCTACGTCGAGTTTTTGCGCACATGTCCTTTGGCGGTGCGGTTGCCCGGCGGCGTGTTTGTCAGCCACAGCCTGCCGGAGCAGACGGACCTGCGGGGTTTCGACGCGAGCGTGCTGAAGCGGCCGCTCGAAGCGCTCGATTTGCGCGAACAGGGAGACGTGTTCCGCCTGGTGTGGGGCCGCGACTACCGACCAGAAAACGCCAAGGCCTTCGCCAAGGTCGTCAGTGCTACGTCGCTCATCCACGGGCACGAGCCGTGCCCGACCGGCCACGCCGTGCCCAACGACATGCAGATCATCCTCGACTGCTGTAGCGACCAGGCATCGTACATCCTGGTGCCGTTGAATCGCTCGTTCACGCACGCGGAGCTGGTCGAGCGGATCGCGAAGCTGGTGTAGCGTCCATGCCAACCCAGTTTCCGCACCCATGGTGATTCGCGACAAGACTTTCGATGAACTGATGGTGGAGGGCGAGCGACTTGCCAAGCCCTCACTTTTGCTTTCAACGGAACCGTCGGACCTCGGGGTCGTGGCCGTCTGGGGTGGTCGTGGGTGCCCCGCCCACCGTGGACGTGAGGATGACCAGCACAGAATCACTTTCGACTGTGCGTGGCTTGCGCGCATCGGGATAGACATCCGTGGTTCCGTCGGCATCTACGATGTTGCCCGGCGGTGGAATTGGCCGAAGCCGATCCACGTCAGCTACGACCCTGATCATCCGCTCGATGCCCTAATCATTGCCGACGGCACGAGGCTTTATGCGCATGAAGCGGCGTCGTTCCCCCCGATCCAGGCTCTGTGCTTGTACGGAGGCGACGCCGTCGCAGCTTGGCTACGAGCGAACGGCTGGCAGCGCACCGACTACGACGCCGCCGAGGCGAGTGATCTCGGAGAGCGATACTCGCAGGAATGGATGAATCGGTGCCCGTTGTATTCGAGCGGATGGGCGGCCGCGTTGCATGGATGGCACATGCGATGGCCGGAAGACGACTTCTATATGCCGGCAGAGATGGCACTACTCCTGTGGACATTCTGGGACGCCGAGCCGTGGATCGAAGTTTGGAAGCGTAACCACGACTTTCGCGTCGAGCTGCGCATCACCTGAAAATCGCTCCCTTGGGCTGAAGCATGCTAGCACCCGCGTGCCGCCGTGCGACCTTGGAGCTGTCGGGCTATTCTGCTACAAGGTGCGGCTTGGATAGCCGGGGGAGCTAGCGCGAGTGGCGACGATTTCGGCCGCGCGTCATCGACTCCCCGCTCAACGCACCCGGATGGTTCACGGATGCGGTGAGCAAGCGTCGTACCTGCTGGTGCCATTGAACCGGTCGTTTACGCACGCGGAATTGGTCGAGCGAATCGCGAAGCTGGCGTAGCGTTGAGCACGTCGGCGTTGCGCCTCGGAAAGGAAAATTGCCATGGGACCGCAAGATGTGGCGGATGGGGACGCCACGCCTGTGCTCACAACGGCCGTTCACTACGTGTCTCGAGTCACTTACGTCGAGGAAGCGATTATCCTTTTGTGTCTTTTCCTCGTCGCGATCGCGCTCTATCGCAATCGCGGAGGAAGAGCGGCTTTGTTGTTGCTGCTCGGATTCGCGCTCATGCCGGCGAGGGACGTCGTTGTGCAGCTGTCGTTTTGGCTGGATGAACAACGCTGGCCTACGCCGTCGGCGACGTATGTCGCGAATGTCGTGAGTTTCATCGGATGGCTTTGCATCGCGGGATATTGCCTCGCCTTGGCCGCCGCGAAACTATCGGTGGCCGACGGCAGGTCAAAGTCGGCTGCCCGACTGCGAGAGGCTGAACGGCCATAGCGACAGGCCGGAATCGTAGATCAGTGGCGATGCTAGCACGCGCGCATCGCTGTGCGACCTTGGACGCATCGGGCTATTGTGCTACAAGGTGCGGCTTGGATTGCCAGGGGGAGTGCTAGCGCAGGCGGCTGGTTTTCGCCGCGTGCGCCGGCGGCTCCTCGCCTAACGCACCGGGATGGTTCACGGATGAACAATTTTGGCCGCGCTATGCGGCTTTCGCTTCGCTACCGGGGGACGTTCGCCGCCTCGGTCATTTGCGCGCTGGCTGTCGCCGTGCTGTGGGGCGGCAACGTCGGCGCTTTGTATCCCTTTGTCGCCGTGGCGCTCGAAGGGAAGTCGTTGCACGAGTGGTCTGATAATGCCATCGACCGCTCCGAGACGGCCGTTGCCAAGCTGCGCGGCGAATTGACCGACATCGACGTGCAACTGGTCGAGCCTGACGCCGATCAGGCGGCGCTCGAAAAGCAGCGGCAGAAGACGCTCACGCAGTTGGGCTACGAAGAGCGGGGGCTGGCGCGCAGCCGCTGGACGAAGGAACACGTCGTCGAGCCTTACATGCCCCGCGACGCCTTCCAGACGGTGTTGATCGTGGCCGCCGCGCTGGTGGGCATGACCGTGCTCAAGTGCGTGTTCCTGATCATCAATGCCCTGCTGGTCGCCCGCATGGTGCAGTTAGCGTCCTTCAATCTTACCAAGACGTTCTACCGGCAGACGCTGCGGATGGACATGGCGCACTTCACGGCCGAGGGTTCGAGCGACCTGATGAGCCGCTTCACGTACGACATGGAGTGCCTGTCGCACGGCATGAAGGAGCTGTTCGGCAAGTTCATCCGCGAGCCCTTGAAGATGTTCGCCTGCCTGGCCGGGGCCGCCTGGATCAGTTGGCAGTTGTTGGTGTTGTCGATGCTGTTGGCCCCCCTGGCCGCCGTCTCGATCAACGCGCTCTCCAAGTCGCTCAAGCGCGCCAACCGCCGGGCGATGGAAGAGATGTCGCAGATCTACAACACCCTCGACGAGACGCTGCAAGGCATCAAGGTCGTGAAGGCCTTCACCATGGAGCGGCACGAGCGGCGCCGCTTCCATCACAACAGCAAGGCCTACTACCAGAAGTCGATGAAGATCGCCCGCTACGATTCCCTCACCCGCCCGCTGGTCGAGATGCTGGGCATCGCCACGATTTGCGTGGCGCTATTGGCGGGGGCGTACCTGGGCATCAATCAGCAGACGCACTTGTTTGGCATCCGCATGAGCGACCGGCCGCTGACGATCGAGCCTTTGATCTTGTTCTTTGGCTTCCTGGCCGGCGCCAGCGACCCGGCCCGCAAGCTGTCGGAGGTCTTCAGCCGGCTGCAGCGCGCGAGCGCCGCGGCGGACCGGGTCTATCAGTTGATCGACCGGCAGCCGACGATCGTCGATCCGCCGCAGCCGGTGGCCCTCGCGCGGCACCACCGCGAGTTAGTGTTCGACCACGTGAACTTTCACTATCAACCGACGCAGCCGGTGCTGGTCGACATCGACTTGCGGATCGCCTTCGGCGAGACGATCGCCATCGTCGGCCCGAACGGTTGCGGCAAGACGACGCTATCGAGCCTGATCGCGCGGTTCTACGACCCGGTCGCCGGCACCGTGCGGCTCGACGGCATCGACTTGCGCGACGTGCGGCTATCGGACCTTCGCGGGCAGCTCGGCCTGGTCACCCAGGAGACCCTGCTTTTCGACGACACTGTCTACAACAATATCCGCTACGGGTCGCTATGGGCCACGCGGCAGCAAGTGATCGACGCGGCCCAGCAAGCCCACGCCCACCGGTTCATCGAAACGAAGCTGGAGCGGGGTTACGAAACGGTCGTTGGCCCGCGCGGGAGCATGCTTTCGGGGGGGCAGCGGCAGCGGATCGCACTGGCGCGGGCGATCCTCCGCAACCCGAGCCTGCTGATCCTGGACGAGGCCACCAGCCAGATCGACCTGGAGAGCGAGCAACTGATCCACAAGGTCCTCGAGCAGTTCGTCCGCGGCCGGACGACCGTGATCATCACCCACCGGACGGCGACCCTGGCCCTGGCCGACCGAATCGTGGTCATGCAGGCGGGGCGGATCCTGGACGTGGGCACCCACGACGAGCTCTTGGGCCGGTCGGAGCTCTACAGCCGGCTGTACAGCGTGCAGTTCAAGGAAACAGCGTAAAGCAGTGGTCGGTGGCCAGGGGTCAGAGGTCAGGAAGCGATCGGCAAACTGCCTCCCCTACTGACCACTATCTGCTTTTGGCACGCCCTTTGCCTGAAAAGGGAATCGCACCGGGCGGAAAGAGGCTTTGGCAAGTTATCGAAGAGGCTCGGAGCAGGGATATATCAGCACGGGGCCGGTAAGAGAAGAGGCTACAGGACGCAACGGCAGTCGGGAGAAAAAGCTGGAACAACGCCGATGCAGAGCGGCGTTTCATGCCGAACGGCCAGCTTTTTCGCGCGGTATGCGAGGTACCGACCGAAGAGCCCGACTGAGAAACGAGTCGAGAATCAGGTGCCAACTGGGACAGGGGTTCTCGACTCGACCGTTGCGGGAAAGTGTGTATCGTTTCACAACATGTGTTGCAAAATGATACACTTTCGCTCGTTTCGATTTGGGAGCGCTGGCCGCCTAAGCCGCAGCAATCCAAAAAAAGCCTGCACATCCAATGACGCCGACGGGAGGTTCGGGCCGAATCGATTGCTCGGTGGATCGCGCCCGGAGAACTGACGAAGTCGCTTGCCCGGCGTAGAATCGTGCTTGTGCCAGGTCTTCTCTATATCTGTCGCGACCGCGGGGCGTCGCTCGCTCCCTCATGGCGAGTCGCATTTCTTCCACTCCTCTTCGGCGTGACCGTTGCGCTGTCGACCGTCGCTGTTGCCGCCGCCGAAAAAGCCGGCGCTGCCGTGAAAAAACGGGAGGCCGCCGATGCGCCTCCTCCCTCGCCATCCGCTCGCCCGGCAAGTGCCACGACCGACGCCGAGGTCGTGTCCCTGATCAATGCCGCCATCCTCCAGGGATGGAAGGACGCGGGCATCGCCCCCTCGCAGCCGGCTACTGACGGCGAATGGTGTCGCCGCGTATTCCTCGACATCCTGGGGCGCGTGCCGACCGTCGAGGAGCTGCAAGGCTTTCTCGCCGAAAAGTCCACGTCGAAGCGGCAGGCGCTCGTCGATCGCCTCCTCGAATCGGACCGCTACGTCGAGGAGTACGCCCGCAACTGGACCACGATCTGGACCAATATCCTGATCGGCCGCCCGCCCGCGCAGCGCGACCGCCGCCGGCTGGTGAATCGCGAGGGGATGCAGCAGTGGCTGCGGCGCTCGCTGCTGAAAAACAAATCGTACGACGCCATGGTCTACGAGCTCGTGAGCGCGACCGGCTCGAGCAAGCCGGGCGAGGAAGGATACAACGGCGCCGTCAATTTCCTGCTCGACAATCTGCAGGAGAACGCCGCCACGGCCACGGCCAAAACGGCCCGCTACTTTCTCGGCCTGCAAGTGCAGTGCACGCAGTGCCACAACCACCCGTTCAACGAGTGGAAGCAGAATCAGTTCTGGGAGCTGAACGCCTTCTTTCGTCAGACGAAGGCGCTGCGCACCTTCCAGGGGCGGAACGACATCGCGTTCGCGCGGCTGGAGAACGAGGACTTCGCCGGCGAGAGTCGCAAGAACCCCAAAGAGGCCGAAATCTACTACGAGCTGCGCAACGGCACGATCGCCGCCGCCTGGCCCACCTTCGTCGACGGCACGAAGATCGACGCCAGCGGTTACTCTGACGAAGTGAACCGCCGCGCCGAGCTCGCCCGCCTGATCACGAAGAGCGAGTACCTGGGCAAGGCGATCGTGAATCGCATGTGGGCGCACTTCCTGGGGCACGGCTTCACCAGGCCGATCGACGACCTCGGGCCGCACAACCCGCCGTCGCACCCCGAGCTACTGGATCGCTTGGGCCAAGAGTTCGCCGGCACGGGGCACGACCTGAAACGGCTGATCCGCTGGGTCGCGCTCTCCGAGCCGTATTCGCTCTCCAGCAAGGTCGGCCCGAAGAACAAGCGCGACGACCCGGCACTGGGCGAGAAGCCGCTCTTTAGCCATTTCTATCTGCGGCAGATGCGCGCCGAGGAATTGTACGAGTCGCTTCTCGTGGCCACCGAGGCCGACAAGACCAAGGGGGGCTACGAGGAGCAGGAAAAGACCAAGGGCGATTGGCTGCGGCAGTTCACGATCGCCTTCGGCACCGACGAGGGGGACGACGCGACCACCTTCGACGGCACGATTCCGCAGACGCTCATGCTGATGAACGGCGACCTGGTGCAGAAAGCCACCAAGGCCGAGCCGGGCAGCTTCCTGCACCGCGTGGCGGCGAGCAACTTGAAGGCCGCGGCGCAGATCGACTTTTTGTACATGGCGGCGCTCGCCCGCAAGCCTTCGGGGCCTGAACTGAAGATGGCTAACGATATCCTGGCCGCGCGCGGCGGCGACACCGCGGCCGCCTTGCAGGACGTATGGTGGGCATTGCTCAACAGCAACGAGTTCATTTTGAATCACTGACCGATTGCCGGCCGTGCCATCCAATCGTGCCCACTGCCGGCCGTGACGATCCAAGGGGGAACCATGGTGAACCGCTTCTTCCGCACGCCCTCGGGAATGTCCCGGCGGCATTTTCTCGAGCACCTGGCCGGCGCTTCGGCCCTGGCGTTGCCGGCGATCAACTTCACGAACGCCTTGGCTGCGAATGCCAAGGAGATGAAGCGGCGGCACAAGTCGGCCATCTTGTTGTGGATGGGGGGCGGCCCCAGCACCATCGACATCTGGGACATGAAGCCCGGCGCCCCGACCGGCGGGAACTTCAAGCCCATCGACACCACCGGCGACGGCCAGATCTGCGAGCACCTGCCGCTATTGGCGAAGCAGATGAATCACCTGGCGATCGTCCGCTCGATGAGCACGCGCGAGGCGGACCACAATCGCGGCCGGTACTACATGCACACCGGTTACGTGCCCAACCCCACCATCGAGCATCCCAGCTACGGCGCCGTCGTCAGCCATGAGCTGGCGAGCCAGGCCGCCGACCTCGAAATCCCGCCGTTTGTCTCGGTCGGCGGCGGCAGCGTCGGACCCGGGTTCCTGGGCATGACGTACGCGCCCTTTGTGGTGGACGCCAACGGCGAGGTGCGCAACGCCAACTCCTGGCTCAAGGAGGACCGCCTCGCGCAGCGGATGCACATGCTGGCGTCGGTCGAGAAGACGTTCATCGCCCAGAACCGCGGCGAGGCGGCGATCGACCACTCGAAGGTGCTCGACAAGACGCTCGCGCTATTGACCAGCAAGCAGATGAGCGCCTTCAAGGTCAACACCGAGCCGAAGGAGGTTCGCGAGCGGTACGGCAATAGCGGTTTCGCCAACGGCTGCCTGATGGCCCGCCGGCTGGTCGAGCAGGGCGTGCCGTTCGTCGAGGTCGACTTCGGCGGCTGGGACAACCACAACGGCGTCTTTAATGCGCTGGAACGCAGCTTGCCGATCTTGGACAAGGCCATGAGCGCGCTGGTCGAGGACTTGAATCAGCGCGGGCTCCTGCAAGACACCGTCGTCCTGTGGATGGGCGAGTTCGGCCGCACGCCGCGCATCAACGGCACCGCCGGCCGCGACCATTTCGCCAGCGCCTGGAGCGTCGTCGCAGGCGGCTCAGGCATCAAGGGGGGAAACGTCGTCGGAGCGACCAACGCCGACGGCACCGAAGTGACAACCGACCCCTACAAGTCCGAGGACCTGATGGCCTCGGTCCTCAAGGCCCTGGGCATCTCGCTCGAGACCACGTTCACGAGCAAGAACAACCGCCCCATGAAAATCGCCAACAGCGGCCACGTGATCAAGGAATTGTTCGCGTAGCGGGCTCGCGCTGGTTGCGTTATGGTGCGTGCCGCTGTTTCGTCAGAAGCAGTGGGTTGAGGTGGACCAGCAGTGGGTTGTTTTGCGTGTGCCACTGCTTCGCAGAAGCAGTGCGACCTGCCACGCGAGCTCCAATGAATGGCCCGCTCTCGCGCGGGGCAGCACGGCTTGCCCTGCTCACTTCGACCTCGCCGAATGCTTTCAGGTGATGGAAGGGCTTGGCAGCCTGCGGCCCGATCTCGTGCGCGACCTGCTGACGGCATGCACGTCAGTCAAGGCCAAGCGGTTATTCCTCTACATGGCGGAGAAGGCCAATCACCAATGGCTGCGGTTCGTGGACACCTCAAGCCTTGATCTTGGCAAAGGCGAGCGCAGCCTGTCCAAGGGCGGGTTCTATGTCGCGAAATACCATCTCGTCGTGCCGAGCGAGCTGACCGGGTTATGATCTGATGAACGCTGATGAACGCGGACGCAAAGAAGCTTCCCGAATAATCCGCGATCATCCGCGCGAATTCGTGGCTTCTCTATTCTTCTCCGTGCCTCCGTGACTCCGTGGTGAGCCTTCTTCGAGCGGCGCAACAGTCACTCCGCGGTCCTAGGACGGCCCGTAAGTTGCTGATGCTGCTCGATGTTGGCCTGCTCCTGGGCGTAGTCCAGGCCGCGACGCTGGCTCCACGATTGTGGCGACAGGACCAGGATGGCACGCCTGAAAACCGCATTTTGGGCTACGTGATACTCGTAATATTGGCAGGTGGCCTTGCGGCATTCCCGATGAAGCCTTCGAACCCTGTTGGTTTCCGTCGGCGCGGCTATTCTCTGGTGGCTCGTAGGCGTCGTCGGCGAGGGAATCGGCTGTTGACTCGCCCCATTCCAATGGCCTGACCGCGCGGTTCTACTGGCAGCCCCCCGCGCGGTAGAATCACCCCATGGCCGACGCAGAACCCAAGCCCCGCCGCCGCTGGTTCCAGTTCGGGCTGGGGACGATGTTCGTGCTCCTGACGCTGGCGGCCGTGTGGCTTGGCTGGGAGCTGAAGTTCATCCGTGACCGCAAAGCCATGTATGCCTTCGTCAAAGATCGCGGCGGCTCTGTACGAGCGCGTAGGGACTGTCCACCGTATGGTGTCCATCAATGGACCATAGAAACGCCGCCGGAACGCATCCCGAGATGGAGACGATGGCTGGGTGACGAAACAGTCTGCTTCGTAGTATGGCCTTCGAGTGCCCAGGAATCCGACATTCAAAAAGCAAAGGCAATGTTCCCCGAGGCGAAAACAATCACCTCAACGTTTCTCGACGAGGCTAGTGAATAATGGCCGGCGTCGTTGTCGTATGGACATTGTTTTTCCGTGGCGACAGGCGCCGTGATCCTTCGCATCGTGCGCGCCAGGATCAATCCCGAAGCTCCATGGTACGAGGCTGGCATCCTTGGGGCCCTAGCTGGAGCGCTTCTTTTTCCGTTGGCTTGGTTCGCCCTTGCTTGGTTCCTGCTTTGGACGGGAATCGTGCGTTTGTAGTCCGTCGAGCTGTTGCGCACCGCGCGCAGGGATAACCGGCTAAGATGACCCATGGCCGAAACACACCCCGAACCCCGCCGCCGCTGGTGCCAGTTCGGGATCACGGTTCTTCCTCTGAGCATGGAGAGGTCGTCAAAATGGAATACAAATTGATGGTTGCAGTGGTCGCATGCGCATGCTTCTCGGCGACCGTCGAATCGGGCGCTGCGTTTGCTGACGAGCCAAATGTGGTGCCGCAGGTAAGGGCCGCGGACCTTCACGCTGGCCGCGCCAAGATCATCGGCTACTTGGGACGTCCACTCGGTGAAGTCGTTACGGTGCGCGGCTTTGGGTACGAACGTGACGATGCGAAGGAACCCCTCGTCTACCGTGTCACGCATGTCAACGGCAGACTCATTGCACCGTCGATCGACTTAACGCACTATCGGGTCCGACCGGCTCACATGGACGGACGATCTGGCCGAGAGGACAAGGACCGCTGGGATTGGAAAGCTTCCTGGAAGGGCGACCTGAAGGCTCCCGATTTCAAGGTCGGAGAACACTGGGAATTCGCGGGAATTGAGAATTGCGTAACTCTTTAGCCGTGTGGAGTGGTTTTTTCTGGGAGTGCGGGTAGTTGGCCGGTGGCGAGGTAGGTCGCCAGGGCTTGGGTGATGGTTTGGATCGGATCGAGTCCGCGTTGTTTCAAGGTGCGATAGATGGTCATCA
>JACPPG010000074.1 GCA_016191115.1 Planctomycetia bacterium | reverse complement strand
TTCCGCGACCCAGAGGTCTCGCACACGCCCGTTGAGGAGAAATGACGAAGACCGAAAATCAAATGTCGAAAGAAATCCGAATTCCGAAGGCCAAAAGGCCCATGAATGCCCGCCTGACCTGCCTCGCGATTTTGGCATTCGTCATTTGAGCTTCGGATTTCTTTAGACATTTGATTTTCGACCTTCGTCCTTCTTCCTTCCGCACAGGGTTGACCGCAACGATGCCGCTTCTCTTGTTGGTTCCGATCGTCCTCCAAGCGTCGCCGATCGAGTTCGACTGGGCCGGCGCGGGCCACTGGCGGGTATTGGTGCGCGTCGAGCCCGCGGCGCGGGAGGCCGATCCGCGCGGCAGCCCGCGCGTCGACGAGCGGCCGGCCGACGTGCGGATTGAGTTCGCGCGGCTGCTTGAGCGCGCCGGCGTCAAGCAGGCGCCTGATCTCGCGAGCGTCGAAGTGATCCGCCACGACGCGGCCAGCGGAAAGCCGCTGGCCGGCAGCTCGTTTGCGTTCGCCCGCGGCAAGTACGACGTGCCCTTTCGCTGGTACGACGCGGCGATCCCATACCAATTCCCCGATTGCGACGCCAATCTTGCCACCAGCGGCGGAAAGCTGCCACGCAAGCCGCGGCCGCGCACCGGGTACTTCTATGAGACGATCGGCGACGCGCGCGACGGGCGGATGGCGTTCGTGCATCGCGACGATGGCGAGGTGGCGTGGTACGCCGTGTACTTCGATCTGCTGCCCGCCGATAAACAGCCCGACCGACCGCCGCCGCGCGGGTTCGTCGGCGATGGGCTCAATCGCTGCGAGCCCGTTGGACACTCGACGACCGGCCTGATCCACAACCGCGTCGACGTTGTGGATTGGAACGGGGACGGCCTGGCGGATTTGCTGGTCGGGTGCGGCCGCGGCGGCATCGTGTGGTACGCAAACGCCGGCAGCGCCGGCGACTGGAAGTTCCCCGTCGCGCGGTTGCTCGCAACCAGCGACGGCGAGCCCATCGACGTCGGCAACGGTGCCAGCCCGCACGCGGTCGATTTCGACGGCGACGGCCGCTTCGACCTGCTCACAGGCGCCGAGCGGAACCGCGTCGTGTGGTTTCGCAACACCGGCGGCGAGCGCGACCCCGCGCTCGAGTACATGGGCCTGGTCGAGGCCGATGGCCGGCCGCTTGAGCTGCCCGTCACCCCCGTGCCGGAAGGTCCCGATGTCTTTAAACTCGACTACTACCCGCTCCTCGAGTCGGTCGATTGGGACGACGACGGCGATCTCGACCTCTTGGCGGGCGGCTACATCACCGGGCGAATTTATCTTTATGAGAACACAGCCGGTCGCCGCGCGCCCATGCGATTGCGATTCGCCGGCGCGATCGACGCCGACGGCGCGCCGATCGACGTCAGTTGGGCGGCAGCCCCGACGGTCGGCGATCTGGACGGCGACGGCGATCTGGACCTCGTGAGCGGTTGCATGCCGATGACGCCCGGCGGCGGCGACAGCTCGACCAGCGAGTCGTTTTTGCACTACTTCGAGAACGTGGGCACTCGCAAAGAACCGCAATTCCGCGCGGCCCGCCTGCCGCGCGAGGGGGAGTTCCCGCACGCCGGGCTTGGCTCGCCGCGGCTGGTCGACTTCAACAAGGATGGCCTGCTCGACCTGGTGGTCAGCGCCGGCATGCGGATCTACATGTTCCCGAACATCGGTACCCGCACGGCGCCGAAGTTCCGCGCGGACGTGAACGCGCTGCCCGGCGCGTGGGGCAACGCCCCCTTGGCAGGCACGCAGTTTTTCGATTGGGACGGCGACGGCCACGTCGACGGCATCGATGGCCCGAAGGTCTATCGCAACCTCGGCCGCGGCAGCCCGGGCCTGTTCGCCAGTCCGGTGTCGCTACTGCGGCCGGGACAGCGGATCGATCACCTGTCGGGCATCGGCGATGATTGGACGTTTCAGCGGCTATACGATTTGGATGGTGACGGCCGGATCGACTTGATGGATGCCGATCACGCCGGGCATATCTGGTGGCATCGCAATCGGGCGAAGCCGCCGGAGTGCGACTTTGAAGCTGCCGGAGTCCGGCTTTCACTTGTCGACGGCTCGCCTCTTCTGGTCGGCGGCGAGCGGACCGGCTTCGACGCCTTGCAGGGCGCGCGGGCGACGTACGCCGTGGCCGATTGCGACGGCGACGGCCGCGCGGACCTGGTAACGACCGACACGTTCGGCGACGTGCGCTTCTTCCGACAGGCGCGGCGCGAGGAGGGCGCCGAACCGCGATTCGAGCCACACCGATCCGTGGGCAAACTACGCATCCGCGGCGCACCAGCGATCGCCGATTGGAACGGCGACGGCCGTCCGGACATCGTCGCCGGCTCGCGGGCCGAGGACGTGCAGGTCTTCCTTGGGCAAACCGGGCCAGCGGACCGGCTCTTCGCGCCCGGCCGCCTGCTCGATCTTCCCCCCGCGCCCGACGGCGCAGGCGCGCCCTTGGCCGTCACGGACTACAACGGCGACGGCGACCTGGACATCATCCTGCACACGGCCTACGGCTACACGTGCTTCTACGAGCGCTCGTTCATCGACCACGGGTACGCCCGCGGCGAAGCGGTGCGGATTGAAGTAAAGCCGCAATAAGGCCGGCCGCTTCTAAGAATGGCCACAGAGGACTCCGAGATCACAGCAATTTGTCGATCTCAGATTTGAGATTTCCGATACTCACGGGCGAGTATCGCACTCGTGTGTTTCGTAAGGCCATCGCGTTCTTTACACTCGGCGCCCTCGGTGCCTAGTTTTCCCTCGCTGGCGCTTCAGGCACCGTGTTCTCCTCGAACCGAGCCAATTTGGCGCGGAAGCCGGGGCGGTCGAGGACGGCCGTGTTGACGACGTCTTGCGGCACCTGGCCGCGGGCGGCGCGGAGCATGCCTGTCGTCATCGCGCGGCTAGTGGCCGCGAACACGTCGGTGGTCGAGGCGGACCAGTGCGGCGTCAGGATCACGTTATCGAGCGCCAGAAGCGGGTCCTCGGCCGGCAGCGGCTCGTGCTCGTACACGTCGAGCGCTGCGCCGGCAATGCGACGCGCGCGCAGCGCTTCGACCAAGGCCGCCTGGTCGACCAATTCGCCGCGGGCGACATTCACGAGAAACGCCGTCGGCTTCATCAGGGCTAGTTGGCCGCGTCCGATCGAGCGGCGACTCGCGGGCGTCAGCCGGGCGTGCAGGCTGACAAAATCCGCGGTCGAAAGCAACTCCTCAAGCGGCACCAGCCGCACGCCGAGCGCCCGCGCCTGCGCGGGATCGGCATGCGGCGAATGCGCGAGCACGGTCATGTCGAACGGCGCGACCAGGCGAACCAATTCCCGGCCGCTGTGCCCCAGGCCGAAGATGCCCAGCGTACGGCCTTGGATTTCGCTCCCCATCGTCGACGCCTGCAAGTCCCAGCGGCCGGCGCGCAGGATCCGTTCCTGCCGCGGCAGCCGCTTGGCCAGCGCCAGCATGAACATGAGCGCCGACGCGCCGGTTGCATGGTCGAGAGCGGTGGGCACGTTGAACAGGGCCACATCGTGGTCGGTACACGCTTCGACGTCGATCTTGTCGTAGCCGGCGCCCGATCGGCCGATCACGACCAAGTCGTGGGCCGCGGCCAGCGCTTGCCGCGTGACCCACGGGCGCAACACGACCAGCCCGCCAACGTCGCGAAGGTCCTCTGGCGTCACCTCCATCGAATAAAGCCGCTGCCAATACGTCGCGTCGCCGCGGCGCGGCGCCTGGCGCTCGAGAAAATGAAACTGGATGTGGGGCGCCGCTTCGAGCGCCGCCAGCTCGAGAGGGCCGTAGGCGCTATGGCCATCTTCATTCAGGAAATCGCCGGTGAAGGCAATGCGGAACGCGCGCATGGAAGAAGAAGCCGCTATTCGGACTGCGTGAAGTTCGTTGTCCACCGGGCGTCCCACAAGCTGGGGAACGCGTGGGCGACGTACGGGTGTTCGGCGATCGCTTCCAAATCAAGCTCCAGGCCCAGCCCTGCCTCGTCGGTCAAAGTGAACTCGCCCGCGCGAAGCGGGTTCCAGCCGCGGACGAGCGCATTCCGCCAAGGGACGTCGAATTCGCCAAAAGCCTCCTGGATCATGAAATTGGGCGTGCTCATGTCGAAGTGCAACGCGGCCGCGAGCGCCACCGGACCGATCGAGCAGTGCGGAGCAACGCGCAGGTCGTTCATCGCCGCCACCGCGGCTATGTTTTTGCTCGTCAATATGCCGCCGCAATGACAGATGTCCATCTGCACCACGTCGACAGCGCGAAGATCGATCATCCGCAAGAAATCGGCTTCGGTCACCAGCCGCTCGCCGGCCGCGACCCGCAGCGCGGACGCCCGCTTCACCTCGGCCAATAGCTCGACCCGCTCGGGGCTCACCGGCTCTTCGCACCACATGGGGGAATACGGCTCGAGCAGCCGCATCACGCGGATGGCGCTCGCGGCGGTGAGCCGCCCGTGAAACTCGATCATCAGGCCCACTGCTGGCCCAACCGCCTCGCGGACCTTGGCGACGCGCGCGACGGCCGCTTCCAACTCGACGTCGGACAGGTCCCGCCAGGCGGTGCCGAACGGGTCGAACTTCATTGCCGTGTAGCCGCGCGCCACGACGTCGCGGGCCCGCTCGGCGAGCTCCTCGGGCGTGGTTGCTCCGCCGTACCAACCATTGGCGTACGCCGGCACCGCATCGTGGCAGCGGCCGCCCAGCAGCTTGTAGACGGGTTGCCGGCAAGCCTTGCCGACGATGTCCCACAGCGCGACCTCGACGCCGCTGATGGCGGTCATGACGGTGACGCCGCCTTGATATTGATCGCGCACCAGCGCGCCGACGATCCGCTCGATATCGAACGGGTCGCGGCCGAGCACGCGTTCCTCGACCCACTCGTGGCACAGCGTCTGAACGGTCTTTTCCTGCCATTCGAGCGTAGCCTCACCGATGCCGGTGAGGCCCGAGTCGGTCGTGAGCCGGAGGAACAGGTAGTTCCGCAAGCCGGCGTTGGCGAGAAAGGTTTCGAATCGCGTGATTTTCATAATGCCATCGACGGTCTTGACGGAACGTCAATTGTGCCCGGCTGCGCGACTACAGGGCGCGCGTTGCCGCCGAGCGGGACTCTGCCTGCACGGCTGCGGCGGGGCGCGGCGCTGGTGGAGCCTGGGGCGTCAGCCACCACGCGCGCGCGTTCTCCTGCGTCCATGTGCCGATCCCCGGAATTTCGGCAAACGCACGGACGATTTCTGTGACGCTTTGCGGCCGGTCGTGCGGATCTTTGGCGAGGCACGCCAGCACCAGCCGGTCGAGTTGGGCCGGCACCTCCGGATTGCGCGCCGATGGCGGTGCCGGCACGGCGCTTGCGACTTTATAGAGCATGTCCAGGTCGCTCACGCACTCGAACACGTCGTCGCCCGTCAGCAGTTTGTACATCACGCCCCCCAGCGCGTAGATGTCGGTCCGGGCGTCGGCCGCGCGCGGATCCTGGAGCAGTTCGGGGGCGAGATACAGCGGCGTGCCGGCCAGCATGCCGGCCGCCGAGAGCGTGTCGCGCGGGTTGCCGCCCAGGCGTTTCACGAGGCCGAAGTCCAGAACCTTCACGAAATCGGCGACGCCGCCGCGCTCGCAGAGCATGACGTTGTGCGGCTTGATGTCGCGGTGGATGAGCCCGACGCCGTGGGCCTCGGCGAGCGAGCCGCAGACCTGGTCGACGATGGCGCGAACGCGGGCCGGGGGGAGCGCCCCTTCGACGGCCACGAGCCCGGCGAGCGTGACACCGGAGAGATATTCCATGGCGTAGTAGAAAACGCCCTCGGGCGTGCGGCCGTAGTCGTAGATTTCGATGGTGTTGGGGTGGCTCAACTGGCTGGCCAATTGCACCTCGCGCTCGAAGCGCGCGATGCCGGCCGCTGTTTCCAATTCGGGCTTGAGCAACTTGACGGCGGTGGGGCGCTGCAGCATCGCATGCCGGGCACGATAGACGACGCCCATCCCGCCTTCGCCGATTTTTTCGGCGAGCGTGTATTGCCCCAGGCGGCTTTCCACTCCCACCTGTTTGCGCAGGCTGACGATGCGGATCGCGGAGTAAAGCAGGCCAGCCAGCGCGGCCAACAAGACCGCTAGCGTCAGCCGGGCGGCCATCATCGGATACCAGAGTGGGGCATAGGCCTCGTCGTAGTCGACTTCGGTCGCCACGCCGAAGCCGTATTCCGGCAGCCATTTCCATGCGCCCACGACGGGCACGCCGCGATAGTCGCGGTAGCCGTCGACGTCGACGCCGTCTTCGCCCGCCACGGCCAGCGCCGCCATCTTCGTGAGCGGACGGGCGGCCGGCGGCATCGACGCCGCCGCGCCCGCCACCAGGTTCACGCCGGGGTCGCGTACCTGCACGCGGAAGGTCGAGCGCGCCAGCGGGTCATCGGGCACCAGGCCGATCGCCTTCAGTTGCTCGTCGAAACGGCTTTCGGACAATAGCGTGCCCCGGTCGTCGAAGGCGTATGTTTCGCCCGTTCGGCCCAGCCGGGCGACGGAGAGGATGCGAGTGAATTGCTGATCGGCGCGGACTCCCAGGCCAAGCACTGCCACGACCTTGCCCGCGTCGTCATGCACGGGCGCGCCGACCCAGATCATGGGTGCGTCGCCGACGGCGTCCCCATCGCCGGTGAGCGTTCCCTCCGGGTGTGGCGTGAGGACCCTGGTTTGACCGGCGAGGACCTGCGCATGCTCGGCCAAACCGGCCGCATTGAGCCGGCGGCCGATCTGCTGGTCGTCGCCGGACGCGACGATCAGCCCGGCACGGTCGACGATCGCGTAGCCGACGTTTCCGGGCTCCTCGACGTACCACGCCAGGAGTTTCCTAAGGCGGGCCAGCTCCGGCGCGGCCAGGAGGGCGTCGTGCGATTCGTTCGTGTCGCGGGCCGCCTGCAAGAGCGCGGTCACCAGCGTTCGCATGTCGGGCTGATTGGCCCACCGCTGGGCCAGCGACTTGCGGTCGGACAGCCATACGTCGAGCGCCGTCACGTCGGCGTCGAGGACCGTGCTTATGCTCTCGGCCAGCCGGCCCTGAAGCGCGCGCTCGATCCCCCACTCCGACCAGAAGCCGCCGGCGACTAGCGCCAATAGCGCCGCGAGCGCGGCGGCATTCCACCCCTTATTTTGCAAGAGCCTGGCGAGCAACTGTCGCGCGACCACGCGCACTACGCCGGGCCGGCCACGGCCCGCGAGGGTTGCGACCGTCGTCTCGCGCCCCTGATCGGCCAGCACCGTCTGCTGAGCATGGTGGGCGAGCAACGATTCGACCTCGGCTCGCAGCGCGGGGTTGCCCGCGCACTGGCGGTCCAGCACGGCGGCCCTCGCCGGCGGGTCGAGATCGCAGACCTCGAGGAAGAGTGCCTTGACGCGAGCGTACGGCTGCGCGGTCATGCGGGTTCCTCGCTCAGCGCACGCCGCAGCCAGGCGCGAACGATTTTCCATTCGCTCTCGACGGTGCGTTTCGAAACGCCCAGTACCTCCGCGACCTCTTCGACCGAGAGCCCACCGAAGAAACGCAGCTCGACCATCTTGGCCTGGCGCGGGTCCAATTGGGCGAGCCTTTCCAGGGCTTCGTCGACCACCAGCACGTCGGCGTCGCTTTTGGGGGAGACCAGCAGTTGTTCGTCGATCGCGATGCGGTGTCGTCCGCCGCCGCGCTTGACGCGGTTCTTGCCCCGCGCGTGATCGGCCAGGATGCGGCGCATGGCCTGCGCCCCGACCGCCAGAAAATGCGTGCGCCCTTGCCAGTTGACGCGCGTCTGGTCGATGAGCTTGAGGTACGCCTCGTGCACAAGCGAGGTGGGTTGCAGCGTGTGTCCCGCGCGTTCGCTCGCCAGATAGCGGCGCGCGAGGCGGCGGAACTCTTCGTACAAAAGGGGCATGAGCCGCTGAGCGGCGGGAGCGTCGCCAGCGCCGGCGGCGTTGGTGATGGCGGTGGCGTCGGCCGTCGGTTTGGCGGCCATGATCGATGGATCCTGTGAAGAGCCGCACGTGCCCCGATAGGGACCGATTCTAGCCTATGGCGGCCCGCGACCCAAAAAACTCAGCCTTGGCGCTCGCTGCCTCTCCCGAGCCATGTGGGCTTCGGGAGGGCGAGGCTCCCGCCGAGCCGGCCCACCACCAGGCGATCCCCTCGACCAATCGCGGCTCGGCGGGAGCCTCGCCCTACCGAAGCCGTCCTTCGCAACAGGAATCCGATTTTCCCTGCGGACTTTCGCCCGCGTTGTCGCGTTAGCAGACGGGCAGGCACGAGACAAAGGACTCGCGGCCCTCGGGGCCGGGGCCGCGGGTCGCAGGCGGAGTTGGTCCGATGCCGGTTATCCAGTGCCAGTGCGGAATGGTCGTTTCCACCCCCCGGCGGCAAGCTCGCTGCATTCGCTGCCTGGCGATTCTTACCGCCGGCGACGAAGTCCGCGGGAGCGAAACGTCGCCGGCCGAGGAAGTGCCGGCGGCGACCGCGCGCCAGGACGACGGCGCTCGCCCGAGCGACTTGATAGCCGTTTCCACGGCGGTTGCGCCCACGTTGGCGCCTTTAACGCGAGGTCAGCATGTTCATGTCAGATGACGCTTTCAAAAACGGTCAATCAGCCGGGCGGCCGCCCCGGGTGGACGCCGAGCGCGTCGCCGGCCAGCCGCTGCATCGCATCGCGGAAGTGCGCCGCACGCAGTGCGTTTCCACGCGGGCCGCGCAGCAGTTTCTGGGCTTGTGTTCCCGCGAGTTCCGTCGCCAGGAAGACGAAAACAGCGACCTGCTGTTGAGCGAACTTTACCAATGGCAGCGGTTGCTGGCCGTTCCGGTCAGCGAGCTATTGGTGGAACCACAGATGGAGTTGTCGCGGTCGATATCGTATCGGGCGGCGCTTGTGAAGGTGATGAAGACCGCCAACACGATCCTGGAGCAGGCCCGGCAGCCGAACATCAGGGCGCTGGCGATGCGATTGTCGGAGCAGCTTGTCGAGATCATGCCGGAGTTGGCCGATGTGTCGCCTTGGCCGGCCGTGGGTCAGCGGCGAACGCGCGAGGAATGGGGCCGGATCGTCGAGCGGCCGTTCTCATCGTCCTCGATCGACTTCCCGCGCGATCGTGACGGGGACTAGCGTTGCGTCCGGCCAAGAGGCTCCGTGTCATCGGGCGCCATGCCCACGCCGGCGGAATGCGACGAGTCCCGCTCCGCCGATCGCCATCAGAAATGCCGCGGACGGTTCCGGCACGCTGTGCGCGAACATCCAGTCGTACATCGTGGGCTCGGAATATACGCGCGGCCAGATGCCGTGGCCGCCCAGCGGATACTCGGTATAGTGCAAGTCGATCGTCTGGGCGGAGAACTGCACGGTCGTCGTGAAGTCGAAGCCCGAAGGCGTCGGCGGCGGGCTTTCATGCACGATCGCGAGGATCGACGCGACGGTGTTGCGGCTTCGCTGCACGTTCACAGTGCCGTCGTTGCGGGCGTGGAACGCCCAGATCGCCTGATCGACGAGGCGTGCGGGCACGAAGTCGGACGCGGGAAAGACGCCCGCGATGGGGACGCCGGCGGCGAACCGGTCGGGGAAGCGGTTGAGCATGTTCCACGTCCCTCCGCCACCCATCGACAGACCGGTGACATACAGTCGATTGACGTCGACGTTGTCTTGGGCCAGGGCGCGATCGATCATCGCGTTGACTTCCGTGGTGATCGTGGAATTGTCCCAGCCGAAATTGGTCTGCGGTGCGTAGAGAAACGCGCCGCGGACTTTGGCCTCGGCCAGCAGGTTGTCGATATTCCCGTTGACCTGGGCCGTGTTGTTGCTGCCCGATTCGCCTGCCCCGTGCAAAAAGAGAATGAAGGGGCGCGGCGTGGTGGGGTCGCTCGTGGCTTCGGGCGGCACGTAGAGCCGGCCCGGCAGCGGCAGCGATCCGGGTCCGCCCGAGAATGAGAAGTCAATAAAGTCGCTGACCTCGGCGGCCAGGGCCGCGCGCTGGCTTGCGACCGTGCCGAGAAGCAATAAACAACCGACGCGCAGCGCGCGCACGATCTGACATCGCATGAATCGAGTCACTGGTGTCTCCTCTTCCGTGTCCGGGTCGACGGGGGCGGTTCATACACGCCACCGCGACGGCTGCCCCACGTCTCGATGTCCAAAAAACAAAAAGGCGTCACGAGTCCTGGCACGCGAGACCGTCGCCGGACGGTCCTGAGTGCTTTGGGAATCGTGACGCCTTGTCAGTAGCGGCTCGCTCTTTAACCTTAGGTGGTCGGTTGCGGACGTCGCACCATCGCCAGGACACATTAGCCGCTCCGGGAGGCCGGAGCAAGCGCCCGCCCGGAATCCAGCGCGCCGCCGACTATTCACCCAGATAGTCGAGCAAACGACGGTACGTCTCGTGGCGGCTCTTCCAGGTCGCCGCGCGAGCGCCGTGCGGGCTCGGCGCGGCGGCGGGAAGGGCGTGGGCGACGCCAAGCTGCGCGCCAGCGTCGACTCCTCCTTGATGCACGAACGAGAAAATCGTTTGCACGCCGATTTGTCCCGCGCCGGTGTGGCAGCGGCGGCAATCCTGAACGAGGGTCAACGATCTGCCGATGTCGCCCCAGTCGGGGGCGTTTTCCGGCTGGAAGATGACGCGGTAGATCGGCTGGTCGTCGGGTTCGCGAACCAGCCCTCCTTGCTTCAGGCCGTCGAACAGCAGACGCCTTTTCAGCGTGAACTCGGAGACGTTCATTCCCACGCCCGTGTTGGTCGGCGGCTCGGATTGCCCGTCGACGTTGCGGAACGCGCGCAGGCGAACCGACTCAACGATCGGCGTGGGCATGGGGCGCAACCGGTCGTCGAGCGTGATCAGAAACTGCACGAGCGCCACCTCGGTTCCCACGGGAATCTGCCGTATCTGGCCGCGAATGCTGATGAAGCCCCGGTGAGCGTCGCGCTTCCAGTCGATCCCCTCGGCGTCCACATAGGTGAAATACTCGTCGAGCGCCGGTCTTCCACCGGGAAACCGGTAGAAGACGCGGAAATAGGAACGCCCCTTGTAGTTGCGGGTGTGCAAGGTCACAAAGCGTTCCTGAATGTCTTCGTGGATGTCCTTTGGCTGGAAAAAGTCGATTTCCTGCCACTCGTTCGGATCGGTCAGCAGGCTCTTGGGCAGATAGTCGATGCTCGGGTCGAATGAGTTGTCGGCCGCGAAACGCCCGGATTCGACCGCCAACGCATACGTGTCCGGCAGCGCTGCGATCTCTGACTGCGTGAGCGTCAGCGTGCGAATGACGGCTGCCAGCTTGCGGCAAATGCTATCGCGGCGCTGGCGCGTCGCCTTGTCGCCGAGCCGCGCGATGTTGCCACTGACGAAAAAATCGAAGGGCGCCCACAAGTCGCGCTGCAGCATGGCGCGGCGCAGCGGATCGGCAGGGCGGACCCGCGCGGGATCGGCGAGACATTCGTCCAATAGCGCCGAGAGACGTTGGCACGTCTCGGGCGCCGTCCAATAGTCGCTCCCCGACCACGCCAGAAAATCGATCACGTCCCCGCCTTCGATCCGCGGAACGGGCATCCCGCCGCGTTTTGGGGGGATGTTGCTCGCGCGGATATAGAATGCCGCGAACAGCCGATTCACCAGGCTTTGCGGGTCGCCGTCATATAGGGGGAGCGGCGCCTCGCTCTTCAGCGATCCGGCCAAATCGCCCTGCTGATAATAGGCTGGATCCAAACTGTCAGGTTCCGCTGCTTGGACCAGTGCGGCGACGCCGCAGGCCCCGGCAGCCAGAGCTACCATCCAGCAAGACTTCATCGTCGCAACCCTCTCGCGCCTGTGGTCAAAATGCTGTCGTATCGAGCAGTCCGCGCCGTCGCCACTTCAAATCGCCAGCTTTTGAATCCTAGTGCGGACGTGCGGCAATCGCCAGAACCAAGCGTTGCAAATCCCGCTGCAAATCCGGGTTAGTTCGCAGCCGAAAGCGGTTTTCACAACGGAGCGGCTCGGCTCACTGACGTGTGGTAGCCACCGCCACGGACGGCGCACGGCGCCATGGGAAAGCGCTGCCGTTAGGGTCGATTTGCCCGCGGCCGTCGACGCGGCGAGGCTTTGGCGTACAATGCGCGGGGCGAAGCACGTTGGAACGGCAACAACTTTGCCAGCCCGGAAATCGGCGACAAACAAAGGAGTGCGGACCATGCCAAAGTTTATGAGCAGTCACAGCGTGCCGGCCGGCGCCATGAAGCGCGAACAAGTCGACCAGATGGCACAGGCCGCGCAAAGCGACGGGACCGTGCGGCCCTATCGCAGCTTCCTCAATCTGGCCGAGGGGAAGGTCTTTTGCGTCATGGAGGCCCCGAACAAGGAGGCGCTCGCAGGGTGGTTCAAGAAGATGAGCATGCCCTGCGACTACATCATCCCCGTCGAGCTCGAAGGCGAGCAGGGCACGATCAAGAACACCTGATCAAAGTGGGTCGCATCGTCATCAAAGCGCGGCGGCCCGCCGCGCGCCCATCAGGGCCGTTCACAGATTCAAGCTTGCCGGCGGCGCACCGGCGGGAAAGTGGGACAGGCACCGAGACGCAACGTTGGTCTGAAAGGACTTGCGCTGTTTATGCTCGGAGCCAGTCCCATTTTCCCGCCTCGCCATTTTGAAGAACAGAATGGCCCTGGGTGCTGTCGCAGGGGTGGCGGCTTTCCACGCCCCATGATTAGACTAGTGAGGTATGTATTGACTGTTCGTGGAGTATTGCCCCATGCCTGCTCTCATACCTACTGCGTTTTTCACGCGAGAGACGTTCCTCGTCTTCGCCACTTTGCTGATCCTGTCGCCATGCCGCCCCGCCCCGGCGGCCGACGGTTCGAGCGTCGACCCGCGCCAGTTGGCCGCGCAGGTCACGATCTACCGGGACGGATATGGCATGCCGCACATCGACGGTTCGACCGACGAATCCGTCCTGTTCGGTCTCGGATACTGCCAGGCCGAGGACTACTTCTGGCAGCTCGAGGACTCGTACGTGATGGGCCTGGGGCGGTACGCGGAGCTGTACGGCAAGCAGTTCCTCGACAAGGACAAGCGGAACCGGGCCTTCGAGATCCCGCAGCGCTCGAAGGAGGACTGGACCAGGCTCGACCCGGAAGTGCAGCGGTTGGGGGCCGCGTTCACTGGCGGCATCAATTACTTCCTCGACACGCACCCGCAGGTCAAGCCTCGGCTGCTCGCGCGGTTCGAGCCGTGGCACATCCTGGCCTTCGGCCGCGGCGCGATCCTGGAGCTGGTCGCCGGCCATATGCACGTCTCGACCGGCAACGTTCCCACCACCTACGGCGAGAAGAAGCTGGATGAGGAGATCCGCGCCGGCACCGGCAGCAACGCCTGGGCCATCGCCGGCACCAAGACGCGCTCCGGCAAGCCGATGCTGCTGATCAACCCACACCAGCCGTACTACGGCTATGGACAGTTCTACGAGGCCCATCTCCGCAGCGGCGAGGGCTGGAACTTCACGGGCGCGGCCTTCTTCGGCACCGCTGTCCCGGCGCTCGGCCACAACGAGCATTGCGGCTGGGGCTTCACGACCAATGAGCCCGGCGCAGGCAGCTCCTGGGTCGTCACGTTCGACGACCCCGACGAGCCGCTCAACTACCGCTACGGCGAGGGCCACCGCAAGGCGGTCGAATGGAAGGACGCGATCAAGGTCCGCCGCGGCGCCAGCGACTTCGACGTCGTCGAGTGCACGTTTCGCAAAACGCATCACGGCCCCATCCTGCATAAGCGCAGCGAGACCGAGTACGTGGCCGGGCAGATCGCCCGTTTCTACGACGCGCTTCTGTCGCGGCAAAGCATGCGGATGGTCCGCGCCCAAAACTTCGCTGACTTCCGCGAGGCGATGGGCATGCGGCATTTGCACCTCTTTAACACGGTGTACGCCGACGTGCACGGTAACATCTACTACCTGTACAACGGGATCGTCCCGCGGCGCGATCCTTCGTTCGATTGGTCGCACCCGGTCGACGGCGCCGACCCGCGGACGGAATGGCAGGGCATCCACCCGCTCGACGACTTGCCGCAGGTGCTCAATCCCAAGAGCGGCTACGTGCAGAATTGCAATTCGACGCCGTTCACGACAACCGACGACGCGGCCGTGGCGATCGGCGACTACCCGGCGTACATGATCGAGGACCGCTACGACGACAAGCGGCGGGCGAAGATGTCCCGGCTGCTACTGCGTGACGCCAAGGACGTCACCTTTGACCGCTGGCAGGAGTTGGCCTTCGACACGACGATCTACTGGGCGCTCGTCGAGTTGCCGCGCTATCGCGGCGAGCTGGCCAGGCTGCGCGAGACAAACGCCGAGCTGGCCGCCAAGGTCGAGCCGTATCTCGCGCATTTGCTCGAGTGGGACGGCCGCGGAAACGTCAATTCCACGCCCGCGACCTTGTGCCTGGCGTGGTACGAGGAGCTGTATGGCTTCGGCTATCCGGCCGAAACGCTCAAGCAGCCGTTCGTCGGCAACCCTACGGAGCAGCTCAAGGCGCTCGTGACCGCGGCGGAGAAGCTCGTAAGCACCTTCGGCGACTGGAAAGTGCCGTACGGCCAGATCAATCGGCTGCAGCGGCACGCCAACGTCTCGGACTTCTACAAGATCCCCTTCAGCGACAACCTGCCGAGCATCGCCAGTGCGGGGATGCCGGGGCCGCCGGGCGTCGTCTTCACCATGTATTTCACGCCCACGATCTACGTGCCCCCTTTGAAGACGATGAAGAACCACTACGCGGTGGTGGGCACGAGCTACGTCGCTGCCGTCGACTTCAGCGATCGAGTCAGAAGCAAGTCGCTCGTGCAGTACGGCGCCAGCGGCGACCCCAACAGCCCGCACTTCTTCGACCAGGCGGAATTGCTGTCCAAAAAGCAACTCAAGGACAACCCCTTCCATTGGGAGGACGTATTGGCGGCGGCCAAGCGAGTCTATCATCCGGGCGAGGAGGTTGTTGCCGGGCAGGGAGCGCAATAGCGGCGTCGAGGGGGGCGTTTTTCCGTGTGGTATGGTTGTAAGGTGGTCACGACCAGCACGCGCGTGCGCGTGTCCCTGTGCGGCGTGGCCCGTCAACCATCCCGGAGGGTCGTGCCATGCTACGCTGGGCCATTGTGTTTCTCATCGTCGCGCTGGTCGCCGCGTTCCTTGGGTTCGGCAGGCTCGAAGGCGCGGCAATGTGGGCGGCCAAGGTCGTCTTCCTGGTGTTCGTTGTGCTGTTTGTCCTTTCGTTCTTGGCGGGCCGCCGTCTGCCGCCGACCGTGTAGACTGATGTCTCGTCGTACCGGGCGCCATGGCCACGGAGGTACGCCGACGTCGGCCATGCCCGCCTACCAAGTCCACTTGCGCACGCGCCCTCGCGTGAGAGCATGCCGGCGCGACCGGCGCGTGCATGGCACCCATGGCGCCCTCGAACGCAGTAACGCCAGACGAGATACGCCGTCATGAAGCTCGGCCTCATCAACTCCGCCTGGGTGCAGGCCGGTCAGCCCACCTCGTTTGGCCTGCGAAAAACGAAGGAGATCGGCTTCGATACGGTCGACATCTTCGTCGATCCGTTGGACTTGGACGTGCGCGAGAAGCGGTTGATTCAGGACACCTGCCGCGAGCTCGACTTGCCCATCGTGTCGCTGCCGTGCGTGGCCGTGGGGCTGGCCGATCCTAGCGAGAGCGTGCGGGCTTTCCATCGCCGCCGCGTGCGGGCCTATCTTGACCTGGCCTACCTGTACGGCGCCACGAACGTGCTCGTGGTGATCGGCGAGTACATCTGGAACAAGGAAGTTATCCCGCCCAGCCAGCAGTGGCGGTGGGCCGTCGATGGGCTGCGCGAGCTGGGCCTCGTGGCGCGCGAGCTGGGGCTGAAGATCGTCGTCGAGCTCGAGCCCTTCCCGCTGTCGCTGGTGAACAACATCGACACGATGGTCGAGCTATTGGACGACGTGGACCTCGACACGGTGCAGGCCAATATCGACGTCTCGCACCTCGTGCTGTCGCGCGTGAAGCCGGAGGAGCTGCGCCGCCTGCGCGGCCGCGCCGGACACGCGCACATCTCCGACTGCGACGGCAACGTGCACGGCGACTTGCCGCCGGGACGCGGCGTCGTGCCGTTTGCCCCCTACTTGCACGAGATCAAGGACCTGGCCATCGACGGCGCGATCTCGATCGAACTGGAATTCGCGCCCCAGCCCGAACGGATCGTCGAGTGGGTGGAAGAAGCCTACCGCGAGACGAACCGGCTTTTAGCCGCGCACAAGCTCCGAGACTGAGCCCACCTGCCGCCCCACGCCACGTGGCCGCGGCGGCTAACGTCCGCTCCCTCTCCACTGTTCACTGACCACTGTCCACCGACCACTATTGGCTGCCGGCATTCTAGTCGTCGTCGATGCGCAGCCACTCCGGCACGCGTTGCACCCGTCCCTCGCGGTCGACACAGGCCAGCGTGCTGTGCCCCTCGGCCAATAGCTCGTCGCCGCGAAGCAATTGGTAGGCATGCTCGATCTTCGCGGCCGAAATCCGCGTCGCGGTGGTCCGCAGCGTCAGCACGTCGTCGTAGCGGGCCGGTTTCTTGTACGTACACCCGATTTTCACCACCACCATGAACAGGCCGTCTTCCTCGACGTTGCGATAGTCGCGGCCGTTGGCGCGCAGTAGCTCCGTGCGGCCCACCTCGAAATAAGTGAAGTAGTTGGCGTGGTGCAGGACCCCCATCGAGTCGGTTTCCTGGTAGCGAACGCGAATTTCGATGTCTTGTTCTCGGATCATGAAACAGTCCCAGTGGAGCTTGCCTGGCCGCGCTGCGGGCGAATGCGACGTGGCGTACATCTTAGCAATAGGCCGGAGGCCGGAGACCGGAGAGTTCTCCAGCCCCCGCAGGGCCATTCTGTTTTTCAAAATGGCGAGGCGGGAAAATGGGACTGGCTCCGAGCATAAACAGCGCAAGTCCTTTCAGACCAACGTTGCGTCTCGGTGCCTGTCCCACTTTCCCGCCGGTGCGCCGCCGGCAAGCT
>JACPPG010000066.1 GCA_016191115.1 Planctomycetia bacterium | reverse complement strand
TCGTAGTGGCCGAGCCAGCCGCTCTTGAGCTTGATGGCCTCGAACGCGCCGCATTGCTCGGCAAGCTGCGGCCACAGCTTGTTCTCGAACACCTCGTGCTCCGGCTCCCAGTCGAAGCCGGCTCGGGGATTGGTGGCGCCGACGATGTAGCCGTCCTGATGGATGCGCACGGAGAGGCCGTCCATGTGGCGCATGGCGGGGATCGGCTCGATGCGCTGCTGCGCCAGGAAGTAGAATTGCTGGCGCCGCCGGGGCTCGATCGGCACCGACATGCCGACCATGGCGCAGATCTCCGGCGCCCAGCAGTTCGCGGCATTGACCAGCGTATCGACGGGCAGGCTGCGGCCCGAGGCCAAGTGCACCTCGCTGACCCGCGCGCCTGAAAGCTCCAGGCCGACGAGACGGTCCTGCACATAGGTGATGCCAAGCCCTTCCGCCGCCTTGTGGAAGCCCATCAGCGCCGCGTAGGGATCGACCTGCCCGTCGGCAGGCGACAGCGCGGCGCAGTCGACGCCGACGAAGCGGAAGGAAGGATAGCGGCGGCGAAGCTCGGCTGTGTCCAGGAGATGCACCTCCACGCCGGCCTCCCGCTGCATGCGGGCATTGGCTTCGAGCGCAGCAATGCCCGCCGCCCCGCGCACCAGATAGAGATAGCCGCGGCGTCGGAACTGCGGGTCGAACTCGACCTTGCCGCCGCGCACATGCTCGGCGAAGGCGGAGTAGACCTGGTCGCCATAGAGCGACATCTCGACGTTCTCGCGCAGGGCGTGCTGCAGGCGGATGCCGCCGACCGCGCGCGGCGTGGCGGCGAACTCGTAGGTCGGATCAGGCTCCAGCACCGTGACCGCGGAGGCAGCCCCGGCCAGCGCGAGATGATAGGCAACGCACGAGCCCATGATCCCGCCACCGGCGATGACGATCCGTTCCATTCAGATGCTCCGAGCGCCGGATATCCAATGCATGATCACCTTGGTGGAGTGTCGTCCACAGCAGGGATCGGTCAAGACCCGCCTAATGCACCAGGAAAGGAACGACCGTCCCGACCATCAGCGCCGTGGATACCAGCTTGCGCGTATATGTCTTCCAGAACATGTCAAGGCCGGCGAGAAACAGATAGAGGATGAACCACGTCACGGCCACAAGGTCCCAGTGTCGCCACACCTGCAGCATCACCACCGCGACGGGAATGCCGGCCAGGCATCCGAAGAAGTAAGGACGCCAGCGATCACTCAAGAGGCCCGTGCGATTCTGGTCGACATCCATGCTATCGCTCCGCCGGCGGCCTGCCCTGAACCCCGTACTTGAAGGCATCAACGACATCGTGCCCGCTTTCAATGGCCCGGAGAACATTTCCCGCCATTGCGGCCGGACCAAGGCCCGTGACGGCACCCATCGCCGCTCTGCCGGCCATATAGTATCGAAACAGCGGATCTTCATCCAGCTTGGAGACGGCACGACGAGCTATACGAGCAGATGCTTCGGGATGCTCAGCGATCTTGCCGAGCGACCCGCCGACGAAGTCCGCTTCTTGTCCAAATCGCCGAAACTCCTCTTGCCCCAAAAGTCCCGTCCCGCGCGCCACGGCGCGGCCCGCGTCGTACACGCCTGGAAAAACCGAATACGCCCCGTTCACAACCGCATTCGCGTGGGTACCGATGCGGTTGGCTACCTTCGCAGCGAGATCGCCAAGCGTGACCGGCTTCTGCGATACGCTGAGAGCGTTGCTATACCCTGCCGGCTCCGCCGCCCATTGAACAGGGTGTAGCAAGGGCGGCTCGCCAGCAGTCGGGTAGCCGGACCGCGCCGAATCGTCCGAGTTCACGTGAAAGCCAGGTACCTGCGGTGGCTTGAAGTTATGGAGGCCAGGAACCTGATCCAGCTGGCCGACACGAAAACCGGGTACCTCATCCGCTTGGCTGTAGTCGAAGCCAGTCGAGGCCGCATTGGGTCGAATCCCGAACATGGTCGTCGCTCCAGCCATTGCCAACGGAAGTCCGACCATTTTACGAGTGCAGTCACTCGATGTCAATAACTATAGTTTTTAAAATGTTACTGTGATTGTTATGCAAGCATTGCAGTCAAACCCAGCCTTGATCTCCGCGGCTGTTGCTACTTCTTCTGCTGTTTCGTTTCGACGATCAGGGCCGCGATATCCGTCGCGGAAAGCCGGCGAATCTCGGCCACTGCAGCGGCTGACGCCTGCTTGTCGCCGGTTCCCTCGCCCTCGATCACGAAGCGCCCTTTTTCCGCCTCGGACGGATACACGAGGAAATAAAACGGAAAGGCCGGGTTGCCAGGCTCCGCGAGCATATGGAGCGCGATGCCATCACAGCTGCGGACAAGCCAGCTCGTGCCGCCAAAGATCTTGGTGACCGGACCCGTGCCGCAATCCAGCGGCTTGTCCGCTTGGGCCACGGCCTGCGGCGCCAACAACAGCGCGAATACAACCGACAGTACAGGTATGCGCATCAAGCACTCCCCTTTGCCCGGGTAAGGGGTCGCGCATCCGTGACGGCGCGTCAATCGAAGACTGAGTCGACCTGTCTAGTTGCTGTTGAGCAGCCGCGTGATCGTGTAGCTGCGGCCGTCGCGCTCGACCTCGAAGCGCACCTTGTCGCCGGGGCCGAGGCCCTTCAGAGACGCCGGATCGCCGACATGGAAGATGCGCGTGCCACCGTCGAGGAAGAGCTGCGGGATCGGGCGGTACTCCAGCGTGATGCGGCTGCCCGCACGATCGACGGCAACGACGCGGCCGCTCGCCAGCCGCTCGTCCGATGGCGCGACTTTTTCCTGAAGCGCCTGCTGCCTGTCTTCGACCGGCGGTTCGCCGGGAAGCGTCTCCAATGCCGACGCATGAGCGGCGACGAAGATAGTCGCAGCAAGCGTGAGCCATACCGGGGTGTTTATGCGGGCCATGTCTACTCTCCCGCACGCCCATTTGGTGACAGCGGAATGAATTTCCAGTGGCAGAGGCTGTGATCAACGCCGTCGTGTTCACGATTGCGTGCAGCGAGAGTGACTGAGTAACCAACTCACTCTGTTGCGAGCGTGCAACACTCATGATTCGGACCGCGGGCGTCTCGCCCGCTCATGAATCATGAGCGGGCGGGACGCCCGCGGTCCGCGTATGACTACGCTGCGCGCACTTCCAAGCCGTTCGGCGTGGCGCGGTAGCCGGTCAGCGTGCGGTCGGCGTAACCGAGGCGCCAGTCGAGCATCTTCGCTGAGTATTCGGCGAGCTTTGTCGCGTACGCCGGATCGGCGGCGCGGTTGATGAACTGGCCAGGGTCCTTCTTCAGGTCGAACAGCAGCGGCGGCAACGCCGCGAAGTGCACGTATTTGAGGGCCTCGTCCTGCACGACGGCCAGGGCGCACTTGTCCATCGGCAGGCCCAGCGCCGATTCGGGCTTGCTGTAGTAGAGGTCGCGGAAGTCGAACTCATAGTGCACCTCGGTGCGCCAGTCGCTCGGCACCTCGCCGTCGCAGAAGCCGAGCAGCGAACGGCCGTCGCACTGGCGCGGCACCGGCAGGCCCAGCCACTCGAGGATGGTCGGCATGGTGTCGATCGTCTCGGTGAAGCGCTCGACGACCTGGCCGCGCGTGCCGTTGGCCTCGGCGCGCGGGTCGCGGATGATCATGGGGATGCGGAAGGATTCGTCGCTGTAGCCGATCTTGCCTAGAAGGTGATGGTCGCCCAGCTGCTCGCCGTGATCGCAGGTGAAGACGATCAGCGTGTCGTCCCACTGCCCGGTCTCCTTCAGGTAGTCGAAGACTCGGCCGAGCTGGTCGTCGACCTCGCTCATCAGGCCACAGTAGGTCGCGCGCATCTGCGCCACCTGTTCTTCGCTCATCTCCGAGCCCAGGCCCTTGCCGTCCTGGAAGAAGCTCGATTGGTTGATGTGGTCGACGTAGTAGCCGAGCAGCGGGTGTTGCTTGGCCTCCTCGGCCGCGCTCGCCGCGCGCACGACCTTGGGCATGTCCTCGGGCCGGTACATCGCATGGTAGGGCGCGGGCGCGATGAAGGGCGGATGCGGACGGTAGTAGCCGAGATGCAGGAACCACGGCTTGCCGGCGCGGCTCTTCAGGTAGGTGAGGCCGCGCTCGGTGAACCAAACGGTGTCCGACAGTTCCTTGGGCAGCTGCGAGGGCCGCGCCGTGGCACCGCTGCCCGGCTCGCCCGCCGGCGTGCGGCCCTCGGGCAGCCAGACGTCCTCGCGGTTCTCCGGCAGCTTGTAGCCTTGGCTGGCGACCCAGCCGAAATAGGCGTCCTTGTAGGGCTCGAAGGCGCCGACGGGGCGGAAGCCGTCCATGATGTCGCCCAGCACCAGGAAGCGCGGGTCGCTCGGCCCCGTGGTGCGCGGGTCGGGCGTGGTCGTGGTGTAGCCGACCAGGGCCGCGTCGTAGCCGCCCTTGCGCAGCTCGTGGCCGAGGTTGGTGAAGCGCGCATCGAGAGGAATGGTGTTCTGCACTGCGCGATGATTCATCTGGTAGAGGCCGGTCAGCAGGCTGGCGCGGGCCGGACCGCAGGGTGCGGCCTGTGTGAAATGATTGCGGAAGGTCACGCCCTCCTCGCTGAGCCGATGGATGTTCGGCACCTTGAGGTAATCCGCCCCGAGCTTGGGCAGCATCAGGCCGCGCCATTGGTCGACGACGATCAGGAGGACGTTCTTGGGCGCAGGCATGCCGATTCACCGTGGTTGAGAGATTGCGCTAGAGTGCCGTGAAATTTGCGGAGGAGACAACACGTGGCGCGTTTCAAGATCGTGACGACCGGTCCGGGCAACACCGACCATTCCCTGGAAATGGAGACCCTGGGCCCCATCGGCGCGGAGATCGTCGAGGTGGGCGGCGGCGACGACGAGCTGATCAAGGCCGTGGCCGACGCCGATGCGATCTATGCCAAGGGCCGGCCGCGCATCACCGCCAAGGTGATCGAGGCGGGCAAGAAGCTGAAGGTGGTGTCGCTGGGCTCGGTCGGCGTCGATTCGGTCGATGTCGATGCCGCGACCGCGCTCGGCATCCC
>JACPPG010000073.1 GCA_016191115.1 Planctomycetia bacterium | reverse complement strand
GGAGGCAGGCTACGACGGCACGCCGGTCGAGCTCATGCAGTCGACCGACCTCACGGTGCTGACCAACATGGCGCCGGTCGCCAAGGCGCAGCTCGAGGCCGCCGGCTTCAAGGTCAACATGCAGTCGATGGACTGGCAGACGCTGGTGGCGCGCCGCGCCAAGAAGGACCCGCCGGACAAGGGCGGCTGGAGTGCCTTCATCACCTCGTGGGGCGCGGCCGACATTCTCAATCCGGTGAGCGCGGCCTTCTTCAATGCGTCGTGCGACAAGGCCCTGTTCGGCTGGCCGTGTGACGAGAAGATCGAGAAGCTGCGCGATCAGTTCTCCAAGGAATCCGATCCAGCCAAGCAGAAGCAGATCGCAATCGAGCTGCAGAAGTACTGGGTCGAGCATCCGACCCACGTCCATCTCGGCGAATGGTACCAGCCGATCGCGCTGCGCGCCGACATCGAGGGCGTGATGATCGCCCCGGCGACGGCGTTCTGGAACATGAGCCGGAAGAAGTAGGCTTCATATTCGGACCGCGGGCGTCTCGCCCGCTCATGATCATGAGCGGGCGGGACGCCCGCGGTCCGGAAGATTATGAGGCCAGCTTCGCGGCCTCAGTGCGTGCCCGGCTGACACCTTCGCGCGCCATATCGGCGCACAGTCCGGTATAGGCGGTCGGATCGAGCAGTTTTTCGATCGCCTTTCTGTCCATGTGCGCCGTGAGGCGCGTGTCGGCGGCGAGAAGGTCGGAGAACGACTTGCCCTCGACGAAGGCCGCCTGGGCGGCCTCATACACGACGTCATGCGCATGCTGGCGGCCGATCGCGGCGCCGAGATCGAGCATCACGGCTTCGGCCATGATCAATCCGCCGCCGAGATCGAGGTTTGCCCGCATGCGTTTGGGATCGACGCTGAGGCCGCGCATGATCTCGCCCAGCCGGGCCAGCATGTCGCCGGTGGCGATGCAGGCGCGGGCCTCGGCGCTGTCCATCATCAGGCTGGTGGTACGATCGGCCTCGTGCTCGGTCGTCATCGCCTCGAGCGCCAGCGGCACCAGGCTGCGCACCTCGGCGGCCGCGGCGATGACGTCCTGGCAGAGCTTGGGATTGCGCTTCTGCGGCATGGTCGAGCTGCCGACGGTGCCCGGCGGCACCGGCTCCTCGACCTCGCCGAACTCGGTCTTCATCAGGGTGTAGACCTCGCGCCCGATCTTGCCGCAAGTCGCGGCAAGCAGGCCGAGGATGCAGATATTCTCCGCCAGGTGATCGCCCAGCGTGCGCGACGGCACGGTCATCGTGCCGAAACCGAGCCGGCGGCCGATACCGGCCTGCACCGGCGGGCCTTGCTTGCCGAGCGAGGCGAAGGTGCCGGCGCCGCCACCCAGCATGGCGACGAACAGGCGGGGGGCCGCCTGGCGCAGGCGCTCGACGTGGCGCAGCAGCTCGTCGATCCAGACCGCGACCTTGTAGCCGAAGGTCGCCGGCACCGCGTGCTGGCCGTGCGTTCGTCCCGCCATCGGCATGTCGGCGGTACGTTCGGCGAGATCGGCCATCGCTCCCAGGATCTCGACGATCTGGCGCAGGATGATCGCATGCGCCTGCCGTAGCACCAGAAGGTCGCCGGTCTGGGTAATGTTCTGCGTGGTCGCGCCCCAATGCACCCAGCCGCCATGCGGCTCGCCGACGGCGCGGCCGAGCTCCCAGACCAGCGGCACCAGCGTATGACCGGTGCGTGTAAAACCTTCATCGATGCGCTTGCGGTCCATCAGCTCGAGCTTCGCATTTGCAGCAATCGCCTTCGCGGCTTCTGCGGGGATGATGCGGAGCTCGGCCTGGGCGTGGGCGAGGGCGGCCTCGACGTCGAGCCACGCCTGCCAACGGTTTTCCAGCCGATAGAGCGCGCGTATGCCTGGGTCGGAGACCCGTGTCGCAGTTGGGAGCGTGTCGTTGGTGGCGGTCATCCCTGATCTCCGGATCTGCCTTCGAGGTGCCGCAATCAATCGTCTATTCAGGAAGCAGGCTGGTCAAGCTGGCGCGCTGTTCCTAGTGAGACAGCGGCCATGTATATTGGGCTCCAATTGGAGGCGGGTGAACTCTCACCATGACGACACTGGAAGATATCGAGAGAGCCGTCGCGGATCTGTCCACTGATCAACTCAAGCAGTTTCGCGCTTGGTTCGAGCAGTTCGAGGCCGCGCATTTCGATCAAGCCATTG
>JACPPG010000072.1 GCA_016191115.1 Planctomycetia bacterium | reverse complement strand
GGCCGGCCGCCAACCCTTGTTCATCAGGCGCAAGGTCTGGTCGTGGATGTGCTTATAGAGGTCGCGCTGCGATTCGAGATGATCGAGCACGGCCTCGCGCCCCCACACTGGCCAGTGATGCTGGCCGATCATGACCTCGGTCTGCGGCGCATACATCGCGATGGCATCGCCGATGTACTTGGCCCAGATGCGCGGATCGCGCGCGACGGCGCCACGCAGCGGGATGAAGTTGTGCAGCAATGGACAGGCGTTCTCCGCCATGTTGAGCACGCCGAGCTGCGGATAGAACATGTGCATCTCGGCTGGCGCCTCGGTCTCGGGCGCGAGCTGAAAGACGATTTTGATGCCGTCGATCGTGTGTTCCTCGACCGGCTGCACGATGCTCATGGTCGGCGCTATAAGGCCGGTCGAGCCTCGGGCGATGCCCTTGCCCAGCCCGGCATCGACCTGGCCGCGCGGGCCGCGCGGCAGCATGGTGCCGAACTGGAACTGCGCGCGGCGCCCCATCGGCAGGCCGGCCAGCACGTTCTCGCCCGACACCGCCTCCATGAATCCGTCAGGCGCAATGACGGCGACCTTGCCCGCCTTGACGTCGGCCTCGTCGATCACGCCGCGCACGCCGCCGTAATGGTCGACGTGGCTGTGGGTGTAGATCACCGCGACGACCGGCTTCTTCGGGCGATGCGTGTAGTAGTGCGCCAGTCCGGCGCGCGCGACCTCGGCGGTGGTCAGCGGATCGATCAGGATCAGGCCGCTGTCGCCCTCGATCACGGTCATGTTGGCGATGTCGAAGCCGCGCAGCTGGTAGAGCCGGTCGGTGACCTTGAACAGGCCGTTGGCCATGTTGAGCCGGGCCATGCGCCACAGGCTGGGATTGACCGTGGCCGGCGCCAGCTCGCCGTCGATGAAGGCGTATTCGCCCAAGTTCCACAGCACGGTGCCGCTCGCCGCCTTCACCATGCCCTCGGGCACCGGCGCGATCAGGCCGCGCTTGGCCGCCTCGAAATCGCTTTGCTCGGCGAAGGGCAGCCTGGCGGCCAGCGCTGCATTGGCGGCCTTGGTGGCGGGCTCGGCGTCACGGGCGACGTCGAGATGCGATGCCGGAACTGGAACGGCCGAAGCGGTCGCCATTTCTCTCTTCCCCCATTGAGCGTGCCGGCGCACTTTGCGGGCCCACCATGGCCACGCGCAAGCTCTCGCTCGCCGTCATCCGCCGCACGGTTTCTGCACTGGCGGGCGTCGAGGAAGGCACGTCCTACGGCACGCTCGCTTGGCGCCACAAAGGCAAGCTTTTGGCCCGCCTGCACCAGGACGGCCGGTCGATCGTGCTGAAGGTCGGCGACGAGACGCGCGATCACCTGCTGCAGGCCGACCCTGAGACCTTCTTCATCACCGACCACTACATCGGCTATCCGATGGTGCTGGCGCACCTCGACCGGCTGAGTGCCGCGGACCTCAAGAAGCTGCTGGTGCGCGCGATGGATACGGGAGCGCGGGCCTCCGGCCCGCATCATGAGCGGGCCAGAGGCCCGCGCTCCCGCTAGCCCTCGACCTTGATGTTGTTGTCCTTGACCACCTTGGTCCAGCGCTCGGTCTCGAACTTCAGCTTCTCGAGATAGGCCTCGGGCGTGCTGCCGGTGGTGAAGTAGCCGAGGTCGGCAAACTTCTTCTTCACCTCGGGATCGGCG
>JACPPG010000043.1 GCA_016191115.1 Planctomycetia bacterium | reverse complement strand
CAAAATGGCGAGGCGGGAAAATGGGACTGGCTCCGAGCATAAACAGCGCAAGCCCTTTCAGACCAACGTTTCGTCTCGGTGCCTGTCCCACTTTCCCGCCGGTGCGCCGCCGGCAAGCTTGAATCTGTGAACGGCCCTGCCGCACGCCGATGCTATACTTCGGTGCGATTCGCTTTGCCGCGCGTTTCTCGTGCCCAACGGTGCCACGGTGTCCGTTGTTCCGAACCCAGCAACCGACGCGCCGCAACCGGCGCCCGCAAAGGTGCGTCAGAAACGGCGGCTGGCCGACCGGCTGGTGATCCGCTTCCTGTGGCTGGCTTGCGCGTACGTCGTGGTGGCGTACCTGGTGCTGCCGCGGCTCTGGCAGCACTACGAGCACCAGCCCGACATGGCCGATGCGCCGAAGACCACGGTCACGCACAACGACATTCCCGGGGACCCGCTTAACGTCGGCCTCGTCGGCACGAAGGAAGAAGTGATCCGCGCGCTAGTGGCGGCGAAGTGGCAGCCGGCCGATCCGGTCACGCTAAAAAGCAGCATGAAGATCGCCGCCAGCGTGCTCTTGGACCGGCGCTACGCCGACGCGCCGGTCAGCAGCCTGTACGTGTGGGGGCGGAAACAGGACCTGGCCTTCGAGCAGCCGGTGGGCAAAAGTGCCAAGCATCGCCATCACGTCCGCTTCTGGCAGCGGCCGCGGCAAGCGCCCGACCGACGTCCCATGTGGCTGGGCGCCGCCACGTTCGACAAGAGCGTGGGCCTCAGCCACCGCACGGGGCAGATCACGCACCACATCGACGCCGACGTGGATGCGGAGCGCGATCACATAATCAACAGCCTGATCGATGCCGAACAGCTCGACCGCACGTACGAAGTGAGCGGCGTCGGGCCGACCGTCGCTGGCCGCAACGGTGGCGGCGACTGGTACTACACGGACGGCGAATTGATGATCGGCGACATCAGCCCCGGCAACGTGCCGGTCGAGACCGCGCCGGTGCCCGAACCCGACCCGCCGATGGTCAAGGCGAAGAACCGCTTCTGGACGTGGCTGCGCGGTTGGCTGAAGTGAGCGGCAACGCCAGCCGGCCTCGCCAGTGGCGCCACCGAGGGATCAACCATCGACGTTCGGCGGCGCGTCGGGCGTTTGCAATGTCGGCTCGGTCGGCGGCGGCGCCGCCGCCGGCACGGGAAGAAAAAACACCGTCCACGTGCCGGGCATCTCCATGAGCGGCTGCCAGTGCACTGAATCGTCGCGATAAAAGGGAAGCTTGTGCAAAAAGAGCGCGTTCGCCCCGCCACCGCTGGCTACGATCCTCACCCCATTCTCGCACAGTCGCCGCCGCACTTCGGCCGGATCGAGCGTTTCGTCGAAGATGAAGGCCACCTGTGGGTTCCAGATCATGACCGGCGTGAACCGCGTCTCGCGCCGTAACGCCGTGGCCAGGTAGCAATCATCCGTCAACACGCCGACGGGCGGAATCTTCGTTCCCTCGAGCGCGCGGGCCACGGCCCGGTGCCCCGGATACCAGTCGAGAGGATCCTCGGTCGTATGCCAGTTGGCGGCGCGCGTGTGCCTTCCGAAGAAGGGATGACTCCAGGCGTAGACGGCCGCGTATCCGCCGCACAGTACGATCGCCACGAGCACTCCGCCGCGGAAAAGGAACGCGCGCCAGCCGCTGGACCGCTCTAGCGCCGGGCCCACCGCACCAGCCGCGATCGATAGCGCGACCCAGGCCGGCGCGAGCACTCGCATGGTGTATGGCACGTCGGCGCTGGTGTACGCGACCGACCAAAGCCAAAGCAGCACCGCCACGAGCGCCGCAAGGCCGACCGACACCGTCTGCCGCCCCGCGAGCGCCAACCCCGTCAGGCCCAACACGATCGCCAAGGGCGCTCCAGCCAGCAACTTCCCGGCGTTGCGCGCCCAGTCTGTCCCAGACCAATGCGCGAGACCGAACAGCTCGTGACACGTCGCCATAATCCGGGCATGCACTGGATTGACGGGAAATATCAAGCCGACCGAAATGGAATAGAGCGGGTTGCCACTCAGCAACCAGTTGCGCACGTACCAAGGCGCGGCGCACAAGGCGGCGGCGAGACAGAACAAAGGCAGCATGCGCCGCGTTTCGCGCGTCGTAGCCAGGACGGCGATGCCGGCAACCGACAATAGCGGCCCGTATTCCCGCGCCAGCGCACCCATTCCCGCAAAGACGCCGGCGATCACCGCGAAGCGCGCCCTGGGCTCCCGAACGGCCGCGAGCGCGAACGCCAATTGACCGGCGTACGAAAGTGCCGTGTAGCCGGTCTCCTGTCCCATGGCCACGGCCGCGAAAAAAAGCGTCGAAGTCACAAGCGCCGCGAGCGCGACAGCGCCGCCCGCGGGGCCGAATAGCGTCCGCGCCGTGTAAAACACCAGCGCCAGGCAAGAGATCGCCTGCAGGACGATTGGCGCCGACGTCAGCACCGGCCACGGCACCGCGTAAGTGGCGTACAGCCACCAATAGACCGCCCCCACCAAGGGGGCGATGCCGTCCGGATAGACGTACACGGTGAAGTCTTCCGGCGTCACCGGCGGATAGAACGACAAGCTCTCCTGGTCGAGCATCGCGCGCGACAGGGCTTCCCAGCGAAACGAGGTGTCGTAGCCACTCAAAGGGTACAGACTGGTGCGCACGACCATGCCGAGCAGGATCACGATGCACGCCGCTCCCACGGCGAGCGCGAGCCAGCCGAAACGCCGGGCCGGCGTGGCGTGTCGACCATCGCGCTGCTTCTTGCTGCCGCGCGCCGCAGGGTTTCCTGTCGCCTGAGAACTGGCCGACGCCGTCGGTCTCTTGTCCCTGCGCCACGCCTCCGCCGCCAACGCGACTAAGCTGGCGACTACCAGCACCGCGAGCACATTGTGGAAACGGATCGGCACGCCGATGATCGCAAACGCAATGACCGTCTCGGCCAGCAACGTCGCGGAAAACGGGAACGCAAGCGCCCATGTCATTGGCGCGCGGAGGGCGCGGGCCACGCAGTAGCCCGGCACGAGCAAGCCCAGGATGGCGATCACGACCATCGGCGACGCTCTGGTGAAGCAATCCGGCCAAGAACGGCCCGCAGTCTATCGGCGTCGCCGCCGTCCGGCAATCGCGCGCTTTTAGCGCCGCCGGACGCGCGATCAATCCGTGACCACGAGCTTGAACTCGCCCGAGTTCCCCGCGAGCTCTGGTGCATACATAGCCAGCGCGCGGGCCGGCAGGGCGCTGAACCGGCCCGGCGTCTCGGCACGCATGCGGTACGACACGCTGTGCCGCCCGCGGGCCAGCCAGCGGACGAAGAAGGCCACGCGATTGTCGCGCAGCTCCATGTAGGCGCCCAGGGCGTTTGCGTTGTAGCCGCTGCGGACCTCGACCGGCTCGAAGCCCGACGGCTTCATGTCCTCGAACATGAGGTATTCATAGTCGTTTTTGCTGTCGATCACTAGCTCGATCTCGACCAGGTCGCCGCTAGTGAGGTTCGCCAAGTCCGGTAGCTCCTGGCGGGCGTACTTCTCGGCGCGCTGGCCGACCGCCTGGCCGCGCGATCCGGCGACGTGCACCTGGCGATCGTCGCGCACGAGCTTGTAGAAATGCCGCTCGACTTTTACCTCCAGCCCGGCCGCAGGGATCGGGTCCTCGAGCGTGAAATTCGCGAGGTAGGCATTGTAGTAAAGCGGGCCGCGGCCTTGCTTGCGGAATTCGATCGTGTGTTCGCCCGATTCGATTTCCTGGCCCGAGAGGACCATCCGATCGTCGAAGTTGAATAAGTTGTCCGAGGCGATCGCAACTTCCTTGCGTTTGACGCCGTCGACCAGGATTTCGACGGTCATGTCCGGAGCGGCTTCGCCGCTGGCGACGCAGAACTCGGCCAGCGCCTCCAGGCACAGTGCCGTGTCGCGCGTCGAGTTCCAATACGTGCCGTTCTGGCGATTGTTGAGCAGGTGCTTCGCCAGCCGCGCCGGGGTCTCCGCCTGCGGCGTCGTGCGGGCCAACAGCTTCAGATAGGCCGCCATCGCCTCGACGTCGCTGCCGTGCCAATACCACCAGGCGTTCCCTTCAGGCATCTTGAGCCAGGCGGTTTGATTCGCGTCGTCGACGACCAGGTACTGCTCGACGTTCCGAAGAATCATGGCCAGCCGCTCGCCCTGCTTCTCTTTCTCAAGCGCGAGACCTAGGAGCGCCTTGCCGTAGACAGACAGATTGGTCCGATCGCGATAGAGGAAATCCTGCATCCGCTGGTTGGCCGTGCCGCCGTCGACCAGCACCATGTAGATAAGGGCGTCGGCCTCGTCGGCATGCAGCTTGTAGGGCTTCGTCTCGGTGGCGGCGTTCGTTAGCTGGCGGACCTGCTCTTCCTGGTATGTCTTGAGCCAGGCCACGCCGCGGTCGAGCATTTCGACCCGCACCTCGGCCCCGTTTCCCCGAGCGACCTGCAATCCGTGCACAACGGTGGCCGTGGTGTGCGGCCAGGAGTGCTCGCCGAAGCCGGAGAACCAGCCCCAGCCGCCGTCGGACAATTGCATTTCCGCTAGCGCCTGGACGCCGTCGGCGACCATGCGGCTCACTTCCTGCTCGTCGAAAACCGGGTTGCGATCGAACCGCTTCCACCCGGCAGCCCGTTTCTGAGGATCGCCGATTTCCTGCGCGTTGAGGTTCGCACGCGCGCCGCGGACCGCCGCCAGATCGACGTGCATGTCCTTCAAGACGTGCTGTACCACGACAGTGGGCAAGAACCGATTCAACGTCTGCTCCGTGCAGCCGTACGGATACTCGACCAGGTACGGTAGCGCGTCGACCATCGCCGCGGCAAGCGACGGCGAGTAGCGGATTTCCAGGCGCGATTGCTCCGGCCGGCGCTCGGCGGGCACGCGGATCGTGAACCTACCCAGGCTGTCGTCAGGGCGGATCGATCCGGCGTAGGAGTCGGTCTTCAGCATCCCGTGCACGTGGGCCGGGAAACGCATCTCGACCGCGTCGGATTCCTCGTCTGTGAGGGCCTTCATGCGGACCGTAGCCTGGCCTTCGGCGGCGACGGCGACGCGCCAATCGACGCGCTTTTCGCCGCCGGCCTCGATTGAAACGACGCGCCGCAATTCGTCGAGCGGCCGCAGCACGCCGCCATCGAGCTCGAGCGCCACTTCGACGCTCTTGGCCGCGGCAAGATAGTTGTGCACGTTGGCCGAGAGTACGACCTCGTCCTTTTCGACGAAGAACCGCGGGGCCTGCATCCGCACGATCAAGTTCTTCCGCGTCACAACGTCGGCTTCGCCTTGTCCAACCCGCGTACCCTGACCCAGGCCCCACACCTTCACCCGCCACGTGGTCAGGTTTTCGGGCATCTTGAAGCGAACGGTGGCCGTGCCGGCGGCATCGGTCGTGATCGAACCGGCCCAATAAGCGGTGTCGGCGAAGTTTGTGCGGACGGTTGGTTGGACGTTACCGGTGGCGGCCTCGTTTTGTTGGCCCACGCTCAAGTCCATGAAGCCGCTCCGGTCCGCGGCGTCATAATCTTCATTCGCCCGGGCGACTTCGCCCAACATTGGGCCACCGCCGCCGAATCGCCCTTGCCCGGCCTTGCGCGGCATGCCCGCGGCGCTGGTGCTACTGGTCGGCAGGCGCTCTTTATCGTCGAGCTCATCTACCACCGAGGAACCGAAGATCCCCAAATCCCGCATCGTCGGCTCGCCTGAATGGACCACGTTGTGGCCGAACCATTGCAGGCTGGACTCGGTTTGCGGGTAGTGTTGGCGCCGCCATTTCCAGAAGAACTCCTTGATCTCCGGCACGTTCGAACCGCCGGCGATGTACTCCAGGCTCTTGTCGTAGACCGACAGGACGGTCGTGCCGACGAACGGCTTGCCATAGAAGTCGGTCAGCTTGAAGCGGACTTCCGCTTCCTGCCCCGGCTTGTATTCGGTGGCGGATGCGTCGACGGCCACGTTCAATACGCGCGACTCGGGCGGGACGACGATCTCCTTCGTTTCGCTGTAGATGCGTCCATCGGCGACGGTCACGGCCTCGACAAAGAAGTTGGGCATGTCCTTCTTGGTCACTTCGATCTCCTCGACCGTGCTCTTGCCCGGCACGCGGATCATCTTCGGCGGCAGATACACTCCGTTCGCCGGCCGCACGAATAGCAGGACGGTGCTATCGACTCGGTCAGTGTTGATCATCAGCCGGACCTTGCCGCCGGGCTGATATTCGCGGGTATCGGGCACCAGTTCGACGTGATTGAAGCGGAAGCCGGCGCCGGTGAAGCCCGCGCCACGGACGTTGAACAAATACCCGCCTTCGACGGCGTGGCCGGCTGCATCGGTGAGCCGATAGGCAAGGCGGTACTGCCCGGCGGCCGAGGCTTCGAGCTTCTGTTCCGCGCGACCCTCGGCATTGGTGTTTACGTCCCACTCGTGCAGCGGCGTCTCGACCGCCTTGCGCGAGTCGTCGTAGCTGACCTTGTACAAGGTCAGCTTGCCCGTCCCCTCGACCGGCTGGCGATCGAGCGTGTGGGCCGAGAAGCTGGCTCGCACCGTGTCACCCGTGCGATAGAAGCCGCGATCGACCCAAGCGGCGACCTTGAATGGCTGGCGGGCCACCAGCACGTTGCCGGCGCCGACGATCGTGCGGCGCGATTGATCGACCACTTCGGCGGTGATGCTGTACTCCTGATCCTCGTGGCCGTGGAGCTCCTTGGCGATGGCCGTGTCGATGTCGATGGTGACCTTGCCGTCGGGGCCAATCGGCACCTCGGCGTCGGCAACGACCTCGGGCGGCTGGTAGCTGCGCGGCCACCACCAGGGGGCGGGCCGGCCGCAGCAAGACCACTCGCGCCAGCGGGGATACCAATCGTAGTCGTACGCAAACCACCAGTAGCCCGGCCCATAGAACCAGTCCCACGCGCCCACCGGGTACCAGCGATCGGTATGCGTGGTGCGCAGGACCTTGTACTTCACCTTGGCCTCGGTCACCGGCGAGCCGAAGTAATAGCGGGCGCTGACTGTCGCCTGGATCTTCTCGCCCAGCATGACCGGCTTCTTGGGCGCGTCGACGGTGACTTCGAATTCGGGCTTCTTGTATTCCTCGACGCGGAAGCTTCCGCCGCCCTGGTTGGCCAGTATGAGTTGATAGACGCCGAGCATGGCGTCGGCCGGTAACTGATACTCCCCTTCGACGCCGCCGAACTCGTCGGTCGTTGCCGGCTGTTCGAGGATCTTCTCCCCGCGCGGGTTCACGACTTGCACCGCGAAGTTCTGGCGGGCAAAGGTCGACCCGTCCTGGTCGTACTGCGCCTGGCGGATCCAGAACTTGAACTTCACCGTCTGATCCGGCCGGTAGACCGGCCGATCGGTGATCGTGAACACCCTCGTCTGGTTGTACTGCTGGTCGTGAACGTTGCCCTGCCAGACATAGGTGAACCCCAAGTAGGCCAGCCGGCCCGATCGCGTCCGCGCCGTCACCAGCCAGTTGAAGGCATTGTGGTTTTTGTCCGCCTCGGGCAGGACCTGGCCGTTACGGTCGGTCGTCAGGTTCATTTCGACAGTGTCGACTTTCATGCGGTTCCGGTCGACTTGCTTCTGGCTGTAGCCGAATAGCTCGACCGTGGCCCGCTCGATCGGCTCGCCGGTCACGGCGTCGGCCACGTAGTAGAGCGTCTTGTTGCCCAGCGGCTTCTTGACCACGGCCGTGTCGGCGACCCACAGGACGATGCGGCTGGTGTTGCCTTCGGCCATCGTGGCGGTGACGAGGTAGGCACCGGCTTTAGTGAGGGGCGTGGTGACGGTGACGCGCTTGTCAAAATGGCCCTCGCGCGGCTCCAGGTCCATGTCCCACGTCGCGACGCGATCGCCGAGGTACCGGCCCTCGTTCTTCTCGACGAGGCGGTAGCCGATATCGCCGATATTGAGCGCGTTCCAATCGAGCTGCGCCGGATTCGAGCGGAGATAGGCCTTCACGTCCGCCAATAGCCGTTCGACATTCACCTTGTGGGCGTCGAAGTGGACTTTCTGCCCGTTGCGGAAGCGGAAGTCGACGGTGGCCCCCTGACCGGCCGGTTGGGTGCCGGCGGGCTCGAACCGTCCCCAGTTGCGCTCGATCGCGTCCAGGCCGACTTGCCATGACGCCTTATTCTTGGGATCGGCCAGCAGGGCCGCGCGCCAGAATTCGGCGGCGCGCGGGTATTGCCGGCGATTCTCGAATTCCAGGGCCAGGGCGGCGATGGCGTCCGTCTTTCGGCCGCCGCGCGGGTCGGCCGCGATCTGCTGGTAGATCTTCACATAGTTGAATTCATCCGGCAGGACGAAGCGATGGATGCCGGTGGCCAGCCGCGCGATGGTCTCGTTCTCGCCGAGCGTATGAAGCGCATAGGCGCCGCTCTGATTGTCGCGATCGTCGTTGGCCCATGGCCCGCGGAAGTGGTGGCCGTAGTTGGCCAGCGTCTGCACGCCGAACTGGCTTTGCGCGAAGGCGGCCAATTCCCAGCGGACGTCGCCCGTCTTGTCCGGCGCGAGCTCGGCGACTCGTGCCAGGGCCCATCGCCAGCGCTGGCCGTCGTTTTGGGCTTCGTCGAATCCGGCCGGCACGGAATAGTACACCGGCTGGCCATCCGCGCCGACCGGTGCGCCTGCGGTCGGCGAACCGTAGTACCACCCTTCGTCGTAGTCGGGCCATTGCGCCAGGTCGCTTCGGTATTGCAACCGCCAGGCCTCTTGATAGTTGCGGCTGGACAGCATGCGGGCGAACGAGAAGAAGAAATCGGCCATCTCGTTTTTGTCGGGCTCCTGCTCGACGAGCGGCATGGCTTCGACCATCAATTGCAAAGCGCGGACGCGGTCGCGCGCGGCGGCATTCGCGGCTTGCCCGCCGCCACGTTTGTTGCCGCGCTCGAATCGGCCGGCGACCAGAAAGCCGTTGTGGTCGCCGTCGGCGAAGCTTTCGGCGGCCGCGCGCAGGAGCCGCCAGTTCATGGTGTGGATCTTAATGGCCTGCTCGCGAAAGTCGTCGATTTCGTCGACACGGCCCAGCACATGGAGGCATTGGATCGCGCGCCCGAGGTAGTCGCCCACTTCGCGCGGCGGGGCGGCCGCGGCGAGCGCCAGGCGGCGGTAACCGTCGTAGGCGTCTTTGTAGTTGCCGTGGTGAAAGGCCCGCTCGAGCGCGGGCGGATCGGCCGGCGGCTCGACGAATGCGGCCGCCGCGAACAGGATAGGCCACAGGCCACAGGCCAGAGGCCACAGGTGGTGGAGCGCCTTCATGTCTTGTCCTCTAACCTCTGGTCTCTAGCCTCTGGCCTCATTCTTCTAGACGCTTGCCGATCGTCGCGCGTTCCGTTGAGTAGGCGGCGCGGATGGATTGTCGCGCCCGGCGGTTCTGGGCGGGAACAGCAGAATTTCCCGAGAGAGGCGCGCTTGACACCGGTACGGTACAAATGTATAGTATGCTAGCAGCCCCTCGCCCCATGAAACAAAACACTTTGCCCGATTCACGATCGTGCCTCGTGGCCGAGTTGAAGGACCGCCTCGAGCGGCTCGTTCAGGCCCGCCGTGGTGCGCCGCAGGTGGTTTCCACCGGCTGTGAGGATCTAGACAAACTCATCCCTGGCAGGGGATTAAGCCGCGGCACATTGGTCGAGTGGCTGGCGCCGGGTCCTGGCAGCGGGGCGGGCAGCCTGGCCCTGGCAGTCGCGCGCGAGGCCTGTCGGGATGGCGGGCCGGTGGTGGTCGTCGATCGCGCGGGATGCTTTTATCCGCCGGCCGCCGCGCAAGCCCGTGTCGATCTCGATCGCTTGATCGTGGTTCGCCCAGCGAACGCGGCCGACGAAACGTGGGCCTTGGACCAATCGCTGCGTTCGCCGGGCGTGGCCGCCGTGTTGTGCTGGGCCGAGCGATTGGCGGCGCGCACCTGGCGGCGCTTACAGTTGGCCGCCGAGTCGGCCGGCAATCTCGGCTTGTTCATACGTCCGGCCACGGCCCGCGGCGAATCTTCCTGGGCGAACGTGCGTTTTCTGGTCGAGCCGCAGCCGACCGGGCACCAGCGCCGGCTGCGCGTGGAGCTGCTTCGCCTGCGTGGGACTTCCGGGGGACAGACGTTGGATTTGGAACTTGACGATGAGACGGGTGTTGTGCGTCTGGCTCCCCGACTGGCCGATCCAGCAGTGGTGCGACGCGCGGCCCGCGCTTCGTGAGCGTCGCGCGGCGAACGATCCCGCGGTCGCCGTGGCCCTCTACGAAGCTGCGCCGCGCGGGGCCTTGCAGATCGCTTATTGCTCGGCGGCGGCGCGTGTGCGTCACATCCGGCCAGGCATGTCGCTTGCCGAAGCCACGGCGGTGATCGGACCCGCAAGCAAGCATTCCCATCTGGAACGTTACGATCCCGTGGCCGCGCGGGGGGCGCTCGTCGCACTGGCCGAGTGGTGCCGGCAGTTCAGCCCCACGGTCGGATTGGAAGAGGCCGAGCGGCCCGAGAGCCTGCTATTGGACGTGACCGGGCTGGGGCCGCTCTTTGGCGGCGAAGCGGCGCTTGCCCAGCGCGTCCGGCAGGCGTTTTGCCGGCGCGGCCTCGCCGCCCGCCTGGCCGTGGCCGACACGATCGGCGCCGCCTGGGCGGTGACACACTACGGGGCTAATGATGAATGCGGAACGATGAATGATGAATGGGGAGAAAAGAAAAACGCGGCGCAGAAGGCGGGCAGGATGCCCGCCCCCCATTCATCATTCATCATTCATCATTCATCATTGTCTTCCCTTCCTCTCGCCGCCCTTCGCTTGTCCGACGAGCACGTGCAGTTGCTCGCCGAACTGGGGTTAAAACGGATCGGCCAACTGGAGCCGTTTTCGCGCGCGGCCTTGGCGACGCGCTTCGGGCCGGAACTGTTGCGCCGCTGGGACCAGCTCACCGGCACGGCCGAGGAAGTGATCGCGGCCGCCCAACCGCCGCCGACGCTCGTGGCCGCCTGGTCGTGCGAGCAGCCAATCGCACATGCCGAAGTGATCGAAGCGATCCTCGGGCAATTGCTCGATCAGTTGATCAGGCCGCTAGTGGCCGAGCGGCGCGGCGTCTTGCAACTTGCCTGCCGGTTGCACGGCGCGGGAGGCGCAATCGCGCCATTTACGCTGGGGTTGTTTCGCCCCAGCGCCGCGCCGCGTTATCTGCTGGACCTGGTGCGATTGAAGCTCCAGCGGCTGTCGTTGGCCGAGCCGGTGACGGAGATCGAGGTCGAGGTAACGGCCACGGCGCTTGTGGAATTCCGGCAGCAAGAGCTCTTCGAGGCCCGCTCCCCACGCGACGATCCGCGCCACCTGGCCGCGCTTGTGGATCGGCTCAGCAGCCGGCTGGGGCGCGAACAGGTGCTGCGGGCCCGGCTTTCCGACGACGCGCAGCCGGAGCGTGCCTGGCGCTATGAGCCGGTGCTGGACGCGGCGCCCGGCCGCCGTGGAACTGCGGCGCAGGGCCCCCCTCGCACCAAGCGCGCGCCGGCGCGGGGCCAAGCTACGGCACGGCGGCGCTTCAAGTGGGCGCAGCGCCCCTTGCGGCTGGCCGCGCGGCCGGTGCCGGTGGTGATGACCGCGGTGATGCCCGACGGGCCTCCGCTGCAATTCGCGCTTGCCGGCCGGCCGCACCGCGTCACGCGCTATTGGGGGCCGGAGCGGATCGAGACGGGTTGGTGGCGCGGCCGTCCGATTCACCGGGACTACTACCGCGTGGAAACGAGCGAAGGCGCGCGCCACTGGCTGTTCCGCCGCCTGACCGACGGCGCCTGGTTCTGGCACGGTGAGTTCGATTGACAAGACTCACCACGGAGGCACGGAGACACGGAGAAAAAGAGGGAAGAGAACAAAGTGGAAGGAGGCTAGGGAGAAGGGCAACTACAAAATCGAGGGAAATATGCTCAAGCATGAGAAGTTGACGGAAGCCATTATCGGCGCGGCCATCGAGGTGCACAAAGCGCTGGGGCCTGGTCTGCTGGAATCGGCTTACGAGGAGTGCCTGTGTCACGAGCTACGGCTGCGAGACATATCTTTCCAGCAGCAAGTTCCGCTGCCCGTCTTGTATAAGGGCGTGCGGCTCGACTGCGGTTATCGCTTGGACATCGTCGCGGCTGATCTTGTCGTTCTGGAATTGAAATGCATTGAAACGCTGCTGCCGGTTCATGAAGCGCAGCTCATCACGTACTTGAAACTCAGTGGTAGGCCGGTGGGCTTGCTCATCAATTTTGCCGTCCCCGTTTTGAAAGACGGCATCCTCCGACGCGTTCTTTGACCGAAACGACTTACGTGTTGCAAAGGTGTTGAACGGTTTCCCTCATCTTCGTCTCCGTGCCTCCGTGTCTCCGTGGTGAATCTTCGCCATGCCTGATCCGCCGCCTGCTAAACGGTCTTTCCGGCTTGCTCCGCGGTCCGCGGCCGAGGTTGCTGCGCGGCCGGCGGTCCGCTATGCGGAGCTGCACGCCAAGACGAATTTCTCGTTCCTGGAAGGCGCCTCGCACCCCGACGAGCTGGTCGCCCGCGCGGCGGAGTTGGGCTACGCGGCGTTGGCCGTCGCCGATCGGGATAGCCTGGCCGGGGTCGTGCGGGCGCATACGGCGGCAAAATCGGTGGGACTGAAGCTATTCATAGGCGCGGAGATTCATCCGCGGGACGCCCCGGCGGTCGTGCTCTTGGCGACCGATCGCGCGGCTTACGGCCGATTGGCGCGGCTGTTGAGCGTCGGCCGGCGCCGCGCGCCCAAGGGCCAATGCGCGCTTCGGCTCGACGACGTGGCCGCGCACGCCGCCGGCCTGTTGGCCCTCGTGCCACTTGAGGAAGAGGCCGAGCCATCCGTAGGGTGCTCTGCGAGCACCGCGCTCCACGCGAAACGGAATGGCTCGCTTCTGGACTATCGCGACATCTTCGCCGATCGCTGCTATGCCCTGGCCGAGTTGCATCGCGGACCGGACGACGAACGACGGCTCGCGGAATTCGTCGCCCGGGCGGCCCACGCCCGCGTGCCGTTGGCGGCGGCCAACGATGTCCACTACCATGTGCCCCAGCGCCGCGCGCTGGCCGACGTGCTCTTGGCGATCCGCTCCGGCGCGACGGTGGCCGAGGCCGGGCCGAGGCTGTCGGCCAATGCCGAGCGGCATCTGAAGTCGCCGGCCGAGATGGCCGAACTCTTCGCCCGCGCGCCGGCGGCGATCGCCCGCACCATCGAGATCGCCGACCGCTCGACGTTCTCGCTCGACGAGCTGCGCTACGAGTATCCCGAAGAGCTCTGCCCGCCCGGCACGACGCCGCTTGCGCACCTGGCGCAACTCGCATGGCGCGGCGCGCGGAAGCGTTATCCGCAGGGCATCCCCGACAAGGTGCGCGGCCTGATCGAGCACGAGCTAAAGCTGATCGAGGAGCTGCGGTACGAGGCGTACTTCCTCACCGTGTGGGACCTGGTGCGGTTCGCCCGCCACCGGGGCATCCTTTGCCAAGGGCGGGGATCGGCGGCGAATTCCGCCGTTTGCTACTGCCTGGGCGTGACGTCGGTCGATCCCGAGTGGATGGACGTGCTGTTCGAGCGGTTCGTGAGCCGCGAGCGCAACGAGGCCCCCGATATCGACGTCGACTTCGAGCACGAGCGGCGCGAGGAGGTGCTGCAATACGTCTACGAAAAGTACGGCCGCGATCGCGCCGGCATGACGGCCGAGGTCATCACCTACCGCCCCCGCTCCGCCGTGCGCGACGTGGGGAAGGCGCTCGGCTTGTCGCTCGATCGGGTCGATGCCCTGGCCAAGTCGCTCGACAAGTACCAGGGGGAGGATCGCTGGGCCAATCGCCTGCGCGACGCGGGGCTCGATCCCGCCAGCACGGTCGGCCGGCAGTTGGTGGCGCTCGTCGAACCGTTGCTCGGCTTTCCGCGGCATCTTTCGCAACACGTCGGCGGCATGGTCATCACCCGCGGGCCGCTGTGCGAATTGGTGCCGATCGAGAACGCGGCTATGGCGGATCGCACCGTCATCGAGTGGGACAAGGACGACCTGGACGAATTAGGCATCTTGAAAGTGGATTGCCTGGCACTGGGCATGTTGACGGCGATCCACAAGTGCTTCGACCTGGTCGAGCGTCACCACGGCCGGCGGTTGACGTTGGCCACGGTCCCGCCGGCGGACGGCGCCGTCTACGACATGGTCTGCCGGGCCGACACGATCGGCGTGTTCCAGATCGAAAGCCGCGCGCAGATGAGCATGCTGCCGCGCCTTCGCCCGCGCAAGTTCTACGACCTGGTGATCGAGGTGGCGATCGTGCGGCCGGGCCCGATCCAAGGGAAGATGGTGCATCCGTACTTGCGGCGGCGCGCGGGGCTGGAGCCGGTCAGCTACCCCAGCGAGGCGATCCGCGAGGTGCTCGACAAGACGCTGGGCGTGCCGATCTTCCAGGAACAGGCGATGCGGCTGGCCGTGGTCGCCGCCGGGTTCACGCCGGGCGAGGCGGACCAGCTTCGCCGGGCGATGGGGGGTTGGCGGCGGCCGGGCTTGATCGAACAGTTCCAAAAGAAGCTGATCGAAGGCATGCTCGCCCGCGGACTCTCGGCCGAGTACGCCGAAAACGTGTTTCAGCAGATTCGCGGGTTCGGCGAGTATGGTTTTCCCGAATCGCACGCCGCCAGCTTCGCGCTATTGGTGTACGTGTCGGCCTGGCTCAAGCGCTACCACCCGGCCGCGTTTGCCGCGGCGCTTCTGAACAGCCAGCCGATGGGTTTCTACGCGCCGGCGCAGCTCGTGCGCGACGCCCGCGAGCACGGCGTCCGGGTGTTGCCGGCCGACGTGAACGAAAGCCAGTGGGACTGCACGCTCGAGCCGAGCAAGGGGACGCTTGCGTTGCGGCTCGGACTGCGGCAGCTTGCGGGCTTGCCGACGGCGGCGGTGGAAAAGATCGTCGCGGCGCGGCGCGCGGGGCCCTTCCGCTCGCTGGCGGACCTTGCCCGCCGCGCCGGCTTGGGCCGGCCGCTGTTGGTGCGGCTGGCCAAGGCCGATGCGCTGCGCTCGCTTGCGCTCGATCGGCGAGGCGGCTTGTGGCAGGCGCTGGCGCACGAGCAATCGGCCCGCGCGCTGCCGCTCTTCGATCGGGCGAAATCGGACGAGGACCAAGAGCCGGAGGCGCCCCTTGCGGCGCTTTCGGACTACGAAGAGGTGCTGGCCGACTATCGGACGGCCGGCTTGTCGCTGCGGGCCCATCCGCTATCGTTCTTTCGCGAGATGCTCACGGGCTTGCGGGTGTTGCGGGCGCGCGAGCTGCCGCACGTGCGCTCCGGCCGCCAGGTGCGCGTGGCCGGCCTGGTGCTCGTCCGCCAGCGCCCCGGCACGGCCAGCGGCATCACGTTCGTCACGCTGGAGGACGAAACCGGCGTGGCCAACCTCATCGTTCGCCCGGCGATCTGGCAGCGCTATCGCCGCGCGGCCAAGGGCGCGGCGGCACTCGTGGCGCACGGCAAACTGGAACGCCAAGGGGAAGTGATCCACGTGCTGGTGAACCGGCTCGACGACCTGGTCGAGCTATCGCGCCGCATCGGCTCGCAGTCGCGCGATTTCCGGTGAGATCACCACGGAGGCACGGAGAAGAAAACGAATGTCAAAGCACGAATGCCAAAGAATCTCGAAACACGAAAGGCCGAAATGATCTATTCGGCATTCGTGCTTAGGACTTCGACCTTCGCCCTTCTTCTCCGTGCCTCTGTGTCTCCGTGGTTAGTCCGCGTTCTTCACGCCTTCGTCCGCCGTGCGGCGGCCGGGTTGCGTGCCGATGTCGTAGTGCAGCGCGCCTAGGAACGACAGCAGGTCGGCCATCTGCTGCTGGTCGATGGTCTTTTCAAACCCCTCGGGCATGAGCGACTTTTCGGTGCTGCTGATTTCGTCGATCTCTTGCTTGAGCACCGTCTCCTCGACGCTTTTGTCGCGCCGCAGCGTGATGCTGGCGGCCGTCTCGGCGGTCACCAGCCCGGTGTGGATTCCGCCCGCCCGGTCGACGATGGTGTACTGGATGAACGCCGGCTGCACTTCGCGATTGGGATCGAGAATGTGCAACAAGAGCTCCTCCGGCGTGCGGTTTTTCGTGAGCGCCAGGTTTGGCCCGACGGCCTGCCCCTTGGCGCCGATCTGATGGCAGCTCATGCATTCGCGCTCGTACACCTTTTCCCCTTCGGTGGCACGGCCGGCGAGCGTCAGGGCGGGGCGGTAGCGATCATATATTTCGCTACGAGGACTCGTGTCGGTCTCGAAAAGTTTTTCGGCGCGGGCACGCACCTGCCGGTCGCGATGCGCGAGCAGTATCGATCGCTGCACGCGGCCAACGTGACTGACGGCCACGTCGCCCACTTCGACGGCCGCGATGAAATCGACGAGCCGCTCCTGGCGGGCAAATAGTGCCTGCACGACCGCGTCGCGCACCGGAGGCGTGTATTGCCGCCACGGCGCCAATAGCGCCGCCGCGACTTGCAGATTGTCGAACGCGGCCAGCGACTGCACCGCGGCGCGCTGGACGGCTTCCGGTTCGGCGGGCGTGAGAAGCGCGACTAAAGTGGGGCTGACGCGATCGAATTCGCCACAGGACAAGAGCCCAATGGCCTGATGCTGCTCGCCGGGCTCCGCGCTGCGATCGGCGGCCGCCTTCATCGCTGCGCCGACGATCCGGTCGATCATCTCCACAGCTTCGTGCGATAGCCGCGGCCTGAGCTGCTGCAGGCTGCCGCCGGCGCCGCGCAGACCGTCGGATAAGCCCAGCAGAATGGGGCGGCGGCGAGCATCCGTCGTCTTCGCGTGGTGCGATGCGGCCAGTGAGTCGAGCATATCGATCGCGCCGCGCCCCGCTTCGTCGCGCTTCTCGCGACCCACGAGCGACGCAAGTTGCTCGAGCAGCGGATCGAGCCGGGCGCTCGCTTCTCCGTCTTCAGCGATCCGCCGCAGCAGCTCTTTTATCACACGGGCTGCGCCGTCGGCGCATGAGCTGAGGATGGCGGTTCGCAACCACGGGTCGTCGGCGTCGTGCCACGCGACCGCTGCCAGGCCGCCGGTGCGATCCTTCAACAGGTCGGGGCGTGAATCGGCGCCGATCTCGCCCAGCGCAAATGCCACTTGGAAGCGGACCCGGCCGTCGTGGTCGTCGGCCAGCGCTGCGACCGCGTTTGCCAGCCCGGAATTGGATTGGCGCAACCACGGCTCTGCCAGGCGGACCGCATGCTCACGGACACCGGGATGCCTGTCGGAAAGCGCCGCCGCCACGTCTTCTGTGATCAGGGCGTGCAGTTGGTCAAGGGCGTACAGGGCGTGTAGCCGGGCCAAAGGCAATTCGTGGCTTCGGGTCATGGCCCGAAGCGGAGCCACCACCGACTTATCCTGCCGCTCGCGCAATAGCCGCTGCGCCGTATCGCGCCACCAGCCGCCGGGATGCGCAAGAAGCGCCACAAGTTCGGCCGTCGTCGCATGTGACAGCCACGGCGGCGGCGGCACCTGAAAACCATCGGGCGTAATGCGATAAATCCGCCCCCGGCCGGCACTCTTCAAATTGATCTTGCCCACGACATCCCACGGCACGTGCACCGATTCAATGATCTCGCGGGCCATGTCCATGATGTAGATCGTGCCGTCGGGCGCGTTGATGGCGTTGACGGGGCGGAACCAGGTGTCGGTCGAACGGACGAACTCGGTGTTCGGGTCGGCACGCAGCGAACGGAAGGTGACGCCGCTCGGCTCCAACCGGCGGCGGTGAACCAGGTTGCTTTGCGCGTCGCCGACAACCAGGCTACCGCGAAACTCCGGCGGGAACGCCTGGCCGCGGTAAATCATCAGGCCGGCCACGCCGTCGAGCACGTTGTGACTGAGGCCGGAGGACTTCTCCGACCGCTCACCCAGCGCCAATCGCCGGCTGGAGCGGACGATCCGCCACCCTTCCAAGGGACTCGCGCGGAACGTCGGCGTCGCGCCCGGCGTCAAGTCGTTGATCGCCTTGGGCACGGCCAAGAACGGATTCCGCGCCAGGTAGCGGTGCGGCAGCACGACTTGCATCGACGGATCGGACTGATCGCACAGGAAGCGGTTGCCCCAGTCGTCGAAGGCGTTGCCGAACTGGCCACCGCCGGTCACCAGCTCGAAGCGCCCGGTTTCAGGGTCGAACGAGAAGTCGCGCCCGTTGATAGCGGCCTCTTCGGCCTGAGGGTCGTCGGCAGGCCGAATCTTGCCGCCGTTCTTCGACGTGCTGGCGTAGATCCGGCCGTCGAGAGCCCAGGCAAGATTGTTGACCGATCCTTGCTCGTTTTGCGTGCCGAAGCCGCAGAACACGATCTGCCGCACGTCGGCCCGTCCGTCGTGGTCGGTGTCCTTCAGATAGTAGATGTTCGGGGCGGCGGCGACGAAGACGCCTTGCTTCCATGGCACGACCCCGGTGGGCCACAGCAACTCATCGGCGAAGACCGTGCTGCGATCGAAGCGCCCGTCGCCGTCGGTATCCTCCAGGAGGCGGACCCGGCCGAACGGCTTCTCGTCCTCCTTCGGCCGAAAGGGATAGTCGCGCATCTCGGCGACGTACAGCCGCCCATCCTCGTCGAACGCGGCGGCCACCGGATCGACGACGTCCGGCTCGTGAGCCACGAGCTCCATGCGGAAGCCGGGGATGGTCTCGAACGTCTTGAGGGCGTCGGCAGGCTCCTTGGCCGCGACTGGCTTGAGCAGCTCTTCGAGCGGCTGCCGTGGCAAAAGCGGCCTCTTGCCGGCGGGCTCCTCGGCGCGGGCGCAAGCCGCGAGCGCCATGCACAACACGACCAGAATCCCCAACGCCCGATTCATGGCTGATTTCATCTCAAGACTGTGGGCCGACCACCGCGCACCCCGCCCCAGCGACGCCGCCTTGGATCATCAGGGCCATTCACAGATTTAAGCTGGACGGCGGCGCACCGGCGGGAAAGTGGGACAGGCACCGAGACGCAACGTTGGTCTGAAAGGACTTGCGCTGTTTATGCTCGGAGCCAGTCCCATTTTCCCGCCTCGCCATTTTGAAAAACAGAACGGCCCTGCTTGGATCATAAGCCGTGAGGACCGTGAACGAAAGTCTCGCCACGGCGGCGTTGCGGCCCACCACTTTGCTTTCACCGCGCCGAGGCCGTACAGTCGTAGATGTCGGCCCGCGATAGTTCCCGCCAATTTGCGCGGCACGAGATTTCAAGACACATGATCGAAATCCGCCACCTCCGCAAGCAGTACGACAGCACCGTGGCGATCGAGAACCTTACGCTCTCGATCCCGGCGGGCGAAGTGTACGGGCTGATCGGGCCCAACGGCGCCGGAAAGACCACGCTGATTCGCATTCTGGCCACGCTCTTGGAGCCGACCTACGGCGAAGTCACGATCGGCGGCATCGACGTCATTGCCTCGCCCCTGGAGGTGCACCCGCTGATCGGTTACATGTCCGACTTCTTCAGCTTGTACGACGACATGCTGGTCTGGGAATACCTGGACCACTTCGCGGCGTGTTACCGAATCGAACGCAAGCGGCGCAACGAGTTGATCGACGACGTGCTGGAGCTGGTGAGCCTCGAAGTCCGCCGCGACGACAAAGTGAAGGCGCTGTCGCGCGGCATGCGACAGCGGCTGTGCTTCGCCAAGACCTTGCTGCATCAACCGCAGGTGCTGCTCTTGGACGAGCCGGCGTCCGGGCTCGATCCGGCCGGCCGCATCGAGTTCCGCGAAATTCTCAAGAAACTGCGCGACATGGGGCGGACGGTACTCATTTCCAGTCACATCTTGACGGAGATGGCCGACTTCTGCACGTCGATCGGCATTGTCGAGCAAGGGCGCCTGCTGGCCACGGGCCGGGTGGAGGATATCCTTCGGCAACTGAAGTCGCACTTGCAACTGGTGATCGAAGTCGCGGCCGACCAACCGCGGTTGGTGGAACTGCTCGACCGCGAGCAAGCAGTCGAGGGCATCCAGACGCTCAATGGCCAGGTGACCTGCGCCTGGTCCGCCGGCCGCGAGGAGCTGCCCGGCTTGCACCGCCGGATCGTGAGCGAAGGGATTCCGCTGGTGTCGCTGGCCGTCAAGAGCGACAACTTGGAAGACATCTACATGCGGATCTCAGGGCATCGAACGAGCTGACGGCGGCCGGCAGCAGACCGTCTTGAAATGCCAATCGTTTAGCCGCCGCGGCTACGCGGCGTGCCCGAGACGCAGCGCAACGAAACGGGGCATGAGCCACACGCATTCGGTGGCCCATGCCCCGGGCGCTGGTTCGATTGGTTCTCTTCTTGGTCCTATCCGGCCGCGCGTGGCGCGGCGGGCGTCGCCGGGCGCGTGGAAGGGGTTTTGCGCGCCTGGTTCTCCTTCGACGCGGGGGCCGCGCCGTCTGATGGCTTGGGGGCATCCGCCGGCGGCTCGGCAGGGGGCGTCGCGGAATCCGGCACCTCTTCGCCGGGTCCAATCTTCGGCGTCTTAGTCGCATCTCCTCCCGTCGCGCCGGACGGTTCGGCGGGCGTGGGCTCGGACTTCTTCGCAGGCGTCGAGGACGAACCCTGTGGCGGTCTCGTGTAATAGGAACTGTCCCCTTGTGCGTCGCTTGGCGAGGACGCAGCCGGCGGCGCGGCCGCCGCCGGACAACAAGGGTCACATGGATCGACGATCGGCACCTTGCAAACGATCGTCCGCGGAATGCGATACGTGTACGTCACCGGCGTTCGCTTCTCGACGCACCGGGGAATGCGGATCGTCTGCGGCTCGGCCACCATCCGGCAAACGCGCACCGGCACCTGGTCCACGTGCTCTTCGCAAACCATGTGCGTCGTTTGCACGGGAATCTTGCGAACGACCTCTTCCGCGACCTTGCGGCACACTTGCACCGGCACCTGCTGCTCGACCCGCTCGGTCACTTGCCGGCAGACGGTCACCGGGATCTTGCGGACCTGCTCCTCTTGAACCATCCGGCACACCTGCACCGGGACCTTGCGGACCTGCTCTTCGGTCACCATGCGGCAGACCTGGAACGGGACCTTGCGGACCTGCACCTGCGGCACGTAGCACGTCTGCGGAACTTGCTGCGTGACGATGTTCGGCTTCCACGCCCGCCGCACTTCCACTTCGTCGGGGAGCTTCATCTGCACCCAGGCCGGACCGGGCTTCTGGTTAACCTGCGCGCCGGTGACGGGATCCGTCACGCACTCGCTCTTCAGCCACCGCATGCGATTGACGACGCGGCCAGGATGGACAACCTGCTCGTCGACGAATTGTCCCTGGTCGACGGTCACGTTCCGGTACGTCGTGACCGGGGCCATCACGGTATACTGCTCCTCGCGCTCCTGCGTCTCGACCATGGGCCGCTGCACGAGATACCGCTCTTCCCTCTCCTGGGTCTCAAGCACCGGCCGCTGCACGAGGTACCGCTCTTCGCGCTCGCTCGTCTCATAGATGTTCTTCACGACGTCGTAGCTCGCGTCGCGCATTTCGGTCTCGACAACCGGCTTGAGCACCGTGTAGCGCTCCTCGCGCTCGCTCGTTTCGACCACAGGCTTGGCCACGGTGTATCGCCGCTCGCGGAACTCGGTCTCCCAGACCGGGCGATAGGTCGTGATCTGCCGCTCTTCGAACGCGGTCTCGTAGTCAACGCGGTAACCCGTGACGTGCCGCTCCTCGAACACCGTCTGATACTGGACGCGATACGTCTGGCACGGACCGACGACTTGGGCCGGCGCCGTGGCGGCCGAGGCGACAAGGAACGTCAGTGCGGCGAAGATCGCTTTTGTGCTGTTCATGCCTTTAACCCACGGTCGGTGGCGTGCTGTTTCCGAAGTGTAGGCCCGCCCCCATTTGGCGTCTTGCAACACGTCGAAAAGGCGTGCGCCGCCCGCTTTGGGGGGCCTCCCAAGTGAATGTGGCCGAACATTTGCCGGGCTGCAAACAGAAAAGTTTAACACGCGGTTTTGCGCGCGCCGGAAGTGCCGTTGCCATAAGAGATTGCGACGAGGGGCCTCGGACTAAAGTTTTTACCCCGGCGGCGCCGATGGCGCAGCCGCCAAACGGCCCATTTCGGGGCATGTTTGGGGCCTCCGGCGACCAAAAATGGCCCTGGCCCGCATTGGCTGCCGACAATCACCGCGCAGCAATGCGCGCACCCGGCTGCCGTCCGTCCGTCGCACGGCTGTCAGATCGGCACCGGACACTTTGTCGTCCGTTACGGAGGCGGTCTGTCCCTGCTGGCTGCCCACCGCCAACTGCCCGCTCTGTCACGCCTGCGTGTACTCTTTCAGGAAGCCTTTGAAGAGCACCAGGTGCTCCTCTTCAGCCTTGAGGAGCTGGATGCACAGGTCCTGCGTCACGTAATCTTCACCATCCGTGGCGCGGATGAGTTTCTTGTACTGCGTGCAGGCCGCGCTCTCGGCAGCGATGACCGATTTGATGACGCCCACCACGTCGGTCGTATTCTCCGTGGGCTGCGCCTGGTTCCCCAACTTGACGCCCAAAGAGCCTGGCACCAGGCCGCCGATCTGCTTGATGCGTTGGCCGAGCTGCTGGGCATGGCTGAGCTCCTCGGTAACGTCGGCGGCGAGACTCTTCTTGATCTCCTCGGCACGCACGCCATCCAGATTCGTGCTGTTGGCGAGATAGTTCATCACCGTCTCGAGCTCCATGGAATAGGCCGTGCGGAGCATGTCGATGATCTCTTCGTTCGTGGCCATAAGAGAAACTCCTTTTCTGCTGAATTCGATGTGGGATCAATTGCGGGTGCCGTGGCTCATGCCACGCCGCACGCGGCGGTCAGGCGCTGGGCTTCGATCGAACTCCTTCCAGGCGGCGCAGGGTATCCTTGGCGGGCGAGCGAATGTCGGACGGCTGGTCGTCGGCCGTGAGGCGCTCGACCGCCTTGCGCAGGGGCTCGATGTCCAGTTCCGGATGCGTGTGGGCGATCTGCAACACGGCCTGCAGTCCACTGGTTACCACGAGCGCTTTCTTAAAGGCGCGAGCGCTTTCGCGCGACGCCGGATCGGCGTCTGGTTCGGTAGCCTCGAGCCGGCGAACCACTGAATCCAGCGACTCGGGATCGAGCATTTCCACGATGACGTCGATCGCCGCGGGATCGCCGCGCCGGCCCAGCCCGGTGGCCGCATTGTAGCGGACGTCGGGATCGGTATCGTGCAGCAGCCGCTCTAGCTGTTCGGCCGCCTGCCGGTCGCCGACGACGCCTAGCGCGAAGGCGGCTGCCGAGCGAATGGGCGCCTCGGTATCGTCGGCGGCCGCGGCCAACACGCCGGTGATCGCGCTCGGTGGCAGGCTGCCGTCGCGCGGCAGGTGCGAGGCCAGCACGGCCAGCCCTTCGAGCGCCGCGCGGCGGACGGCGATTCGGTCCGAAGACTTCACGCTCGCCGCGGTCAGGAGCGGCGGCGCCGCTTCGGCCACTTCGAACTCGCCCAGGGCCCGGCACAGGAACACCTCGAGCATGGTCTGCTCTTTGCCGCCGCCGGGATTCTTCAATTCGTCGGTCAGTAGCGCGCCGAGCTCGCGCGCCAGGCTGCGATCCTGCTTGAGCTCTGGATAGCGCGGATCGTTCAGCAGATCGGCCAGGCTGGCCGCCGCCTGCCAGCGCGCCTCATTGTTGCGCCGCAGCGCCTGCACGTACTTCGTCGGATCGGCGCCCATTTGCGCCACCCAGTTGAACACCAGCCACACCGCCACGATGATGATGACAATCACCGCCGGCACGACGAACAATTGCACAATGAACCGCGCGCTGGGGGGCTCGACCGGCGGCAAGCCGCGATCCGGCGGCAAAGCGGGCGATTCTGGTTCGAGTGGCTGGGACATAAGGCTCATGGTTGAAGTATTGAAAGTCTAGGAGAGGCCTCGATTACGTCAAGCCGCGTGCGCCGCCGCCACGCGCCGGCCCGCGCACTCTCCCGAAGGCCCGTATGCATCTCATCGATCTGACACTCCCGTCGGCAGCCGAAAACGTCGCGCTCGACGAGGCGCTACTGGACGCGGCCGAGGCCGGCGAGATGGCCCACGACGTGCTGCGATTGTGGGAGCCGGCCGCGGCGGCGGTCGTCGTCGGACGCGGCACACGCGCGGCCGACGAAGTGCGCTTACATGCTTGCGATTCGCGCGGCATTCCGGTCATCCGCCGCACGAGCGGCGGCGCGGCGATCGTCACCGGGCCGGGCTGCCTGATGTATGCACTGGTGCTTTCCCATGACCGGCAGGCGGCCACGCGCGCGATCGGCGCGGCGCACCGCTACGTGCTTTCGCGGATGGTCGACGCGCTCGTGCCGCTTGTGCCCGGCGTCGCGCATCGCGGCACGAGCGATCTGGCCGTTGGCGCGTGGAAGTTCTCAGGCAATAGCCTGCGCGTGAAGCGGCGGCACGTGCTCTATCACGGCACGCTCGTGTACGACTTCGACGTGGCGTTGATCGAGCAGCTTCTGCCGAATCCGCCCCGCGAGCCGGACTACCGCGAGGGCCGGCCGCACGCGGACTTTGTTCGCAATCTGCCGATCGAGCGTGAGCAGCTTCGCGCCGCGGTCGTGGCAGCCTGGCAGGCCGAGGAGACGCTGCCCACGTGGCCGGCGGAACGCACGAAGCAACTGGTCGCCGAAAAATACTCGTGGCCGGAGTGGAATCGGGAGGGAAGGCAAATGATGAATGATGAATGATGAATGCGAAATGGGGGGACGCTTGCACCCACGTCCTCTCCCATTCCTCATTCATCATTTCTTGCAAACGGCCACTGATTGCCGAGGCTGTGGCGCTGCAGCTCGTGCAGCTCGTGGATGCCCGCCCGGGCGAGCTTCACGAGCGTGGCCAAGTCCTTCTCGCTGAAGGTGGCTTCTTCGCCGGTGCCTTGCACTTCGACGAATCGCCCGCGGCCGGTCATCACCACGTTCATGTCGACCGCGGCCTCGACGTCCTCGGCATAGTCGAGGTCCAGTAGTGCCCGGCCGTCGACCAGGCCGACGCTGATCGCGGCCACGCTGTCGGTGAGCGGACCATGGCTTGGATCCGGCAGGTCGTGGATCGCGTGGATAGCGTCCGCTAGCGCGATGAAAGCGCCGGTGATCGAAGCGGTGCGCGTGCCGCCGTCGGCTTCAAGCACGTCGCAATCGACCGCGATCGTCCGCTCGCCGAGCGCCGCCAGGTCGCTCACGGCCCGCAGACTGCGGCCGATGAGCCGCTGGATTTCGGTGGTGCGGCCGTCGACACGGCCGTCGCGGTCGCGTTTTTTCCGTGGGCTGGTGCTGCCGGGGAGCATGTTGTACTCGGCGGTGATCCAGCCGCGGCCCTGCCCTTTCATCCACGGAGGCACGGCCTCCTCGATGCTGGCGGTGCACAGCACCGTGGTGTTGCCGGCCTGGATCAGCACGCTACCAGCCGCCGCGCGCGTGTAGCGGCGCTTGATCTTCACGGGGCGACGATCGGCGGGTGAGCGGCCATCGTGACGAGCGTGAGTGATGGGCATGGAGAGCGTCGCCGAGTTTCGTGGTTCTGCGCGCGGCGGCGATTTTTTTGATTTGTTGAACGGTTCGCGCGCCACACCCCTGGGGTTGTGAGGCGGATGGCGAGTGCTCTTATGTACAAAGCTGCCCCTGGCCAACCACCGTGCGGAAGCCACGGCCCAGGGGTGCAACCCCTGGGTCTTCCCCTGCGCAAGATGACTTCCCTGCCAAGTCTACCGCGCGCGCCACGGCGAAGAAAGGTCGCGTCGGCGGGGCTTAGGGCCACGGGAGACCATTCAATGGCGGCATCCAGACGGCGAAACCGAGCCACGCGAGCGAGATGGCACCAGCGCAAACGGCGCCTACGCACGAAAGCCACACGACGCCAAACCGCACCGGCGGCAAGGATGGGACAGCAGCGACACCCGCCACGTCGGCTTCCGCGATCCGCCGCCCAAACGCGCACCGGCACGTTCCCACCAAAAGCGCGAGCCACAGCGGCACGATGGGCACAACCGGATACGCCATGGTGTCAATGGGAAATTGAATCGCGTCCAAAGCATTGAGCAGCCATGTCGGCGTGTAAATCGCAAAGCGGTCGCCGAGCACGCTGATTAACCCGCCCGATAGAGTCCACCCCTCTGGTTTCCACTCGCGAAACGCGGGCCGAAGCATGATCCCGAGCTTTACTGCGATCGCGGCCGCAAGCAGCAAGGCAAACCAACGCCGCTCGTGGAAGTACATGGCGGGCCGGCGGCGCCACGAATGCTCGGGGGTCCGGACGACGACGTCGTCCCCGCGACGCACCTGGGCGATGCGACAAGCAAAAATCGTCCCCAATGTGAGAAACAGTGCGCCGACGGGGAGCCATTCGGAGACCGACCAGCGAGGGAGAGTCGTGGAGTAGAGCGGCATGGCTGCTTGAATGCCCGCCGTGTTGAGCCAAACGGCAATCGCGATTGCGGTTACCGTTGCGATTCCCAATAGCGCGGCGCATGCCGCAGTGCCAGCCCGCGAAACCAAATGCATGAAGCGCCCTGCAAGGAAGAGGGCGGCGCATGCCGCGCCGGTGCCGGCGATTGTGAACCAGAAAAACCAGCACTCGGCGGCGGCGGAAGGGACGCGACCATCGACGGCATACCGCAGAGGAAAAGCATTTTCGATTCCTGACACTGCAACGGCGACAAGAAACGGCCACTGCGTTTCGTTTTCCCAGCAGGAAAGCGCGAGGAACACCGACGCGCCGCAGCCGGCCACCTCAATCGGTAGCCGCCACCAGATCGGACCGCGCGGTCGTCGCAGGAATGGATTACTTAGCAACGCGGCAAGAGTCGTGACGAGGAGGACGGCCAACCAGGCGACGGAGGGAAGACGCACGTCCTGCGTCTCGAAAATCAGCACAATCAACGGGCTTGCGACCGGCTGCATGTAGTAGAGTGGAATCACCGCCGCCGCGGCGACGCGCCACAGGGCCTCGAATCGCCAGCCGCAGCGAAGGTCGCGCGTGAGGTCCGCGCGACCGTGAAACGTTCGCCACAGATCGATCGCCTGGATCACCAGGCCCACGGAGACCCAGAACACCAAGAACGCCATCACCAGGTCGCCCAAGTCGTAGCCAGGCCGCCGCGCGACCGCGGCGGCGACCGCGGCCACGAGCACCACGACAAAGAGCGTCCGCAGCCCCCATTGCGGGCGAGGGATTTGGAACCACGTTCGCCAGTTGCGCAGGTTCATCGATCGACGGGACCTCTTCAATGCCGCGCGAGCCAGTCGCCATCATAACGTCGCGCGACTGGGAGTTCCTGTTGTTTGGCCGGAATGCACGCGGTCGACACGCTCGGCCCCCTTCATTCATCATTCCGCTTTCATCATTCATCATTGGCGCCGCCCCCTCGCGCCCCAGGGGTTGCCACGCCTGGGCTTCGCAAGCGGGTGGCTTCGTCCCCACAGCGCGGATGTGCCGCCGTTGTCCGTGCCGGCGCTCCCCGATATGATCGCAGCCGATGACGGCCATTCCTGAATTGCTCGAACGCTTTGCGAACCGCGACCGTCGCGCGTTGGCCGAGATACTCACGCGCGTGGAAATCGGCGAGACGATCCCGCTGCCTGCCGCGCCCGCTCAGACGCAGCCAACTCGCGTCGTCGGCATCACCGGCAGCGGCGGAGCGGGCAAAAGCACGTTGGTGGCCGGGCTGATCGGGCACTTGCGGTCGCGCGGGCTCTCGGTGGGCGTGCTGGCGTGCGACCCGCAAAGCCCGGTCACCGGCGGGGCGCTACTGGGCGATCGGATTCGCGTCCGTTTCGATCCGGCCGACGAAGGCGTCTATTTTCGCAGCTTGTCGACGCGCGGCGCCCCGGGCGGCATTTCGGCGGCCACCCGCGCGGCGCGCGACTGGCTCGTGGCGTTTGGGTTCGACGTGGTGCTCGTCGAGACGGTGGGCGTCGGCCAGGACCAGATCGCCGTCCGCGACCTGGTCGACACGCTCGTGCTCTTGGTCACGCCCAACACCGGCGACGAGGTGCAATGGGAGAAGGCCGGCCTGATCGAAGTGGCCGACCTGATCGTGGTGAACAAATCCGACCTGCCGGGAGCGGACCGCGTGCGGCATCAACTAGTGTCCGCCCTGACGCTGAGCGCCAACGCCAGGCAAGTGCCGGTGCTGAACGTGACCGCATCAACCGGCCAAGGCGTTGCGGAGCTGTGGACAGCGATCAGTGGTCAGTGATCCAGTGGCGGGTAATGCGCCCAGGGCTCGTTAGAGGCGATGTTTTGACCAGCCCCGATAGGGGCGCAGGCGTGTAGCCGTGGGCGCGAGCCCACGGAATCGAGGTCGCAGTGCCCATCGTCAAGCCCCGGCAGGGGCGACGTCAGCCATCCAGATAACGTTCGTCAAACTCGACGCGATGCCGCCGCAAAAGGGCAACGAGCTCCGATTTGAAGTCGGAAGTGCGATGATGCTGATGCTGATTGCGGATGTACTGGCTGACTCGCGCGACCTGCGACTCGCTGACAGTGAACGCCGCGTAACCGTCCTGCCAGCCAAACTTCCGAAGACGCGAATGTTTCTCGTTGATCCACTTCGATGAGTTCGCCTTCAACTGCCGCAGCAGATCGGCCAGCGCGATTGTGGGCATGAGTCTCGCGAGCAGATGCACATGGTCCGGCATGCCGCCGATCTCCAGCAACACACCGCCCTCGCCCCGAACGATGCCGCCTATGTAGCGGTACAATTCTTCGCGGATCGCCTCGGTGATGAATGGTTTTCGCAGCTTGGTGCTGAAGACGAGATGATACAGCAGATTCGTGTGAGTGCCCGGCATGTCACGCCCCCGACGTCGCCCCTATCGGGGCTTGAATGGTTTAGGATGCCCGAATTCCGTGGGCTGACGCCCACGGCTACACGCCTGCGCCCCTATCGAGGCTAACGATCGGCACTGCAACCTCGGTCCGTGGGCTGACGACCACGGCTACACGCCTGCGCCCCTATCGGGGCTAACGATCGGCACTGCAACCTCGGTCCGTGGGCTGGCGACCACGGCTACACGCCTGCGCCCCTATCGGGGCTCTTGCACGTCGCCTGTCCTCTTTCCGCATCCTTCTTCACTGTCTACCGCCTACCGTCTTCTGCCCGCTCTTCAATTGCCGCTCGAGGAACTCGAACGTGCCGACGCCGTTGATCGTGTGCGGGCCGTCGAAGAATTCGATCGTCGTCCGCTCGGGAATCTTCAGGTCGGCGTAGAGCTGCCGGACGCGGGCGTATTCGTAGGCAACCCATTCGTCCGGGGCCACGCCATCGCGGTGGCCGCGCTCGACCATGAATGGACGCGGCGCGATCAGCCATGCCATCTCTGCGTAGTTGAACGTATTGCCCAAGTCGAACTCGAACATCTCGTACTCGCCCGTGTGTAGATAGCTGTACGAGCTGCGGGCGGAAGCGTTCTTCCAGATCCACTCGTTGAAATCGGCCGAACAGATCGACAGGCAGTATTTCTGCACGATCGCCGGCACGCGCATCGCCGTCTTGCCCCCGTACGAAAGCCCATAGAACGCGATCCGCCGCGGATCGACGAAATCGAGCGACGCCAGCCAGTCGACCGCCTGCTCGTGCTGCGGAACGATGATCGAGAAGAGCGTCTTCTTGAGCGGGTTCGCCTTCCGCTGCAACGTGCGAAATCGGTCCTGGAAAATATACGGGTTCTGCGGCGCGTAGGTGACGAACCCGCGCTCCGCCAGCCGGACCGCGTATTGGTTGTAGGCCGGGTTGTTCACCTTCGGATCGGCGACAAACTGCGGCCGCCCCTCCAGCCCATGCTGACAAACGACCACCGCTCGCCGCTCGCCCGGCTTGATCCCCTTGGGCACGAGCAGAATCCCGTAGGCAAACACGTCGGGAAAAACATCCATCATCACTTCGTACCCGGTGTACGCCGCCTCGTCATAAACTTTGCGCGTGCGGACGTCGGGGGGCAGCTTCGGGTAGTCGAAGCGGCCGATCACCTCGTCGTAAAAGTACTTGCGATAGGGCTCGGTCGTCTCCTGCCAACGCTCGATCGAGCGGGACTGCCGATCGGCCTTCTTCCAGAACTCGCGGCGGGTGTATTCCGCCTCGGCCAACAGGTGCTGCGTGTAGTCCACCATCTGGTCGAATTGCCGCTTGACGGCGCCAGTGTCGCGCCGGTCGGTGGCCCATTCTGGATCTTTGCCCGGCGGAGCGAGCCTGGCATCGGGCTTCAGGTGCGCTAGCAGCGCTTCGAGCGCCGCCGGCGTGCCGGGCGGGCCCGTGCCATCGTCGCCGCTGGCCACCAACGCGATCGGCCACTTGAGCGCGCAAAGCTGCTTGGCCCGGGCGACCTCCCGCTCGACGTCGGCCAGCTTGGGAGTCGCGAGCTTGCCCGGCGCGGCGCCGCCGGAAACGCCCGGCCCTGGCTGGAGCGGGCCGGCAACTTCTGGTCCGCGCGCGGCTTCGATCACCAGCGGCCGCGGCGCCGCGAGCGACGCCAGCTCCGCGTCACCAAACTCGTGCAGTAGGGCGAACACGTTGCGGTAGATCGGCTCTTCCCACACCCTTTCGCGCGGCGCGAAATAGCCGCTCACGCAGACCGCGTCGATGCGCGTGTCGAGCGCGCCCGCGAAGAGCGCGAGCAATCCGCCTTCGCCGTAGCCCATGACGCCGATGGCCTGCTTCGGAGCGAGCCGCCTGTTCTCTTCGGCGAAATGATCGACCAGTGCCATGACCTTCTGCACCTCGTATCCGATCACGTGGCGTCCCAGCTCGTAGGCCTGGCGATAGATGAACTCGCGGTGCGGCTGGTTGGTGGGCCGGGTGCCGCCGGCGCCGATCGAGTGCGTGCTCGCGCGATCGATCAGATACGGCACGATCACGTAGCAGCCGCTCTCGGCCAGCCGCCGCGCGAACTGCGATTCGGCCGGCACGCCCGGCGCCAGCCCCGCGAGCATCTCGGGCGTCTGGTCGGCATCGGGCAGCACGACGACCGTCGCCACGGGCGGAGAGCGGCGAGGGTCGAGGATCAGGCCCTCGGCGACAAGGCCGCGCAGCACCGGCCAGCGAACTGGCAAGACCGTGAAGCTGGCGTTGGTCGACAGCACCGGCGGGTGCCGGCCCTTCCAAGGAATGTCGATCTCGACCGGCGACACGCGCGGATCGACGGCACCAATGATCTTGGCTAGGCGTTCGCGGTTCGCCGCGACTGAGGCGTTGTATTTCTCGACGCTCGACGCGTCGCGCTGCCACCGCGCCGCGCGGCGGCCGACCGACGCGTCGATCTCGCGCAGCAAGAAGCGGTCGATGCCGTCGACCATCTGCGAGGCAGGGTCCCCTTCGAGCAACAGGGGCTTCGTGCCCGGCAATGGCTCAACGTCGGCGGCGCAGGCCGGCGCAAGCATGGTTGCCACGAAAGCCAGCGCGCCGAGCCAGGGGCGATTCATGCGGTTCTTCACTGCGGATCCCTTTGAGTGCGTTCGGAAACAACACTTGATTGCCCGACCCCCGTTTTCCAAGCACGTTCTTAGACCGCCGGTCACGGCGGCCTCTCACTATGATTTCGCGCCGGCGGCCCGGCAATCAGGATGCGAAAACGTGGTCGGTTCGCCGTGGAAGTCTCGCGCGGCCTCAAAGCCGGCCTCGACCGATTTGGGACGATCCGATAAATAACTGCGTCGAGCGCAATTGGACTCAAAACGACCACTAGCGGCAAACAGGATGAAGATGAAACTGCCCGCCCCCAATCGGGGTATCCCACTGGGGGCAGGCTCGCTTTGCCGCCAATCCAGCCCCGGCGTCACCCCCGCCCCAGCGATCCCGCCGATCTGCGCCACATCCACAACCTCTTTCCGTTACAGAGCTTAGGAGTTCCGTCTAGAATGCACAGAGCCGCCATCCTCGCGCTGGGCTGTCTGTTGCCAGTGGCCAGCCTCGCTGCGGAAACCAAGGGCGCCGTCGGCCAGAAGGTCCCCGAATTCTCGTTGCGCGATCAGTACGGCAAGGTCCATGCGCTGGCCGACTATGCGGACCGGAAGGTAGTGGTCTTGGCCTTTCTGGGCAATGAATGCCCGCTGGCCAGGCTGTACGCCGCGCGACTGAAGCAGATCGCCGGCGAGTATGGTCCGAAAGGCGTGGCCGTCGTGGGCGTCAACGCCAATCGCCAGGACGCCCTGACGGAGATCGCCGCCTTCGCCCGGCAGCAGGAAATCACCTTCCCGATCCTGAAGGACGCCGGCAACGTGCTGGCCGATCAACTCGGCGCCGAGCGGACGCCCGAGCTGTTCGTCCTCGATCGCGATCGCGTGGTCCGCTACCAGGGCCGCGTCGACGATCAGTACGGCATCGGCTTCGGGCGGCCGGCGGCGACCCAGCACGACCTGACCGCGGCGCTCGACGCGCTATTGGCCGGACGCGACGTGAGGAATCCGGTCACCGAGGCCCCGGGCTGCCTGATCGGCCGGGTCGCGAAAAAAGAGCCGCAGGGAAGTGTCACGTACACGAACCAAATCGCCCGGCTGCTGAACGATCGCTGCGTGCGTTGTCACCGCGCGGGCGAGATCGCGCCTTTTCCGCTTACCAGCTTCGACGAGGTAGTCGGCTGGGCAGCCACGATCCGCGAAGTGATCCAGGAAGGGCGCATGCCGCCCTGGTTCGCCAACCCGGCGCACGGCCGCTTCGCCAACGACGCGCGCCTCTCCGACGCCGAAAAGCAACTGGTCTACGACTGGGTCGACAACGGTTGCCCTGAAGGTGAAGCCGGCGACCTGCCCACGCCGCCACACTTCGCTGAAGGCTGGCAGATCCCGCAGCCCGACCTGGTGCTGTACATCGAAGACGAGCCGGTGAAGGTGGCGGCCCAGGGCGTGCTCCCGTATCGCTACTTCCTCGTCGACCCGTTCTTCAAAGAGGACAAGTGGGTCAAGGCGATCGAATGCCGGCCGGGCAACCGGGCGGTGGTGCACCACATCATCGCCGGCTTCATCAAGCCCAAGCAGCAGCCACGGCTGGGCCTGGGGGGCGGAACGCTCGTGGGCTATGCGCCGGGCATGCCGCCGTCGAAATATCCGGAAGGCGCGGCCCTGCTCGTGCCGGCCGGATCGAAAGTCGTCTTCCAGGTCCACTACACGCCCAACGGCGCCGAGCAATTCGATCGGAGCTGCGTGGGCATGGTGTTCGCCGATCCGAGCGAGGTCCGCGAAAAGGTCGAAGGGGACGAAGCGGCCAACACCCGCTTGAACATCCCGCCGGGCGAGCCGAACTACGAAGCGAAATCGCACCACACATTTCGCGAGGACGCGCGGCTGGTGTCGCTGACGCCGCACATGCACATGCGCGGCAAGTCGTTCCGCTACGAGGCCGTCTACCCCGGCGGCCGGCGCGAGGTGCTGTTGGACGTGCCGCGGTACGACTTCAACTGGCAACTCCGGTACGACCTGGCCGAGCCCAAGCTCCTGCCCAAGGGGACGGAGCTAGTGTGTACGGCCCACTACGACAACTCGGAAGCCAACCTGAGCAACCCCAACCCAAAGCGTCGGGTGCACTGGGGGGACCAGACGTGGGACGAAATGCTGATCGGCTACTTCACGACATTACCGGGGGAGAAGAAGTAGGCGGTAGGCAGTAGGCAGAAATGTTGGGTGCTCTGCGAGCACGAAATGTTTAGCCGCCGCGGCCACGCGGCGCGGTCCGCCTCAAACGCACCAACACCATAGCGGCCGACAAAAACCGAACATCGACGTAGGCGGGGCCACGGCGGCCGGGTGAGCGGAGCACTCACCCGGTCGCCTTTTTTCATTTCCATTTTGCTGCGGAGCCCCACGTATGGAGAGACGTCGCGAGCGGACGGTGACCGTGGCGCTGTGCGTGGCCGCGGACGATAACTCCGGCGACCTGCACGTGGCGACGCTCTACCCCGTGATCCCGGATAAGGACGCCGCCAAGAAGGAGTGCCTGCGGATCATCGACGAATCGGGCGAGGATTATCTGTACCCGGCCGATTACTTCGTTCTGCGGCGCATTCCCATCGCGCTCGCTAGGCGGATCGGGCATCCTGGGTAGGGCGATGCCATTGCCAGGCGCCGGTCGCCGCCGGCCGGGCATCATTCCGCGGGAATCGGCCAAATCTTGACGGCATTCTTGCCCTCGACGATGGCGAGAAGGCGGCCGTCTTCTGAAACCGCGGCTGGGCATCTCGTATGCTGCGGCAGCTCGACCGCCAGCAGAGTCCGGCCTGTCTTTGCGTCGTGAATGCGGATATGGCTGAGCTTCTCTTTGCCCTTTGTGACGCCCTGGGACCCAAGCGCCCAACGATCGCGCTCGCGGTCCCGGTCCGACGTCTTGAGCACGTACCGCGATCCATCCGCGAAGAATCGGATGTCACTGATATCGCCCGCCGCTTTCGCGCGAGACACCGGTTGCAGATTGTCGCGTCGGAAGATTCTCGTTTCGAAGTAGATAGACTTCCCGTCTGGAACGAGGCCGAAGGGCCGATGTTCGCCCCACGTGACCGGGATCTTGCCAAGGCTACGCCAAGGATCACCCGCTTCTGCGATATCATCGCGGCCATCTGTGGCTTCCCGCGACGCAACATCGCTCACCTCGATGGAAAACGCGCTGGGCCGCGGGTATTTTCCGTGGGCATCCGTCGCCTTGAAGATGTACCAATGCTGGCGATCCTCCGACAGGAATGCCGTTTCGCCGTCGCCGAGCTTCCGTCCGTTCACGGTCTTGGTTTCGCTCGCTTCGATGGCCGCTTTGCGGGACTTGCGGTTGATCGGCTCGACCACGCGGTCGATTGACGCACCAGTTCGAGGGTCCCAGTAGCAGGTCACGCCGTCGGCGGAAAACGTTTGCAGCCGCGTGCCATCGCCGACGAATGCGACGCGCGAGATCGGCTCAGAATGCCCCCTTGGTTGCGCATCCCTCTTCCGGGCTGATGCGCTAAATGTGACGGGCACGATCTTTGCCATACGCTCGATTGCCTGGGCCAACTCCATGTGCTCTTCAAAGTGGCAGCTATGAAGGCATGCCCAAATCTCGGCGGCCCAACCGTATGCCCCCAATGGCCGTACCTGCAGCAGCCGCGCGCCGAATATGCGCGCCGCGTCGCGCTCGTCGAGCGTTTGCAATAGCCATTGCAAGCTATTGTTCGAATCCGCGTACGCTTGTGGTCGGCGGGCTGCGTGCTCTCGGTCGGCATCACGCGGAAACGTTGCCCCAGCCTGAATCTTGTCCAGCATCAGGTTGATCAGTCGCGCGACTTCCCCGTCGGTCCGATGCTGTTCGATACGCCCCAAAACACGGACCAGATACATCTGTTGGTCGTAGCTGGCCAGTCCATCGGCCTCTTTGCTGAATAAATGAGCCTCGACAAATGCCGTGACCTCGGGGAGCGCGACTTCGCTGTCCGCGATCAAACGGCGCGCCACGAGTTTCTGCCCAGGGTCGAAGTGCGTATCGATTAGCGTAATCGCCGCGCGCACGGTCCCCGAAAAGAGGACCTCTTGGCGTCCATCGCGCACCGGGAACAGCGCGCGGCGTTTGAGCGTCTTGTCAACCAACGCCACTTCGGAATCGGGCCACCGTCGCTGCACCTGGTAGACGTTTTGTCCATCGGTGTTTTTCATCTCGCGGACAAAATAGATGTATGAACCGGTTGACGACGCATACGGGTCCAATGCGCCGCTGACATTGACCGTCTTCCCGGCCACCGCGTCGGGCCCATGCAAGACTCGCTCGACGGCAATCGCAACGGGCAATCGTTTGCTTGGAGGAGCGCCTGCCGAGTCGTTGTTTGCCTGTCCCGCCGCTTCGACCGGCCGGCCGACGAAGATCATCGAGCTTCCTAAGACGAGCAAGTCCAACCGCGCTTGCGCCATGGCGGTCAGGATCGGCTCGTCTTCCAATGGAAAGACGCGATAACGTTCAAAATACTCGCTGAGGGCGAATTGTAGGTCGGGCCGCGAGGCCTCTGTTGAGACTCTTTCAGATCGCGGCTTCGTGCGGCGGCGAGAGCCCGCTAACGACAAGCAAAATATCCGCGGCTCGCCATACTTGACCTCCTTTATCTCGGGTCTCACTGGCGCAAGCTGGATTTCCGAGATGCGTGGGCCAAATAGTGTACGTTCAACCTTCAGGGCCATCGTCTCTTCATCGAGCGTGCCCACGACGATCAATGCGACGGGCTTGATGCTCGTCGGCACGTCCGCGTACTCCTCGTCGTAATCGTCTTGCGTGACCGCAGGACAGAACACGTCGACCGGCAACTGTTTGTTAGCGGAAGTCTCCGCCTCCATCTCGAAAGGGTCGTCCGAGAATACGTCGACTGGCAATGGCTCGTCAGCGGCTGCACGACACACAAGTGCCACCCAACAAATAGCCGGCAGGTAACGTGCGATTCTCATGCGATCGTTTCCCAACATCGTCGGAGGCGATTCCACGCTCCGTTTGAGCCTTTAGACGCGATTATATCCCTTCCCCTCATTGATCTCCCCTCATTTTGGCAAACGGGGTAAAATCGGCCAGCCCTTGGGGCGCAGCGGGCGCGCTTCGGGCCGCTCTTAGCGCGGTGACAATGGCCAAAACGCGGGAGGCTATAGCGACCGTTGGAATCGAAGCTGACCGTGGACATTCTGCCGCAGCCGGATAATTTCACCTGCGGCCCTACCTGTCTGCACGCCGTTTACCGTTATCACGGCGATTGCGTCGAGCTTGCGCAGGTGATCTCCGAAGTCGGTCGCGTCGCCGGCGGCGGGACCCTCGACGTGCTCTTGGGCTGCCATGCCCTGCGGCGCGGGTACGACGCCACGATCTACACGTACAACGTGCAGTTGTTCGACCCCACCTGGTTCGAGCCCGATGCCGACGACATCGCCGAACGCTTGCGCCGGCAGATGGAGCACAAGCCGTGGCCGATCCTGAAGGTCGCCACGCGGGCGTATCTAGAGTTTTTAGAACTGGGCGGCCGGCTGCGGTTCGAGGACCTCACCGGCGCGCTTATCCGCAAGTACCTGAATCGCTCGATCCCCGTGCTGACCGGTTTGAGCGCGACGTATCTGCACCACTCGGCCCGCGAGTATGGCCCGGCGTGCGAGGAGGACGACGTGCGGGGCGAGCCGGCCGGACACTTTGTCGTGCTGTGCGGCTACGACAAGGAATCGCGCGGCGTGCTGGTGGCCGATCCCTTGGAAACCAATCCCGTGTCGGGCAGCAACCGCTACGTGGTGAGCATCGACCGCGTGATCGGCGCCATTCTGCTGGGCATCGTCACCTATGATGCGAATCTGTTGATTATCGAACCGCGCGAAAAGCGCAAGCAAGGAAGCCATGCCGGTCCTGATCGTCGTTAATAGCGTCAGCGAATGGCCCTTTCACATCCCGGGCGTGGCGGTCGTCGACGCGAAGAGCTATCTCACCAAGCCCGAGTACGGCGACGTGCGCGGCGCCAAGGTCTTCAATCTCTGCCGCTCGTACCGCTATCAGAGCCTGGGCTATTACGTCACGCTGTTGGCGACCGCGCGGGGGCACAAGCCGTCGCCCAATATCATGACCGTGCAGGACATGAAGTCGCAGACGGTCGTGCGGTTTGTCTCCGACGACCTGGACGATTTGATCCAGGCGAGCCTGGCGCCGATCGAATCGGATCGCTTCACGCTGTCGATCTACTTCGGCCGCAACCTGGCCCGGCGCTACGACCGGTTGAGCCTGCACCTGTTCAACCTGTTCCAGGCGCCGCTCTTGCGGGCCCAGTTCACCAAGAACCACAAGTGGCAGTTGCGGCAGATTGGCCCGGTGCCCGTGGGCGAGATTCCGGCGCAGCATCGCTCGTTCGTGCTGGACGTGGCGACCGAGCACTTCGCCGGCCGCCGCCCGTCGCCGCGCAAGCGCCAGCCGGCCAAGTACGACCTGGCGATGCTGGTGAACGGGCACGACGCGCTCGCGCCGTCGGACGAAAAGGCCATCGAGCGATTCGTCCGCGCGGCCGAGGCGTGCGGCCTGAACACCGACATCATCGGCCGCGACGACTACGCCCGGCTGGCCGAGTACGACGCGCTCTTCATTCGTGAGACTACGGCGGTCGGTCACCACACGTTCCGCTTCGCGCGGCGGGCGATGATGGAGGGCCTGGTCGTGGTCGACGATCCCGAGTCGATCCTCAAGTGCTCGAACAAGGTGTACCTGGCCGAGCTCTTGAGCCGCCACAAGGTGCGCATCCCGCGAACTGTGATCGTCAACAAGGAAAATATCCGCGCGGTCGGCCGGCAATTGGGCTTCCCGTGCGTGCTCAAGCAGCCTGACGCCGCCTTCTCGCTGGGCGTGGTCAAGGTCGAAAGCCAGGCCGCGCTCAACGAGTGCGCCCTAGAGTTCCTGGAAAAGTCCGACCTGCTGATCGCCCAAGAGTTTCTGCCGACCACCTTCGACTGGCGCGTCGGCATCTTCGACCGGCAGCCGCTTTTCGCCTGCAAGTACCACATGGTGAACGATCACTGGCAGATCACAAAAAAGGACGCGACGGGCAAGCGCCGCTACGGCCGCACCGAGACCGTGCCCGTGCAACACGCCCCGCGGCAGGTGATCAGCACGGCCTTGCGGGCGGCCAACCTGATCGGCGACGGGCTGTACGGCGTCGACGTCAAGCAGCACGGCCGCCGCTCGTACGTGATCGAGGTCAACGACAACCCGAATATCGACGCCGGCGTCGAGGATGCCTTCCTCAAGGGGGAGCTGTACACGCGGATCATGGACGTGTTTCTGGAACGGATCGAGCAAACCAAGGCCGGCAAGAGGATCGCGTGAGCATCGCCGCACCCTTACGCCTGTTTACGGCCTACGGCGTCGAGCTGGAGTACATGATCGTCGATCGCGAGTCGCTCGACGTCCGGCCGATCGCCGACGAGCTCTTGCGCGACGCCGCCGGCACCCACGAGTTCGTGGGCGAAGTCGACGCCGGGGACTTCGGCTGGTCGAACGAGCTGGTGGCGCACGTCGTCGAGCTGAAAACGGCCGGGCCGGCGGCGGCGCTCGACGGGCTCGCAAGCGGCTTCTCGACGCAGGTGCGGCGGATCAACGAGCTACTGGCGCCGCGCGGCGCGCGGCTCATGCCCGGCGGCATGCACCCGTGGATGGATCCCGCCCGGGAGACGAAGCTTTGGCGGCACGAGTCGAGCGAGGTCTACGAGACCTTTCATCGCATCTTCGATTGCCGCGGCCACGGCTGGTCGAACCTGCAAAGCGTCCACTTGAACCTGCCCTTCGGCGACGACGAGGAGTTCGGCCGCTTGCACGCCGCCATCCGCCTGGTGCTGCCGATCCTGCCGGCGCTAGCGGCCGCCAGCCCGATCGTCGAAGCAAGAATCAGTCGGGAGGGCGAGGCTCCTGTCGAGCCCCCGCCTCGATCCCGGCTCGGCGGGAGCCTCGCCCTCCCGGTCAGGCCGCCGGGGAGCGAAACACAAGATTCGTTCCTCGACGCGCGGCTGAACTACTACCGGCAAAACTGCCGACGGATTCCGTCCGTGACTGGCCGCGTCGTGCCTGAACCGGTATTTACGGCGGCCGACTATCAGCGCGCCATCCTGGGGCGAATCTACGACGACGTCACCCCGCTCGATCCCGGGCGCATCCTGCGCCATGAGTGGTTGAACGCCCGCGGCGCCATCGCCCGGTTCGAGCGAAACACGATCGAAATCCGCGTGCTGGACACGCAGGAGTGCCCTGCGGCCGATCTGGCGATTTGCGGCCTGGCCGTCGCGACGATCCGGGCGTTGGTCGAAGAGCGCTTCCGCGGTTTCGACGAGCAGCAAATGTGGCCGACCGAGCGGCTCGAAGCGATCTTCTTGGCCGCCATCAAGGACGGCGAGCGGGCGATCGTCGACGACGCGGAATTCTTGCGCGCGTTCGGCGTGATAGGCAACTCGACCACCCTCGGAGAGCTGTGGCAGCACATTGACGAATCGCTCGGCAACTGGGCGGGCAAGAGTGCCGAAGCGAGGTGTGCGCTAGAGCTCATTCACCGAGAAGGCCCGCTCGCACGGCGGATTCTTACGGCGCTCGGCGGCGGCTCGGCGGGAGTCTCGCCCTCCCGCGGCCGTGGCGCCTCAACTGGGACAATCTCCCGCGAACAGTTGCGCGAGGTCTACGGCCGCCTGTGCGACTGCCTGGCGCGCGGCAAAAGTTTCCTCCCATAGGGTGCACTGTGTGCACCGCTTCCTTGGTGCTCGCAAGGCGCCCCACGGCGGCCGGTTCCGCCTAGGCCGGAACTCGCCGCGCCGATATAATCCCTTGAGACGACAATGCCGCGACGTCCCGCGACCCCCGGGCGCTGCGGACGCCACCTTCTCGCTCTCCCCGCCCAGGTTCCTCTCTCGTCCGGCCATTTTCCGCTCCGAGGTCCGAACCATGTGCCGCTTCTACGCACATCGCGCCACGCAGTCGCTTCCGGCCGTTGGCCCGCTTTTGTCGGATCGGCATTCGCTCGTGACGCAAAGTTGCGGCGACCTGCGCGGCGAGTGCCACGGCGACGGATGGGGCATCGGCTACTTCGAGGGAACTGCGCCGCGCGTAGTGCGGCGGCCAACGGCCGCGGCGCAGTCCGCGGAGTTCCGCGCCATCGCCGAGCGGGTCGGCTCTCCGACGGTGATCGCGCACGTGCGGCAGGCGTCGGTCGGCGAACGGACCGAGGAAAACACCCACCCTTTCACCTTCGCGAGGTGGATGTTCGTCCACAATGGCACAATCACCGGTTTCGAGCAGATACGGCCCGCCCTGGTCAATGAGACCGACGCCGATCTCGCGGCGTGCGTCGAGGGGACAACCGATAGCGAGCAAGTTTTCTATTGGCTGCTGACCCGGCTACGCCGCGCCGGCCAGGCGGCCGAGGGGCCGTGCACGGATCTGGCGTTGTTGCGGCGCACGGTCGCCGAAGCCGTTCACGACCTCGACACGCGCAGCGCGGCGACCAGGCCCAGCGAGCCAACGCGGCTGAACGTGCTCATGAGCGACGGCGCGGTCCTCGTCGCCACCCGCTTCAAGCACAATTTGAATTGGACCAAAGAGCCCTTTTCAACCGTTCGTGCGCCGGGAGGCGAACGTGGGCAGGCCGACCGCGCGCCGGCCGTGGCCGTGGCCAGCGAGCCGATCGGCGACGGGCGTTGGACCGAAGTTCCGGACGCCCACGTCCTCACGGTGGACGCGGACTTGGACGTGCGGTTGTCGCCGATCTGAACGCGCGGCGAATCGCGGCGGCCGATACCTGGGCCATTCTGTTTTTCAAAATGGCGAGGCGGGAAAATGGGACTGGCTCCGAGCATAAACAGCGCAAGCCCTTTCAGACCAACGTTTCGTCTCGGTGCCTGTCCCACTTTCCCGCCGGTGCGCCGCCGTCCAGCTTGAACCTGTGAACGGCCCTGCGGCCGATACCTGGCGGATCGATGTTTTTCCTCCACGTAGGTTAGGATAGGATCGACCGAAAAATAACTTCTCCTCAATACCCTCGCCCCTTGCGGGAGGGCACCCGTGAGGGGTCAGAGAATCAGGAAGTTATTTTTCGGTCGATCCTTAGAGTTCGAGACACCCCGCGGCTGACCGGCCCTTCCGCACTTCGGCGAATCGAGAGGAAAAAGCGATGCGACATCCTCTTTTAGCGCCGGACCTGCGCGAGCTTGTGGCCGATCGCGAGGAAAAGGTGCTGCGCGACTTCTTCGCGTCTCATCACCCGGCCGCGGCCGCCGAGCTGATCGACGACCTCGAGCCGGCCGACGCGCAATACGTGCTGAACCTGCTGTCCGGCCGCGCGCGATCGGAGATCTTCTCCTATCTCGATCCCCCGCTGCAGGACGGCATCGCGCAGTTGATGGACCGCGGCGCTCTCGCGGCGCTTGTCAGCGCGATGTCGCACGACGAGCGCGCCGATCTGATCACGCGGCTCCCCGAGGAGCGGACCCAGCAGATCCTGCCGCTATTGGCCCAGGCCGAGCGGGAGGACATCCGCCGCCTGACGGCCTACAAAGAGAGCACGGCCGGCGCCGTGATGACAAGCGACTACGCCACCGTGCCCGCCGAACTGACGGCGGCCGCCGCCATCGAGCGGCTGCGGCACGAAGCGCCCGACCGCGAGACGATCTACTACTGCTACGTGGTCGACGAGCACCGGCGGCTGATGGGCTTCGTCTCGCTGAAGAACCTGATCCTGGCCCCACCCGGCCGCCGCGTGGCCGACATCATGCAGACCGAGGTGATCTCGTCGGTGGTCGACGAAGACCAGGAAGTCACGGCCGGCAAGCTCATGGAGTACGACCTTTTGGCGCTGCCGATCGTCGATCACGAGAATCGCCTGGTCGGGATCGTCACGCACGACGACGTGGCCGACGTGATCGTCGAGGAGGCGACCGAGGACGTCTATCGCATGGCCGGCGTCGGCCCGCTCGAGGACAGCTACCTCCGCACGCCTTTTCTGACCATGTGGGGCAAGCGGAGCTTCTGGCTGGCGGTGCTGTTCGTGGGCGAGTTCTTGACGATGACGGCCCTGGTGAGCTACGAGGATGCGTTTAAGAAGTTTCCCGGCCTGGTGCTGTTTATTCCGCTGATTATCTCCGCCGGCGGCAACTGTGGCTCGCAATCGGCCACCATCATCACCCGCGCCCTGGCCCTGGGCGAGGTCAGCCCGGCGAATTGGTTCCGCGTCGTGTGGCACGAGGTGTTGATGGGCGCATCGCTGGGGCTGGCGCTGGGCGCGATCGGATTTCTCCGCGCTCTGCTGACGCCCGAGCATGCCCTGGGGGGGATTGCCGTTCATCAGATCGCCATCGTGGTGGCGACGGGCGTGGCCGTGGTCGTCGTGTGCGGCAACCTGGTCGGCGCAACGTTGCCGCTGATCCTCAAGCGGCTGGGCCTGGACCCTGCGCTGATGTCGAATCCCTTCGTAGCGAGCCTCGTCGACGTGACGGGGATCGTCGCCTACTTCGCCATCGCCGAGGCGTTCTTGATGTGACCGCGGCGTTACCCGCGCGATTTGGTGGCATGGCCACGGAGGTGCATGACCGGATTTGTACCGCAAACCCCAGGTGACGCCGCCCCCTGGGCTTCGACTAGCGGATAGCGGCGCGAGCCAGCGCTCGAAATGTCGCCCGTCAAGGGACCGGGGACGCTTTACAGGGCCATTTTGTTTTTCAAGATGGCGAGGCGGGAAAATGGGACTGGCTCCGAGCCCACAGAGCGCAAGCCCCTTCAAACGAAGGTTGCGTCTCGGCGCCTGTCCCACTTTCCCGCCGGCGCGCTGCCGCTCAGTGTGAATATGTGAAAGGCCCTGGGACGCTTTACCCGCACGGCACGTTGAGGCGGTGCGAGAGAATATCCAGGCGCGTCTTGAGCTCGGCCATCATCTCGCGATCGTTGGGCTCTTCTTCCGAGGGCTCGGCGGCCGCGGTGTCGCCGATTTCCTCGGCCAGCGCTTCGAGGTCCACCAGCCGCTTCTGAAAGCGGTACAGCTTGCTGGCCGTCTCGCGCTTGCCGTGCCACACCAGGTCCAACTGCATCATCATGCCGAAGAGCAGGGCGACCTGGCCCAGGAGCGTGATAGGCAGGCCGAAACTCTGCCAGCCGGGGCGGCCGGCGATCGCGCCGGCGCACAACAGCACAATGCCGCAGCCCAGCGCCGCGGCGCCGGCGGTGACGATCGTCCAGGCCAGCTTGACGCGGACGCGCGACGGGCGGGCGGGCGTTTTGCCAGCCGCCGTGCCGCCGTGCGAGTCGGCGTCGCCGGAAGCCCGTCGCTCGCCGGAAATGTGCGGCTTTAGTTCCGTCGTGAATCGGGCGCCGGAAAGAATCCGGTCGACGTGCCGCAACTGCTCTTCCAGCTCCCACGTGTCGAAGCTCGACAAGGGCGCGCGGATCGCGAACGTCGAAAGCTGGCCGCCGGCGCCGTGTGGCTCGGGCAGGGCGATATTGGGGCCCGCGGCCGTAGCGCCCTCGACCATCACGGCGCCGCAACGGATGCAGCACTTCTTTTCGTCCGCGCCGTTTGAGACGGCCGGAACGTCTTGTCGGCAGTTGGTACACCACATGGCGCGAGACCGGACCCTGGAAACTGTGACGGAAAGAGGGATTGCGTCACCATCTACAAGCGTCGGCCCGCCGATGAGCGAAACTTTACCTGGCGTGTAGGCTATGCCGGTCGTGACGGATGGAGGGTCAGAGAGCGCGACTAGCACCTAGCGACTATCCGGACGGGAGGAGGCCGCGGATTTGCGCGGATGTACGCGGATCAAGAAAAGGAAGCGGGGCAGGGGGGAGTCGCACCCGTGGGCAGCGGCGCTGTTGCTCAACGTTCGTGGGGTCTCCACACGGCTGCTCACTCTTTTCCGATCCGTGTTCATCCGCGTGAATCCGCGGCCATATCCTGCTTGCCTCCGGTTAATTGCTAATCGCTAGTCGCTAGTTGCTTCCCCTCGTACCACTCGCCGCGCAGCCAATCGACGATCAACTGCCGATTGTGGTCCGTCAGGCGGTGCTCGGCCGTGGGGCCGGCGGCGAAGGCGGGCATGCGGTCGTTCTTGTCGCCGTAGAAGCGCTCGTGATTCGGGTCGCTGATCATGCCCACGAGCCACTCCCGCGAGCCGTAGCCGGCCAGATCGGGCGCGCTACCTAGGTCGCCGGCATCGTCGAAGTGGTGGCAGTTGGTGCAGCCGGCCTTGCCCTTGATGAGCGCGGCGCCGGCGGCGATTGTGGCGGCGTCCTTCTCGTCCGCCGCCGCTTGCGATTTGAGATGAGCCTGGGCCGAAACGGCGGCGGCGATCTGCTCGCGCTCCTCGGCCGAGAGTTCCTTGAACTCGTCCCCCGTGACGAATCCGACCATGTCGCCGTCCTTGTGCGTTGTGTCGCCGAAGTAGGCGGCCGCTGCAATCTTCGACGGGTCCAGAAGCCCCTCGATCCACTCACGGGTGGCGAAGCCATACAGATTGGGAGCCGTGGGTTGCTCGGGCTTCGGGCCGCGCCCCTGGGGATCGAGGTGACTGTGGCACACGGCGCAGTGCTGGGCAAACAGGGCGGCGCCGCGCGTCTTGGGGTCGTTGCGCAGAAGCGTGAGCGCCCCGGTGGGCGGAATGCCCAGGCCGCGCGCCAGCGCGCGCGATCGGGCGGCCGACTGCTCGGCCTCTTCCACCGCGGCCAGATAGTCGTGCGAGGCCTGCCACCGCTCGTGGGCCGCTTCGCGTTCGACGTCGGGCTCGGCGAGCCACGCCGCGCGACGATCGTCCCACGCCGCCTGCACCGTGAGCAAGGCAATGCCGACGAACAGGCATAATAGCAGCGCCACATTGAAGCGATGCCCCAGCTTCCACCGCCCCACGAGCGGCATCAACACGAGTAGCATCATCACCGCGCCCGGCACAATGATGCCGCCTACCAGTTCGCCCATCTCGCGGTAGCCGCTGAACAGCTTCAAGAATTGAAACAGGAACAAGAAATACCATTCGGGCCGGGCGGCGGAGTAGGGGGTCGACCCGTCGGCGGGCGCGCCCAAGTCCGCGCCGAGATATTCGCCCGGTTGCTCGGAAGAGAAACTCGCGGCAATCCCCGGGTCACTTCTTAGTCCGGGCAAAACGATCAACAGCATAACCACGGCCAGAACGGCCAGACTCGCCACAGCGTCCTTGAGTATCTGGTCGGGCCAAAACGTCGCGTCAGGCTTGCGATAGGGCGTCTTCGCGCACAGACCGTGCCGGCGAAAGAGCGCGACGTGCACCACCAGAATCGCCACCAACAGCCCTGGCAGCACGCCCGCGTGCATGGCAAAGAAGCGCGTCAGCGTCTGATGACCGTATTCCGCGCCGCCGACGACGAGCTTTTGCAAGGTCTCGCCGATGCCAGGCACAAGCCCCATCAGGTTCGTGGCGACGATCGTGGCCCAATAGCCCTTCTGGTCCCAGGGCAAGAGGTACCCGGTGAGCGACAGCGCCAGCACGATCTGCATCAGCACCAGGCCCAGCCAGAAATTCACTTCGCGCGGTGCGCGGTACGCGCCGTCGATCACGACCTGCATCAAGTGCAGCGCCAGAAGCACGACCATCGCCTGCGCCATGTAGTGGTGCAGCCCGCGCAACAGCCAGCCGCCTTGCATGTCGTATTGGATGTAGTACACGCTCTCCCAGGCCGTCTGGGTGCTGGGGCTGTAGCACATCCACAGGAACACGCCGGTAACGACCTGCGTGACAAAAGCGAACACGAGCGTGCTACCCCATACGTACCGCCATCTGGCCCCGCCGGGAATGTGCTCGTAGAGCGCGGCGCGGGATAGGGCGGCGATGCCGGTGCGATCGTCGAGCCAGCGAAAGAGAGACCTCATGCCTTGGCGACTTGCTCCGTGCGCCCCGTGTAAAAGTTCTCGAATTTGACCCACACCTCGTCGCGGCCGCCTTCGGTGCGGACCTGGCATTCCAGCTTATCCATGCCGCGCGGGCTGGGCCCGGAAATCACCGCGCCGTCGAGCGCGAAGGCGCTCGTGTGGCATGGGCAACGAAAGATGTCTCGCTCCCGGATGAAGCCCACAAAGCAGCCCAGGTGCGGGCAGACGACGCTGAACGCCTCGACCTTCGCCGGCCCTTCGATCCGCCGCAGATAGACGGCGCCAATCGGTTCCGACGGATAGGAATTCCAGGAGTCGCGCCGGTCGGCAATGACAGGAAACTCTCGCGGCGTGCCGTCGTCGGCCAAGGAGTCAAGCGAAGTAATCTTCAGGAAGACGCCGCGGCCGCCTTGCCGGCGCAACGGATCGGCAAACACGCGCAGTCCGGCGAGGAACGGAAATACCACGAGCAAGCCGCCGATCAAGACGGCCGTGGCCTTGGCGACGAAGCCGCGCCGGTCGTCCCCACTGGCAGGCGCGCGGGGCGTGGACCTGGCCGGTGGCTGCGTGCTGAGTGACGCGGTCATGGTGACTCCTCGCAATCAATAGCCGGCCGAACGAGCCGCTCACGCGCGTGAGGGCCACAATGCGGACGGCCGCGATCGGCAAACGTCGGCACCGAGAATGAACGGGAGGGACGAAACAATTCGCAGGCGGGATTTCAGGCAGGACTCAGGAATGGATTATCGCATCGCTTGGCGCACCGCGTCAAGCACGAGCGTCCGCGCCTCGTCGAGCGGACCGGGAAGGAACGCGCCCGCGGCCGCTTTGTGCCCACCGCCGCCGAAGGTCTCGGCCAGCCGGCTGCAATCCAAACCGGCGCGGCTGCGAAAGCTGACCTTCACGCGGCGGTCGGCCTGCTCGACGAAGATCACGGCCACTTCCGTTCCCTTGATCACCAGCGTCATGTTCACGACGTCCTCGGTGTCCGCTGGCGCAGCGCCCGTGATGTCGAAATCCTCGCGCGTGACCGATGTGTACACGAGGCGGCCGCCCAGATCGGTTTCGGTCCGCGCCAGGATGCGCCCGCGAAGTTGCACCCGGGCCAACGTGTCTTGCTCGTACGTGGCGTTGTAGATCGCGTCGGGCCGGGCGCCGGCGTCGACGAGTTGACCCCCAAAGCGGTACGTGTCGCCGGTGGTCGACGCGAAGCGGAACCAGCCCGTGTCCGTGGCCAGCGCGGCAAAGAGCGGCGTGGCGATCGCGGGCGTGAGGCGCACGCCCAGTTGGCCGGCCGCCTCGAGCACCAGGCGGCCGGTCGCCTCGGCCTTTTCGTTCTTGAACGACTCGGCCCCGAGATCGTCGGAGCTGACGTGGTGGTCGAGGATCATTTTCTGCGCCCCGCTCGCGCGGATCACGTCGGCCATCGGCCCCAGTTGCACCCAGGCACTGGTGTCCAGCACCATGACGCAATCGCAGTCGGCAAGGTCGGCGGCTTGCACGTCGCGGCCCAGCGTGCGAATGCGCCGGTCCGAATCGATGAACGCCAGGTTGGCCGGCGTTTCCTGGCCGTTGACGATTCTCGCCTCTTTGCCCAATGCCTCCAGCACCAGGGCCATGCCCAGCTCGCTCCCCAGCGCGTCCAGGTCGGGTCGCAGGTGGCTGGTCAGAAGGAAGCGGCGGTGCGCGTGCACCAGCTTCACGAAACGTTGCCAGTCGATCGGCATCAGGAGGCTATTCCGTTTACACAAGAGAGGGGAAGGCACGGGAGTTCGTGTGCCACTGCTTCGTTAGAAGCAGTGGAAAGCGCGGATCGACGTCGACCAACATCGCCAAACCCTGCGCGACGCCGCACGGCTTGCCCTGGTCGGTCAAGCCGTGGCACACGGGCGTTCTCGTCAAGGCGGAGCCAGTGGCACACAAACGACTCTCAATTCCGCGAATCGGCCGCGCGGCGCGCTTCCGCGACGTCGCGCACTAACTGCGCTTTCAGGGCCTCGGCGTTCTCAAACGGGTGAATGTCTCTCAGCCGGCTGAGGAAGTCAACCTCCAAAGGCTGGCCGTAAAGTTGACCGGCAAAGCCGATTGCGTGTACTTCCAATTTTAGCGCCTGCTCGCCGAAAGTGGGATTGGGGCCGACGTTGATGGCCGCCGGCCACGACTGGCCGTCGATCCACGCGCGGCCGGCGTACACGCCCACGCCCGGGAGCAGTGTGTCGATCGCCGCCAGGTTGGCCGTGGGAAATCCGATCTTCGCTCCGCGCCCGGCGCCGTGCGTAACCATGCCTCGCAAGCGGTAGGGACGGGTAAGCATGCGGCGCGCCTCGTCCACGCGTCCTTCGGAAAGCAATTTCCGCACGCGCGAGCTGGAGACGAATTCACCGTCCACCACGACCGGCTCGACGACATCGAGCGAGATGTCGGCCGCGGCCGCGAGCGTTCGCAGCACTTCGATCGTGCCCGAGCGGCCGCGGCCGAAGAAGAAATTCGGCCCTTCCACGAGTGCCCGCGCGTCGAGCGCCCGGCGCACGATCCGCTCGAAGAATTCCGCCGGCGTGAGATTCAAAAGTTGCTCGTCAGTGGGGTAGGCAATGATCCAATCGACGCCCAGTTCGGCTAGTAGCGCCGCTTTGCGATCGGTCCAGGTCAAGGGGGGCGGGGCCTCGGCCGGCCGCAACAGCCGCACCGGGTGCGGGTCAAACGTGAGCACGACCGCCGGCCCACCAACCTCGCGCGCCCGGGCGATCAATCGCTCGACGATCCGCGCGTGCCCCAGGTGCACGCCGTCGAAATTGCCGATGGCGACGGCGCCTGTGCGCACGTCGTCGCTCACGGCGGCCAGATCGCGTAGAAGTCTCACAAGCGCGGGGCGGGGCAGGGGAGGGAGAAAAATGCCAGCCGACGGCATTATGCTCGCCGGGCGCCCGAGCGGTCAATCGGAGGAGCGAATCACGATTAGCAGCTAGCCGGGGGAAGCATGGGCAACCCGTGATTCGCAATGAAGGCCTCGTCGCAGCGGGCTAAGCCGCAAGCGTTGGTTCCCGACCAAATGGCCCGCCGCCAAGATTCCTTACTGTTCACTGACCACGGTTCGCACTGCCCACTTCTTCCCATTCATCATTCATCATTCATCATTGGACCCCAGGAGCCATTCGACCACTTCCGCCAGTCCGTCGTCGTCGTGCGCGGGCGCGACGCGGTCGGCGGCCTGCTTGACTTCTTCCTGCGCGTTGCCCATGGCCACGCCCAGGCCGGCCGCGCGGATCATGGGGATGTCGTTCACGTCGTCTCCGACGGCGCAGACCTCGGCGTGCGCGATGCCCCACTCGCGCGCCAACCGCTCGATGCCGCTCCATTTCGTCACGCCAAAGGGCGCGATCTCGCACATGTAACCCGTGTACCGCGGGCTGCGCAGCACGTGCACGTAGACGTCGTCGGGGAATCGCCCCTCGATCTGGTCCGCCAACGCCTGCATCTCGTGCCGCGTCCCCATCACAAAGCCGGCAAAAATGCCTGGCGGTGGATCGCGCATCAGCCCAGGCGATAGCCGATGGCAATCGGGATTGAGCGCGAAGAACTCCGCCAGCTCCGGGTTGCCAACGTCAATCCGGCAGCAATAGAAGTCGTAGCCATGGTCGAACGTGTCGGCATAGAGCACCGCCTCGTAGCCCGCGCGCTCCACAACCGCCAGCACGCCGCGCAGCACGTCGCGATCGAACTGGGCGCAAAACAGCGTGCGGTGATCGCCCGGGTGTTTGATGAGTGCGCCGCTGGCGGTCACCAGCGGCACGTCGAGCGCTAGCGGCTCAACAAGCGGCAGCGCCCGGCGGTACCGCCGCCCGGTGGCCAGCACGACCTGGATGCCGTGCCGCATCGCCCGACCGAGCGCGTCGCGCGTGGCGGGCGTTAGCTCGTCACGACTATTGACGAGCGTCCCGTCGATGTCGATGGCCAGGAGTCGGTAGCGCGGCATAGGGGAGGGCAGGGGAGGGGAGGGGAGCGAGTTTCGGCCGACCAGCGTGTAAGGGCGCGGGGGGGCGGGCATCCTGCCCGCCTTCTGGATCGCGTTTCCGACGCATCCACTTGGAGCGTCAGTCTCACTATGGCATGCCAAGTAAAAAGACAGAAGGCGGGCAGGATGCCCGCCCCCCCTTACGTCGCACCGGCCATCGCCGTCAGTTGTGCGACCGCGCGGGCTTGCTCTTTCTCCAGGTACGTTCGCCCCTTTCGGACATTGATGTGGTCCCAAGGCAGCCGGGCGTCGAGCGGTTCGGCGCGGTGCAATACCGTTTCGACGTCAACGCCAACGTCGGCAAGCGCCTGCCACCAGCGCCCTGGATCGAGTTGCTCGGTCCAACTGTCGAGCCGCGCGCCGCACTGCCACGCCAGCAGTATGGCCGGCGCCACGCGCCGGTCGCCACGGCTCAGCACGCCTTCGAGCAGGCTGGTCTCGATCGGATGGCACTTGATCTCGACCGCGCGAATCCGCCGCTTGCTGCGCAGATAGCCGTGCGCCCACCGCAGGTACTCGCGCGATTGCATGCCGTTCCACTGGTACGGCGTGTGCGGCTTGGGGACGAAGTTCGACACGCTGGCCGTCACCCGTGCATAGTGCCCCAGCTCCTCGCGGCCGATCCGCGAAATAGTTTCGGCCATCTCGACGATGCCGTCCAGATCGACGGCGCGCTCGCCGGGCAGCCCGCACATGAAGTACAGCTTCACGTGCCGCCAGCCGTGACGGAACGCCTCGCGACAGCCGACGTACAGGTCCTCGTTGGTGATCTTCTTGCGGATCTGCTCGCGCATGTCGTCGCGGGCCACCTCGGGCGCGAGCGTGAGACCGCGGCGGTCGCCGGCCAGGAGCGTCGCCACGCCGCGCAATTGCTCGTTGACGCGCAGGCTGGGTAGCGCGATCCTCACGCCCAGCGGATGGAACGTCTCGTGCATCCGCTTTAGCAATTCCGCGAAATACGGATAGTCGCTGGTGGAAAGCGACAAAAGCGATATCTCGTTGAAGCCGGTGTTGCGATACGCGGCCAGCGCCGCGGCCACGATCGTTTCCACTTGCCGCACGCGCAAAGGACGCTTGATGACCGTGCTCTGGCAGAAGCGGCACTGCCACGGGCAACCGCGCATGATCTCGATCGCGATCCGATCGTGAACGCACTCGATGTACGGAACGATCGGCGCGGCCGGTAGTGGCATCGCGTCCAAATCGTCGATCACCGAGGGCTCGATGGTCTCGGGCACGTCCGGGCGCGTCGGCCGTATGGCGATCAGTCGTCCGTCACTGCCGTACTCCGGTTCATAGAACCGCGGCACGTAGGCAAACGGCAGCCGCGCGGCCAGCTCCGCGAGCGCTTCTTCGCGATGCTGGCGGCCCGCGGCGCCGATCGCGAAACCGCCGGCAGCGGCGGCCGCCTCGCGCAACTCAAGCCACGTGTCGCACAAAAGCGGCAGGCTGGGCTCGCCGTCGCCGACGACGAACACGTCGATGAACGGCGCCATTGGCTCGGGATTCTGCGCGCACGGCCCGCCGGCGATCACGAGCGGATCGGCCATCGTCCGCTCGTTGCTTGCCAGCGGAATGCCGCCCAGGTCGAGCATGGTCAGCACGTTGGCGTACGAAATCTCGTACTGCAGCGTGAACCCGATCACGTCGAACGCCGCCAGCGGCGTGAACGATTCCAGGCTGTAGAGCGGCACCGCCGCGCGGCGCAGCTCGGCCTCCATGTCGATCCACGGCGTGAAGGCGCGCTCGCAAACCCAGTCGTCCCGGCCGTTCATCAAGGAGTACAGCACTTGCAGGCCGTGGTGGCTCATCCCGATGGTGTACATGTCGGGAAAGGCCAGGCAGAGCTTGCCGCGGACCTCGCCGTGGTCCTTGCGAACCGCGTTCACCTCGCCGCCCAGATATTGCGCCGGTCGCTGAACCCGGGGCAGGAGCCGGTTGACGACGTGCGATTTGAGCCGCTCGTTGATCAAAATGGCGAGGCGGGAAAATGGGACTGGCTCCGAGCATAAACAGCGCAAGTCCTTTCAGACGAACGTTGCGTCTCGGTGCCTGTCCCACTTTCCCGCCGGTGCGCCGCCGGCAAGCTTAAATCTGTGAACGGCCCTGGAGGGGAAGCCGTAAGGCGAGCAGGGCAGGGGAGGCGCGTCGTCGGCAGCCGCTCCTGTCGTCGATGCAGTCCGTTTGCAGGAGGCGACTCCCGTCGCCGATCAGACGAACGCCGGGGCTGCGACCGCCCCAACGCCATCGGCGACAGAGTCGCCTCCTACAAGACCAGTGACGCGCCGCATTTGTCGCCGTTCAGGGTATGATGGAATCGTCCTCTCCGCCCTCGCGGCGGACCTTCGCCAACCGCAGGTGACTCGATGTCTTGCCGGAACAGACTTGTCGCCACGCTCGTCGTGTTTCTCCAGGCAGGCACAGGCGCCGCATGGCCCGCCGGCGCCGCCGAGCCGGCGCTCTCGGCCGAGGCCGCGCGCAACAAAATGGTCGACGAGGAGGTGATCGGCGCGGGCGTGAAGGACCCGCGCGTGATCGACTCGATGCGCAAGACGCCGCGGCACGAGTTCGTGCCCGCCGCCGATCGCAAGAACGCCTACTTCGACATGGCGCTGCCGATCGGGTCGGGACAGACGATCTCGCCGCCGGTGATCGTGGCGTTCATGACCGAGCAACTCGAGCCCGAGCCGACGGACAGCGTGCTGGAGATCGGCACGGGGAGCGGCTACCAGGCCGCGGTCCTCTCGCCGCTGGTGGACAAGGTGTATTCGATCGAGATCGTCGAGTCGTTGGGCCGCCGCGCCGCGGCCGCGCTCAAGCACCTGAAGTACAAGAACGTCTTCACCAAGGTGGGGGACGGCTACCAGGGCTGGGCCGAGCATGCGCCGTTCGACAAGATCATCGTCACGTGCTCGCCGGAAAACGTGCCGCAGCCGCTCGTGGACCAGTTGAAGGAGGGCGGCCGGATGATCGTCCCCCTGGGCGAGCGCTACCAGCAGACGTTGTACTTGTTCAAGAAGCAGAACGGCAAACTGGTGTCCGAGGCGCTGCGGCCCACCTTGTTCGTGCCCATGACCGGCGCAGCCGAAGACCAGCGCCGCGTGAAGCCCGACCCACTGCGCCCAGGAATCGTCAACGGCGGCTTCGAGGAATCGTCCGACGAGACCGGCGGCGTCGTGGGCTGGCACTACCCGCGCCAGATGGAAGCAGCCACCGACGGCGAGGCGCGGGAGGGAAAACGGTACGTGACATTCCACAACGCGGAATCGGGCCGCGGGGCGCAGGCGCTGCAAGCCTTCGGCGTCGACGGGCGCAAGGTGACGCAGTTGGATGTCTCGGCATGGGTCCGCGCGAAGGACATTCAGCCGGCCGTGGATCAACTCCCGATGGTGGCGATCACGTTCTACGACGAACGGCGGGCGACGGTCGGCGTGCGCGGCCTGGGACCGTGGCGCGGCACGTTCGACTGGCGGCGCGAGCACGACAGAGTCAAAGTGCCGCCTGCCGCACGGGAAGCGATCGTCGGGATCGGCCTCCTGGGGGCGACGGGCGCGCTGTCAATGGACGATCTCTCGATCACCGCGGCGGCGAAATAGATCAACGCGTTTTGCGTTTTCCTTCTCGGCCTTCTCGATCGAATCTGAGTAGTTCATCTGCTGCTCGCGGCTGCTGTACGCATCGCTTTGGTAGCGGCCCAGGGCGGCGAACAAGGCATCGCTGACCGTGCAGCCGGCCGAGGCGGGCAGCGTCAATGCACCGATCAGTATCGCGATCGTTCGCATCCAGTCTCCTTACGCGCGCACGGAGTTATCGTGATTGCTCAACGAAGCGAAACGGCGCGCCTGTCACTTCAAAGCCGGGACGCAGCGCGATGTTGACGAGTAGCCCAATGGCCAGACCGTGCGCCAACAGGCCCGATCCGCCGTAGCTCACCAAGGGCAGCGACAGCCCTGTGATGGGCAGCAGACCCACGGTCATCGACGTATTGATGAACGCCTGCACGCCGAACAACGTCGCCAGGCCCACGGCGACCAGCCGGCCAAAGGGCTCGCGGGTCGCCTCGCCGATCGCCAGCGCCCGCCCCACCAGTACGGTCACAAGCGCCAGGATCACAAGCGCCCCAAGCCAGCCGAACCGCTCCACCAGCACGGTGAAGATGAAATCGGTGTGATCCTCCGGCAAATGATAGACGGCCGGCTCGTCAACCGGCTCGCCACCCAGGAAACTACCCCACTTGCCCCCCAAGGCCATCACTTGCTTGGCCTGATGCAAGTGGTACGCGTCGTCGCTGGGCGCTTCGCCGGGCTGTGTCTGTTCAAAAAGCGCGGTGACGCGCGACTTCTGCTCGCCGCTCATTTGCGTCCATAGGACCGGCAGCGTCAGCAGGCCGCACATGGCAACCGCCACGAGGTCCGTCTTCCGTGCGCCGGCGGCATACAGCATCCCAAACAATACCGGCAGGAAAACAAGCGACTGTCCCAAGTCGGGCTCGCGCAAGATGAGGATCACCGGCACAAACGCGAGCGCCAAAGGCATGAGCAAACCGCGGAAGCGCCGGTAGTTCTCGCGGTGCATCAAGTACCGCGCGAGCGCCAACACAAAGGCGATCTTGGCGAACTCCGACGGCTGCAATCCGAACCCGCCCACGCGAATCCACCGGTGCGTGCCGTGCACGGTTGGAAAGAAGTAGACCGCGATCAAAAGCGCGATCGCGCCGGCGAAGGCGGCAAAACTGTAGCGACTGATCAGGCGGTAGCTGGGCCAGGTAATCAACCACGCCGCGGCCGCCGCCACCAGCGACCAGACAATCTGCTGGCGCAGGAAATGCCCACTGCCGTCCCCCAATTCCTCACTGCGGGCAATGCCGCACCAGCCGGCCACGACTAGCGGCGCCGCCGCGCACAAGAGTCCCCAGGGCACTCGGTGGGGCCAGGCAGCCGGCAGCATCCGTGCGCACTCCCGCGCTAAGGGTGTCGTGGTGCATCCGTGCAACACGCGCCGTGTCGCGACGAAGGGGGCGGATTATAGGGATGGCGCTGGTGCGTGTGCCAGGGCGAGCGGGGAAGAATGACGGCCTGGCGGCCGCACTTGCGCCAACATCCGCATGAGCGTCATCGGTGTGCGCGAGTCTGCGGAGTTTGCGGATTATACGGCCATTAAAGTGACCGCGTCTTTTCCATTTTCGATGATCGAAAAAAACTACGCATGTTGCTTGAATTGCGTGCTACTGTTGGTATGTTCGTGGGGAAACCGATCGCAGGGCCTTCGTTATCTGAAGGGAGCTAACAAGTTATGGTTCGCACAAAGGTGCAAAAACTGGTGCTGGGCAGCCTCGTCGCCGCTGTGGCTTGGACGATGACTGCACCGCAAGCAAATGCCTTCTGGCATCGCCGCTGGGGCTCCAGTGGTGGAAGCTGGGGGTGCAGCGGCGGTAGCTCTGGCTATTACAGCAGTGGCGGATCGTGGGGTTCCAGCGGTGGTAGCTGGGGTTACTACGGCAGTTGCGGTTCGAGCGGCGGCTGGTACTCCAGCGGCGGTTCGAGCGGTGGCTGGTACTCCAGCGGTGGAAGCTGGGGATCGAGCGGTGGCAGCTCCGGCGGTCACCACGTGAGCCCGTATCCGCCCGCGCCGGGCGCCGTTCCGCCCGCGACGACTGCCCCGGGCACAATGCCGTCGACCGAGCCTCCGATGCTCGACACGACGCCCAGCCCTGGTGACACGGCCCCGCCCCCCGGCACCGGAACGATGAATAATCGCTCGTCGCGCGCCGCGCTGCTGAGCGTCCGCGTCCCGGCGGAGGCCAAGTTGTTCGTCAACGGTCTGGCGACCCGCAGCACGGGCAGCCAGCGCCGCTATGTGTCCAACGGCCTGCGTCCTGGCTTCAACTACACGTACGAGCTCCGCGCTTCTGTCGAGCGTGACGGTAAGATGGTTGAAGAGACGAAGGTTGTGCAGTTGCAGGCCGGCCAGACGGCTGAAGTCGCCTTCGGTCTGGAAGACCAGGCGGGCTCGAACGAGCGGACCGCCACCAAGCCGGTGAAGACCAGCTTGCTGTTGCGGGTGCCGGCCGACGCCAAGGTTTTCCTGTCGGGCAACGAGTCGAAGGCCACCGGCAACGTCCGTAGCTTCGTGACCACGAAGTTGCAGCCCGGCCAGAGCTGGGACAACTACGTGATCCGCGTGGAACTCGAGCGCAACGGTCAGAAGATCAGCAAGGAAGAGACGATCTCCCTGGCCAGCGGCGAGTCGCGCGAGCTCGCGATCGAGCTGGACGCGGCCCAAGTGGCCCAGGCGCAGCTCGACGCTGACCGGCAATAAGTTGAAGGTTGTCAAAGATTCCACTCGCGGGTCGTGGCAAAGGCCGCCTGCGGGTGGATGAGAATAGGAGCAGCCCTCGCACGGGAAATCCTTCCCGTGCGAGGGTTTGCGTTTTTTGTGAGGCCTTCCGGGGCGCGCTCGAAATGCTGCTTTCGCCCGCCCGCTAGCACCGATAAGGTATTGATGGTGCGATTGCCCCCAACCCGACCGCGACATGGGGATGGGTGCCATGGCCACGGACGTACGCCGATGTGGCCATGCCTCGGCACAGCAGCATGCCCACGGCAGCGTGGGCATGGCGCCCCGGCGCGAGCCAAGTCACGCGCGGTTGAGCAATCGGGCAAACGCCCGGAACCATCATGAGCACCAGTTCCGCCGATCGCGAACGCAAGACGTTGCCGGGCAAGCCGTGGGGCCGCGCCGCGCGGTGGGCGGCTAGCGCTGTCATCCTCTGGCACCTGGCGGCAGTGCTCGTGGGGCCGCTGTCGCTTCCTCCCACGATGCTCACCGATCGCATCGGGCCCATCTTTCGGCCATACCTGTCGGCAACCTATCTGAATCACGCCTACAAATTTTTTGCACCCGATCCGGGACCCAGCCACCTCGTGCGTTACGAGCTGGAAATGCCCGACGGAACCAAGACGGCAGGCGTCTTCCCGAGCCTGACGGACGAGTGGCCGCGGCTCTTTTATCACCGGCACTTCATGCTCAGCGAGTTCATCAACATCGCCCCGCCCGACCCGAGCTGGACGCCGCAGATGGATTGGACAAGGCTGCCGTTTACGCAGGGGCAGCAGCAATATGCCCGCTCCTACGGCGACCACATGCTGCACAAGTATCGAGCCAAGCGCGTGAACCTGTGGCTGCAAGAGCACTTGATCCCCACGCCGGACCAGGTCGCCAAAGGGATGCGGCTCGACGATCGCACTCTGTATCGCGAACGGAAGCTGGGCACGTTCGTGGAGATGCCATGATACGTTTGGCAAGCGACTATTTCCGCGATCTGGGCCGATGGCTCGTCGAAGGCTGGAACCGTTTCTGGTTCACGCCGGCCGATCCGGCCACGCTGTCGCTGATTCGGATACTGGCCGGTGCGATGCTCCTGTACACGCACCTGGTGTGGTCGCTGGGGTTGAACGACTTCTTCCTGCCCACTGGCTGGATCTCGCCCGAGGCGGCCAGCTATTCGCAGCCCGACCGTTTCGCGTGGAGCTACTTCTGGCTGATTCGTTCTCCGGTGCTCTTGTGGCTGGTCCACGTCGCGGCGCTTGTTGTGTTCGCCATGTTGACTTTGGGGCTTTTCACGCGCGTCGTCGCGGCGCTGTCGTTCCTGGCGGCGGTGTCGTACGTCAATCGCGTGCCGGGCGCGCAGTTTGGCCTCGACCAGATCAACGTCATCCTGGCGCTGTACTTGATGGTGGGCCCATCGGGCGATTGCTATTCGCTCGATCGGGTCCGCGCGGCGCGGCGGACCGGCGGCACGCCGGCGCCGGTCCGCGACAGCGTATCGGCCAATCTCGCCATTCGACTTATCCAGGTTCACATGTGCGTGATCTACTTCTTCGCCGGCCTGTCGAAGCTGCAGGGCGAAACGTGGTGGCGGGGCGACGCACTATGGGGATCGGTGGCCAACCTGGAGTATCAATCGCTCGACCTGACGTGGCTGGCCACCTGGCCGCTATTGGTGGCCATCTTGACGCACGTCACCGTCTTCTGGGAGCTGTCGTTCTGCACGCTCGTGTGGGTGCCGAAGCTGCGGCCGCTGGTGATCGCGCTGGCCGTGCCGGTGCACCTGGGAATCGCTTTCGCGATGGGCATGATCACATTCGGGCTGGTGATGCTGATCGGCTGCACGTCGTTCGTTTCGCCGCGCCTGGTGCGAATGCTGCTGGATAGATCGCGAGCCGGCGAGGGCAGGGCAGGGGGGGCGGCCGATCGCGAACCGGCGGGAGCCCGGCCGCAACACCGCCGGCGCGCGTCGACGGCCGGCTCGTCGAACGTCTCGTGAACCGCGGCCGTGCGGGCCGCGAACCTTCTCGGAGCGGGCCCCGTCTCTGTCCCCCAAGGGTCATTCCGCTGCCGTTGGCCGCCATACCAGACCGGCCGCGGATGATGTACGATTGGTGAGGAGTACTCTCGACAGCAAAACCGGAGGTGAACGTGTTTGAATCGATCGCGGTCGTGGGCGCCACGGGCGCTGTTGGCCGAATCATCCGCGACCTGCTGGAAGAGCGGGACTTTCCCCACGCGCGAGTCAAGTTCCTGGCCTCGAAACGCTCGGCCGGCGCGAAACTGCGGTTCCGCGGCCGCGAGCACACGGTCGAGGAATTGACGCCCGACGCCTTCGAGGGCGTCGACCTGGCGATCGGCAGCACGCCCGACGAAGTGGCCCGCGATTTCGCTCCCTGGGCCGTCGAGCGCGGCGCGATCGTCGTCGACGAGAGCGGCTATTGGCGGATGGACCCGAAGGTCCCGCTCGTGGTCCCGGAAGTCAATCGTGACGCCATCCAACGCCATCAAGGCATCATCGCCAGCCCCAACTGCTCGACGACCCAACTGGTCGTGGCACTCAAGCCATTGCACGACGCGGCGCGGGTTCGCCGCGTCGTCGTCAGCACATACCAGGCCACCAGCGGCGCAGGCGTCTCCGGGCAGCGCGACCTGGAGCAGGGGACCCGGGCACGGCTGGCCGGGCAGGAACACCAGCGCGAGGCGTTCGCCCACGACATCGCCTTTAACTTGATCCCGCAGATCGGCTCGCACAAGCACGCTGGCTACACGTCCGAAGAAATGAAAATGGTGCACGAGACGCGGAAAATCATGGAGGACGATTCGATCCAAATTTGCGCCACGTGTGTCCGCGTGCCGGTCAGCAATTGTCACAGCGAGAGCGTGCTGGTCGAGACCGAGCGCGCGATCACGCCCGAAGAGGCACGCGATCTGTTCGCCGCGGCGCCGGGCATCGCCGTCGTGGACGATCTGGCGGCCAAGCAGTACCCCATGCCGCTTGAGTGCGACGGGCGGGACGAGGTGTTCGTCGGGCGCATCCGCGCCGACTTGAGCCACCCCAAGGGGCTGACCTTCTGGTGCGTCAGCGACAACCTGCGCAAAGGGGCGGCCACCAACGCCGTGCAAATCGCCGAGTTGCTCGTCGCGCCGCGCGCGGCGCAGAGAGTAGGGTAGGGCAGGGCACCCCGCGCCGCCACTGGACCGCGGGGGTTCGCAGCGCAATGCGTACCTTCAAGCTTACGCTGGCCTACGACGGCACCGACTACGCGGGCTGGCAAATGCAGTCCGGCAAGACCACGATCCAAGCCGCGGTAGAGGCCGCGCTCGCGCGCATCACGGGCGAGAGCGTCCGCGTCGCGGCCAGCGGCCGCACCGACGCCGGCGTACACGCGCTTGGGCAGGTCGTTAGCTTTCCGAGCGCCACCGCGCTCGACGTGGCGACGCTGCGCAACGCGCTCGTGGCCGAGCTGCCGCGCGACATCGTGCCCTTGGCGGTGGAGGAAGCGCCAGACGGTTTTCACGCGCGCCGCGACGCGACCAGCAAGCGCTATCGCTACGTCATCCACGATGGCGAGGTGCCCGACGTCTTTCGCCGCCAATACTGCTGGCACTACCGGCAGCGGCTGGACGAGGCGGCCATGCACCGAGCGGCGCAAACCTTCGTCGGCACGCACGATTTTCGCAGCTTCGAGACGCGCTGGCCGCAGCGATCCACCAGCGTCCGCACGATCTACGATGCCGCGGTGCGGCGGGGCAGGGGGGAGGAAGCCGATTTCGTCACGTTCGAAGTCGAAGGGGACGGGTTCTTGTACAACATGGTCCGGGCGCTTGTCGGAACGCTGGTCGAGGTGGGCCGCAAGACGCAAACCGAGACATGGCCGGCCGAGGTCCTGGCCGCCGGCGACCGCCGCGCCGCCGGTATGACCGCGCCCGCGCAAGGTTTGTTTTTGGTAAGCGTGACGTACGGTCCGCCGCGTGGCCGCGGCGGCTAAACGGCGCGCGGAATCTCAATACTGGTTCGCACCCCATGCGCGTCGCTCACGTCATCACGCGAATGATCCTTGGCGGCGCGCAGGAGAATACGCTCCTGACGTGCGAGGACTTGGCGCGCGATTACGGCGACGACGTGCTCTTGGTGACCGGCCCGCCGCTCGGGCCGGAAGGAAGTCTGCTTGCGCGGGCCGAAGCGCATCGTGTCCCGCTGTCGGTCATACCGTCGTTGCGGCGGGCCATTCACCCGTGGCGCGACCTGGTGGCCTATCGCGAACTGAAGCGGCGACTCGCCGAGTTCCGGCCCGACGTCGTGCACACGCACAGCGCGAAGGGGGGCGTGCTGGGCCGCATGGCCGCCACCGCGATCGGCGCGCCGGCGATCGTCCATACCGTGCACGGCGCGCCGTTTCATCCGTATCAATCGCCGCTGGCGCGGGCGTTCTTTCGGCGTTGCGAGCGCTATGCGGCCCGGCGCTGCCATGCGATCGTGAGCGTGGCCGACGCCATGACCGAGCTATTGGTGGGCGCCGGCGTGGCCCCGCGCGACAAGTTCACCACCATCCATAGCGGCATGGAGGTCGAGCCGTTTCTGGCCGCCGATGCGACGCGCGGCGCCACGCGGGCCGCCCTGGGATTCAGACCGGAGCACGTGGTCGTCGGCAAGGTCGCGCGGCTGTTTCACCTCAAGGGGCACCAGTACGTGATCCGGGCGGCGCGCGAGCTCGTTGCCCGGCAAGCGGAAACGAGATTCTTGTTCGTCGGCGACGGCGTCCTTCGTGCGCCGCTTGAACGTCAGGTGGCCCAGGCCGGGCTGGGTGAAGTCGTCCGATTCGTGGGCCTCGTCCCGCCCGACGAGATACCGAAGTACCTCGCCGCGATGGACATCGTTGTGCACGCCAGCCTGCGCGAGGGACTGGCGCGCGTGTTGCCGCAGGCGCTCGTGGCCGGCAAGCCGGTGGTCAGCTTCGACGTGGATGGCGCCCGCGAAGTGGTGCTGCACGGAACGACGGGCTTGCTGGTGCCCCCCTGCGACGCCCGGCAACTAGCGGAAGCGATCGGTCTGCTGGTCATGGATCCGGCGATGCGCGCGCAGTTCGGTGCGGAGGGTCGTCGCCGTTTTACAGACCAATTCCGCCACGCACGCATGACGCGCGAACTTCGCGCCTTGTACGAGCGGCTGCTCGAGTGCAAAGCCGTCGGCCGGCAGTAGCAATGACAAGCCCGACCAGGGTCATTCTGTTTTTCAAAATGGCGAGGCGGGAAAAATGGGACTGGCTCCGAGCATAAACAGCGCAAGTCCTTTCAGACGAACGTTGCGTCTCGGTGCCTGTCCCACTTGCCCGCCGGTGCGCCGCCGCTCAGTGTGAATATGTGAAAGGCCCTGCAAGCCCGACGCCGTCAATTGTCGCACCGGGCCGACGCGACTAAACTAGAGGACAGGACCGGAGAAAGGTATTCAACGCGCGCAATTCTTGCGCGCCGGACAGAGGGCAGGGGAGCGGACCGCGCCGGTGGCACTGGCTAGTCAAGAATATATCGGGCCGTACCGGCTGCTGAACGTCGTCAAGACGGGCCAGACCAGCCAGGTGTGGGCCGTCATCAGCAGCGGCCAAGAGCGGCTGGCGATCAAGATTCTGCTGTCCGAGTTCCGCCGCGACCGCGAGCACGTCGGCTACTTGAAGCAAGAGGCCTTGGTCGGAAAGACGCTTTTGCATCCGAATGTCATCAAGGTCTACAACTTTGCCTACGACCACAAGAACCCCTATCTGGTCATGGAGTACTTCCCCGCGCCCAACATGAAGGAGATCCTGCAGCAGGTCCGCGCGGAAGTGGCCTTCTTGATGCCCACGATCATCGCCGCGGCGGCCGAGGGGCTGGCGTACTTCAACCAGCAAGGGTGGATTCACCGCGACATCAAGCCCGACAACTTCCTGGTGAACCTGCAGGGCGACGTGAAGCTGATTGACTTTGCCCTCGCGCAGCGGAAGAAGGGGATGTTGGGGCGATTGCTGGGGGGCCGCTCCAAGGTGCAGGGGACCCGCAGCTACATGTCGCCGGAGCAAATCCGCGGCGAGCCGCTCGACGAGCGCAGCGACATCTACAGCTTTGGCTGCACCATCTTCCACCTGGTCTCGGGGAAGCCTCCCTACACGGGCACAAGCTCGAACGACCTGTTGACCAAGCACCTCCGCGCACCGTTGCCGGCGTTGGAAGCACAAGACCGAAACATCACCTCGGATTTCGGCGACTTGATCCGCGCGACCATGGCCAAGGACCCCAAGCGCCGCCCCGAGTCGATGGCCAAGTTCCTGGCCGAGTTTCGCACGATGCAGATGTTCAAGGTCCCGCCGTCGCCCACGGGCGGGGGAGACCGATAAAACGCGCCTTAACGATTCTCGCGGTTAGCTGTATTCTAACAGTTCGGGGGCGCGCGAGCGGTAGCGTTGCTACCGAAGCGGCGGACCGTGGTCAGTGAACAAGGAAATGGCGCAAGCCCCTAGGGCGTCTCCATCATGCGATCCAGTCTGCAGCAGCTTGCTTTCGAGCAACCGATCTACGAGTTGGAAGCCCGGCTCGCGAAACTTGAGGGGGCGGGCGACGCCACGGCGGCGGCCGCCGAGGAAGTGCGCCGTCTGCGCCGCGAGCTCACGGATCTGAAGAAGAAAATCTACAGCCAGCTCGAGCCGTGGCAGGTCGTGCAGGTCGCCCGCCATCCCGAGCGGCCGATGACAACCGATTATATTGAGCTGGTGTTCGACGATTTCGAAGAGCTGCACGGCGACCGGTCCTTCGGCGACGACCGCGCCATCCGCACTGGCCTGGCCAAGCTCGACGAGCATAAGGTGATGCTCATCGGCCACCAGAAAGGCAAGGACCTCAAGGAGCGGATCGCCTGCAACTACGGTTGCGCCCACCCCGAGGGCTACCGCAAGGCGATCGCCAAGATGAAGTTCGCGGCGAAATTCGGCCTGCCGATCATCACGCTGATCGACACGCCCGGCGCCTACCCCGGCATCGGCGCCGAGGAGCGCGGCCAGGCCCAGGTCATCGCCAACGCCATGTACGAAATGTCGCGGCTGACCTCGCCGGTCGTCTCGGTCGTGATCGGAGAAGGCGGCTCCGGCGGCGCCCTGGGGATCGGCCTGGCCGACAAGGTGGCCATGCTCGAACACGCCTATTACTCGGTCATCAGCCCGGAGGGCTGCGCCGGCATCCTGTGGAAGGACCCGGCCTACTCGCAGCAGGCGGCCAAGGCGCTGAAGCTGACGTCCAAGGACCTGCTGCGGCTGGGCGTGGTGGACGACGTGATCGAGGAGCCGATCGGCGGCGCCCACCGGGACCATCACCAAATGGCGAGCCGGCTGAAAATGTACCTGGTTCGCGCGCTGCGCGAGCTGGTGAACAAATCGCCCGAGCAGCTTATCGAAGCCCGGTACGCCAAGTACCGCCGGATGGGCGTGTTCCTGGAAAGCGCGGCCGACGTGGCGTCGGCATCCATACAGCCGGCGACCTGAACGCCGGGCTAGCCGCGGGCGCGAAATCGGCCGTTTCCGCCATTCGCCCAACGTCCGATAATGTTTCTTATGTTCGGTTTGCCGATCGAGTTTTCCCGGCGTTTTCGCCGCTTTTCCGCCCGGCGCTCACGTCACAGAACGCGTCAGGAAGCGCTGGCGACCGCACCCGCGGCCGCCGAGTCAAAACACCCGCGGTTCGCGCCGCCGGTGATGATTGCCGACCCCGCCCGGTTACCGCCACCACTGCCCTGTCGGGCTGTTCTCGATCGCCTGGCGTGGCGCCGCGTCGGTGGGTGAGCTCGCCGGGTCGAGGTCCCGATGCAGCTCGTCGAGGTATCCCCCTATCGCATCGCGGACCTGCTGGGGCAAGAGCGGCCCGCCACGATGGATCAGTAGCGCGATGTAATAACCGGACCGGGATGCCAGCACCATTTGCCGCGCGCTCGTGGACATGGTGACGGCGAAGAACGTGATCACCAGGCACCACAGCACGCCTTTGGCGGCCCCGAACAAGCCCCCCACTTGCCGGTCGAATTCCTTCAATCGCAACCGGTTGATGAAGCCGGACACCAGGCGAAACGCCAGCCAGATCGCCAGCGACGTGCCCAGGTACAGAACGAGCATCGCCACGACCCGATTGGCAGGCTCGGTCTGGCCGACGTAAGGGGCCAGGGCGCCATTGAACCGGACCGCGGCGTACGAGCTGCCGACCACGGACGCCAGCGAGGCAATCTGCCACGCCATGCCGCGGACGGCGCCTAGCACCGTCGCGAAACCCAGCACGACCAACATGGCGATGTCGTAAGGCTGCATGACGCTCGATTCCCGTTCGCTGCCGCTGGCGTCCGGGGCGGGAGTATAGTTTGCCGGCCGCTTGGGGCACTAGAGCGGTTCACCCCCGTTGCCGCGGGGCGGCCGACATCAGGGGCTGAAGACCGACGGGATAAACCCGGCGGCTCGCTTGGTTTCGATCCGGCGAGTCGCCTTCCGCTTCCTTGCTGCCGGCTGCCAGCTATTCCTCTTGGCCGGCGCGGCCGTCTCGGATACAGTCTCCCCCCTTGGTGCATTCGCCCGCCGCGCCGGTTTCTTGCCGGCGCGCCGCGGCCAACCATCGGAGTCCTGCAAGCCATGGCCGGCTTCAAAACCCACGTTACCGTCAGCTCCGCCCTGGGCGTCGTCTACGGCGGCGCCGCCCTGACGCTCTACGACGTGCCGCTTCCCACCTGCGTCATGGCCGGGGGGCTGTGCGGCGTGTCGGGCATGTTTCCCGATCTGGACAGCGGGCCGGGCATTCCGCTGCGCGAAAGCGTCGCCTTCGCCGCCGCCGTCGTGCCCATGCTGTTGATCGATCGTTTCAAGCGCATGGGCATGTCGCACGAGTCGATGGTGCTGGCGGGCGGCACGATCTACCTGGCGATCCGCTTCGGCCTGGCGTGGGCCTTGAAGCACTACACCGTCCACCGCGGCATGTTTCACAGCCTGCCCACGGCGGTGATCTTCAGCCAGCTTGCGTTTCTGCTTTGCTCATCGGGCGGGCTCTCCATCCGCTTCTTCGAGGCCGGCGCCGTGTTGATCGGCTTCTTGTCGCACTTGATCCTGGACGAGATCTGGAGCATCGAGTGGAAAGGCGTCCTGCCGGGGTTAAAGAGCAGCGCCGGCACGGCCTTCAAGATGTGGGGACCGAGCGGCTGGTCGAACGTGCTCACGTACCTGATCTTGTGCGCGACGACCACGGTGACGTTGAACGACCCGATCTGGGCCACGACCGGCGCCGAAGGCCGCGAAGCGCACCAAATCGCGGCGTCGCTCTTGGACCAATTCCGGCGCTGACGCGGACTCACTACGGAGGCACGGAGGCACGGAGAGAAAAGGGAAAGATGAAGGAAGAGAGCCGCCGATTTGCGCGGATGAACGCGGATGCTTTTCAAACAAAGCAATCCTTTGTGATCCGGGTTCATCCGCGTGCATCCGTGGCTCTTTTCTTTCTTCTCCATGCCTCCGTGTCTCCACGGTGAGTAATCTGTGAATCATCCGGCGCGCGTGTCGAGCACCAGCGTCACTGGGCCGTCGTTCACTAACGCGACGTGCATGTGCGCGCGGAAGCGTCCGGTGGCCACTTCAATGCCGCGAGCGCGGACCTTGGCGACGAATTGCTCATAAAGCTTCTCGGCCAGCGCGGGCGGGGCGGCGGCGATGAAGCTGGGCCGGCGGCCGCGGCTCGTGTCGGCCAACAGCGTGAACTGGCTGACGACCAGCATCCGGCCGGCGACGTCCGCGAGCGCCAGGTTCATCTTGCCGGCCGCGTCGTCGAAGATGCGCAGGGCCACGATTTTGTCGGCCAGCGCGGCGGCATCTTCCTCCGCGTCGTCCTGGGCGACGCCCAACAACACGACCAGCCCGCGGCCGATGCGGCCGATGACCTCATCATCCACGGTAACGTGCGCCTCACCGACGCGCTGAATGCAGGCTCGCATAGGCACGGAAATGTCGAATGACAAAACAAAGCACGCACGACCGAAGCACGAAAGCTACGCGACGCGTCCGTGGCGAGCAATCCCCACGGCTGGTCGCCCGAACCGCCGGGATAAACCCGGCGGCTCGCTTTCTCGGTAATTGAGCGATCCGTGCATACGGCTCCTTTCCTTGGCTGCCGACTGCCTACTATTCCGGCCGCTTGTCGAATTTCCGGCTGCCTGCCATACTCCGCGAACCATTCTGCCGCCGGGAGCGCAAAGGGCGTGAGTCAGACCGTGCTGTTGATCGTTTACTGTCTTGTCATCGCGGCCGCGTCGCTTGCCGGCGGGTGGCTGCCGATGCTCTTGCGCCTGTCGCACACGCGGCTGCAACTGGCCATGAGCTTCGTCGGCGGGGCCATGCTGGGCGTGGGGCTGTTGCACCTGTTGCCGCACGCCTATCTCGAACTGGGCGCCATTTACCCGTGCGTGTGGTGGCTGTTGGCGGGCTTTCTGGCGATGTTCTTCATCGAGCGCGTGTTCCACTTCCACCACCACGACGCCCCCGGCGCGCCGGACACGCAAAAACACGGCGAGGATCATGGCCACAAACACGAAGCCGATGCCGCCCACCACCATCACGCACCCGGTGAATCGCGGCATGGATGGCGAGCCGCGCTCGTGGGCCTGGCGCTGCACAGCGCGACCGACGGCATGGCGCTGGCCGCCAGCGTCGCCGCTGAAAGCGATACGGGCGGGCAAACGGCCCTGGCCGGTCTGGCGGTGTTCCTGGTCGTGGCGTTGCACAAGCCGTTTGACTCCCTCACGCTCAGCACGCTCATGACGGTGACGGGCGAACCGCTCCGCACGCAGCACGTCGTCAACTTGCTCTATGCCCTGGCGGTGCCGGTCGGCGTGCTTTTGTTTCTGGCCGGGGTCGGCCAGGCCGGCGTCGCGGAGGGGCAGATCGTCGGGCCGGCCTTGGCCTTCGCCGCCGGCACGTTTCTCTGCATCTCGACGAGCGACCTCTTGCCGGAGCTGCAGTTTCACGCCCACGACCGCCTGAAGCTGTCGGCCGCGCTGCTATTGGGGCTGGGACTCACGGCAGCCATCGTGCTGGTGGAGTCGGCGCATCACGGGCACGAACATGGTGGACAGCGGTCAGTGGACAGTGGTCGGTGAAGACCGGGGGGTGGACGGTGGACCGCGATTTGTGGACAGCGTGGAAAAAAAACTCCCGCACCGGGCCGGCAAATCTTGAGCACCCTTGGGGCTTAGCACTCTTCCAGTCCCCGCTCTCGGCGGATGCGCGTCACTTCTTCCATCACTTCCGTGATCACACCGTGATGCGCGGCGATATTCTGGACTTCGACGTACGAGGCCCAGGCAAAAAAGCAAATCCCCAGCGCCGCGGCCAGGAAGTGCAAATTGGCCCACGTCAATCCCGGCGGCGGCGCGGCGCGGAACGTGCCCGCCGGGTCCCCTGCCCCGCCCAGCGCCACGATCGTCACCGCCACGAGCATGCTGGCGACCGCCAGCGGAAACGTCCGCCGCTTGATGGCCGTGCTGCGGGCGACGAACGTCGGGACCAGGTTGTAGGCCTCGGCCACCTCGCGACACCATCGGCCCGTGCCCACGAAGTAGGTGACCACGATGCTGTTGACGAGCACCACCGAGAGCGCGGCGGCCACGCCCGACAGCCGGTGGACGGTGGCCCACCGCTGCGCGGTCGCATCGCGCGGATCGCGGATGTCCACGCTGCGCAAGGCGAAACCCAACAGCAGCGTGGCCAACACAAACGCCACCGCGAAGGATGCCAGAACTTGAATGATGCGGGCCAAGGGTGAGGTGCTCCACAAGTCAATAGTTTTCGCTATCCGACATCATTCTACCGTCCACATGCGTGCCACGGCTTCGCAGAAGCCGTGCGAAGCGGCGATGGACGTCGCCACGTTTGCTGACGGTTGCCTCGACTCAGCACGGCTTGCCCCGTCGGGTCAAGCCGTGGCACACGCCACCGTTCAACCAGGCTCATGCTCGTCACCGGCCGTGCCACAGGCTGGCGGGCAGCTCCAGGCCGTGCGCCAACAGCAGCGGCTCGTCGCGCAAGATGCTCTCGGTCGGGTCGTCCGCGCGCACCCGCCCCTCGTCCAGGAGGATCACGCGCGGGCAGATTTCCAGGATCATCTCCAAGTCGTGGCTGGCGATCAGCTTCGCGCAGTCGAGCTGGGTGAGCATGCGGATCAACTGCCGGCGGGCACGGGGGTCGAGGTTCGCCGTCGGCTCGTCGAGCGCCAAGAGCCGCGGGCGGCAGGCCAACACGCCCGCCAGGCAAGCACGCTTCCGCTCGCCGACGCTCAAGTGGTGCGGCAATCGCTCGGCGACATTCGACAGGCCCACCACGGCCAGCGCCGCGTCAACGCGCAACCGCACCTCGTCGGCCGAGAGGCCAAGGTTCAGCGGCCCGAACGCGACGTCCTCGCGGACCGTCGTGCCGAAGAGCTGATCGTCCGGGTCCTGAAACACCAGGCCCACCGCGCGGCGCACGGCGGGCAAGTTGTCGGCCGATAGTTCCATGTCCGCGACGCGAAGCACGCCCGCGTGCGAGTTGGCCTGATGGTTCCCCTCGCTCGACCACCGCGGCCCCTCCCGCAGCCGCTCGGGCAACAGCCCGTTGAGATGCCACAAGAGGGTCGACTTTCCGGCGCCGTTGGGTCCGACCAGACCGACGCATTCCCCTTCATCGACGGCGAAGCTGACGTCGGAGAGCGCAAGCACGCCGTCGGGGTAACGATAGCTCAGGTTGCGAATCTCGACTAGCGGCATGGCAAGCGTGGGCTACGGGGCCTCGTCGAGTGTGCGGACCTCGCCATCGAACCCGCGCGCGAGCATGGCGGCATGAACGCGCTCGGCCCGGTCGCTCGCGCGGACCAACAGCATGCCGATCAGGCCGGCGCCCGACTTTAGCGCGGTGGGCGAGAGAACCGCGTCGCGCGTGAAGGTTCGCGCGCGGCGCGCCCGGCGCATCCGCTCCAGCTCCTCCAATAGCACGAACAGATACCGGTACATCGAGGCGAGCATGGCCACGAGCAGCTTCGGCGCGCCCAATTGCCGGAACGCGACCAGCAATCGGTCGAATCCGGTCGAATGGACGAGCACGATCACGATCGCGAAGGACAAGAGCCCCTTGGCCAGCACGCCGGCCATGATCGGCCAGCCAGCGCGGCCGCTTGACAGCGGGATCGACAGACCGATGATCGCAAGCGGAATTGCAAAGAGCGCCAACCGGCGGGCCAGATCGTTCCACGCGAGCCGCGCTGACCAGGCGGCCGCGACCACGGCAGCGGCGACGGCGACGTGTACAAGGCTCAGCGGGACGCCCAGGGCAACCGGGAACCACCACGGCTGCGTCACGCTCGTGGCGATCAGAAGCGCGACGGCGACGGCCAACTTCACGCGCGGGTCAATTCGCGCCAGCGGGCTCGCTGCGGCGGCGCCGTGGCGCTCCAGGCTCTGTCGCTCGAGCTGGTCAGGTTGCATGTGTTCCCTTTGGTCGATCGACACATTCTAACCGGATGCTCACCCGCTTTCTCACCCCCAACCTGCTGAGTAGAATCCAGTTGCTATGCCCCAACCTCTCGTAGCGCTGACATTGGGCGATCCGGCCGGGATTGGACCGGAAGTCATCCTGGGCGCCTGGCAACATCCGCAGGTCCACCAGTGGTGCCGGCCGTTCGTGGTCGGCCATCCCGAGATACTGCGCCGCGCGGCGACGCTATTGGGGCACAACGTCAAGGTTCACGAGATCGCTACGCCTGAAGAGGCGGCCCCGACGCTGGGCGTCGTTCCCTGCCTGACGGCTTGCCGGGATGACGCCGTCGACGTTCCACCCGCCAGGATCGATGCGCGGGGTGGGCAAACCGCTTACGACGCGCTCGTGGCCGCCGCGCGGCTGGCGCTTGATGGACGTGTCGATGCGATCACCACCGCCCCCTTGCACAAGGCGGCCCTGTGGCAGGCCGGGCACCACTACCCGGGCCACACCGAGCTACTGGCAGAGCTATGCGGCGTCGACGACTTCGCCATGATGCTCTATCTCGGCCCAAACGAGCAGGTTCGCGGCGCGGCCGGGCTGGGCGTGGTCCACGTCACGCTGCACGTGGCGCTGCGCGATGCACTGGCGGCGCTGACGACCGAGGGCGTGCTCGCGAAGATCAGGCTGGCCGACACGGCGATGCGCCGACTCGTGGATCGCGCGCCGCGGATCGGCGTCTGCGCGCTTAATCCACACGGCGGCGAGTCCGGCTTGTTCGGGCGCGAGGAATCGACCACGATCGAGCCCGCGGTCCAAGCGGCGCGGGCGGCGGGGCTCGACGCGTCCGGCCCCTACCCTGCCGACGCGCTCATGGCCCGCGCGCGGGACGGCGCGTTCGACGCCGTCGTGGCCATGTACCACGACCAGGGACACATCGCGCTTAAGCTCTTGGGCATGCACCGCGCGGTGAACGTGACGCTGGGGCTGCCGATCATCCGCACGAGCGTCGCGCACGGAACGGCGTTCGACATCGCCTGGCAAGGCCGGGCCCGACCGACGAGCATGATCGAAGCGATCCGCGTGGCCAGCGAACTGGCGCGGCGCGGCGTGCCGCGGCGGCAACTATCGACGACGAGCCCGTCGACGTGACCTGACATTGCGATGCCTTTCCACGTTCCTTCGATGAGCCAAGAGACGACCGCCGCCACTCCCCTGCCCCCCTCCCCTGCCGCGGACGTGTGCTACGCGTACTTGGTGCGTCACGGCGCAACCGACGCGAGCAGCGCGAAGCCGGTCCGCATGCAAGGACGCGGCACCGATGACTCGTTGTCGGAAAGTGGTCGCAGGCAAGCGCACGAGACCGGCCAATTCCTTGCCGAAAGCCGCCTGGACGCGGTGTACTCAAGCCCCATGAGACGGGCGCTCGAGACGGCCAATGCGATCGGCGAGCCGCATGGACTTGCCGTCACAGCGGTCGAGGAATTGATCGAGGCCGACTTGGGCCGGTGGGAGGGCCTGACGTGGCCGGAAATCGAAGCCCGCGACCACGAGGCGTACCGTCAATTCATCGCGCGGCCCGACCTGCACGGCTACGGTGGCGGCGAGAGCATCACACAAATGCGCGACCGGGCTCGGCCGGCCATCGAGCGGCTCATGCGCGGCCACCTGGGCCACTCGATTGCGATCTGCACGCATCGCATCGTGATCCGCGCGTGCGTGGCCGACCTGTTGGGCATGCCGCTGGCGGAGTCGCGCCGCCTGTCGCCATCGAACTGCGGGTTGAGCCTGCTGCGCTTGCGGAAGGACACGGTGGAGGTGATGACGTTCAACGCGCTATTTCATCTGAGCGCGTGGTGAGTCGGCAAGATCGGTGAAGGTGAACCACCAAGGCACGAAGAGCACGAAGAAGAAGACGTAAGTCAGAATTCCTCCTTCGTGTTCTTCGTGCCTTGGTGGTTCACCTTCCCCCCTTTCGCGAGCAGATAAGCGGACTCACTCGCCCAGCAGGCGTTGGATGAACTTCTCGGTCTCGTCCACCGGGATCGCGTCGCCTGGCTGGTAGCTGAATTGCACGCGGTCGAGCGGCGCGTTGAGTCGGACCTCGAAGAACTCGATGCTGGCCATCGTCCGAAGTTCGTCGCCGTAGATCGCGGACGTGACCTTCCGCTGGTAGTCGATCTTGTAGGGGAACAGGTCGTCCCGGCCCAAGTACACCTGCACCTGGCTGGGGACGTAGACCGGCAACGCGTCCGGGTCGAGCGCCGCGCCTGACTCGATCCGTTCTTTTTCCTCCGGCACGAGCTTGGCCAGCGCCGCGGGCTTCCACGTCCCGGTCACAACCAGCACATTCAGGCGTCCCAACTGATCGGGTTTGACGGATGGAAAGTCGAACGACCCGGTGAGGCTCTCGATCAACATCGGCAGCCCGCCGAGCGCCAGATGCTGCGCCGGTTGCGCCGCGGGGTGAGTCGAGTCATGGACCGCCAAGGCGTCCAGGACGCGGCGGACGTCGATGCGCGTCAACTGCGAGCCGGCCAGCGTGGTGTGGCGGATCCACAGCGCCTCGCCATCGGCGACCTGCTGCACACTGCTGATCTTGTCGCCGAGCTGGGTCTTGAGCTCGAAGCGCACCCGCCGCGACGCGTAGCGATCTTGCAGAAACTGACCGGTGCCATGAAGCGATTGGCCGAAGAGGTTGGAACGGAAGCGCACCTTGGTCGCGATCGAATCGTGCCGTGCTAGCTGCTCGGCCGCCCGCCGCAATAGGTCGCCCGGCGCCACCCCGGCAACGGTCGCAGGCGGCTCGCTCGCGGCTTCTCCGCCGGCGCGCGTGCGGGCCGCCAGCAGCCCTGCCACCACGGCCACGACGACGCCCAGCGCGATCCCCGGAAGGATGGGCAATCTGTGCTTCATCGTGGGGTTTTAACGGATTTGCCAAAGATTCTGGTTATGCAAGGCCGACCTTACAACTCAGACGTGCCATGCGCGGCGACGCAGGTGCGCCCTCGTAGGGGCGCTCTCCGTGGATGCGGCGCCGCACCGCTAGCGGCTCGCGCGGCCGGGCATTGTAGGTCCGCGTGCGCGGCCGGTCCACGTCAATACACCCATCAACACGTGTCGAGGCGACACTCAAACACCAGACAAAAGCCCGTCCCGCCGGCCGCTGCCAGGGACGCGACGCCAAGATCGCGCGGGGTTATCCAAGGGGGGAAAACCAATGAAGTACGCTATGGCTCTCGTGTGCCTGATGATTGCGCTTGTGGGCTGCAAGGTGCCGCTCGCGCATAACCTTCCGCCTGCCGAGCAGATCATGCATCCCGGTCCGGGCGTGGACGGACCTGGCCCCGGCGTGATGATCCCCAGCGCCGGCTCTGTCATGCCGTGGCCCGGCGCCACTTCGCAAGTCGCGTTCGTGGGGCCCGAAGGGATGATGGTCGCTTGGGACGTAAGCGCGCCTGGCGCATTCGACTCCGACCCCTTGGTCGTGCCCGGCCGGTACAACTTTCCGCAGGGCGCGATCTATCGGTTGAAGCTCACGAATATCCCCGGCCGCGCCGGCGTGGAGCTGTATCCCACTTTGGAGATCGCCCCCACCCTGCCCCGCACCGACGCCTATCTCGCGCACAACGCGATTCCCTATCAGTTGACCGATGAGGACTTCGACCAGGTGCTCAGCGGCAACTTCGTCACCAAGGTGATCTACCTTCCGGATGCCGAGTTCCAGGAGCTGGCGCTGGCCGGCGTTGAGACATTGGTCAGCACGAAATTGGACCCGGGCGTCGATCCGATCGTCGAAGCCGATCGCCGTGGATCGATCCTGGCGATCATCCGCATCGGCAACAAGGATTTGCAGGTCCCGGGACTCGAGGGAGACGGCGCGGGCGGCTACGGCCCGATGTACGGCGGTGGTGGCGGCCCTGGCGGTGGCGGACCCTGCCCTCTGGGCTGTGGCGGCGGCAGCGGCAGAACGGATGGCCCCGGCAGCAACGTGCCACCGATGCTAATGGCCGGTGTGACGGCGCCGCAATACGGCATGCCCATCAGCGGCACGCCGATCGGCCTGCCTGGCCCGCCGCACATCCCGTTGGGCGTCCCAGCCGGACTGCAAAAACACGTGATGCGCAATCACACGCACATGCACATTCCGGGGCCGGTGGCGAAGGTGAAGATCGACGTAAAGCAGAAGCCTGGCCTCAGCTATCCGAAGCCGGCCAGCCACGTGTGCATCACCGAAAGCGTACTCGCGCCCCCGGCGCTTTACAGCCCGCCAACCCACCACCAAGTGGTCGGGCCCGGCGCGTCACCGTACGTGCCGACCGCGCCCTGCGGCGACGAGTCGTGTCCGCCACAGCAATGAGACCGTATTGAAAGGACATAGTGAGATCGACCGGACCGGGTACTTGCCAGCCACTAGTCGGAGAAGCCGGCCGTGGCACAGCGACGCCCGCCGTGAGATCGACCGAACCTTACAAGCGTGCATTGAGCGAATCCATCCACGAGATCCATGACAATGGTCCGACAGCTCCGCAACCTGGCCCACCGCTGCGCGGTGGGCCAGGCACGGGTTGCTCGCGTGGTCGCGATTGCGATGCTCATCGGGCTGGGCCCGAGTCTACGGCTCGCCGCCCAGTCGCCGGGCGTCCACTATCGCTACCAAGGCAACGAGCCTCCGGGAGCGATTGGCAGCCTGCAACTCCAGCGGGGCGGACCATTGCCTGGATACTTTCAGCCGGTTGAGATCAAGGCTCCCGAGGGGGCCTTGATCTCGCTGGCCGTGGACGGCGCCTTCGATCAGCCGCGGCCGACGCCGCTTCGCGTCGGCATGCTCATCGCGCCCGTGTATCGCTTCCGCGTCACCAACATTCCCCTGCATCCCGGTCGCGAGGTGTTTCCCACGATCGAGGTCATCGACCGGCTCTATCCGCCGGCCGGGCAGGCCCCGAGGTTCCCGATCCCCATCGAACTATTGCAAGACGATCTCGAGTTGGCGCTCGAGGGCAACTACATCACGCGCGTCATTTACCTGGAAGATCCCGACCGCGCGCTGCCGGTCGCCTCGGCCTGCAAGGAGCAGAATTGGTTCGACTCCGGGCCGGGAGCGAACCCGGTTCAAATGGCCGACCGACTGGGGCGGCCCATGGCCATTCTGCGGATGGGTGGCCGACTGCCGGACGACCGGACCGGGCCCGACGCGCAGTTCCTGGCCGGCAGCCCGCCGTTTGTCTGCTTGCCTCCCGTGAGGCGCTTGCCGCTTGTGGGATGTTCGGAGGCCGTGCCGGCGCCGCGTGCGGGCGCGGCAGCCCCCACAGCCGAGCCGGAGTCGATCAGCCAATGACCGGTCGGTCTTTCCACAAACGCAAACGCCGCACCGGCCGCGGTGACTGGCCGCTGGCCGCGCTGGCCAGCGCGACGCTCGTTCTTTGCTCGTGCCGGGCACCCATCGCGCGGCACGGTTTGGCGCCGCCGAGCGCGATGGCGGAGGCCCCTTGCCCGCCGGCGGACATCGGCGCCGCGGCGGTTGCCGACGCCGGTCCGGCCTTGATGATGCCGGCGCCCCCGCCCCTGCCCTACCAGGTCACGGGAACCTGGAAGCCGCCCGGTATCGGCGACCCGTGGCCGGAAGACGAATACCTGGAAGACGGCGGCGACCACGGCGTGCCGGTGGCCGTCGCGCCCGACTGGCGGGTGTACGGGCTGGAACTCGAGGACACGATCGTACACGCCGACACGCTCGATGGGCGGACGCTCGTCGAACCGTCGAACGTCGTCGAGTTGTATGCGCCGCGCTTCGGCTCCGTGCGGATGATCACCCGCCTGGCGGCCAACGATCAGGCGGAGCCGGTCGCCGGCTTCGACCAGCCGATGAGGGTCGTCAAGCACGACGAAGTCATCATTCCCACGACGAGCCTGCAAAACTTGCAGCCGGAGCGGCAAGGCGGCCTGAAGGCGGCCGGCGCGTTTCAGACGCGACAGGGTGACGGTGCGATGTCGCAGGCACTGGTGCCGATCGCGTTTCAGGACGCCTTCCTCCCCTACGAAAACATAAGCGTCATCCGCACGGGGCAGTTCGTCAATTCCGAGAAGGCACGGCTGGCGACCGGCGTGCAGGCGGCCATCACTTGGACCGCCGATGCGGCCGTGCAGGTCATTATCGACAACAAGGCGGCGCAGGCCGTCACCGGCGATCGCCGCGCCCAGGCGACGTACCTGGTCGAAGAGCCGAACAATCCCAAGCTGCGGATCATCAAGGTCGCTTCGACGCAAACGGCCATTCCAGGCGAGACGGTCGACTTCACGCTGCGGTTCGACAACATGGGAGACGTGGTGCTGGGCAATATCGTGATTCTCGACAGCCTGACGACGCGGCTGGAATACGTGCCTGACACCGCGCAGTCCAGCTTGCCGGCCGCGTTCAGCGTGCGTCCGAACGAAGGCGATTCGCTGGTGCTGCGGTGGGAGATCGAAGACCCGATCGAACCGGGCGAGGGCGGCGTGCTGCGCTTCCGCTGCGTGGTGCGGTAGGGGGGCGGGCATCCTGCCCGCCTTCGTTGGTCGGCCGAGTTGTCGACCATCCGCTTCGCGAAGCCCACGGGTGGCAACCCGTGGGCTTGGCTGTCGGCGTGTTGGCTTAGTCTCACCCAGCGCGAAGGCGGGCAGGATGCCCGCCCCCCAGAAAACCCCTGCCCTGCCCTGTCACTTCCCTTGGCAGACGCTCCGCCGGGGATTGTCTATCATTGATCGCGCACGCACCATCATTTCGTCATTTCAGCGAGCCGCCTTTTCCATGCCAAAATCCTGGATCGCCGATCGTATGGCCCGGTTCGACAGCTCGGGCATCCGCAAGGTGTTCGATCTGGCGAGCAAGCTTGCCAACCCTGTGAACCTGTCGATCGGCCAGCCGGATTTCGACGTGCCCGAGGCGATCAAGGCGGCGGCCTTCGAGGCCATTCGCGCCGGCCGCAATGGCTACTCGCCGACGCAGGGGATTCAACCCTTGCTCGAAAAGCTGCAAGCGCGGATCGACGCCCGATACCGTCATGCGGATCGCCGCGCGTTCGTCACCAGCGGCACCAGCGGCGGCCTGGTGCTGGCCACGATGGCGCTCGTGAACCCGGGCGACGAAGTGATCGTCTTCGATCCCTACTTCGTCATGTACCCGTCGTTGGTCGAACTGGCCGGCGGGCGGGCGGTGCTGGTGGACACGTATCCCACGTTCCACGTCGACGCGGATCGGCTGCGGGCCGCTATCACGCCGCGCACTAAAGCCATCATCTTCGGCAGCCCGGCCAATCCGACGGGCGCGGCCGCGACGGCCGATGAAGTTCGCGCGGTCGCCGAAATCGCCGCCGCGCACAACGTGGCCTTGATCAGCGACGAGATCTATCACGAGTTCTGCTACGACGAGCCGTTCGTTTCGCCGGCCACGTTCAATCCGAAGGCGCTCGTGCTGGACGGGTTCAGCAAGACGTACGGCATGACCGGCTGGCGGCTGGGATTCGCGCACGGGCCGGCCGAGATCATCCAGGAGATGATCAAGCTGCAGCAATACACGTTCGTCTGCGCGCCGCAACCCGTGCAATGGGCGGGCGTGGCGGCGCTCGACGTCGACGTGAGCGGGCACATCGCCGACTATCGCCGGAAGCGCGATCGGCTGCTCGCCGGGCTGGCCGGCGACTACGAAGTGGTGCGGCCCGGCGGCGCGTTTTACGCCTTCCCACGCGTGCCGCGCGGCACGGCGAGCGAGTTCGTCGAGCGGGCCATCGCGCGGCAGTTATTGGTCATCCCCGGCAAGATCTTCAGCCGGCAGGACACGCATTTTCGCATTTCCTACGCGGCCGACGACGCGACGATCGACCGCGGGATTGAAATCCTGCGCGAGCTGGCGCGGCAGTGAAAAAAGCAAGCGATTTACAATTACTTGGGCGGCCGTTTGTCGTTCTTCTTTGTACGCCTCCGGTCGATCCGAGCGTCATGCAAGGCCGCGAGACAAGCGGCCCCAAACGCTCCTCCACCGGTGTTCGGAAGTCGGCCGACAATTCGGGCGCCAAGTTTTGCCGCGAGCTTCTTGATGTTCTTGGCCATCGTTTGCTCGTTCGGCGTCACGCGCCAAAAAAACGAGCCCGCGCGGCGCTAACGCCAGTACGCGGGCTCGTGAAGATGCGACTGTGACTTGACCCCCGCGGAAGCGCCAGTGGCGGTTACGCGGGCTTGAACGTCACGCGCTTTTGTGTTTCGGCTCCGGCATCGGGAACAGCCGCTCGCGACCCGCCACCACGTCTTCGGTGATCAGGTAGTTTTGGCCGTGCCCTTGCTCGGGCAGCTCATACATGATGTCGAGCATGATCGACTCGATGATCGATCGCAGTCCGCGCGCCCCGGTCTCCTTTTCCTGGGCCCGCTCGGCCACGGCCCGCAGCGCCGTCTCGGTGAATTGAAGCTGCGAGTTCTCCATGGCGAACAGTTTCTGGAACTGCCGCACCAGGGCGTTCCGCGGCTCGCGCAGAACGCGGACCAGGGCGTCGGTGTCCAAGGGCTTGAGCGCCGTGATCACCGGCAACCGGCCCACCAACTCGGGAATCAGGCCGAATTCCAGGATGTCGTCGCTCGTGACTTGCGACAGCAACTTCGACAAGTCCGATTCGCCTTCGGGGCTGGCGGTTTCCTGCCCGAAGCCGATCGTGCGGCGGCCCAGCCGCTTGCTGATGATCTTTTCGATGCCGACGAACGTTCCGCCGCAGATGAACAGGATGTTGCTCGTGTCCATCTGGATGTACTGCTGCTCGGGATGCTTGCGGCCTCCCTGCGGCGGCACGTTGGCCAGCGTCCCTTCGAGCATCTTGAGTAGGGCCTGCTGCACCCCCTCGCCCGACACGTCGCGGGTGATCGAGACGTTCTGGCTGGTCTTGCCGATCTTGTCGATCTCGTCGATGTAGAGGACGCCGCGCTGCGCGGCTTCGAGGTCGAAGTCGGCCGCGTGCAGAAGCTTCAGGAGCAAGTTCTCGACGTCCTCGCCGACGTAGCCCGCCTCGGTCAGCGTCGTGGCGTCGCCGATGGCGAAGGGAACGTTCAAGATACGGGCGAGCGTGCGGGCCAAGAGCGTCTTGCCGCAGCCGGTCGGGCCCAGAAGGAGGATGTTCGACTTGTCGATCTCGACGTCCGAGGGCTCGCTGCCCAAGGTGAGCCGCTTGTAGTGCGTGTGCACGGCGACGGCCAGCACCTTCTTGGCCTCGTCCTGGCCGATGACGTATTCGTCGAGCTGGCCGACGATCTCGCGCGGCGTGGGGATTCGGTTGAAAAGCTGCTTGCTGCTGCCGCGCCGGCGGCGCTCCTGCTCGAGGATCGACTGGCACAGCTCGATGCACTCGCCGCAGATGTAGACGTCGCCCGGGCCTTCGACCAACGGCCCCACGTCACGATAGCTCTTGCGACAGAACGAGCAGAAGGCGTTCTTCTTGGTCGTGCCGCCGCCGCGTCGCGTTCCACTCGCATCCCGACCAGAGGGCATAAAACCTTGTTTCCTTTCACGGTCACGCCGGAATTGACCGCGACCGCGGTCACCGGACGTGAGAATCTCCTAGGTGTCGCTCGACAGGCGTTTGCCCGACGGTCCTTGTCTGCCAGTGGCTTCGAGCAGAATTGCTACGTTTGTTGGCCTCGATGCGTTCGGGCCGCCAGCGCGGAACCGATACAAGTGGCCGGTTCCGCGCGGGCGTGTTGGCGTCGTCAAAGAGCGCACGGGCTGCTCGCATCGGCAGAACCCGCCGCGGCTGGTCCTAACCCTCTTTGCCGCTATCCTTTATCTCGTCATGGATCCGGTCCGAAAGCATTGCTTTTATTGTTCGGTATTCGCGGTCGCTTAGCTCACCTCGGCTGTGCAATTCACGGAAATTCGTCATCAAGTCGCTGGCGGTCGTGCCATCGTCGCGGAATCCTCCGCGGGCCCGCGAGATAGCGTAAATCCCGACGGCAACGAGTACAGCGGCCGCGGCGATCCAGAGCACGAGATGCGCCGCGGGAGTCTGGAAAAGTTCGGCCATGTGATCTCGCCACGGCACGCGCCGCGCGGCCGTGTCAAGGCCCCCTCTTGCCTGTTGCGACTATTATGCACACGCCGGCCGAAAGCGTCCACTAGCAGGCCCTCGACAATCGCTTCCGCCGGTCGTGCATCCTACTGACGGTGTTTGACTTTACGACCGGAAAAGTCCACGATACCGGGCCGCCGCGTTTGTCCCTGGCCGGCGCGGACTTTCTGAAGAGGACCAGTCGATCCCAATGGGAAAAGACGAACGCCTGGGGCGCCTGTTGCGGACCGGCCTGGTGGCCATTCTCCGCGCCGACGACCACTGCCGGCTCGGCGACGCGGCGGCCGCGCTGGCCGAGGGCGGCGTGGACGTCGTCGAGGTGACGTTCACCGTGCCCAAGGCCGAGCGCGTGCTGGCGGAGGTCGCCGACCGCTTGGGCGACCGCGTCCTTTTGGGGGCGGGCACCATCCTCGACGCCGAAACCGCGCGGATCGCGATCCAATCAGGTGCCGAGTTTCTCGTCTCGCCCGCGTTCCGGCCCGACGTGATCCGCCTGGCGCGGCGCTACGGAAAGCTTGTGTTTCCGGGCGCTTTCACTCCCACCGAAGTGCTAGCCGCTTGGGAGGCCGGCGCGGATATCGTGAAGGTGTTCCCCTCCGACACGGTCGGGCCGGCCTACCTGAAGGCGCTGCGCGCCCCCCTGCCCCAGATACGGCTGATGCCTACCGGTGGCGTGACGCTCAACACCGCGGCCGACTTCCTTCGCGCGGGCGCCTGCGCGCTGGGCGTCGGCGGGGCGCTGGTGGAGGCGCGGGCCTTGGCCGAAGGCGACTTTGCCCGCATTCAGTCGCTGGCGCGACAGTTCGTCGAGGTCGTCTCGCAAACGCGGGCTGAATTAGGATCGACCGAAGGATAACTTCTCCTCAATACCCTCGCCCCTTGCGGGAGAGGGCACCCGTGAGGGGTCAGAGAATCAGGAAGTTATTTTTCGGTCGATCCTTGGGGCCAGGCGAGTGCCTAGACAGCACTCAGGCCAGGGCCGAATGCCTGCCGTTCCGCGCAAGCCTCGACCGAGTGTCTCTTCCCATCTTGCGCAGGCTATCACTGCCCTACCGTCTTGCTCAAGCCACACGATCGGCAACACCGATACCAGAAGTAGCGGGAGTGCGCCCGTGCGCGCCGGCATTCCGCGCCTGCGCGCCGTGGGATACGCGCCAGCACCGGCGTAGCCAGTGTCACACGCGGCAGGGATGGTTGATGCGGTTTCTTTCAGCCGTGATCGGATTGTTGTTGGCCAGCGCGGCCATCGCCGCCGGGGCCGATCCTGCGCCCGCGCCGAAGGAAACGCCGCCGATCTTCACGAGGCAGACCACTTTTACGATCCCCTATCGCATGGATCAGCCCGAGGCAGGCGCGCGGCGTCCGGTCGAGGTGCAACTGCACGTCTCTGAAAATGGCGGACCATGGAAGCTCTATGGAAAAGTGCCGCCGGAACGGAAGAGCTTCACCTTCCGTTCGCACGGCGACGGCAAGTACGCGTTCATGGTCCGCACCAAGGACGATCACGGCGACCTGCAGCCGGCGGCCCCTCCTCGCCAGGAGCTGGTTGTCATTCTCGATACCGACCCGCCCGTGTTGGAGCTGGTGGCCGAACTCGGCTCGGCCGGCGAGGTGCACGCCCGTTGGCGGGCCACTGACCCGCATCTGCTCCCCGGCAGTTTGAAGGTCGAGTATCAGCTCAATCCCAACAGCGGCTGGATGCCGGTCGCCATCGATCTGCCTTACGGCGGAAACACCGGCAGCAACGGACAAGCCACCTGGGTCCTGCCGGCCCGGGCGACGGCGCTGTCGGTCCGCGCCGAAATTCGCGACGCCGCTGGCAACGTCGCCAAGGGGCAAAAGCAAGTCGAGTTGCCGGCCGGCATGGCCCGCGCCGCCGCCGATGGCGGGAGCGCCACGTGGCGCCCCCCGGGCGCCGCGACAGATAAGACGCCCACCCCGGGCGGCGCGGTGTGGCCAGGCGAACGCACGGACGGCACGCCGCTCGATCCCTCGGCCGCGCCACCGGCCATGACCGGCCGCTTCCCGTTGCCGCCCGGCCGTTCGCGGGCGGCATCGGCGCGGACCGATCCGGAGGTGGTCGCCCCCGGTCGCCCGCGGGCGGCTCCGGCCGAAGAGGTGGCGCCGGCGGAGCGCGTTCGCGCGCAGGCCGAGCAAGTCATGCCGCGCGAGTCGCTTGCTCAGGAAGAATTGCCGCCTCCTGCACGCAGCGCGCCACGGGCACAACCTTCCAGCGAGCGCCGTGTCGCTGCGGCGTCGCAGCCGGAAGAACTCGATTTGCCGACCACGACGCGCGATCCGCGGCAGCGGGCGCCGCGGACCAGGCGCGAGCTGGAAGCGGCCAATGACGGCCCGCGGCTCCCGCTGCTCACTGCCGCTCCGCCCGACGATGATCTCGTGCCCCGCGGCGAGGGCGATCCGCGTCCCGGAGGCGCCGCAAGCACGATGTCGGCCGAGTCGCTGCCGTCCGACGCGCGGCCGCGACTGGTGAACTCGCGCCGGTTCGAGTTGGACTACGACATCGAGGCCGTCGGCCCCGCCGGCGTCGGCAAAGTCGAAGTGTGGGGCACGCCCGACGGCGGACGCGCCTGGTCGAGTTATGGCGTCGACAGCGACAATCGCAGCCCGTTTGCCGTCAACGTCAGTGGCGAGGGCTTGTACGGCTTCCGCGTCGTCGTGGAAAGCGGGGCCGGCCTGCGCGGCGAGCGACCCAAGGAAGGGGACAAGCCCGACGTATGGGTCGAGGTCGACACAACCAAACCCGTCGCGCGACTGACGAAGGCGGAGCTGGGCACGGGCCCACACGCCGGCGAACTGTCGATCACGTGGGAGGCAAGCGACGAGCAGTTGGCCGAGCGCCCCATCTCGCTCTTCCTCAGTCCCTACCCGGATGGCCCGTGGTCCACGATGGCCGCGGAACTGGAGAATACGGGCCAGTACACGTGGCGGCTCGACAACCGCGCGCCGGGCCGCGTCTATCTGCGCCTCGAGGCCCGCGACGAGGCGGGCAACATCCAGGTGGTCGACAGCGTCGAACCGGTGCCGCTCGACCCGGTTCGTCCGAAGGGCCGCATCCGCGCCGTACGCCCGGTGAGCAACACGCCCTCGGCCGGGCGGATGCGGAATCCGTTCTATAAGTGATGCGCGTGGGGGGCCGGGCATCCCGCCCGCCTATGGCTCGAAAAAAAGACGCTCAACTTGTGGGCGGCCCGACTCCCCGCAAGTTGCCACATCGCGCGCCGCTCAAAGGCGGGCAGGATGCCCGCCCCCCTTCACGCGCGCCGTGTCACTTTGCCGATACGTGGCTGTATGGCCAGTCGCTCGGAGCAGAGCACAAGCCTGCCGAGACCGGGTTGTGAGCAATATACCAAAGCGTCTGATCAAATTGTTCATAGTCGCGCACATACCGGTCGAAATAGTCGTCCTGCCAGAAGGCACCTGCACGCTTCAACTCGGCATTTGCACGATTCGCCGTGAACGACTTCCACGACTGCAAAATGCTGGAGAGGGAGTAGCCGTCGACGGGCGTAAATAGAGAGTGGACGTGATTGGGCATCACGACCCAGCCGTGAAGCTGGTATCGCAGCCGATCGAAGTGTCGCAGCGCACTCTGCGTCATTGACGCGATGCGCGGCTCTCGGAGTCAACACCTTCCGCGACCTGCGTCAAGATAGTCCTCGATCTGCCGATGAAACGCATCCTCGCTGAGTCCTCGCTGAGTCCGCCGGCGCGTAGTAGTTCCTTCCAGGCGTTCAATTTTGCTTGCGGCAAGCTGCCTGCCAAACGGAACGTGACAAATTGAGGCACGGCACCGGCATCGAAGTGAGGAGGGTGCTGCTCGCCACGACGGTACCATCCCTTGGGGGGCGGGCATCCTGCCCGCCTTTGAGCTGCCTGTAATCGCCGCCAATCCTCAGTCATGTTCGCACGCACTAGCTTCCCATGTCTTGCTGCAACAGGCGGTCAGGATGCCCGCCCCCCCCCAGGTCAACAACCGGTTTCCATCTCCGATCGCAACTGGATCAATCGTTCCGCCACGTGGTCAGTCTGCTGGCGATTTCCGCATAATCCCATGTGTTCGGTTTCGATCCACCACAGGGCGTCGAACACCTCGTTCTTGGTCTTGTGGCTTATCAACATCGCGTATATCTCGCCGACATAGCTGTCGTACTCATCCTGGGCTTCCGGGACATCCGCGACCCCGACCGGATCCCAATGTTTAAGAAAGATCCGGCGAATCGCCGCATGATAACGCCTACCGCGGTCTACGTAGTCCGACATATTCGAACGCCCGCATCTCCCTCAAAGGCGGGCAGGATGCCCGCCCCCCGATACGCAGCCCGCATCATAGCACGTGGAGAGCATCACGCCTCGGCGGCAAAATCCCGCTACAATCATCGCTTCACCAAGAGCGGCCGCAGACCAAAGGCCACACCATGCCGGGCGTCACGCAAGCTCTCGATTTGCTCGCTTCCCGCGCCGTTGCCGTTGCGCCGGTGTGCGTGGTGTTCGGCGACGAGGGATTCTTGAAGCACGAGGCGCTGGACCGGCTGCGCAACGCCGTGTTGGGTGAGGCCGATGCCGAGTTCTCGCTCTCCGAGTTCGACGGCGAGGAGGCGACCCTGCGCGAGGTCTTCGATTGCCTGGCGACCGTCGCACTGTTTGGCGGCGGGCGCCGGCTGGTCGTCGTGCGGGACGCTGACGACTTCGTGTCGCGCTACCGGGCGGAGCTGGAAGCGTACGTCGCCCGGCCCAAGTCGCGCGGCGTGCTGGTGCTCGAAGTCGCGAGTTGGCCGAGCAACACGCGGTTGGCCAAGAAGCTGGCGGCCGATGGCCTGGTCGTGGAGTGCAAGACGCCCGCGCCGGCCGCGATCGCGCGTTGGCTTGTCGATCGGGCCCGCACGCATCACCGGGCCAAGCTCGACCGCCAGGCGGCCGAATTGCTGCTCGATACGATCGAGCCCGAGCTAGGTTTGCTGGACCAGGAGCTGGCCAAACTGGCGCTGGTGGCCGGGATCGACGGCACGATCCAGCCGGCGCTCGTGCGCGAGATGGTGCGCGGGTGGCGCACGAAGACCACCTGGGACATGCTCGATCTGGCCGCCGGCGGTCACGCAGCGGAAGCGATCCGCGAGCTCGATCGTTTGTTGGCCAGCGGCGAGAGCCCGGTGGCGATCCTGGCCCAGATCGGCTCGACGCTGCGGCGTTTCGCGGCCACGGCCCGCATCGTCGATCGCGCCCAGAGTGCCGGCCGGCGGATCTCGCTAAGGCAGGCGTTGGAAACGGCCGGCTTCCGGTCGTTCGTGGTAGCCAAGGCGGAGCCGCAATTGCGGCAACTGGGCCGCGAGCGGTGCGGGCAGCTCTACCGGTGGCTCTTGGAGGCCGATCTGGCCGTCAAGGGTCCAAGCTCCGCCCCGGCCCGGGCCCGCATCGTGCTCGAGGAGCTGATCGCCCGGATGTCGCGGGTGGCGGCGCCGGCGTAGGCCGCCCGGGGAAACCTCGCGCACGGGAGGGCGAGGCTCCCGCCGAGCCGGAATTGCCCTAACGGCATCTCTTGCAGGTCGCGGCTCGGCAGTGGCCTCGCCCTCCCGTGGTCGCCAGCACTGCTGGCAAACCGTCAGTGGCAACGATCCTTGCGAGCTACGCATCGCAGCGTGCCGCCTTGCAGCGGCCTGGGGTTTGCCGTATCGTTCCGCCCTCTTCGGATAGGGTTTTCTTCGCCGGCGGCTTGCCCTGCGTTCCCTTGGCCATTGCGGGACGTGGAGGGGCACGCGCCGCCAGTTCCACTCGCGCATACACGGATCACATGGATCGCTGGGTGCTAGCCCTGCTGCTCTTTTGCGCTGCGGCGCCGGTCGTGTGCGGCTGCGCAGTCGGACAGCTTCCGCTGGCGGAGCAACTCGGACCACCGACGGTTTCAGCGAACGAACCACGCGCGGGGAGCGCCCTGGCGGCTCCCGCGTTTGCGCCTGCAGCTCCGGTTGATCCCCGGGCGATGAACGACGCGATGGGGCAACTTCGTGCGATCGGCGCAAGCGACCCTGCCGTGCAGGCGCGACTGATGGAAGACATGCAGCGGACCGATCCGGCGCAGTGGCCCATGTTATTGCACTCCTACCGCGCATCGCTCGCGTATCGCGACCGCGCGGCGGGGCACACGCCGACGGCGCAAGACGCGCCCGCCCCAGGGTTCGCAAATCGCGGGCCGCAGATGCCCGCGAACTCGCCACCATCCGGCGTGGCCGCGTCACCACCCGCGCCGAGCGCGAGGATTTCGGCGGAGAAGACGCCGTGGGCCGTACTGCAGCGCCCCATCGAGACCGCGACGGTGGTGGCGGTCAAGGATCCGCGACAACCGACGCCGGGCGAGGCGCCGTCCACCGCGCTCCGCGAGCCTGCGCGGCTGGCCGTCCCGCTGTCCAGCGATCCCATCGCCACCGTCTCCTATCAGGAGACGATTCTTGGATCGCCGCCGCGCTCGCCCGCAGCCACGATCGACCGGACCTCCTTCAGGGCGACCGCAGCGACGACGCCTGCCGTCGATTCCGAGGCGGCGCTGGCAGCGGCCATCCGCGCGTTTGAGGGCGAGACCCGCGAGCCGGTCAAGGATTCTGCCGATGTCTCGCGCCATGCCTACTTGCGGATGCTTTACCTCGCGGCCGGTCGCCGCGACGACGCGCTACGGCCGATCGCCGGTCTTGCTTCCGCGGAGCAGGACTACTGGAGTAAGCAACTGGCGACCGTGGCCACCTGGCTCGACAGCGAGCGGATTCCTGACGCGGCCCATCGCGCGGCCGAGGCCAACTGCCGGCTGGCCGAAGCGGCGGCCCGGCTCTCGCACTTAAGTGCTCTGGTGGTGCGGAACATGGCCTTCTGCACCGAGGTCAGTAGCTACGGCGTCTACACCCGCTTCAAGGACAACCAATTCGCGCCCGGCCAGCAGGTTCTACTCTATGCCGAGGTCGAAAACTTCAAGAGTGTCGAGACGACCAAGGGGCATCACACGGCCCTCGAGAGCAGCTACCGGATCGTGGACCGCGGCGGGCGGCAGGTGGCGGTGGAGGAGCCGCAGCTCATGGAAGAGTATTGCCAGAACCCGCGCCACGACTACTTTGTCCGCTACCGGCTTCACATGCCCAAGCCGCTGACGAACGGCCGTTACACGCTACAATTGTCGATCGACGATACGCTGGCCCACAAGGTGGGCAGCTCGTCGATCGAGTTTGAGATCGTCAACCGGTAGCACCCGCCGCGCGCCGCTATGCCCGCCTATGACGCGATAGTTTTGGGCACGGGAGGGATCGGCAGCGCGGCCCTGGCCACGCTTGCGCGGCGCGGCCTTCGCGTGCTGGGGCTCGACCGTTTTCCGCCCGGGCATGACCGCGGCAGCTCGCACGGCCAGACGCGAATGATCCGCCAGGCCTACTTCGAACATCCGGACTACGTGCCCCTTGTGCTGCGGGCTTACCGGCAGTGGGCGGAACTGGAACAGCGCCGCGGGACGCGGCTCTTTTGGGAAACCGGTCTCTTGGAGGTGGGACCCGACGACGGTGTCGTCCTGCCAGGCGTGATCGAAAGTACCCAGCAGCACAAGCTGGAAATCGAGCAATTGAACGGCGCGGAAATCACGCGACGCTGGCCCGGCTTCCGCGCGCCTGAGGGGATGAGTGGCTTGTTCGAGCCGCGGGCCGGCTACCTGCGCGTCGAGCAGTGCGTGCTCGCCCATCTGGACGACGCCCAGGCGGCGGGCGCCGCGCTGCGGACGGGCGAGACAGTCACCGGCTGGTCTGCGGCAACCGGCGGGCTTACGGTCCAAACCGATCGCGATCGGTACACGGCCCGACGACTCGTGATCACGGCCGGACCGTGGGCGGGAAAGTTGCTTTCCGACTTGAACGTGCCCTTCGTGGTGCGGCGCAAGCCGCAATTCTGGTTCGCCACCGAGTCAGCGGCCTATCGAGCCGAGAACGGCTGCCCCGCGTTTCTGTACGAGCTGGCGGGCGGCGTCTTCTACGGCTTTCCCGAAATCGACGCAGGCCGGATGAAGATCGCCGAACACAGCGGCGGCCAGGTCATCGACGACCCGACGAACGTCGACCGACGGCAAGATGCCCAGGACCAGGACCGCGTCGAGGCGTTCATCGTCGCATGTCTGCCTGGCGTTTCGCGCCGCGTGGTCGATCACTCGGTCTGCATGTACACAATGAGCCCCGACGCGCATTTCATCGTTGACCGGCACCCGGCCGACAATCGTGTCGTCGTCGCGGCAGGTCTTTCGGGGCACGGGTTCAAGTTCGCGCCCGTGCTGGGCGAGGCCCTGGCGGACCTGGCGATCGACGGCCGCACGAGTCTTCCGATCGGGTTCCTTAACTGCAGGCGCGAGGGATTGGGGCTTCAGGGTTAGGGACGGCAGCCTTTCCACTTTGAATCTCAGATTTTCAGATCACTCGTGCGGCGAAGTGGACCCCAAAAGCTGGGTGCGCTGGTAAGGTGTAGCTCACCAGTTCGTCCCCGACCCGAGCCGATTGGTTCGGCGGAACGGGGGAACGCGAGCCGTTTTAGCCCAACGGCCGCGCATGCTACAATTGTGAGCGATGATCGCCCATCGACGGAGACCGCTGTGATTTCCTCCGAAAAGGTCTACGCCAGGCTTGGCAATGAGTCATTGTGGGAAACCGCGAAGACTTGCCATGGAGCGTTAACCGATGCGGGAATTCCCTACGCGGTGGCCGGCGGTGTGGCTGTCTGCCTTCACGGTTACCAGAGAAATACGATTGACCTGGATCTTGTCGTACAACCTGGACAGTCGGACACCGTCCGCGCCGCGCTCGAAGCGGCCGGCCTTTCGTGGAATGAACGGAAACATGAGTTTCGCACGTCCTCTGGCATCTCGGTCCAGTTCCTGGTTGCCGGCGAGCGCGCCGGTCGAAACTCGGAAGTGCGTTTGCCCGATCCGGCCGATCACAAATCGGTGGTTGAGCTGGAAGGTCTTGTTGTGCTGTCGTTGGCCGCACTAATCGAGTCGAAGATAGCGTGTGGACAGTCAAATCTCCGCCGCACGCACAAAGATTTTGCGGACGTGGTCGAGCTGGTTGCAAAGCATCATCTCGGCCGTGATTTTGCGCGGCATCTGCACAAATCGTTGCGACCGACGTATCGCCAATTGGTGATGCACGGGCAAGCTGAGTGAATTGGCTGTCGCCGTCCGGCAACATCACAAGTTCTGTGAAATGGACGCGGCTCCTACGGCCCGTGGAACGGTCCGCCCAAAGCGACTATCCTGCTGGCGGGTGTCCCCTGCCCTCCCCTGCCCTCGTGTGAGTCTGAGCTATGCGGTCGGTCCCAGTCATTCGATTGCTTCTGGTCGCTGCGATGCTGGTTCTGGCGGCCGCCGTGAAGGCCGAAGAGGTCGCGCGGTTGTCCGTCCTCATGCTGGGCGACGATGGGCATCATCGGCCGGCCGCGATGCACCGGCTGGCGGCGCCTGAACTGGCTAAGGCCGGCATCGATTTGAGCTACACCGCCGATGTCGCGGACCTCACGCACGAAAAGCTCGCTCGCTACGACGGCCTGATCATCTATCGCGACAGCGGCGATCTGCCGGCCGACTCCGAGGCCGCGCTCCTGGCATACGTCGAGCAAGGGAAGGGACTTGTGACGGTGCACTGCGCTTCGCACTGCTTCCGCAATAGCGCTAAATACACGGCACTCGTCGGCGGCCGTTTTGCGCGGCACGACACTGGCGTCTTTCGCGCCCGCATCATCGACGCACAGCACCCGGCCATGCGCGGCGTGGCGAGCTTCGAAAGCTGGGACGAAACGTACGTCCACAACGAGCTCGCCGAAGACATCCGCGTGCTCATGGTCCGCGAGCACGAAGGAGGTTACGAGCCCTACACGTGGGTCCGCGATCAAGGCCAAGGGCGCGTATTCTACTGCGCACTCGGGCACGACGAGCGAACATGGAAAGCAACCGGCTTCCAAAAACTCCTCATCGCCGGACTGCGGTGGGCCGCCGGACGCACCCGCGACGATCTTCCGCCGCCGGAGTTAACCGACGCCGACGAGGGGCTGCCTAACTATCTGGCCGGCAAAAAATGGGGCACGGAAGGAGACCGCCTTCGCCGCATGCCCAAGCCGCTATCGCCGGCCGAGTCGATGCGGCACGCGCACATGCCGGAGGGTTTTCGCATCGAGCTCGTGGCCGCGGAGCCGGACGTCGTCAAGCCGATCGCCATGGCGTTCGACGAGCGCGGCCGGCTGTGGGTGGCCGAGAGCCTGGACTATCCCAACACCCTGTGCGATGACCCGCACGAGAACGGCGCCGACCGGATCAAGATCTGTGAGGACACCGACGGCGACGGCCGGGCCGACCGCTTCACGGTTTTTGCCGATCGGTTGAACATCCCCACCAGCGTGCTCCCGGTTCGCGGCGGCGCGGTCGTCGCCGTCGCCCCGCACATTCTGCTCCTGTTGGACACCGACGGCGATGATCGGGCCGACGAGCGCCGCATTCTCTTCACCGGCTTCGGCCGGCGCGACACCCACGCCGTCGTCTCCAACCTACATTACGGCCTCGACAACTGGATCTACGCCACGGTCGGCTACAGTGGCGGTCGCGTCCAGGCCGGCGGCGCGGAGCATAGCTTTCGCCAGGGCCTGCTGCGCTTTCGACCCGACGGCAGCGATTTCGAGGTGCTCACCTCGACCAGTAACAACACGTGGGGGTTGGGCTTGAGCGAGGCCGGGGACATCTTCGCCTCGACCGCCAACAACGAGCACAGCGTGCACCTGGCGATACCCAACCGGTACTTCGAGAGCGTCCGCGGCTGGCACGCGGCCGGTAGCGCCGCGATCGAGGACCACAAGCGCTATCATCCAATCGCCGCCGACGTGCGGCAAATGGACTGGCACGGCGGGTTCACCGCCGCGGCCGGCCACGAGCTCTACACGGCCCGCGCATTTCCGCGCGACTACTGGAACCGCGCGGCGCTCGTGTGCGAGCCGACGGGGCACCTGGTGCATATCGACTGGCTCGTGCCGCGCGGCAGCGGCTTCGTGGCCCGCGACGGATACAACCTGCTGGCGAGCACCGATCCCTGGTCGGCGCCGATCGCGGCGCAAGTCGGACCCGACGGCGCCGTGTGGATGCTCGACTGGTACAACTACGTCGTGCAGCACAATCCCACGCCGCACGGCTTCCAGACGGGACCGGGGAACGCCTACGAGACTGCGCTCCGCGATCGCGCGCATGGCCGGGTGTATCGGATCGTGTCCGCGGCCACGACCGGGATGCCGTCGCCGCGACTGGCGCGCGACATGCCGGCGGAGCTGGTCGCCGCGCTCGCGCACGACAACCTGCTGTGGCGACTGCACTCCCAGCGATTGCTGGTCGAACGGGGCGAGCGCGACGTTCTGCCCGATCTGATGCGGCTGGCCGACAGCGCCGAAAGCCCCGCGGCGGTCATCCATGCGCTGTACGCTGTCGATGGTTTGCGCCGCGCCGTAGGCCTGGGGGATCTTGAAAGCCGGTTCGCCGCCGCCTGCGTCGCCGGGCTGTCGCATCGCGATCCAGCGGTCCGCCGTACGGCGCTGCGCTTGCTTCCGCGCACTGCAAACAGTGCAACGGCAATCCTGGCCGCCGGCTCGCTCGAAGACAACGACCCACAAGTGCGACTCGACGCCCTGTTGGCGCTGGCCGAAATGCCCGTCGACGCTCCGTGCGCTATCGCGATTGCAAAACGGCTAACGCAGGCCGACAACGCTTCCGATCGGTGGATTCCGCTGGCCGCCACGAGCGCTGCGGCGCGCAACTCTTTGGCCTTCCTTCGCGCGGCAGTCGCGTCACCCGCGGCGGAGAAAGCGCCGGACGCAGTCGTCGCCGCGGCCCGCGCGGTCGCCGAGCATTTCGCGCGCAGCCGGACCGCCGACAACGGCACGGAATCGCTCGCCGGCTTGCTGGCCGATGTGGCCCATTCCGAGCCGGCGGTTGCCGACGCCATTTTGGCGGGCTTGGCCACGGGCTGGCCGGCGGGACAGTTACCGACGACGTCCGACGAGCTTAAGCAGTCGCTTCTCGCGTTGGTGCCGAGGTTGCCCGCTACCGGCGCAAGACGGATCGTCACGCTCGCGCGCCGCTGGGGAATCGGCGACAGTCTGCAAGGCGTCGCCGATCAAATGCAAGCTGCGCTACTGACGGAAGCCTCGGACGCCGCCCGGCCCGACGCCGATCGCCTGGCCGCGATCGAGGGGCTGCTGTCGCTTAAAGTCGACGCACAAAGCGTCCGCGCCGTGCTCGACCAGATCACGCCCCGCGCAGTTCCCGAATTCGCCGCCGGCGTGCTCGAAGCGATAGGCAAAACCAAGGGAGCGGACGTGGGAGAGGCGATCGTCGCGCGCTTCGCGCAATTCACGCCCGCCACGCAACGCGCGGCCGCCTCAGTGCTGCTCGAGCGCGCCGAATGGACAGGGGCCCTGCTCGATGCTCTGGAACGCGATCAGATCGCGGCCGCAAGCCTCACCGTGGAAATCGAAGGGCGACTCACCCATCACCCCGACGTGCCGTTGCGTGAGCGGGCGAAGCGCTTTCTCGCCCGTGGCGGCCGGCTGGCGAACCCCGATCGTCAACGGATCCTGGCGGAATTGCTGCCCCTGGCCGACCGTCGCGGCGACGCGGCTGCCGGAAAGCTCGTCTTCGAGAAGAACTGCGCCAAGTGTCATCGCCATGGCGCAACCGGCGGCAACGTCGGACCCGACCTGACGGGCATGGCGGCGCGGCGGCGGGCCGACGTCCTCACCGACGTGCTCGACCCGAATCGCTCGGTGGAAGGCAACTTCCAGCAGTACACCGTCGAGACGACCGACGGCCGCGTGCTCGTCGGACTATTGGCCGCCGAAACGAAAACCACCGTCGAGCTGGTGGACGCCGAGGCGCGCATGCACGCGCTGTTGCGCGAAGACATCGATCAGTTGGCCTCCTCCAAACTGTCGATCATGCCCGAGGGCTTTGAGAAGCTGCCGGCCGACGAGGTGGTCAACTTGCTTGAGTTCCTGGCGGCGCGCGGGCGGTTCCTGCCGCTGCCGCTCGACAAGGTCGCCACGGCCACGAGCACGGTGGGCATGTTCCATAGCCACGACGCCGAGGCCGAGCGGCTGATCTTTCCAGACTGGAGTCCGCAAACGTTTTTCGGCGTGCCATTTCACCTGGTCGATCCGCGCGGCGACCGCACGCGGAACGTCGTGCTGCTGCACAGTCCCAACGGCCGTTTTCCGCCCGAGATGCCCAAGTCGGTTAGCCTTCCGTGCCACGCGCCGGCCAAGACGATTCATTTGCTGAGCGGCGTCAGCGGCTGGGGCTATCCGCTCGGGGACAAGGGCTCGCTGACGTTGACGGTGCGGCTGGTCTACGTCGACGGGCAAACGGAGGATCATCCTCTGCGCAACGGCGAACATTTCGCCGACTATAATCGGCGGGTCGACGTGCCTGGCTCGCAGTTCGCGCGGAGCCTGCGCGAGCAGCAGATCCGCTACCTGGCGATCCACCCGAGGCGCCGCGAAGAGATCGAGCGGATCGACCTGGTGAAAGGGGACGACGCCACGGCGCCGGTCGTCATGGCGTGCACGGTCGAGGCGGCCCAGTAGCCGGCAGCAGGCGGCAAGCAGTGAATGCGTCCTGAAGCTGCTTCACGCGGCCCGGGCGAGCCAGCAGTGGCACCCGGCACCCCGCGTTATACTTGGCGCGGACGCACGGGGTTTGTTGACGAGACCAGGACGATGGCGCTCCGCATCGAAGATTATGCCCTGATCGGCGACTGCCACACGGCGGCCCTGGTCGGCCGCGACGGGTCGATCGATTGGCTGTGCCTGCCGCGGTTCGATTCGGGCGCCTGCTTCGCAGCGCTACTGGGCACGGCAGAATTCGGCCGCTGGAAGATTGCCCCGCAGGGCGAAGTGCGTCGCGTCCGCCGCCGCTACCGGCCAGGCACGCTGGTGCTGGAAACCGAGTTCGAGACGGCCGACGGCACCGTGGTCGTCACCGACTGCATGCCGCCCCGCACGGCCGAGCCGAATGTCGTCCGCATGGTCGAGGGGCGATCGGGCAGCGTTCCGATGCGGATGGAACTGGCGATCCGCACCGACTATGGGTCGGTCGTGCCCTGGGTGCGGCACGCCGATCACGGCATCTCGGCCGTGGCCGGGCCGGAGACGCTGCTCCTGCACTCGCGCGTGCGGACGCATGGCGAGGATTTCAAGACGGTCGCCGATTTCACGGTCGGCGAGAAGCAGCAGGTCTCCTTTGTCCTGCAGTGGCACCCCTCGTACGAACCGGCGCCGCGGTCGGTGAACGCCGTTAAGGCCATTTCCCAAACGACCGACTGGTGGACCGAGTGGTCGAGCCAGTGTACGTACGACGGGCCGTGGCGCGACATGGTGCTGCGGTCGCTGGTGACGCTCAAGGCGCTGACTTATGCGCCGACGGGCGGGATCGTGGCCGCGGCGACCACTTCGCTGCCGGAATGGATCGGCGGGGAGCGAAACTGGGACTACCGCTACTGTTGGCTCCGCGACGCCACGTTCACGCTCTACGCGCTGTTGGTGAGCGGCTTCAAGTCCGAGGCCCTGGCGTGGCGCGACTGGCTGCTAAGGGCCGTTGCCGGCAAGCCGTCGCAATTGAACATCATGTACGGGCTGGCCGGTGAGCGACGGCTGTACGAGATCGAGCTGGGGTGGCTGCCGGGCTACGAAAACTCGAAGCCGGTCCGCATCGGCAACGCGGCCCACGAGCAATTTCAGTTGGACGTCTTCGGCGAGGTGCTCGACGCCTTGTACCTTTCGCAACGGATGGGCGTGCCGCCGGACGAAAACGCCTGCCGCGTCGAGCGAGTGCTGGTCCAGCACCTGGAAAAGGCGTGGCGCGAGCCGGACGAGGGCATTTGGGAAGTCCGCGGTGGGCGCCGCCACTTCACGCACTCGAAGGTGATGGCCTGGGTCGCCTTCGACCGCATGATCAAGGTGGTCCAGCAGGCGAAGCTGGATATTCCAATTAAGCGTTGGCAGGCGATCCGCCAGGAAATCCACGACGAGGTCTGCACCAAGGGCTTTGATAAGTCGAAAGGCGCGTTCGTGCAGTCGTACGGCTCGCACGATCTCGACGCCAGCCTGCTGATGGTCCCGCTCGTGGGCTTCCTGCCGGCGAGCGATCCGCGCGTCGTGGGCACCGTGACCGCGATCGAGCGCGAGCTTATGCGCGACGGCTTTGTCATGCGCTATCCAACCGCGTCAGGCGTGGACGGTTTACCACCAGGCGAGGGCGCGTTCCTGCCGTGTACGTTCTGGCTGGCCGATAACCTCTGCCTGCAAGGGCGCCATGAGGAAGCGCGAACTCTGTTTGAGCGCCTTCTGGGCCTGGCGAACGACGTGGGACTGCTGTCCGAGGAGTACGACCCCGCCGCCGGTCGCTTGCTGGGGAACTTTCCCCAAGCATTCACGCACGTCGGTCTGGTTAATACGGCGCACAATCTGGGCGCCAAGCTGTGCCCTGCCGAAGACCGGCCACAGGGGTAGCCGCTGTGATGCTTGGCGGGGGGCGGGCATCCTGCCCGCCTTTGCGGTGCGCTTGCGGCTTAGCCTTTCGAGTCGCGGCGATTCCTAAGCAACGCGAAGGCGGGCAGGATGCCCGCCCCCCTACCCCGCCGCGGTGATCGGCCCCGTCGGGCATTTCAGCCGGAACAGGCCGAAGATTTCTTGTTGCGACAGGCCCAGCCGCGGGGCGCTTGCGCCGGAGAAAATGGCGTCAAACAGTTCGCGCTTGTCGCGCAGCACCTGCTCGATCCGCTCCTCGATCGTCGAGAGCGACAGGAACCGCGTGATCGTGACCGGGCCTTCGGCGCCGATACGGTGGGCCCGGTTGATCGCCTGGTCCTCGACGGCCGGGTTCCACCAGCGATCGAACAAAAACACGTAACTGGCGAACTGCAGGTTCAGCCCCACCCCCCCTGCCCCGTAGCTGATCAACAGCACGTGGTGGCGCGGGTCGTCGCGGAATTCGGCCAGCACGTCGTCGCGCCGCGCGGCGGGCACGCTGCCGTGGTATTCCATCGGCCCAAACCGCGCGAGGCGCCGCCGCAGCACGGTTAGCGTCTCGACCCATTGGCTGAAGACGAGCGCCTTCTGCCCGCTGGCCGCGACTTCCTCGACGTCGGCCACCAGCCGCTCGAACTTGCTGCTCGTGCCAGTGGCCGGATCGAAGTTGCAGATCTGCTTGAGGCGCAAGATCAGCTCGAACACGTGGTGGATCGTCGCGGCCTCGCCCATCGCGGTCAGCCGCAGCACGCCCTGCTCTTCGGCCAGGCGATACGACTCGCGCTGCTCGGGCGAGAGTTCCACTTCGGCGTCGCGGATGAGCTTGGGCGGCAGGTCGGTGAGCACCTGCGCCTTCGTGCGGCGCAGCACGTAGTCGCTCGTGAGCCGCCCCATTCGCCGCGGCGCCATGCCTGCGTTCAGATGGCCCGGCGCGAGGAAGTCGAAAATGCCGACCAGGTCGTCGGAGCTGTTTTCGACCGGTGTGCCGGTGAGCGCCCAACTGCGCTCGCGCGGGATGGCGCGGACAACCTGCGAGGTGGCGCCCGCGCGGTTCTTGATCCGCTGCGACTCGTCGAGCACGACCAGGTCGAAGCGCTCGGCAGCGGTGACGAAGTCGGCGTCGCGGCGCAACAGCTCGTAGTTGGCGATCCGCACGGGCGCGTCGGCCGCCTGCCATTGAAAATGGCGTCGCGACCGATTCCCTTCGACAATCACCAGCGGCAGCTCCGGGGCCCACGTTTGCAATTCCCGCCGCCAATTGGTCACCAGCGGCTTCGGGCACACGACGAGCACGCGCCGCGCCTGCCGCGCGTGGAACAGCAGGCGGATGGCCGTGATGGCCTGCATCGTTTTGCCCAAGCCCATCTCGTCGGCCAATAGCGCAGCGTGCCTGGGATAGAGGAACGCCACGCCATCCAACTGAAACGGAAAAGGCCGCACCGGAAACTCGAGACAATCGCCCGCCAGCAGCAACTCCAGGGGTGGCTCGAGCACTAATGCCAGCCGATCCTGAAGCTTGATCACGTCCTCGGGCGGCTTGAAGCGGGTGTATCGCGCTGGCGACGCGCCAGTCGTGGGAGTCGCCCGTTTTGGCGCCGCTGACGCGGACCGGCCGCTTCCGTCTGCCAGCGGTCGAAGCACGTAGCTGCGCACGGCAAACCGCGGCGCGCGCAGCTCGACCGATACGACGCCGGGCGGAGCATCCTCGGAGGCGGCTTGTAGAGCGAAGGCCGCACCCGCCCGCCCGGATTGCGCCTCGCTTTCCCTAACCCCCAACCCCCGACCCCCGACCCCGACCGACCATGTCGCCGGCGGCGCATCGGCCGCCCCGTGCCAAGAGAACGCGACGCCGCCGCTCATCGTGCGCCTCGCTGCGCCTCTTCGATGGCCGCGCGAATGCGGTCGAACGGTTCCGCCAGGTCCAGCGGCCCAGCCACGGCGGCCAACCGTTGATCGACCGATGCGGCAGCTCCCTGGTCGCCGATCGTTCGGACGCCCGTCGGTCGCGCCAAGCGGTTGCGGCCGCACGGCACTGTTGACGGATCGCACGGCGATACATGCGGCGCATCAAGCCGTAGACGTTCATCGGCGGAGGCGGCGTCATGTGGCGCGCCGCGGTCCGGCGGAACGACGAGCCATACCGAAACGTCGACGTGCATCGCCGTCGACAGCGCCGCCGGGCGGTCGGTGAAGACGGCCAGTGGTCGCAAGCGCGATGCGCGGACAAGCGTTCTCCCGATCTGCTCGCCGTACAAGTACGGCGCCAGCGTCGGGCCGTACAGAATCTCCTGCGCGCGGTTGGCCTTCACCGGCGCCGTGCAATGGAATTCGAGCGGCCGCGCATGCACGTCGAGCAGCAGATAGCCGCCCACCAATCCCTGTGACGCTGTCTCGACCACCGTCAGAAAGCCGAGCGCACAGGGCGAATCGCCACGGGGTTCGCACGTCATGCACGGCCTGAAGGGAAAGCGAAAACGGGTGGCGAAAAGACGGCTCTTCTTATTAGCCCGAAGCGTTAGCCAGGGAACGTGGCGCGCCACCCTCGCTAGCGGTTCGGGCTAATGTCGGCCGGCTCAAAGGCGTATCACTGGCGACGGGGTCGCGACACCAAGGGCGGGGCCAATGGGTAGAATCGGGCGACGCTTGTCGCGGACTTTAAGTGGTGCGCCGTCGCGCCAGGTGGCCAGGCGTGCACTGCGCCGGCGCAAAATGCTCGACTTCCTGGGCTGAAACTGCCTATACTGAGGGTTTACAGGAAGGAAGCTTGAACGATGCATGACCGCCAGCCGCCTTCGCCTCTGTTTACCCAGGTTGACATTTCGGCAGGCACCGTTTCGAGCGCTCCGCTCGCGGAGCCGACGTCGAACGAGCAGGTCCGCCTGCTGCGCGATCTGGTCGCCGCGCAGGATCGGCAGAACGAGCTCTTGGAAGAGTTAGTGACGCAAGTCACGACGGCGGCCAATCAATTCGGCGCCGCTCAGCGGCAGCGCAACCAGGAGTTGGCCCAGTGGAAGGAGGCCAATCCGGAACTGGCGCGCGAGTGCCGCAGCGCCGCCGAGTCGCTCTGCCGCGTGCAGACCGAGTTCCTCAACCTGCTCGTGTCGGAAGTCAACGCCAACGCTGAAGCGCTGGCTGACGGCGAATTCATGCTCACCGAGTTCGTGGATCGCTTTGGCCCGCGCCTCGCCCACCTCAACGGGGTCTTGCAAGTCCTGGCGCAGCTCAGCAATGCGGGCGGGCAGACGGCAGAGAGGGGTTGAGGTAGGGATTGGGGGTTGGCGATTGGGGGTTAGGAGAGGGGATTTGAGATTTCAGATCTCAGATCTCAGATTTGAGAATTCAGATGTCTCACGACTTGGCGCTGGGAATCTGTTATCTGAGATCATCTGAGCTTTGAAATCTGAGATCTGAAATCCCCTAACCCCCAATCCCTAATCCCCAACCCCTACTCATGCTGGTCGATCTGGTCAACGTCACGACGGACGACGGGTTGCGGCTGGATGGCGCGCTGCACGCGCCGCCGCCGGATGTGCCAACTTCTCTCGGCGTCGACGCCGTGCTCTGCTTGCACGGCACGGGAAGCAACTTCTACGCCTCGAACATGATGGCCAGCCTCGTTGCCGCGATGCGCGACCGCGGCGCCGCGGCGCTAGCGGCCAATACGCGCGGCCACGACGGGATCAGCACGACCTCGGCGCCGCTCGGCCGCCGGCTGCAAGGGGCGGCCTACGAAATCGTCGACGCTTGCCGCCACGACGTCGCCGCCTGGCTGGCCATGTTGCGGAATCGCGGGCACAAGCGGCTGGGCCTACTCGGGCACAGCCTCGGCGCCGTCAAGGCGCTCTACGCGCAGGCCCATCAGACCGACCGCGATGTGGCGTGGATCGTCGCCATCTCGCCACCTCGGTTGTCGCACGCTGAGTTCGCGGCAGGCTCGCACGGCGAGACGTTCCGACGCGACTACGCGCAGGCTGAGGCAATGGTTCGCGAAGGCCGGGCCGAGGCACTCATGGAAATCCGCTATCCCCTGCCCTACGCCGTGTCGGCCGCCGGGTTCCTGGACAAGTACGGCACCGATGAGCGCTACAACGTGCTGGGGTTCGTCGGGCGAATCGCTTGCCCACTTGTCATCACATACGGCACAGCGGAACTGCCCACCAGCGTCGCCTTCCGCGGCATGCCGGAGGCGTTCGAGGAGCACGCCCGCGGGCGGGCCGACAGGCATGTGGCACTGGTGGCCGGGGCCGACCACTTCTATGCCGGGATGTACCACGAGTTGTGGGCCCGCGTCGAAGACGGCCTGAGGCGGCTGAGTATCTTGAAATAAGCCGAGTGGCGCACGGTAGGGCGAGGCTCCGGCCGAGCCGCCACGGTGCGCATCTTTGCCAGAATCAGACTTGCGCAGCCCGCGGCTCGGCCGGAGCCTCGCCCTACCGTGGGTTGCTCGCCTCGCATTCCGTCCCCAAGGCGCGTCTCCACTGCAGGAGAACTGCAAAGTCCGGGGAGAGCGGGTCAGGCACATTTTTCGGCCGAAGGTCCTATCGAAAGATCGAAAGCCGCGTGTGCCGAAAAATGAGCCAGACCCCGGACTTTGCAGTTCTCCTGGCCTCCACTGCTGGTCAGTTGACCTTTCGGCAGTTAAAAATAGGGGGTGCCGGAGCGGCTCATTCCTATGCCTGGACGCGCCGCCAGCGCGTCCCCTGCCCTGCCCCGGCGACACCCGCCTCGAAAAGCCCACCAGGAGTGCCCCATGAGCGTGACCGAGTCGAAAGGCAGCACCAACCTAGCGGCCGCCCAGGCGGCGGCGCGCGACCAACTGGACGCGCACACGCGCGAGATCGTCGCGTGGCACTTTCACCCGACCACCGGCTGTCCGTTCTGGCTCGATTACGCCACGCGACTGAAGTTCGATCCCTTGAAAGAGATCAAGGGTTTTGAGGACCTGCGCAAGTTCGAGCCGTTTCAGGACGAGTGGCTCCGCGGCGGGCCGGTGCGGCGGTGGGTGCCCAAGGCCTTCGCCAATCGGCCGATCTACGTCTTCGAGACGGGCGGCACGACGGGGGTGCCGAAAAGCCGGATCGCCATCGACGACTTTCGCACCGACTACGAGCTGTTCAGCCGCACGCTGCCGGACGAGCATTTTCCGCCCGGCGCGAACTGGCTGATGCTGGGTCCGTCGGGCCCGAGACGGCTGCGGCTGGCCGTCGAGCACCTCGCCCAGTTCCGCGGCGGCATTTGCTTCTGCGTCGATCTCGACCCGCGGTGGGTGATCAAGCTCATCAAGAAAGGGTGGATGGAGCACCTCGAAGCGTACAAGGAGCACTGCATCGACCAGGCGCTCGTGATCCTTGGCGCGGGGCACGACATCCGCTGCCTGTTCACCACGCCCAAGCTGCTCGAAGCGCTGGCGATCGCGCTCGAGAAGCGCGGCTCGAGCATCCGCCAGGCGGGGATCACGGGCATCTTCTCCGGCGGCACGGAGTTTACGCCGCAGTGGACCCGCTTCGCGAGCGAGGAGTTCCTCGACGGCGTCTACATGACCCCCACGTACGGCAACACGCTGATGGGGCTGGCGTGCTCGAAGCCGGTCACGGCGGCCGACGGTTACAAGATCAGCTACTACGCGCCGCAGCCGCGGGCCGTGATCGAGGTCGTCGACTTCCAAGATTCCAACCGCGTCGTGGGATACGGCGAGACGGGACGCGTGAAACTCACCACGCTGACGAAGGAATTCTTCGTGCCGGGCTTTCTGGAGCGCGACGAGGGAGAGCGCGAGCCGCCGTACGAGAAGTCCCCGTGGGACGGCATCAGCGGCGTCCGCCCGTTCCACGAATTGGCCGAAGCGACGACGGTGGGGGTATACTAGAGAAGAATAACACTACGTGAAGTGCGTCCGTGAAGGTTCGGGAAATCCTGAATATTTTGAAGAACGATGGTTGGCGATTGGTTCGACAGAAGGGCAGCCACCGCCAGTTCCAACACGACACAAAGACAGGAACGGTTACCGTCGCAGGCAAGCCTGGCGACGACCTGCACCCAAAAACGGCCGCCTCGATCCTCAAACAGGCACAATTACAAAAATAGTGGACGCCATGCGATACTTGGTCATGATCCGTCGAACCCAGACTGGATACAGCGTCGATGTGCCCGATTTGCCCGGTTGCGTGGCCACGGGCACAACCGTCGAGCACGCTCGGCAGATGATTGCCCAAGCGATCGAAATGCACCTCGAATTGATGCGCAAGTCGGGCGAATCGCCGCCACCGCCGGCCCGGCGAATCGAGTTTGAGGTCGATGACACGGCTGGCGAGGAATTGTGCACGTGGGTCGAAGTCGAGTCGCCCATCGCGGTTGCCTTGTGACAGCTCGCCTGCGGCCTTTGTGCGAGCCGCATTAACCGCGCCGTATCGGTTAGAGCCTTCGACCATCCCTCCTGGAGCCCGCCATGCTGAATCTGCCGATCCTGCGGTGGGGAAAACCGTACGACTCGCTGGAGACCGACCAGGTCGTCCACTTCATTACCGGCGAGCCGATCGCCAAGGTCAGCCAGGCCAACGGCGGGCTGCTCGAGCGCGACATGCGATTTGCCCAGCGGGCCCGCGACGTGCTCCGCGAAATCCCGCCAGAGGATCTGATCGAGCGCATCAAGAAGGCGGCCGATCTGTACCTTAACGCCAGCTTGCCGATGGGCGACGGCCATCAAGGCCCTGAGGAGTTCGCCCGCGCCCAGAGCGCCTCGACCGGCCTGCCCGAGCACATGTGCCGGGCGAACATGCAAAAAAACTACTTCGTGCTCACGCGGATGAACGAAATGCTCGACGCGCTGACGCGCGGACTGGACCTTTCGATCCTGTCGCGCGGCTACGGCGTCGAGAGCCGCGGCGTGGTGGTGAGTTTCCAGGCACAGGCGCCGGCCGTGGGCCTGGTGCTGCCGTCGAACTCGCCCGGCGTTCACACGCTGTGGCTGCCGGTCATCCCCATGCAGATCGGCCTGGTGCTCAAGCCCGGCCCGCAGGAACCGTGGACGCCGTACCGCATGACGGCGGCGTTCCACGAAGCCGGCATCCCGCGCGAGGCCATCTCGATTTATCCGGGCGGCGGCGACGTGGGCGCGGCCGTGCTGGCCAATTGCAGCCGCAGCATGATCTTCGGCGGCACCGCCACGGTCGAGCGCTACAAGGGGGACCAGCGCGTGCAAGCGCACGGGCCCGGCTTCAGCAAGATCTTGCTCGCCGACGACGTGGTCGATCAATGGGAAAAGTTCCTCGATGTCATGGCCGACAGCGTGTACCTCAACAGCGGCCGCGGCTGCATCAATTGCTCGGGCGTGTGGGCGTCGCGGCACACCGAGGAGATCGCGGCCGCGCTGGCCGAGCGACTGGGACCGATCGAGCCCAAGCCGCCCGAGGACCCGCAGTCGGGTCTGGCGGCGTTCACCGTGGCCGGCGCCGGGCAGGCGATCTGGAAAGCGATCGACGCCGACCTGCGCGATAGCGGCGTCGAGCACGCGACTGCCAAATACGGCCCGCGGCTGGTCGAGCTCGAGCGGTGCGCTTACCTGCGTCCGACGGTCGTACACTGTAGCTCGCCCGCGCCGGCGATCGCCAAAAAGGAATACATGTTCCCGTTCGTCACGGTGGTGAAGTGCCCGCAGGAGAAGATGCTGGAATCGATCGGGCCGACGCTGGTGTGCAGCGCCATCACCGAGGACGCGAAGTTCCAGCGGCAACTGACGGACGCGGTGCACATCGATCGGTTGAACATCGGACCGATCCCCACCATCAAGCTGGACTGGATGCAGCCGCACGAGGGGAATATCGTCGAGTTCCTGTTCCGTGCCCGGGCCTACCAGCTTGTGCCGGAGGCGGTGCGGAAGGTCGAGCGGGCGGCGGCCGCCGCGCCGGCATAGCCCCCACGAATTCCCTGCCTGCCACTGGCCTTACCTGAGTTCGGCCCGAACAATATGCGGACCACCGGCGGAGCCACGACACGAAAATGAGCCCTGGCGGAGCCAGTGGCACACGAACCGTAGAATCACGCCATGGACGGAGCCGCCTTCAACGCGCCTTGCCGATCCTGCCCGCCTTTGAGTCAGCCCGCCTGAGCAAATCCCGCCGCATGAATTCGTTCGACTATCACCCGCGAACGCGGATCGTCTTCGGCCCCGGCCGACTGGCGCTATTGGGCCATCTGGCCAGCGAGATGGGCGCGCGCCGCGCCTTGGTCGTCAGCGATCCGGGTATCATCGCGGCAGGCCACACGGCGCGGGGGATCGAAGCGCTTGAGAAGGCCGGCATCGAGACGCATCTGTTTAGCGACGTCGGCGAGAACCCGACCACCGATCACGTCGAGGCCGGGCTTGCGATCGCCCACCGCTACGATCCCGAACTGTTGGTGGGCTTGGGCGGCGGCAGCTCGATGGACTGCGCCAAGGGGATCAACTTCGTGTACTCGGGCGGCGGCCGCATGCAGGACTACTGGGGCGTCGGCAAGGCGACGCGCGAGATGTTGCCGATGATCGCCGTCCCCACCACGGCCGGCACCGGCAGCGAGACGCAGTCGTTCGCGCTCATTTCCGACGCCAAGACGAAAATCAAAATGGCCTGCGGCGACAAGAAGGCCACCTGCCGCGTGGCGCTACTGGACCCCGAGCTGACGCTGACGCAGCCGAAGCGCGTCACGGCGCTGACCGGCATCGACGCGGTCGCCCACGCGCTCGAGACGTACGTCACCAAGCGACGCAACCCCGTGTCGACCGCCTTCAGCCGTGAGGCGTGGCGACTGCTGAGCGAGAACTTCAGCCGCGTGCTCGACGATCCGAGCGACCTGGCGGCCCGCGGCGGCATGCAGCTTGGCGCATGCTTCGCCGGGCTGGCGATCGAAAACTCCATGCTGGGGGCGACGCACGCGCTGGCCAATCCGCTCACGGCCCACTATGGGATCGCGCATGGGCAAGCAATCGCGCTCATGCTGCCGCACGTGGTGCGGTTCAACGCGGCCGAGGTCGGCGGCTGGTACCGGGAACTCATGGAGGCCACGAGTCGAAATGGCAAGCCGCAGCCGCCGGTGACTCCGGAATACCTGGTGGAATCGGTTTCTCACTGGGCAACCAAGGCGGGCCTGGCCGGCCGGCTGGCCGATTGCGGCGTCGAGCAAGACAAGCTGGCGGATTTGGCGGCTGCCGCCGCGCGGGAGTGGACCGGCGGATTCAATCCCCGAGCGATGACCGGAGCGGAGTTTCTGGAGCTGTACCGCGCCGCATACTAGTCCTTCGTGCTGGAGCACAAAGTGATGGAAAGCGAGACTTCAGGCGCCCGCGAATTCAGTGGTCGATCCGGGGACGGGAGGGCGAGGCTCCCGCCGAGCCGTTTTTCTTCCTCATCGCCGCGGCTGGGCGGGAGCCTCGCCCTTCCGATTCTCGCCGCCGCCATGTTGCTGGTCGTCGGCTGCGATGACGCGCGGCGGGCGGGATCTTCGGCCGCCGCGCCGAAAAGCGCCGCGGAATCGCAAACCGCGGCATCCACCGCCCACCAGCAAAAAGGGATCGGCGCGGGCAAGGAGCCGGCCGCGACGCCGGAGCCGGTGATGGCCGCGCGCGGCGCCGCGCTTTTGGATCGCGGCGCCTGGCCGGTCTTTCGCCGCACGGCGACCGCGACGGGCGTGGCCGACGGCCCGCTCGTCGCCGAACCAGCCTTGCTCTGGACGCTGCCGGTCAAGGACGGAATGTTCGAGGGAACGCCGGCGATCGTCGACGGCGTGGTGTACATCGCGGGGCTGGGGGGCGATCTGTTTGCGCTCGATCTGGCAACCGGAAAAGTGCTGTGGACGTTTCATTCCGAGCTCGGTTTTCGCGCGCCGGCTGCCGTGCGCGACAAGCTGGTCTACATCGGCGATACCGAGGGGCGCTTCGCGTGCCTCGAAGCCGAAACCGGAAAGCCACGATGGGGCCTGTCGACGGAGGCCGAGATCAACGCCGGCGCCAACTTCTACAAGGACAACGTGCTCATCGGCTCACAGGATGGCTCGCTCTACTGCCTCGACGCCAAGAGCGGCACGCAACTCTGGAAGTACACGATCGAGAACATGATCCAGTGCTCGCCGACCATCGTCGAGAATCGCGTCTTCCTGGCCGGCTGCGATCAAATGCTGCACATCATCGACGTCGATACCGGCCAGGCCGTCGATAAGCTCGATATCCAGGACCCGACGGGCGTCACGCCGGCCGCCGTGGGAGACATGCTCTACTTTGGCACGCAAGGCGCGAAGGTGTTTTGCGTCAACTGGCGCGAGGTGAAGATCGTGTGGTCCTACGAGCACGACAAGCGCAGAAGCCCGTACCAATCGTCGCCGGCGGTGGCCGACGACCTAGTGGTGATCGGCGGCCGTGACCGCATGGTGCACGGCATCCACGCCACCAGCGGCGAAGAGGCCTGGGTTTTCCCGACCCGCTCGCGGATCGACTCTTCGGCGGTCATCGTCGGCGACCGCGTGTACGTCGCCAGCGGGGACGGACGGCTTTATGGGCTGAAGCTGGCGACCGGCGAGAAAGTGTGGGAGTATGAAGCCGGAGGCGATTTCGTCGGTTCCCCGGCGGTCGCGGCCGGGCGGCTGGTGATCGCCAACGGAAACGGCAACGTGCTGTGCTTCGGAGAGGCCGAGGGCACACCGTAGCAACGTCGAACCTATGGCAACAGACACCGTCAAAACCGAAGTCGGCAGCTACTTCATCGCCAACTATCCGCCGTTCTCCCAATGGTCGGCCGAGGGACTGGCCGACGTCCGCGCGGCCCTTGAATCGCCGCCGGCCGACGTGCCGCTGGGTCTGTACCTGCACATCCCCTTCTGTCGCAAGCGGTGCAAGTTCTGCTACTTCCGCGTGTACACCGACAAGCACGCTAGCGACGTCGAGCGGTACGTCGCGGCGCTCGCGCGGGAGATCGAGCTGGTGAGCCAACTGCCGGTGATGGGCGGCCGCCCGTTCCGCTTCGTCTATTTCGGCGGCGGCACGCCGTCGTTCCTGAGCGGAAAGCAGTTGACGTCCCTCGTCGATCGGCTGCGGGCCAATATCAACTGGGACCATGCCGAAGAGGTGACCTTCGAGTGCGAGCCGGGCACCCTCTCGCAGCCCAAGCTGGCCACGCTCAAGGAGCTGGGCATCACGCGGCTGAGCCTGGGGATCGAGAATTTTGGCGACGCGATCTTGGAGGCTAACGGCCGGGCCCACTTGTCAGCCGAGGTCTATAAGTCGTGGGACTGGATCAAGGCCCTCGATTTTCCCAATACGAATATCGACCTCATCGCCGGCATGGTAGGCGAGACGTGGGACAACTGGCGCGACTCGGTTCGGCGGACCATCGAGCTGGCGCCCGACAGCGTGACCATCTACCAGATGGAGCTGCCGTTCAACACGGTCTACTCGCAGGACATCCTAGGACACAAGATCGAGACCCCGGTGGCCGACTGGCCCACCAAGCGGGCCTGGGTCGACTATGCCTTCGACGAGCTTGGCGCGGCGGGCTACTCGATGTCGAGCGCCTATACGATGGTCAAGGACACGTCGAAGGTGAACTTCAGCTACCGCGACAACCTGTGGCGCGGGAGCGATCTGTTGGCCACCGGCGTGGCGAGCTTCGGCCACGCAAGCGGCGTGCACTATCAGAATCAGCCCGACTGGGAAGGCTATCTCAGCCCGCTCGAGTCGGGCGAGCTGCCGCTGGCGCGGGGGATGCGTCCCACGCGGCACCAGTTATTGGTGCGGGAACTGATCCTGCAGCTCAAGACCGGCCGGATCGAGGCCGGCTATTTCCGCGGCAAGTTCGGCGTCGAGGTGCTCGACGATTGGCACGACGTGTGGACCCACTACGCGGACCTTGGGCTGCTGTCGATCGACGGCGACCGGGTCAGGCTCACCCGACAGGGCCTGCTGCGAGCCGATGCCCTGCTACCGGCCTTCTTCGAGCCGGAACACCAGGGGGTGAGGTATACGTAGCCGCCAACGGACCACACCGCCCTCCCCTGCCCTGCCCTACCTTTCCACGGAACGACAGCCTTGCTTGAAACCCCACCGCGCGAGCCGCTGACTCCCGACCTGGAAGCCCTGCTGCGGCTGTTCTACGGCCCTCCGCGCGCCTTGGCCGCGTTCCACCGGGTCGAGGCCGCCGACGTGCCGGCCGGGTACGCCGCGCTTTTGGCGCACGACGAGCACATGACCGTCACCGTCGAGCAATACCACGGCTCGCCCGTCGACGTGCGGGTGCTGGATCGGCGGGTCACGCCGTCGCACTACGCGCGGAAGATTCTACTCGCGCGGCAAAGCGACGACGCGGTCGTGCAATTCGGCATCATGCGCGTGAACTTCGCTTACCTGGAAGCGCCGGTCCGCCGGCGGATCGAGGCCGAGGATACGCCGCTGGGGCGCGTGCTCATCGAGTCGGGCGTGCTGCGGCGGGTGCGCCTGGCGGCGCTATGGCGCGTCGCGGCCGGCGCGGAGCTGGCTGCGCTATTCGGCATCGCGCCCGGCATGGTAACCTATGGCCGCACGGCCGTGATCGAGTGCAACGGCGAGCCGGCCGTGGAGCTGTTGGAAATCGTCACGCCGCTGGCCCAGCGCGAGGGCGCCGCGTCATGAGAATCGTCTACCTTGCGGCCGGGGCGGCCGGCATGTATTGCGGCAGTTGCCTGCACGACAACACGCTCGCCGCCGCGATGATCGAGGCCGGCGAGGACGTGCTCCTGGTGCCCACCTACACCCCCATCCGCACCGACGAGGAGGACGTCAGCGAGCCGCGGGTGATGTTCGGCGGCATCAATGTCTACTTGCAGCAGAAGGTGCCGCTCTTTCGCCGCACGCCCTGGTTCCTGGATTGGCTGTTCGACCGGCCCCGCCTGATCGACTGGCTCGCGCGGCGGAGCATGAGCACGCAGGCCGCCGGGCTGGGCGATCTCACCGTCTCGATGCTTCGCGGCGAGGAGGGGAACCAGCGCAAGGAAGTCGAAAAGCTCGTCCATTGGCTGGCCAGCCACGTCCGGCCCGAGGTCGTCCACCTGTCGAACTCGATGCTGGTGGGCATGGCCCGCGAAATCCGCCGCCGGCTCCATGTGCCCATCGTGTGCACGCTGTCGGGCGAGGACATCTTTCTGGAAAAGCTGCCGGCGCCGTGGTACGAGCAGGCGCGCGCCGCCTTGCGCGAGCGGGCCCGCGACGTCACCGCCTTCGTCGCGCTCAACCGCTACTATGCCGACTTCATGAGCGAGTACCTGGACGTCGAGCCAGAGCGGATCCACGTGATTCCGCACGGCTTGAAACTGGCGGGGCACGGCACGCGCCGCCGGCCGCCCGCGCGGCGCGAGTTTGTCATCGGGTTCCTCGCGCGGATTTGCGAGGACAAGGGGCTGCACCATTTGGCCGACGCGTTGGCGCTTCTGGCCGGGGACGAGGCGGCCGCCGGCGGGCCGCCCGTGGTGCTCAAGGCCGCGGGCTACCTTGGCAAAAGCGACCGCGCGTACCTCGATGGCGTGACGGCGCGGTTGCGCGGGGCTGGATTGCACGATCGCTTCGAGTACGTCGGCGAATTGGACCGCGCCGGCAAGATCGAATTCCTGCAATCGCTCGACGTGATGAGCCTGCCCACCGTGTATCGCGAGAGCAAGGGGCTGCCGGTGCTCGAGGCGTGGGCCAACGCCGTGCCCGTCGTGCTCCCGGCGCACGGCACGTTTCCGGAACTGATCGAGGATACGGGCGGAGGCCGGCTGCACGAGCCGGAAAATCCCCGCGCGCTGGCCGACGCCCTCAAGGAGTTCATCCGCGACGAGCGGCTTTGCGAGACGTGCGGGCGGGCCGGGCAGCAGGCGGTGCACGCGCGATACACCGACCATCTCATGGCGCGGCGGACGCTGGACCTGTATCGCCGCTTGATGGAGAAACCAGTGCCCGAGAAGGCCATGCAATCGTGAGCAAGAAAACCACGCGCAAGCCGGCCGCGCCGCCCAAGCCGCGCGTCTACCGCACCACCCGCCGCGTCGAGTTCCGCGACACCGACGCGGCGGGCATCGCGCACTTCTCCATTTTTTTCAACTACATGGAACAGGTCGAGCACGAGTTCCTACGACACCTGGGCCTGAGCGTGCTGGCCCGAGACGACGAGGGGGCGATCAGTTGGCCGCGCGTGGCGGCAAGCTGCGATTACCGCGGCGCCGTCGCGTTCGAGGACGTGCTCGATATCCAACTTGAAATCGTCCGCCGCGGAGAAAAGAGCGTCACGTACGGCTTCGTGTTCACGCACGACGACCGCCCCGTGGCCGAAGGGCAATTGACCACGGTCTGCTGCCGGCTGGACGCCAAGGGCCCGCCACGGTCGATCGCCATCCCAGAGTGGATCGTGGAACGGTTTCAAGGACGCAAATGATGAATGCGGAATGATGAAGGGAAGCAGTAGGAATTAAGCAGTAGGCAGCGAACCTAAAAACGCAGGACGCCTGCCCCCCCCCATTCATCATTCCGCATTCATCATTGGTTTTTCGTATGCCCCAACTTGCCGTCCAGGACGTGACGCGCGTTTTCCCCACGCGGGGTGAGCCGCTTGCCGTGCTGCGCGGGTGCTCGCTTGCCCTCGAGGCTGGCGAGAACGTCGCGATCCTCGGGCCCAGCGGGTCGGGCAAGAGCACGCTGCTATTCATCATCGGCACGCTCGATCGCCCCACGGCCGGCACGGTCACGCTTGCCGGGCAGGATCCGTTCACCTTCGACGAGCGGCGACTGGCGGCCTTTCGCAACGAGCAAATCGGTTTTGTCTTCCAGGACCATTTCCTCTTGCCGCAATGCTCGGTGCTGGAAAACGTGCTGGTGCCCGCCTTGGCCGCCGGTCCAATCGCCAACGAGCTGGTCGAGCGGGCCCGCCAACTATTGACTCACGTCGGACTCGGCCAGCGGCTCGATCATCGCCCGGCCGAGCTGTCGGGCGGGGAACGCCAGCGGGTGGCGCTCGCGCGGGCGCTTTTGCGGCGGCCCAAGTTGCTCCTGGCCGACGAGCCGACCGGCAACCTCGATCGCTCGACCGCTGCCGCGGTGGGCGATCTCTTGCTCGAAATGCAGCGCGCCGAAGCGACGATGCTGGTCGTGGTCACGCACTCGATCGAGTTGGCACGCCGCTTCAGCCGGCAACTGGAGCTCGACGGCGGGCAACTGAAGCCGGCGCAAATCGCGTAGGGTGCGCTCTCGCGCACCACGGCGACGCGGTTGACTCGGTGCTCGCAGAGCACCCTACGCGCGGCTCGGCTAAATCCGGTCCAGCGAGTCGATCCACCGCAATAGCTCGGCGAACTCCCGATCGTCCAGGTAGCGGGCCGTATCGCCCTGGTCCGTGACGGTCACGGGGTACTTCATTTCGCGGAGTTGCTCGATGCCGGCCTTGATCGGCTCGGCGAAGTTGGCCTTCTTCGCCGACGTGACGAAAAACGACAGGCGGTAGGCCGGCTCGTTCTCCGGCGGGCGGCCCAGGATCGGCGCGTCGACCGCCGCCACGCCGCGCACCGCATCGCGATGGGCGAACGCCACGACGTAGGCCAGCGACCCGCCCGCCTGCTGACCGTGCACGACGACCCTCTGCGGATCGACGTTGTAGTGCTCGCGAATCTGATCGATCGTCTTGGCGACAAAATCCACCTCCGGCGGCACCCAACGGGCCGGATCGCCCGAGCGCGGCGCCAGCAGGATCAAGTTCAGCCGGTCGCACGGTTCCTTCCACCGCGCGAGCAAGTCTTCATCCTTCGTTCCGCCCGGCGGGTGCAACCACACGACCAGGCCGTGCGGCACCCGCGGGTTGTAGGCCTCGGGGACGTAGGCCGTGCACTCGTTTTTGAACTCGGGGATCTTCACGGCGAACTGACCGACCTGCGGCCGCTCGCCCTCCGGCGCCGCGGGATTGCCCTCGCGGGCCGGCGGCAGCTCGGCGGGCACGGCCGTCGGTTCGGCCACCGGCGCCAGCTCGACCGTGAGCGTCTCGCCGGCCCGGCGGAGCTCGACCTTCGCGGGCTGGCCGATTTCCAGGCCGCTCGCGCGTTCCACGAGCGCGTCGCGATTCGCCACTGCCTCACCGTCGAAGCCGGCGATGGTGTCACCCGGCTTCATGCCCGCCTTCGCGGCGGGGCTTTCCGGATACACGTAGCGCACAGGGATGCCGGCCGTGTCGGCCGGCGCATCGCGTCGCGGCAGGATGCCCAAAAACGGCCGCGCGTACGGGTCGAGCTGGTCCACGAGCGGAATATCGCGCTCGATCCGCTCGTCGCCACGCAGGACCGCCACGTGGATCGTATCGCCGGCGTACCGGCGGTTGATCTGCTGCCGCAATTGCGCCTGCCGCTCGATCGCCGCCCCATCGATCTCGACGATGCGGTCACCAGCCTTGAGGCCGGCCTTGTACGCGGGCGAATTCGGCCGGCAGGCGACAATCACCGGCGGCTTGGTGTACATGTCCCGCCCGTTGAGGCTCACGCCCATGATGCCTGGCTTCAGGTCGGTGCCCTGCACGAGCTTCGGCAGCACCGAGTTGACGTGGGCTAGAGGCACGGCGAAGCCAATTCCGGAGTCGTACCATTCGACGCCAGCAATGTCGTCGCCGCTGGTGGGCGACAGGGGCACAAGCACGCCCAGCACGCGGCCGCGAATATCCACGAGCGGACCGCCGTAGTTGGCCGGCGAAATCTTGGCGTCGGTCTGGATGGCCTTACCCCAGATGCGATTGAGCCCGCTGACGATGCCGGCCGACATGTTGGGCTCGCGCCCCTCGAACGTCCGGCCGACCGCGATAGACCACTGGCCGACTTGGATCTCGTTCTCCGGCACGGCCTCGGGCACGGGCAGGAGCTCGTCGACGGTGACCTTCAAGAGCACCAGCATCCGCTGATGATCGGTGGCCACGAGCCGGGCCGGCGTGCGCGTGCCGTCCGCGAGCCCGACCAGGATCGAGCTTGGCTTCTGGGCGAAATTGAACGCGCTCGAGACGATGTAGCCGTCGCTGGAAACCACGAGCCCGGTCGTCGGGCCGGTGCCCACGAGGACCTTGCCGACGCGTTCCAGCCCGCCCACGGTTTCGATTTTGACGACGCTGGGGGCGACGCGCGCGACGGCGGCGCGCATGGCCTGCTCTTCGAGCTGGGGTAGGCTCTGCTGGGCGCGCGCGGCGGACGCCGCTAACGCCGCCGCCACGATCGCCGCGACGCAGCGAAATATGCACTTGAACTGTTCCGGTTTCATGCGATCGCTACTGACCTCACTTCTCTTCGGCGGGCGCCGCCAGGGTCACGTCGACCAGGTCCTGGCCGCGAATCACCGTTACCTTCACCGCGTCGATGCGGTCGATGAATTCCAGCTCTCCTGCTAGCGCCTTGCACGATTGCACCAGGCGGTCGTTGACGAACAACACCAGGTCGTCCGGCTGGACGCCGGCCAGGGCGGCGGGCGAGTCCGGACGCACCGCGTCCACAAACGGCGGCGTCCGCTCCAGCACATCCGGAACCAGCACGATCCCCAACAAGGCCAGGTTCAGCGCCTTGTCGGGCTTCTTGTTCGGCTCGTCGTTCGGCTTGCGAACAAACTTGCCGGTGCGAATCTCGTCGACCGTCGTGGCCATTTCCTCGATGGGGATGGCGTAGTTGAGCCAGGTGTTCGAGAGCGAGTTGCGCAGCTCCTTGCCGAGCATCGCCAACAGACGCCCCTCGTAGTCCACGAGCGCCCCGCCAGGCGCGCCGGGGTTATTGGTCATCGCGTCAAGCACGTACACCGGGCCCTTGTACGTCGTGTCGAAAACGCCGCGGCGGGCCTCGAGCTGGCTTTTAATCGCCACCAGGCCGTGCTGCACGCTGGCCGGCTCGTCGCCCGTGGCCACGCCGAACAGGTTGCTAAAGGCCAGCACGCGGGTACCCGGCTCGGCCTTCGTGGCCGCGGCCAGCTCAAAGTGGTTAAGCCCCGTGGCGTCGACCTTCAAGACGGCCAGCTCCAGGCGCGGATCGGCTCCCAGGAGTTGCGCCTTGAAGCGGCGGCCGTCGTCGAGCGTGACCGTGATTTCATCGGTGTCGAGCACGTAGCTCCACACGGTGAGCACGTGCCCTTCGCCGGATATGAGCATGCCGCTCTGATAGGCCTCGAGCCCTTGGAAGCCACCGGCGCCGTAGATCTTCACGATCTTGGGCTGCACCTGGCCGATCACTTCGGACAGACCGGCTGCGCCCGCGGAAGGAGCACCCGTCACGAGGGCAACGATTGCCACCAACCACGAAAGTGCAACGGCACTGGCAAAGCCAGTGGCACACCGCATCGTCAAGCGCCTTCCCAATCGGGACATGCTATTTGTCCCCCATCTTGTCGAGCTTCACTTCCACAAGCTTGACCGCCAGGTACACGGCGTCGCCGTAGCGGACCTCGATGCGGCGCGGAAAGACGCGGCCCTCCAACTCGGCGTAGTCGGCGAAGTACAACTCGCAAGGGTCGTCATTGTCGCTGCGGTACATCTCCATCGCCACGAGGTTCCCCGACTTGGGATCGAACATGAACCGGCACTCGACGCCGGCGAACGTGCCCGCGAGCACGTCGCACAGCTCGCCGTGACTGGCGGCGGCCGGGGCGCGGTCATGGCCCAACACGCGGAAGAGCGCCGGCACGTCGGCCGCGGCGTGCGGCCCCGCGAGCGGCGCCGTGCCGAGATAGTACATGTCGCCGAACTTTTCCGGCCCCAGCACCACCAAGCGGCGCCACAACTCGAGCGCGGCCAACATGCCGCCGCTTCCTGGCGGGTCGCTCGCGCTGGTGAGGTCCTCGGTGATCGGCACCCGCATATGGCCGCCCGGCAGCGTGCAGCCGGCCGCCACGTCGCTCAGGCGAAACTCGGCGTCACCGCCACCGGCCAGTTCGCCGCGCAACAGCCATTCGCCGGTGGCCTCGTGGAAGTCTCCCCGCGCGATGCAATGGTTCCACACGCGCGACCGCTCGAGCTTGTTGAAGTAGTAGTTGGCGTATCCCCGGCGCGTCTCATACACCGCCTTCACTTCCGCCGGCATCGGCTCGCGGCGCGCAAGCGCGGGCGTTGGCCGCGGCCCACCGTCGCGTGGGCGGCGTTGACCGGGCTCGCGCTTCTCAGGCATGGGTTCGTCGGGCACGGGTTCGGCCGGCGCCCGACCTTGCACCTTGGAAATGAGCTCCTCCGGGCTGTGCACGCCTTCGAGCCGCACGGGCACGTCGTACGTCTGCCCCTCGCGGCGGTACGTCAGCATCACGCGCCAATCGCGCGGGAAGATGCCCAGCACGTTCTTGAAGGCGTTGACCGTGCGGATCACGCGGCCGCCGAAGCGAACGATCTCGTCTCCTGGCCGCAGACCGCGGCGGAACGCGTCGGAGTCGTCGAGGATGTCGGCCACCGTCACCCGGCCGTCCGCCTGGCTGGCGACGCGGGCACCGAGCGTCGCATGGTCGACGACGCGTCCGGCCTTCAAGTGGCCGAGAAAGTTCTTGATCTGGTTGATCGAGATCGCATAGCCGACGCCGACGTTGACGCGCCCACGCTTCTCGAAGCTGCCGCGGCCGTTGATGCCGATCAGCCGGCCCTGGCTGTCGAAGAGCGGTCCGCCCGAGTTGCCGGGATTGATCGAAGCGTCGGTCTGAATGCAGTCGGTGTATTCCAGGAGCGTGCCGGCCGGGTATTGATAGCGGTGCACGCCGGAGATGATCCCGTAGCTGACCGAGGGGGTGAAATCGGTGGCCAGCAGGAAAGGATTGCCAACGGCGAAGGCCCAATCGCCCGCTTGCACCTGGTCGCTGTCACCCAGAACAGCGTGGGGGAAATCATCGCGGCCCAATAACTTCAGTAGCGCGACGTCGCCCACCGGATCGATGCCGACGATCACGGCGTCGTACATGCGGCCATCGGCCATGCCACATTTCATCGCGTCGCCGGCCCCCTTGGTGACGTGGAAGTTCGAGAGGGCATAGCCATCGGGCGTGATGACGACGCCTGATCCACCTCCCTGCCCCCCCGCGGCGAAGATGGCCACCGCGGCCTCGCGCGCTCTCGCAACGACCGCGACGCGCTCGGCCTCGGCCTTGAGCACGTCGTCGTTCGCCGCGCCGGGCGAAGTGACCGACGACGCGAGCACCGAGAGCACCGCCAGCGACAGGGAGAATCTCATTTCAGGATCCTTGCCTCGCACAGGTCCAGGGAATCGGCCACGTCCAAATCCTCGCCGAAATCGGCCACAATTTTCAAGCGATTTACGCCGCTGATGTCCAACCGCAACGATTGCGGCGCCTCTTTTCCGGTAATTTTCCCCTCGAACAGCGGCCGATCGTCCCCCAGGATCGAGAGCTTCACGTCGCCCAGCGGACGGGCCCGATCGTCAATGCCCACCAGCGCCTCGAACGAGCGAACCTTATCGGGCAAGCGATAGACGATCTCGGTGCGGCTGTGCATGGCCAGCCCCTTCGCATATTCCTTGCCGCCCAGGCGCAGCGCCCCTCCCTCTAGCGAGCGATCCGCGCGGACGCGGTAGAACTCACGGGCCACCGGCGAGGCGTCGGCGTCGCCGACGTACGGCGTCCAGACGACCGACTCAGGCTTGAGGTCGCCGAGGTACTGGACATTGCCCTGCGAAAAGTCGAGCCGGACGAGTTCGGCCAGCGGGCGGACGATCTCGACGCCGGCCGCGGTTTTCACCCGCGCGCGGTCCCCTTCGGTTGCAATACTTGCGGCGCGCAACTGAGAGCCGAACGCGTCGGTGACGACGCAATACGCTGGTGGTGGCGCCTTGCGGCCCGCGTGGTGGTACAAGAGACCGTCGACCTTCGCGCGCGGGACCGACACGACTTCGCCGTCGAGCTCGAACTGAACCGCGTCGTCCTTGACGTCGCGGATCACGCCGGTGACATAGTCGAGGGCTTCGTTCTTGCGGACGACGAGCACGTCGCCTGCGCGCTCGGTCTTGAGGATTTCCGCCCACTGGTCGGCCAGCGCACCCGAATGCTCACGGAACCGCACGCTGTCGATGGCGCGGGCCGACAGCATCACCGCGTCACCGGCCAGGTGCGCGACCTGCGCCTCAGCGCCCTTGACCTGGAACCCCTTGACGGCCAGGAGCGACTCGTCCACGAGCGTGACCCACACGCTCGCTGTGGCGTTCGGCCGGTTCGCGGCTTCGGGCAAGGCCACCGAGAGCAGCTCCTTGGCGGAAAACGTCTGATTGCCGCGCGCGGTCGACAGCACGACCTTGTCGCCGGCGATCGCGGCGATGCGTCCCGTGGCCGACTGCCCGGCGAGGGTCTGCACCCGCGCATCGCCGGAGGCGGCCACGAAACCCATCAGCAGCAGAATCCACGTGCAGCCCATGCGGGAACCTTGCTAGCCCCTAATCCCCAACCCCTAACCCCTACTTGTGCTCTTCCTCAGTTGCGAGCTTCCGAAAATATTCCTCGATCACGTCGCGGTAGTGCGATGGGAAGTCTTTGCCGATTTGCTGAAGCGCTTCTTCGCGGTCCTTGGCCGGCAGGTCGCCCCACCCCACGCCGCGGCCCACGCTTTTGCGATCGACGTTTCCGGGGGCGTTGGCGCGCGCCAGGCGGCTATCGGGCATGGCCTGCTGCGGCTGCTGACTGCCGCCGCTGCTGGCGCCTCCCTGTTGTTGCTGCTGTTGCTTTTCCATCTCCTCGATCAGCTTGTCGAGCGAAGCCACGACGCCGTCTTCCTCCTTGCGGACCTTGTCGCCGGCGCGGCCCAGGTCGAGCCGCCGGCGGATGTCGTCCATGCGCCGCGAGATGTGATCGAGCGAGTCGTCCTCGAGCGCCTTGAGGTCCTCGCGCATCAAGCCGGCCACTGTCAGGTAGCGCGATGGCCCGTTCTCGACTTCGCCGAGGAGTCGGGCGATCGCCTTGAGCCCCTCATCTTTGTTCAAGAGGCGGTGATGGGCCACGCTCTGGAAGAACAAGAGCGACGCCGGATCGACCACGTCGGCCGGCTCGAGCCCGGCTAACTGCTCGAGCGATTCATCGTACAGCGCTTGTTGCGAAAGCCAGCGGCCGTAGTAGAGGCGCATGTTGTTGCGCATTAGCGGCGGCACGTCGTCCTTGGCAAGCCATTCCTGCGGCACGAGCGGCCCTTTCGCGCGCGGCCGGCCGCAAAGCTCGACCAGGGCCTTTGCGTTCGGGGCGACCAGCGCGAACGTCGCGGCCAGCCGATCGAGCGGCGAGGCCGTGGCCGACGGGCCCCTGTCGATCCGCCAGATCGCGTCGGCCGCGGCGCGGGCCTGGGCGTCGGCCTTTTGCTCGTCGAGCCAGGCGCGAGCCTGCTCGCGAACGTCAGCAAGCGACGGGGATTTTAGCGTGGGCACCGTGCCCAGCACGTCGGGTGGAGCCGCGGGCGCGAATCGCGGCGCCGCCACGATCAATAGTCCCAGGCACACAACGCGTTTGGCGTTCATTGGTTTTTCCCCGTGACGATGTCGCGCGTCACGCGATGCACACTCTGCTCGCGCTCGGCCAGTCGCTCCAATTGTTCGAGCAATTCCGGCTTGTCGGTCTGCCCCACGTCTCCCTCGACCAGGCGCGAGAATCGCTTGGTGCGGGTGTTGATGCGAAGCTGTAGCGAGCGGATCATTTTCAGCTCGGCCAGCCTGTCGATCAGCGGCGGGTCCTGCTGTTGCCCTTCTTGCGGTGGCGGCTGTTGCTTCTGCTTCTCCATGTCTTGCTGGGCCTTTTGCAGGGCCTCGATCATCTCCTCCAGGGCAGCGATGATGTCCTCCTCGATGCCCTGCGTGACCTCGCCGACGTCGGCCTGGCTGAGCCGGTGGACGACCTGCTCCATGTCCTCGCGCATTTGCTCGACGGCCTCGGGGAAGGCGACGGCGGACCCCTCCTCGCGGAGGATTGCCAGCGCGCTATCCGCGTCGATCACAATCTGCGACTCCTTACGGCTCAAGCGGCCGGCCTCGATCTCGTCGCTGCGGCCCCGCTCGGCCTGCGGGATACGGTCGACGCGCTTGGTCCCCTCGTAGACTTGCAATTGCAGCTCGAGCATCTTGCGAAAGCGGGCTTCGAGCATCGCCAGCATCCGCTCGAGCTCTTCCTCGCGAAGCTGGCGAAGGATCTCTTCCAACTCGGCCTTGGCCTTTTCCAGCGCGCGAATGGCCTCTTCTTGATCTTCCACCGCGCCTTCGCGGATCGCCTTTTCGAGCTTCAGCCGCGCGGCATCCATCTTTTCTTGAGCCGCCTGGACGCGCTTGCGGGCCGACTCGGATTTTTCGCCTTGGCCCTGGTCCTGCTGCTGGTCGCCACCTTGTTGATCCTGGTCCTGGCCTTGTCCTTGCCCCTGTCCCTGACCTTCGCTTGGCTTACCCTCGCTCGGCTTGCCTTCGCCCTGCCCTTGACCCTCGCTCGGCTTGCCCGGCTTCCCTTCACCTGACTTGCCTTCGCCCTGCTTTCCTTCACCCTGCTTTTGCTCCCCTTCTTTGCCTTCCTTTTGCTTACCCTGTTCGGATTTGCCTTCCTTTTGTTCGCTCTGCTTCCCTTCACCGGCACTGTCTTCCTGACCTTCACCCGCCCTGCCCTGCCCTTCTTTGCCCTGCCCTTCCTTTCCTTCGCCCTGCTTCCCATCACCGGGCTTGCCTTCGCCTTGCTTGCCTTCGGCGTCGTTCTCCTTGCCGTCAGGCGCATTGTCACTCTTCGCGTCGCCGGCCTCGGCGCGCTTCATCTCGTCGGCCAGTTTGCGGGCTTGCTCGGAGATGCGCCCCTGCCCTTTGGCAAGCCCCTGCATCTGGCCACCTCCGGCGGTTTCGCCCTGGAGCTGCCGCTCCTCGTTGATGAGCTTCTTGATCTGGGCGATGTATTCCTTGAGGCGTTGCTGCTCGCTCTTTAACCCTTTGCTGCGCTCCTCGGTCAGGAGGAGCTCCAGGAGCGCCGCCAGGTCCTTGTTCACGTCGTTCTGATTGTTGACCGCGACGCTCAGCCGGTCCTGCCCCAATAGCTCGGCAAGCTTTTCCAATTGCAGCGAGATCAACTGCTGCTTGCTTTCGGCGACGGCCTTGCGCAGTAACGCCGCCCGCTTCGGGTCGGTGGGCGCGGTCAACTCGGCCATCCGCACCAGCACCTCTTCGAAGCGTTTGTACTTCTCGGCGACTTCCTGTTGCTGCCGGGAAAGCTGATGGGACGTGCCCGGCTCGACCGGGGCCGATTTGTCGGTCGGCGCAGGAGCGTCGGCGGCTGGCTCCTTGGCTACGGCGGTCGCCACCACGCACGCTCCGGCCAGCAGGGCCGCGGCGACGAGCACCGCCGGCAACCGCTGTCTGGCAGCCAGACCTGGCACGCGCGACGAAATCAGTTCTCGCGTCATTTCGAGTCCTCCAACAGGCCGCGCAGGTTGCGCTTCTGGCGCTCGCGGGTTTGTTGCTGCAGCGCCTTCTCGGAGTCGATGATCCCCCGCAAGAGCTCGATCGCCTCGTTGAAGCTCTCCAGTTCCAGCATTTTATCACGAACCTCGGTCAGCCGGACCAGAATGGCGTCCGCCTGTGCCAGGGCCGCGCGGCGGGCGGCGGCCGCCTGAGCCGGGTCGCGCAACTGCTCCGAAAGCGTCTTCAGCCGCCCGTCGAGCTCGGGAAACATCTGTTCGCCCACCGTCCGCAGCGGGTCGGCGATGTACTCCTTCAAGCGGGTCTTGAGCTCGGGGGTGTCGATGCGGTTGTTGATCAATTCCTCGCGGATTTCATCGAACGCCGTGGCCACGCCCAGCGTCTCCTGGGCGTTCTTTTCGCTGTTTTGTCGGGCCCGTTCGACCTGGATGGCGGCGGCTGACGCTAGCTCCGCAGCAGCGGGCTCGGCGGTCGGCGACGCTGCTTCGGCAGGTTTGTCCGCGGCGGAGGTGGCCGATTCCGGCGACGTCCCGTCCGCCGGTTTCTTGGCCTCGTCTTCCGCCTTCTTCTTGTCCGCCTCGCCACCGGTTTCCAACCGGGTGAGTGAATCGCGCGTCTCGGTCACCTCGGCGATGATCGTCTCGAAACGCTGCCGCAGGTTCAGCTCGCGCGATTCGAGCATCGCCCGCAACGCTTCGGGCGTAACCACATCGAGCTGGAAGTGCTCGCTGGTGGCGGTGTGCGGCTGGTCTCCCTCGACGAGATAGAAGGCGTCAGTGGCCTGGGCGCCGAAGAGCAACTTCTGCCCCGGCTTCAGCTCCAGGTCGCGGACCTCGAACGCTTCCTCGACGGGCACCTCGCTCGCGCCCGCCGGATCGGCGGCGAAGGGCTGCCGCTGCGGGTCGCCGCCATCGACCATGAAGTCGAACGCCGTGGCCGCCACGCCATAGTCGTCGTTGATCTTGCCCACCAGGGGAAGCCGCGCCAGTGGACTGATCGCCGTGCCGATGCCGTGCAGTTGCACGGACAGTTGCGGCGGCTCGTCCGTCACGGCCGACAACGCCACGACGAACGGCTTGCGATTGTGGATCCCGTCGGTGTCGAAAAGCGTGAACGACAGCGTCTTATCGGAGTCGAACTCGGGGACCGCGAATTCGAACGTTCGCAGGTCGCCGTCGGGCCCCGGCAGCGGCACCGTGGCGGTTTGAAAGCCCTCGCGCTCGACCGCGTAGTCGATCCGCGCTCGTTCGAGGTCCTTGTTGGCGCGGGCACGCACTTTCACTTTCGCTCCCAATGGGATTTGCATCGATCCGGTCACCGGCAGCTCGCGCGGGGCCCGGTGCATGTACCGCGGGTACTCGCAGACGAGCCAGGCCTCGCTGACGGTGGGGCTTTCCACGACGCGAACCCGCAGACCGCGGACCCGGTCGTCGCCGCCCAACACGTCGAAGGTGAGCGACGACAGCACGCTTTGCATCGTGAAGCGGAAATCCTGGTACTCGTCGCGGCCCGCCGTGGCGTTCCCCTCGCGGTTCATGGTCTCTCGGCCGCGGATCCCCTCGTCCGTGCGCCAGCGGATGCGCACGACCTCGGGCACGAGCGGCATCGACATGTCGGCCTGCACCAGCACTTCCAGGTCGTCCCCCTTGGCGATCACTTTCTCCCCCTTCTCGAAGCCGGGGACGACCAGCCGCGTGTCGCGCGGCCAAGGCTCGTCGATCGCGCCGGTGATCCGCTCGACGCCGAAGCGAAACACGTCAGGCCGGGCCAGGGCAAAGCCCGCCAGACCCAATACCAAGAGCACCGCGGCGCCGACCGAGCGCGCGAGCGGGATGCGGTTGAAGACCTCGCGCAGCCGGACGCCCTGCGCGCGATCCGCGGCCTCGTGGCAGGTGTGGGCGAGCATGTCGCGCGCGAGTTCGCCCAACTCCTGGTCGGATTGCGTCAGGTTGACGCTCGTCAACAGCCCGTCCTCGAAGTCGCGGTAGCGCCGCTCGAGCAGTAGCGCCAGGTTCGCGTTCGACAAGGGCACCGTCACCCGACGGACGACGAACCGATAAAAGACCACGAGCGTCCCGATGGCGGCGACCGCAAGCAGGATGCGCCGCAATGCCACCGGAGGCTCGAGCAGGTAGTCCACGCCCAAGCAGAGCCAGAAGGCGGCGCACAACGTTGCCACGGTGGCGGCGAGACCCTCGACCCAGATATAGCGACGGATGCGGTCGCGCAGCCCGGCCAACAGCGCATCGACGTGCGGCGCCAGTCTCGGTCGAGCTTCAAGAACTGCCATCGGTCACCAAAACGCTAAGCCAACTTCACAAGTCTGCGAATCAACCACTCCGTGCACAACAAACCGCACACGCCGAACATCATCCACCGGTTGTCCCACAGTCGATCGGGCGTCCCCAAAACAATCGTCGTTCGACTTTGATCGCGCAACTGCGCCACGAGCGGCCCCGGGGCGGCGCCCGTGCCCAGAGCCTGGTCGAAGCCCACGTAGTACGTGCCGCCGGTTTTTTTGGCGATATCGGCCAACAGCGCGTCATTCCGCCGCGGGCGCTCGCGCTCCAGGTCCGGCACCTTAACCTGGATGCGGCGGGTCAGGCGCTCGTCGGCCGATTCGGGGACCGGCAGCTCCAAGCGGTAAACCCCTTCCTTTCGGACAGTGAATTGGCCGGCAAAGTTCCCCGGCCGGCTGGCATCGGCCAGCAATGTCACGTTTTGCTGGGTGCTGTCCGGCAGGTAAACCTGCAGCGTGACCTGCGGGACCACCAAGGGCTCAAGCTGGGCATTGTTGACCTGCGCCCGCAGGGCCACGGTGTTGCCGAGCATATAGCGGTCGCGCTCGACCAACAGGACGCCACGGTTCGATCCGCGCAGCAGCCGGCCCTGCGAGACGAAGCGGATGAGCTTCGTGTAGAAGCGCTCGAAGTAGGCCTCGTCCACCCCGCGGAGCCGCCACATCTCGCCGCTGGCCAGGTAGAACACCCGCCCGGCCCCGAAGAACTGGCCCGCCATGTAGGCCGGCTGTTCGCCGCCGGCTTGCGCCTGCGGGTCGGAGAAGCGGGCGTAAACCGTGGCGCCAGGCTTGGGCCCCTTCACGCCGTAGTATCCGAAGACGCCGCCGAAATCGGCCCACGCCTGGGCGCTCGACGGCCCGGAATCCTCGATCCACAGGAACTCGGCGTCCATCCCGTCGCGCGTGAAGGAAAGGGGCCACGGCTCCTTCGAGCCGTAGCGGCTATCCTCAAGCGCTGACAGCCGGCGGTTGAACTCCACCGGATAGAGGTCGCGGACTTTCGCCAGGGCTTGCGTCTGCGCCAAATTGTCGGTGTAGATCGGCCCGGCGATGACGATGAGGCCGCCGGCCTGCTCGGCGACCCACCGTTCGAGGGCCTCGACCTGCTGTGTTCCCAGCTCCTGCCAGTTGGGATCGAAGGCGACGATGCAGTCGTACACGTAGAGCGCCTCGCGCGTGGTCGGAAACTCATCGAGGATTTCGTTGGCGTCCTGCGATATCCCCTCGGCCCCGGTCTGCAGCAACACGTCGACCAGGATGTCCTTGTCGCGGCGCAATTGATTGCGCAAGAACTGGTACTCGCGGCTCGGTCCGCCCGCGAACAGCAGAATCCGCGACTTGCGATCGACGATCTCGATGTCGACTTCCTGCTGATCGTCCCCCGCGTACGTGTCGCGCGGCGGCGGCACGACGCGCAGGCGCAGCGTCTTGCGGCCGATGGCGTCGGGAACCATCTCGAACGCGACCGGCGTGACTTCGCCGTCGTCGCCGAGGGTGACTTGTTGCGTCCCCTCGATCTTGCCAGGCTTTTCGTCGGCGGCTCGTTCCCCGGCCGCGGAGTCGCTGGCCAAGAGCTCGACGGTCACGGTCTGGCCCGCCATCCCTTGTGCTTGCAGGTAGCCTGTCACAGTGTACTTGTCGCCAGGATAGGCGCGGGCCGGGGCGACAAAATCGCTGACGCGGACGTTGGTGTTCTGCCGGTCGGAGCCGATGCCGATGGTGAACACGGGGATGGCGGCCTCGCGCGCGGCAGCGACCGCCGCGGCCGGGTCGATGCCGGCGTTCTGCTGCCCGTCGGTGATCACAATGACGCCGGCGACGGGCTCGGCATGCTCTTCGTTGACCAACTGCCGCAGGGCCTGGCCGAGGCGGGTTTCGGCCCCCCGCGGCACAAGCGCATCGGCCCACGTGAACTGGGTCTTCCGGCCGCTTGTTGGCGCGTCGGCGCCACCGTCCGCGGGCTCAAGCTTCTTGAGCGTCGTCACGCGGCCCAGGTCCTGGTCGAACCGCGCCAGCACCACGTCGTGCGTGGCCCGCAGGTCGTCGAACAAGCGCGTCTCGGAAAGGGCCGCGAGCACCTGTTGCGCGCGGCTGGGCTCGGCAGGCACGGGCGACGAGTCGTTGTCGTGCAAGCCCATGCTCAAGCTTGTGTCGGCAAGCAAGAGAACCCGCGAGTTGGTGACGTTTTCCTTCTCATTGCGCCACTGCGGCTGCAGGTAAATCACCAGTAGCGCGGCGACGGCCGCGACGCGCAATAGCGTCAAGAGCACGGCGGCCGTGCGCGGCAGCTCCACACTGTCGCGACGGTACATAAAGACCGCGAACGCGACCACGAGCGCGGCCACGGCGAGCGGCAGCAGCCAGTCAGATTCGGACTGGATGCGGCCCCACTCAAACGTGGTGCGCGTGCCGCCGACGGCCAAGAGCGCAAGCATGCCGGACATCAGGCTGGTGCCCCCTTGGCCTTGGGATGGTAGCTGGCCGAGTACGCCAGGAGCTGCTCGCCGACGAGAATGCCGACGAGCAGATACAAAATCCAATCGCTGATATTCGAGCCAGCCAGATCGTGGCTCGTGGCGTGGAAATCGGCGGCCTGACGATAGTCGTAGCGAACGTTCTTCAGCCGGCCTGCCAACTCGTCGCGATCGACGATAGCGAGATCCCCTTCATCCGGCGCGACGTTGAAGGCGAATCGCTGGCTCTCGACCTGGTTGTCGGTGGTGGAAAGCTGCAATTCGTACACGCCGGCTGCGTCCGTTTCGGCGAGAGACAGGTCCAGCCCGTTGGGCCCGATCGGCGCATCGACAGTCGTCGATCCCGCCTCGCCCAGCCCGGGGGTCAACCAGCGGACGCGCGGCTGGTAACGTGCCGCGTCGAGCGCCATGCGCAGCGGGGTGCCGACCAGGCGCGACTCGTCGCGCGAGCCGGCTTCGACCAGGTGCGACTGCAATTCCAGTAGCGCCACGACGAAGCTGGGGTTGCGGCCCCAGTTGTTCCACAGCGGCGCGGCGGTGGTGAGGATGGCCACCACGTGCCCCTTGTCGAATTTGCGCTCGACGGCCAGCGGATCGCCGTTCCGCAGCCGCGCCAGGACCTGCGTGCCGGAATCGGCCGGCGGCGACCAGCTTTTGGGAACGGAGAAGTACTTCTCGACCGTCACGCCCGCCAGGAAACTGTTTCGCTCGCCCGCGAAAATGCTGAACAGGCCCTCGGGCGCGGCCTCGATGTCGGCCCCCTTCTCCAGGCGATCGACCAAGAGCTGGGTCTCGCGCAATAGCGGCACGGGAAACAGGCCGAGCCCGTCGCGATAGAGCTTCTCGTTGTAGAACCTGGCGGCGGTCCGCTCGCCGATGAAGAACACGACTCCCCCGCCCGCCTTGACGTAGTTCTCAAGCGCGGTGATCGCCGGATTGTCGAGTCGTTCGACGTTGGTCAAGTAGATCGTGCGATACTTGTCGAGCGCGTGTTTGTTCAAATAGTCGGGCCGCTCGATCTGCGGCTCCAGGCCGGTCCGCGCGTTGCCACCGGGCCGGAACGCCGTGGCCAGGAAGCGGGCGTTGCGCGCATCGGGATCGCCGTCGATCACCAGCACGCTCACGGCTACCGGCAGCTCGACCAGACAGTACCGCGTGTTGTCGGCGGCCACGGCGTCGCCTTGCAGGCGGGCCGTCACCTGGTGCGTGCCGGCGGTGGCGAAAAAGACCTCGAACCGGCGGGTTTCGCTTTTGCCCGCGCCGATCAGGTCGATCGAAACGGCGGGACGCTCGCGGCCGTCTTCCGATAGTAGCACGGCGACGTTCTCGACCGGCGTGCCGCCGAAATTGCGGACGGTGACCTCGATCGAGACGGGCACTCCCGCGGCCCGCGTGCCTCCGCGCGGCGCGAGCGCCGTGACGGCCAGGTTCGGCCGCGCCGCATCGGCGCAGTTGACCAGGTGCAATTGCGCCGCGCGCTCGCTGATCTGCGCCAGCCCCTCGGCCACGTTGCCGGGCTCTTCCCAGTCGCGGGCCCGGAAGTCGGAGACCACGTACACGATCGTTTCCTCGCCCGTGGCTTCCGACAGGAATTGCGCCATGGCGTCGAGCGCCGGGGACAATCCCACGGCCGTCTGCGAGGGTGCCAGCCTGCGCAGCGTGTCATCCAGTTTCTGGTCGAAGTTAGCGTCGACGCGGTCCTTGAGCATGTCGTACTGCGTGCCCGTCGTGCCGGCGCCGGCCCGGCTATAGCGCAAGAGCGTGAACGTCTGCGGGGTCGTCTGCCTGGCGGCCTGCGCCCCGAGCCGGCCGATCAGGCTCTTGGCCTCGTCGAACACGCTTGAAGTGCCCGCGCGATCCGACATCGAGAAGCTGTCGTCCAAGAGCACCACGTGATTGGTCTTGGTGTCGCCGAACAGCCGACCAAGTTGGTTCTGCAAGAGCGGCTGGGCGACGATCAGCACCACCGCGGCCACGGCGGCCAACCGCAGCAAGAGCAGCAATAGCTCCTTGAGCTTGATCCAGGTATTGTTCTTCTTCTTGCTGGCCAGCAAGAACTCCATCGCCGCCCATTGAATCCGCCGGTGCCGCATCAAGTTGATCAAGTGGATCAAGATGGGCGCCGCCAGGATCAACAGACCCCACAGCAGCGTTGGATTGACGAACGAGCTCATGGTGCTTCGAACAAGATCGCGTTTTTTCGACCCCGGCGCTGCAAGGACGGCGCGGGGAACATCAATTCCGGTGGTGCATCCCCAAACGGCTGCTCAGGTACGTCGCCAGCGCCACGTCCAGGGGCTGGCTGGTGCGCACCAGTGCATAGTCGACGACGTTCTGCGCGCAACCCCGGCGCACTTCATCCAGGTACGCGTGCAGAGCCTCGAGGTATCCGTCCCGTAGCGCCCGCGGGTTGCAGCTCAAGTGCTCCGAGAGTTCAAGTCCTTCGAAGCGCGTCGACCCCGAGAACTCGAAATCCAATTCGTCGTCGTCCATGACGTGGAACACAAGCACGTCGTGGCCGCGCTGCTTTAAGAGCCTTAGTCCGCGGAACAGGCCGTCGCGTTCGGCCAGCAGGTCGGACACCAGCACGACCATGCCGCGGCGTGGATACTCCTCGGCGACGGTGCGGAGGATGCGGTAAAGGTCGGTCTTTTCGTGCGGCTTGCTGACGTCGAGCGCGGCAATTACCGATTGCAGGTGGTTGCGCTTGGTGCGCGGCGGCACGGTCACGCGCACGGCGTCGTCGAACGACACGCAGCCGACCGAGTCCTGCTGCCGCAGGAGCAGGTAGGCCAGGCTGGCCGCGATCGTGCAGCCGTAGTCATATTTCGACAGCGGGCCCGAGCCGTACCGCATGCTCCCCGACACGTCGACCAACAGCGTGCAGCGGAGGTTGGTGTCCTCCTCGTACTGCTTGACGTAGTACCGGTCGTGCTTGGCCCACACCTTCCAGTCGATGTGGCGCAGATCGTCACCGTGGGTGTATTCGCGGTGCTGGAGGAACTCGATCGACTGGCCGAAGTAGGGGCTGCGGTGAATACCGGACAGGAACCCTTCGACGATGTGACGAGCCCGCACTTCCAGGTGCGCGATCCGCTGCACCGCCTCAGGATGCAAAAATCTTTTGGAATCGGACGTCATTGGTGAGTTCGTCTTCCTTGGTGGGTGTGACGTCGAGCAGTCGATCGACGATGTCGTCGGTGGTGACGCCTTCGCTTTCGGCGGCGAAATTGACGACCAGGCGGTGGCGGAAAACCGGCTTGGCCAGCGCCCGGATGTCGTCGGTGGTGACGTGCGTGCGGCCGTGCAAGAGGGCCCGCGACTTGCCGCCGAGGATCAAGAACTGCACGGCCCGCGGTCCGGCGCCCCAGTTCAACTGGTCCTGCACGAACTCAGGAGCCCCCGGCTCGCCGACGCGCGTCTGCCGCACCAGCGACAACGCGTAGCGGATCACGTGGTCCGAGACCGGCACCTCGCGAACCAATCGCTGCAACCCCAGAATCTCCTCCGCCGACAGCACCGGAACCACGTGGTCCACGATGGTCGTCGTCGTGCGGCGGGCCACCTCAAACTCCTCGTCGAACGACGGGTACTTCACGAACACCTTGAACATGAACCGGTCCTGCTGCGCCTCGGGCAGTGGATACGTTCCCTCCTGCTCGATCGGATTCTGCGTGGCCAACACGAAGAACGGGTCGGGCAACCGGTGCCGCACCCGGCCGGCCGTGATCTGCCGCTCCTGCATCGCCTCCAGGAGCGCCGCCTGCGTCTTGGGGGGCGTGCGGTTGATCTCGTCGGCCAGGATCACGTTGCCGAACAGAGGCCCTTCCAGAAAACGGAACTCGCGCGCGCCGGTCGACCGGTTCTCTTCCAGGATCTCCGTGCCCGTGATGTCGGCCGGCATCAAGTCGGGCGTGAACTGAATGCGGGAAAAGGAAAGATTGAGCGTGCGGCTGAGCGTGCTGATCATCAATGTCTTCGCAAGTCCGGGCACGCCCTCCAAGAGGCAGTGGCCGCGGCTGAAGAGCGAGATCAACAGCTCCTCGATGACGTGCCGTTGCCCGACGATGACTTCGGACAACTGAGAAATGATTTTCTCGCGGGCTTCGCCCAACTGGCGGATGGCGGCCGACTCGTTCACGGCGATCTCGGGTGCGGTCATCTGGTGTTCCTTCGAGGAGTTCGTAATGTCTTCGGGAAGGGCGAGCCTTTTTTTCGGGAGGGCGAGGCTCCCGCCGAGCCGGCTTCGCGCCCAACGGCACCGGCTCGGCGGGAGCCTCGCCCTCCCGTTCTCTTTTAGCGCTGGTAAATGGGCAGCATGGCGTCTTCCAGTTGCAGGATCGTGAGGTTGATGGCGGTGGTGTAAATGGTGCCGATATAGCCCTGGCTCCACGCGCCGTTCGGGCTCGCCTCGGACAAAATGCGCGAGTAGACCTTGTCGCGGTACTCCTGCCAGGTCTTGCCCCCCTCGCGGTATTTCACCTGGGCGTAGTAGTAGTGCGCGTAGTGCCAGTGGCCGAAGCCTTCGTTGCCGATGTTCGACAGGCTGCGGTTGCAGTATTCCAGCAGCTTGGGGACGTATTCGCTGTCGTACTCGCCGGCGTTGAACAGGCAGGCGATGGCCGCGGCGGTGATGGCGGGCCGGCCGCCGCCACCTTTGGAACTGTACTGCACGGCCCCATCCGGCAGGGTGCAGCCGCGGATGTATTTGATGGCCTTGTCGATAATCTCTTTGGGAACGGGAATGCCGGCATTCCGGCACCCGCGCAGCCCCTGCACTTGGGTGATCGTGGTGGAGCCTTCGTCGAAGCCGTGGCCGTCCTTGGCGCTGACGTAGCCCCAACCGCCGGCGTCGGTCTGGGCCTCGCCGGTGAATTGCACGGCCTTGGTCAACACCTGGATCAATGTTTCGCGGCGGTCGAGGTCTTCTTCCTCGCCCAGCACCTGCGACAGAAAGAGCATCGAATAGCCGTGACCGTAGGTGTAACGGTCGTCGCGGACCGGGTCGCCGATCAAGCCGTTGGGCCGGCTACGACTGACGAGGTAGTCGACGGCGCGGCGGATGTTGGGCGCGTACTTCCCCTGGGTCGTGGTCGATCCCTCGGACAATAGCGCCACGCCGGCTAGCGCGGTCATGGCCGTGGGATAGCGACCGTCGTTGGCGGCCCAGTGCCCGAGGCGCGATTGCGAGTTGGCGATCCAATCCAGTCCGCGCTTGACCGCGGCGTGGACCTTCGGGTCGTGCGTCTTGGCCGCGGCGTGGACCGAACGCTGCCATCGCGCCGGCAGCGCCAACGACAGCGCCGCGACCGCACAGGCGATCAAATGCTGTTGCCGCTTCATGGCTGGCTCCCCTGACTCACGGACACTTCGTTCGCTCACAACCCCGGCGTGGCCGCCGGGGCTAAACGCTATTTGTTCGGCTGTTTCTCCGCGGGTTTTCCCAAGCCGCCGCCGCTTTGGATCCAATTCTGCAAGCCGCGCAAGACTGCCTTGCCCCCCTTTACCGCATCGGACTCGGCCGCCTCCTCGTCCTTCGGGGGCTTTACTGGCTTGCCGGTGAACGTCAACCGAATGCCCGCGCCCTGCGTCTTGAGCACGATCTGGTTGCGCGCCGGATCCCCCGCCAGGTCCACGGCCACGATCGGATTGGTGAGCTTTTCCTCGTGAACCGTTCGGCCGGTCCGCTTATCGAGGAACATGACGTCCGTTTCGACGTTGCCCATGCGGGTGCTCTTCTGGTTGTAAATCTGCGTGGCGAAGGTAAGCACCGGCAGCGCCGCCGGCTGGCTCAAGAGCAGACCACGCCGCTCGACGAACGTGGTGGCGATCTTCTTGCCCGTGTGCGCGTCGAAGATGTGCACGTTGCCGTTGACCAGCGGATTGCCGCTGCTGCCGGGGACGGGTTGATGCGTGACGCCGTTGCGATTCTGGAACGGCCGGTTGGCCACGAGCACGTAGTGGTCGGGGCAACGCATGACGTAGACTTCGTTCAGTTGCGGCTCGGCGGCCACCTGCTCGTCGATAATGGGCTGGCCGTCGGTAAACGACAGGAGCACGAAATGTCCGTCGGGCGCTAGCACGCCCACCGCCTGGTCGTCGACGGTCCAGGCCTTGGCGGTCGAGTCGAATTGCCGCTCCCAAATCGGTTTCTGGTCCCACGCATCCGTGAGTCGAACAATGGCTTTGCCGTTCTCCATCGACCAGCTCACGACGCGCCGCCCGAGCGCCGCCATACGTTGCCCCAGGGGCGGGACTTTTCGCCGGCCCAGCTCAAAGCCGTCCAGGGCCCGCAGCACGAGCGCCTCTTCGCCTCCGGGGGCCACGACAAAGATCATGTCCTCATCGCCAAACAGATCGCTGCCCGGCTCGACGTCGGAGCGCGTCCACAACGTCTCGCCCGTCAACGGGCGGACGGCCACCACGTTGCGCAGCCGCTGGTAGCACGCCAGCTCCGGATGAATCGGGCCGATGTTGCCTAGCGCCCTACCCGTCGGATCGGCGGCCACCAGTCGCGGCACGGCCCACGGCACCTGAATCACTTGGGCGCCGAAACCGATATTGGTCCCGCCAGGGACATTGTCGAAGAGGTCCTGCCGCCAGAGGATTTTCGCGCCCTCGCCTCCGGGACCGCCCAGCGAGTCGACCGCCACCATGTGATAGCCCAACGACACGAGCAGCAGGTGACCGCTACAACGGGCGTGGTTCATCTGCGGATTAATGTTAAGCACGTTGTTGTTCTGCGCGGGGTCGCGCAGCGGCACCCGCCATCGCTCCCGCCCAAAGCCGTCGTCCCCCACCAGGGCCTGCTGCTGATGGTCGAGGCTGACGGTCATGTAGTCGTAGAAGGGGGACCTTGGCCCGACCATCGTGATGGCGAAGTTGCGGTTCATGGCGCCGGGCTGGGCCTTGGCGTCGTCGCGCGTGACTGCGCCCACCGGCCACGACTCCGGCGGCGCCATCAAGCGGCGGACGTCCGACTTTTCGGGTAGCGCGGCAACGATCTCCTTCCCCGTCATGCCGCGGGCGCATACGACGTCGCCGAAGCGATCGCCGAGCCGGCGGTAGTAGTCGGCGGCTTCCTCGTGCCGGCCGGCGGTTTCGAGGATGCCTGCCAGGCGCGCGGTGGCCGCGCCGGCGCGGCGCGGGTCGGCGGATTGCTCGAGCCGTCGCGCCAACTGCTCGGCTTCCAGAAGGGATCGTTCCTCGATGAGCCGATCGGCGAGATGCTCGCGGGCCACTTCGGCCACCGGCAAGGTGCCGAAAAACGCCAGAAACTTCCGCAGTTCCGCTGCGCCGGCCGCACGATCGGCTGCGTCAAACCGCGATTGAATCGCTTTCTCCATCTCCGCCCTCTCGTCGGGACTGGCGGCCTCGATGAGCCCCTTCAACCGCGCTTGGACCCAGCGGTCGCGGCGGACCGCGAGCGCGTTGTCGACCCGCTCGAGCGCCGCGCCGTCGGCGTCGAGGCCGGCAATGCGCATGTAGGCCTGGAAGGCGGGGTACACCTCGCCGGCATTCTGCAGTCCGGCCGCCAGAAGGCGAAGGAACGCGCCCTGCTGCGCCGGCTGATCGATCAACCGCTCGATCTCATCGAGCCGCGCGCGGTGTGCCGCGAAGTCGGTCCGCAAACCTTCCAGAAGCGCGTCGACCAGCAGCTCGCGGGTGCGCGGATCGGGATCGAGCTTGAACGACCGCTCCAGATTCTCGATCGCCTCGCCGTGATTGCCTTCGTCCAACAGCAATTCGCCACGGCGGGCTAGCGCGGCCGCATCGTCAGGGGACGCGGCGATCTTATCGGCAATCTGCTGCCAAAGGTCGTCGCGCTGATCGAACCGCTCGATCAGCTCCACGCCTTGGGAAATCACGGCCCCGCGGTAGCAGATCAGATTGCCGGGAATCGAGCCGGTGCGCGACTTGCTGCGGGCGACGATCCGGCCCGTCGCGACGTCGATCGCGGCCACCTCGGCCGTGGCGAGCGGTAAATGATACCGCTGGCCGTTAAAGAATCCCCGGCCGCTGGGGGCGCTGCCCGCCGGCAGCGCCAAGGGCTCCGGCCAGGCCGGGTCGCCGTCCGCCAGCCGCAGCGCCCGGACGCTGTTGCGACCCACGACCACCACCTTATTGCCGGCCACACAACCGAGGTACAGGCCGTCCTCGCGCGGCTTCTGCCAGGACAGCTTTCCGTCGAGAAGATCCAGGCAATGGATCTGATTGGACTCGGGCGGAGTCAGCAGCACGCGCCCCTCGGCGATCGTCACGCTGGCGTCGGCCCAGCGGTTGCCGGCGATCGCGCCGCCGGGCGTGTTGTTCTGAACGATCGCCCCTCCCACGATGCCGCGGCCGCGGAAGACCATCTCCGGCGCTTGGGGAGAGTCGTTGCGGGCATACTGATAGCCCCACAACAGTGACCGCGTAGTGAGATCGAGGGCCACGACGGCGCCGGCCGACGTGGGACAGACGAGCACGCCGTCGGAATACGAAGGCGAAACGCCGGCCGTGCGGCGGAGCGGGTCGTTGCTGATGTTGGTTTCCAGGACGGCCAGTTGCTGCGACCATTCGAGCTTGCCCGACGGGCCGTCGAGCGCGACCAGCCGAATCTCGCCCTTGACCTCGACAAGCGCGTAGATCCATCCGGCCAACGGCAGGGGCGGGCCGAGGAAGAACGCGCCGGACAGCTCGGTCTGGCTTTCGCCGGGCGGGCCGCCCGCCTCCCACTTCAGTTTTCCTTCGGTGGCGATGTCGTAAGCGGCCAGACGATTGTAGGCGCGCGGACCGGGCGCCTGGGGCTGCCGGCGGCCGTTGGCCAACACTACCTGGCGTTGATCGAGCACGCCAAAGCCCACGTCGAGGTCCTCGACGCAAAACACCCGCTCGCCGTCGCTGGAGAGCGTGCCGTATGTGGCATCGTCCCAGATGCGCTGCGTGAGCCAGGCGGGTATGGCGGAAAGCGCCGAGCGCGGGTTCACGCGGTTGCCGTTGATCACCGTCGGGCGGCTCACCATGCCGAATTGCGCGTCGGGCTCAAGAAGCTGCCGCACCGATTCGTCCACCGGTCCGCGCCACACGCGCTTCCCGGTCGTGAAATGGATGGCCACTAATCCGCCCAGCGACCGCATGAAGACGTAGTCATTCACCGCCAGGGGGTGCAAGGTCGGCAGGATGCTGTTGCCCTGATCCAGGGCCGAGCGGCGGAGTTGCTCGATCACGCCCTTGATCGCCCCATTTTCGTCGGACGTGGGCACCGCCCACCGCTGGCTCAAGAGCGGGCTGCTGCCGGAACTGACCGTGTTGCGACTGGCGCTGCCGCGATACATCGCCCATTGGTTGCTTCCCGCGGCAAGCGATCGCTGCGGAGCGCCGACCAGCTTTGCCAGCCAGGCACGGGCATCCTCATCGCGCGCCGGCAGATGCGCCGGCTGCCCGGCGAGCTTGATCTTGGCCTGCCGCGCCGCCTGCGGAACTCGCGCGAGCGCTTCGGTCGCCTTGTCATTCAGCCCGGCGCGGGCCCAGCAAATCGCCGTGCGAACCGACAGTGTCGGCTCGAGCGCCTCGGCGGCGGGCGTGCCCTGCAACCGCGCGTACGAGAGCGCCGCGGCCAGCGGATGGCCATGATCCAACTGGTGGCCGGCCAACAGGTTCGTCGCTTCGTAACCGGCCTTGGTATGGAAGAAGCGCCGCGAGACCTCGGCGAGCGCCGCCGCGTCACCGGCGGCCACGGCCTCGTCCAGCTTCTGCTGCGCCGTGGCGCCGTACTGCAACTCGTAGCTGGCGCGTCCCTCGGTCGGAAGTCCACCGATCAGCCGCTGGGCCTCGGCCTTGAGGCTACGATGGATGGGCTCTTCCCGGTTGGGCTGAAAGAAAAAGTCCTCGGGCCCTTCCAGGATGTCCCCCAACAGGCGAACGGCCTCGCCGTAGCGCTTCTGTTCGAGCAGCTCCTGGGCCTTCGACAACCGTTGCATCGTGGCGCGATCGGCCGGGAAGAACACGGGGTCGACGTCCCCCTCACCGGTCCGGTTTCCGGCCCGGCGGAGAACGGCGGGCAGGGCCGCCCCGCGAATCTGAATCTGGGCCGGCAGCGGCCGCGGCTTGGGAGCTTCTTTGGCGGGCGCCTGTCCTGGTGCCTCGGCCGGCGGGGCGGCCGGCTTGGGCTCCTCGCCCACCGCCGGCAAGGCGACGGCGAACAGGGTCGTCAAGCACGCCGCGCGGGCCCAATACGCCACCGTCACCCGGCGCCCCACGCATCCGTGATCCATGGTGCCTTCCCTTTCCCGCGATTGTTCCACCCGGATGGGATCCCTTTGCGGCCCCCTGCACGCGTGCAAAATCCGTGCTCTTTGGAGGCGCCGAATTGTGCGGTCCGTCGCGAGAGCCCGGCGGGCGTACTCACATTAGTAGCCTCGCCAGCATGAAAAGTTCTGGCCCGCGCTATGCCAGAGGTCCGCCATCCTGGCTGGTGAGCCGCCGGCATCGAGCGGCTTGAATGGGACCCCAGGCTGTCAAACGTAAAGTTAGCCTCTGCAATATCTTACATGACGAGCACCGAACCTGCAAGCGTTCAACCGGCCGCGCGGCATCCGGCCCCCCTCCCAGCCGCCCTAACCGGACTGGAGCGACGCCGGTCAGCGCTTCCCCGTCGCCCCAACGTGCGTTGCGATGTCGAGCGTCGCCGCACCCCGCCGCCGTGCCGTGGTTGCTGCATCAAAGGCGCGCAGTACATGCCCGCGCGTTCGCGGACCGAGGCAGCGGGGAGTCTAAGAGCGCGGAGTGCGCCCTACGTGATGCCGTGCGCCGGTTTGCGCGCGTTACATCGGTTATTCCGCCGCCCTCGTACGCTCGGCAACCCGTCTCGTTCGAGAGAACGTCGCATAAAAACGGCTGTTTTCCCGGGGAATTTCGCGGGTTTTCAACAAATTCCCGCGTTTTACGGGTTGCTTTTTTGTTTTGGCCTACTTTTAATCATCCGGTCGCCACTGTGGCGGCCGAAACACACTTTGTTCCCCGACTCGCAAGGAGGGTCACCCAGTCATGGCCAAAGGCTCAGCTACCGCCGCCCGAAAAGCACCCAGCAAGAGTGAGGTCCTGAACAACATTTCTTCCGAGACCGGCGTCGCGCGGAAGGAAGTGTCGGCCGTTCTCGAAGCACTCGCCAGCGAGGTGCGCAAGGCTCTTGGCAACCGCGGACCCGGCGTCTTCGCCGTCCCCGGCCTGGTGAAAATCACGAAGAAGAAGGTTCCCGCCCGCGCCGCCAAGAAGAACGTCCCGAACCCGTTCAAGCCGGGCGAGTTGATGGACGTCAAGGCGCGTCCGGCCTACAACAAGGTCGCGATCCGCGCGCTGAAAAACCTGAAGGACATGGTGTAAAACCACCCGTCCAGCCGCCAGAGAGCGGCAACGCTTCTTCGACCGCTCGGCCGTGCGCCGCCGATAGCGCACGGCCGGGCGGTCTTGCGTTTTGACGAGCAGAGCATCCGGGTGCTAAGCCGCAAGCGTTACGCAGCGCGGCTGCGCGCTGCCGCGGCGAGCGACGCTTGCGGCTTAGCACCGGGCGACACTGCGGATGCCCGCCGGCGAACATCAGAACCGCATCGCCGTGAAGCCGCCGTCGACGTAGAACGCCGCGCCGGTGATGAAGCTCCCGGCTTTGCGCGACAAGAGGACCAGAGCGGCACCGACCAGTTCTTCCGGCTTGCCGAAGCGGGCCATCGGCGTCTGCTGCATGATACTGGCGGTGCGGTTTTCGTCGAGGATCTTGCGGTTCTGCTCGGCAGGGAAAAAGCCGGGACAAAGCGCGTTGACGCGGACATCGTGCGGAGCGAATTCGCGGGCTACGTTCTGCGTCAGGTTCACCACGGCCGCCTTCGAGGCCGAATAGGCGAAGACCCGCGACAGCGGCTTATCGGCCGTGACGCTGGCGATATTGAGGATCGCGCCCCCAGAGCCGGCCTCGACCATGTGCCGGCCGAAGATCTGGCAACCCAGGTGTACGCCGCGGAGATTGTTCGCGAGCACCCAATCCCAGTCCTCGTCCTTGACGTCGACGTAGGCGTTCGCGGAATTCACGCCGGCGCCGTTCACCAGCATGTCGACCCGGCCGAAATGGGCCAGCGTCTCCGCCAGGAGCGTTCCGACGCTCGCCCGCTCGCTCACTTCGACCGGCACAAACGCGGCGCGGCCGCCTGCCGATTCGATGATGCGCACGCGTGCTTCGCCGCGCTCTCGGTTGCGCCCGGCGACGACCACCGCAGCGCCGGCGCGAGCCAATCCTTCGGCCAGGGCGCCGCCCAACACCCCGGTACCGCCAGCGACCACGGCAACCTGCCCTGTAAGTCCGAACAGTTCTTCGAGATAGGCGTCCGCCATAGTGACAACGCGCGCGAGGGTCAGGCTTTCGGCGTCCGGCGTAGCCGCAGCCAATCGGTGTGGAACGTCCCAGGCCGGTCGACGCGCTCGTACGTATGGGCGCCGAAGTAGTCGCGCTGGGCCTGTAGCAGGTTGGCCGGCAATCGCTCGCTGCGGAGCCCGTCGTAGTAGGTGATCGCGGTCGTCAGCGCCGGCGCCGGCACGCCCAGTTCGATCGCCGTGGCCGTAACGTGCCGCCAGGCGGCCTGGGCCTCGGCCACGACCTTGCTGAAGTAGGGCGCCAAAAGCAAGTTCTCCAGGTTCCGATCGGCGTCGAAGGCCTCCTTGATGCGATCGAGAAAACGGGCCCTGATGATGCAGCCGCCTCGCCACAGTAGTGCGATCGCGCCGCAATCGAGCGGCCAGTCGTGCTCCTTGGCGGCCGACTGCAACTGCACGAAGCCCTGCGCGTAGCTGGCGATTTTCGCGGCGTAGAGCGCCTGCCGCACCGCATCGACAAAGCCCTTGCGGTCTCCCTTGTACTGCCCGCGCGGTCCGGCCAGGACCTTGCTCGCCCGCACCCGCTCGTCCTTCATGGCCGACAGGCTGCGGGCGTACACCGCCTCGGTCACCAGCGTGCTGGGCACCCCCAGGTCGAGCGCCAATTGGCTCATCCACTTGCCGGTCCCTTTAGCGCCCGCGCGGTCGAGGATCGCGTCGATCAGCCGCCCGTTGGCCGACTCGTCCTTGACGCTGAAGATGTCGCGGGTGATCTCGATCAAGTAGCTGTCCAGCTCGCCGCAGTTCCAGGCGTCGAACACGTCGTAGAGCTCGTCGTTCGACAGGCCGGCGGCGCTCTTGAGCATCCAGTACGCCTCGCAGATCAACTGCATGTCGCCATACTCGATGCCGTTGTGCACCATCTTGACGTAGTGCCCGGCGCCGCGCGGGCCGACCCATTCGCAGCACGGAATGTCGTGGTTCGGTCCGACCTTGGCCGCGATCGCCTGAAAGATTGGCTTCACGAGCGGCCACGCCGGGGGGCTGCCGCCGGGCATCATGCTGGGGCCGTGCAGCGCCCCTTCCTCGCCCCCCGACACGCCCGTGCCCACGTACAACAGGCCCTTTGATTCGACGTACTTGGTGCGTCGCTCGGTATCGGCGTAGTGCGTGTTGCCGCCGTCGATGATGACGTCGCCCGGCGACAGGAGCGGGATCAATTGCTCGATCACGGCGTCGACGGCCGGGCCGGCCTTGATCATCAGCATCACCTTGCGCGGCGACGCCAGGCTGGCGACCAGCTCTTCGATCGTGTGGCAGCCGACGACCCGTTTGCCTGCGCCCCGCCCCGAGACGAACGCGTCGACGACGCTGGTGGTGCGGTTGAAGACGGCGACGCGGAAGCCGCGGCTCTCGATGTTGAGGGCCAGGTTCTCGCCCATCACGGCCAGGCCCATCAGGCCGATGTCACAGTTGGCTGTCATAAGGAGGTCTCGCGCAGACGGGATTCAAGGTCCCGCCAGCATAACGGCGCTTTGGGAAGTGCCCAAGTGGCGGCTGGGCGAATGACGAATGTCGAAAGTCAAATGTCTAAACGAAATCCGAAGCTCGAAATCCGATTGACGAAGACACGCCATCGCGATCGCGTCGAGAATTGGGATTCGGGGTCAAATCCCGAAATTATCTGAGATTTGCGGGTTTCAGATTCTCGCGGTCATGCGTCGCCGCACCGTGGATTGTCCTCTTCGCTGCCTACTGTCTACCGCCTACTTCTTCCACCACCGGCCACGGCGGACGCTCGGGGAGGCACTTGTCGAACTCGGCCAGCAACCTCTCCTGGCACGCGCCGGCGAATGTGCCGGCGAAGAAGCGGTCGAGCCCCTCTTCGTAAAGCCGCCGCCAGCTTGTTTCCTCGCTTCCGGGATTGATCGGGAAGAAAAGCGCGCGGTTGGCCACCGCGGCTTTGTAGTCCCCCGGCGCGTCGCCGACCATCAGCGTGTGGTTCGCGGCGTATTGCGACGCCACGCCGAGCGTCTCGCTCTTGGTGCCGATTTCCTGGCCGCAGATCGCGGCGACGAAGCCGTCGAGCCCGTGCTCTTGCCACTCGCGGTGCAGGGCCTCGTTGGGCGTGGCCGAGACCACGAGCACGTCGGCCTTGCCGCGGAGTTTTTCGAGGCACTCGCGCACCAAGGGAAACGGCGGCACGCCACGCACCACGCCGGCGATCGTCTCGTTCACCGCCTTGGACCAGGCGAGGGCCTGCTTCAAGTCCGCGTCGCCGGTCGCCTCTGCCGCGGCCGCGAGCGCCGGGTTCGCCTGCTTCGTCTCCTTCTTGATCCACGCGACAAGGCTTGCGGGGATGCGGACCTCGATCCCGCGGGCGGCGACCTCGGGCCGGCGGCGAAGCCACTCGAGAGCCTCGATCAGGGCCGGAAAACGGTTGATCCCCCGGCTCTTCGAGTACAGGTTGACGAACTCGGCCGCCTCGCGGGCGTACTTGCTGACGCCCTGCAGCCCATAGTGGTTGATGATGTTGGGGATGAAGCACTCTTTGTGCTTCAGCTCCATCGTGTCGAAGGCGCAGCCGTCGGAGTCGATGCCGACGAGGTAATCGTGTTTCTTGGTGAAGTCGAACATGGAGGGATGGCGGAACTACTTTCGATCCGCTTGCGGCACGTACTTCGGCAGTTTCTGTTCGGCGTAGATCGGCGAAAAGCGAGTCAGCCGCTGCCGGCCGCCGATCAAGGGCAGCGTGACCATGTCCTCGCCCACCAGCGGCTGCGCGTAGCGAACGAATTCGTCGGTCACGTCGCAGCCCTCGGCGGTGATCCAATGTTTGGGAAACGCCCGCTCGCTGTTGGCCACGTCCACGAGTGGCACCTTGTCGTACCGCGCACTGTAGATCGGCCCCGGCTCGCGGAGGATCGTGGCCATATGGCCGCTGTCGCGCCGCGCAGACAGTAGAGCCGCCATCCGCCCGCTGCGGTACGCCTCCTCCAGGTCGACGGTCGAGGCGTACGCCATCGAGTGCCGTTGGTCGGTGCCCGACACGTTGCCGCGCGCGGCCCCCTTGGCGGCCAGGCCGACGCGGTTCAAATGGTTCACGACCACCTGGGCGACGGTCGTATGGCTGGAGCTGAACATGACGTGCCCGAACGAGTCCTTCACCTCCCCCACGTCGCCGACGTTGAATCCTTCGCTGACAACGACCAGGCACCGGCCTGCCCGCCGCAGCCGATCGTTGACGTGGTCGGCCAATTGTTCGAGCGTGACCGAGCTTTCGGCCAGATAGATCAAAAGCGGCATCTCCCGCGCCGGATCGGCCAGGCGGGCCGCCGCCGGGATAAACCCGATCTTGCGCCCCATCGCCTGCATCACGAGCACGGGATCGGCCGGGCTGCTGCCGGCGTTCTCCTCGTTGGCGTTCTGGACGGCGTGCATCCAGTACTTGGCAACCGAGCCGTAGCCAGGCGTGTGGTCGATGAGCTTGAATTCGCTGTCGCCCACGTCGTTGTCGATTGTCTTGGGCACGCCGACGCACACCAGATCGAGCCCGCGCTTGGCCGCCAGCCCGGCAATCTTGTGGGCGGTGTCCATCGAGTCGTTGCCGCCGATATAGAGGAAGTATCCGACGTGATGGGCGCGGAAGACGTCGATCACCCGCTCGAAATCCTCCTGCTGGTTGGCCTTGAGCTTGTAGCGGCAGGTGCCGATCGAGCCGGCAGCCGGCGTGGTCCGCAATAGCGCCACTTCCTCGGCCGGCTGGGCCGAGAGGTCCAGGAGCTCCTCTTTGAGCACGCCCTCGATCCCGTGCCGGCCGCCGTAGACGGTGACGATCTCCTCTAGCTCGCGGGCCGTCTCAATGATGCCGCGCAGGCTGTTATTGATGACCGGGCTAGGCCCGCCACTCTGGGCAACGACCATGTTCAAGGGGCGGGGCATGGGCGGGGGAGCAATTAGCGATTAGCGACTAGCGATTAGCCGGAAGGAACGGCGATTGTAACGCCGTCGGAATGTGCGGGCAACGAGGGCGGGCCGTCGCAAGCGACTGCGCCGCGTCGGTGCCCAAAATCGAGTAGAATTAAGGGCTGGGTGTTCACCTGAGGAACCGAACGATGGCAACTTTCGACCGCATCACGTCCGACCCGGCGGTGCTCAACGGCCAGCCCTGCATTCGAGGTCTTCGTCTGACCGTGCGGCGGGTGTTGGAAGCCTTGGCAACGTACCCCGATCGCAGCGAATTGCGCGGCGAGTATCCCGAGCTCGAAGACGAGGACATCCGGCAGGCGCTGGAATACGCCGCTGCCAATCTTGACGACCGCGTGGTCGAGCTGCGGCCGACATGAAGCTCATTCTCGACCAGGGTCTGCCGCGCTCGACGGTCATGCACTTGGTCCGCGCCGGCATCATGGCCGAACATGTCGGCGACATGGGCATGGCCAAGGCTACTGACGACGCGATCCTCAGCTTCGCCTGGCGGCAACAGGCGACGGTCATCACGCTCGATGCCGACTTTCACCACCTGCTCGCAGCTTCACGCGCTACGTCGCCATCGGTAGTCCGGGTCCGAATCGAAGGTCTGAAGGGCGATCAACTTGCCGCAATCCTCATTCAAGTCCTCGCTACCGCTAGTGCGGAGCTCACTGCCGGCGCCGTGGTCTCCGTCACCCAAAAGCGCATTCGGGTTCGGTCCTTGCCGATCGGCCGCTAGAACCGATGTTGCAATGTGCGCGGGACCGCGGGAACAGGCCAAATGCCAGTCAAGTTTGACGCCATCCGCCGTACGTCGTAGCATGGCGGTCGCTGGGCCACCGCCTCGGCGGGCGGACGGCCCCGCCATTGCTGACCCGGCGCAAACGGGAAGCTGCCATGCTCTACATTCGCGGGGGCTCGCCTGATGGGCGGCAGACTTGGTCGCGACGCGATATTCTGCGCGTCGGCCTCTCGGCAGGCTGCGCGATGGGCGGTTGGCCGTGGTTGTCCAGCTTCGCGCAAGGGGCCCTGCCGGAGGCGGCCACGCCGGCGGGCGGGCGGCGCAGCTTCGGCCAGGCGAAGTCGCTGGTGCTGGTGTATCTCTTCGGTGGTCCCAGTCACATCGACATGTGGGACATGAAGCCCGATGCCCCCAGCGGCATCCGCGGCGAGTTCAAGCCGATCGACACCAACGTCCCCGGCATCCAGATCACCGAGCACTTGCCGCAATTGGCCCGGCAGGCCGACAAGTATTCGATCATCCGCTCGCTCTCGCACGGCGACAGCTCACACGGCTCGGCGTCGCACACGATGCTCACCGGCTACCGCCCGCGCATCCTGGGCGAGGTGCCGCCGCGCGAGGACGACTACCCGCACTACGGCGCCGTGCTCGGCCGACTGCGCCCGTCCGATGCGGGCACGGCCCCCTTCGTCTCGTTTCCGTGGGCCATCTCGACCAGCACCAACGTCGTGCCGGGGCAGACCGGCGGGTTCATGGGCCGCGCGCTCGATCCGTGGCGCGTCGAGCCGAGCCGCCGCGCAGGCCAGACGTTCGATGTGCCGCTGGCCACGCTGCCCGACGGCGTCGACGGGGCGCGGCTCGAGTCGCGCCGCCGGCTGCTAGATGAGTTGACCGCCATGCGCGGCAAGCAGATCTCCGGCGAGCTGGCGACGATCTACGGCCGGGCGTTCGATCTGTTGGTGTCGCCGCGGTTCCTGGAGGCGTTTCGCGTCGAGCGCGAGCCGGACGCAGTCCGCCAGCGCTACGGCGAGAATCTATTTGGGCAGAGCTTGCTGTTGGCCCGGCGGCTGGTCGAGGCGAGCGTGCGGACTATCGTCGTCTACTGGCCCGACCGCACCGAGCCCGAGGCCTTCAACAATAACGGCGTGATCGACAAGGTGGCCGTGGCCGCCTGGGACACGCACGGGTACCACGTCGGGAACACGCCCAATTTCCCGCGACTGAAGGACCACAACCTGCCGCCGTTGGACCAGGGCCTGACGGCGTTCCTGGGCGATCTCGCCGAGCGCGGCCTGCTGGACGAGACGCTGGTTGCCGTGACGGGCGAATTCGGCCGCTCGCCGAAGATCAATCGCGACGCCGGCCGGGACCACTACGGCAACGTCTTCTCGGCCATGCTCGCCGGCGGCGGCGTCCGCGGCGGCCAGACCTACGGCACCTCCGACAAGATCGGCGCCCTGCCGGCCGATCGCCCCGTCTCGGCCGGCGATTTCGCCGCCACGCTCTACCACTGCCTGGGCATCACGCCGGAAACGGAAGTCCACGACCGCACGAACCGCCCGCACCGCGTGGCCGACGGGGTGCCGGTGTGGGAGCTCGTTTGAAGTAGGCCGAAGGCAGTAGGCAGTGAAGAGTTGGGGTAGCCGCCGCCCGCCTTCCGGCCATTCATCATTGTCTACTGCCGGCTGCCTACTGCTTCTCATGCTCGTCGAAGTCACCACCTACTACCTGGAGATCACCGAGCGTGCGGCGCTGCGGCCGGCGCGGGCGCCTGAGCTGCCGGTCGAGATTCGCCAAGCGCGGATTCCGCTGCCGGAATTGAATCGCATGATGTACGTGGCCGTGGGCCGCGACTGGCATTGGCGCGAGCGGCTCGTCTGGTCGCGCGAGCGGTGGCTCGAGTACATGGGCCGCGCGGAGCTCGAGACGCACGTCGCCTACGTCGAGGGGACGCCCGCCGGCTACTTCGAGCAGGAACTGCAGCCGGGCGACAACGTCGAGATCGTCAACTTCGGGATGCTGCCGCAGTTCGTCGGCCGCGGGTTGGGGGGCCACATGCTCGTGCGGGCGGTCGAGCGCGGCTGGGAGCGGGGCGCGAAGCGGGTCTGGCTGCACACCTGCACGCTCGACCACCCGACCGCGCTTGCGCACTATCAGGCCCGCGGCTTCCGGCTGTTCGACAAGAAGGTGTTCACGAAGGAAGTCGAGGCGAAGGCGAATGATGAATGCGGAATGATGAATGATGAATGAAGAACGCGAAACCCCGCTTCTTCTCATTCATCATTCATCATTCCGCATTCATCATTTCCCCTACGCCGCCCGGCGGCGGCTGGTCGAGCGGACACGGTCGCGCATCAAGTCCGTCATCACCAGCCGCACCAGCCGCTCGCGCGATCGCTGGGCCAATTGCGCCTGGAACGCGATCGGTAGCGCGGGCTCGAACTGCGCGATGTGCGTCACCTCGGCGGCGACCAGCGGCCGCGCCTTGGCCCACAAGTAGCCGCGGGCCTCGGCGTGAGTCATCGCCGGCACGCGATCCTCGCACACCTCGCGCAGCGCGACGTACGCGCGCCGCGCCACCTGCTGGGCCAGCTCATCCTTGAGCCGCCCGGCACGCCACGGACTAAGAAGCGTGAGGATGGACATCGGCGGTTTCAGGCATCCTTTCCCGAAAGGGTGTCCGGCGCAAAGCCGGACGGGCAGTGTTTTTCGGCTGCCGCGCGCTATATGTTGGCGGGCGCGGCGGCCGCTTCCGAACGGAGGCGTCGCGGCGAGGCTCGCTATCGGGCCCTTGCGGCGTCGCTCGTTTTTAGGCAATCGAGCGCCACGCGGCGTAATCTTCAAAACTTCGGCTAGCGTCGGCAGAAGCGGCACCCGCCTACAAACTCTCAAGGTTTGCCGGCGTGCGAACGACAGGCCGGCCAAGGGCGCCGCTGCTTCCAGTCCGAGGAAAGCGCCGCTTTCAAGACACGCGGCAGGGAACGCCCGAAAAGGGCCCTTGCAGAGCCGTTCACAGATTCAAGCTGGACGGCGGCGCACCGGCGGGAAAATGGGACAGGCACCGAGACGCAGCGTTGGTCTGAAAGGACTTGCGCTGTTTATGCTCGGAGCCAGTCCCATTTTCCCGCCTCGCCATTTTGAAAAACAGAATGGCCCGAAAAGGGCCCTTAGCACTCTATGGCGGCTGCGAAGTAGGATAGTTAGCGGCAGTTCGCCCTGGAATGGGATGCGCCAGCCATGCCAATGATCGCCTTTGCCCTCCGCCGCCCGATCACCATCATCGTGCTTGTGGTGGCGCTTGCCATGAGCGCGCTTTTGGCCGTGCGGCGGATGGACGTCGACATCTTCCCTAGCCTGAACCTGCCGGTGATCTACGTCTGCCAGCCGTACGGCGGCATGGACCCGGCGCAGATGGAGGGCCTGCTCACCAACTACTACGAGTACCACTTCCTGTACATCAACGGTATCCACCACGTGGAGAGCAAGAATGTGCAAGGGATGGCGCTCATGAAGCTCACCTTCCATCCGGGCACCGACATGGCCCAGGCCATGGCCGAGACGATCGCCTACGTCAACCGGTCCCGGGCCTTCATGCCGCCGGGCACGGTGCCGCCCTTTGTCATGCGCTTCGACACCGGCAGCGTGCCGGTCGGCTATCTGGTCCTGTCGAGCGAGACCAAGACGCTGGCCGAAATCCAGGATCAGGCGTTGTTCAAGGTGCGGCCGATGTTCGCCAGCCTGCCCGGCGTCTCGGCGCCGCCTCCCTTCGGCGGCAGCGCCCGCACCGTCGTCGTGCACGTCAACCCGGAGCGATTGCGGGCCTACCATCTCTCGCCCGACGACGTGATCAATGCCTTGGTGTCGGGCAACACGATCAGCCCGTCGGGCAACGTACACGTCGGCGACAAGTACCCGATCGTCCCGTTCGACTCGACCGCTCGGCAAGTCGACGAGCTGGGCTCGATCCCGCTGCGTGCCGGGACGACGCCCGCCCTGCACTTGCGCGACATCGGCACGATCGAGGATGGCACGGACCTGCAAACGGGGTACGCGCTCGTGAACGGGCGGCGGGCGGTGTACATCCTGGTCACGAAGCGCGCCGACGCGTCCACGTTGGCCGTGGTGAACGAGGTGAAGCGGGCGCTGCCCAAAATGCAGGCGGTCTTGCCGGCCGACATCCACACGAGCTTCGAGTTCGATCAATCGCCCTACGTGACGCGCGCCATCCAGAGCCTTACGACCGAAGGCGTGCTGGGGGCGTGCCTGACGGGGCTCATGGTGCTCGTTTTCTTGCGCGACTGGCGGAGCGCGCTCGTCGTGGTCTGCAACATCCCGCTGGCCTTGATGGGCTCGCTCGTCGCGCTATGGCTCACCGGCCAATCGATCAACCTGATGACGCTGGGCGGGTTGGCGCTAGCGATCGGCATCCTGGTCGACGAGGCCACGGTCGAGATCGAGAATATCCACACGCAGATGGCCGGCGCCGACTCGATCGCCCGCGCCGTCCGCCGCGGCAACGCGCAAACCGCCATCCCGCGGCTGTTGGCGATGTTGTGCATCCTGGCCGTGTTTATTCCATCGTTCTTCATGGAGGGGGCGGCGCGTGGGCTATTCGCGCCCTTGTCGCTGGCCGTGGGCTTCGCGATGGTCGCTTCGTACGTGCTGTCGAACACGTTCGTGCCGGTGATGTCGGTGTGGCTGTTGCGCCACCAGCCGCACGAAGAGTCGCCCGCAGGGTCCGAGGGGCGGTTCTCGTTCGCGCGCCTGCGCAAGGGGTATCATGGCTTCGTCAAGCCCGTCGTGAGCCGCCGCAAGCTGGTGATCGCCGGCTATTTGGCCGCGAGCGCGGCGGTGATCGCCGGGTTCGGCAGTCGCCTGGGGCTGGAAGTCTTTCCCACGGTCGACTCAGGGCAGTTCCGGCTGCGGCTCCGCGCGCCCGACGGCACGCACTTCGACCGCACCGAGCAGATCGTTCTGGACGTGCTGGACGTCGTGAAGGAGAAAGTCGGCGGCGATCAGGTCGCGATCACGCTGGGTTACGTCGGCACGATTCCGCCGACCTATCCGATCAACGGCGTGTACCAATGGTCGCGCGGCCCGGAAGAGGCGATCCTCCGCGTCGCCTTGAAGCCCACGAGCGGCGTCGGTATCGAGAAACTGAAGGAGGAGTTGCGCCGCGATCTGGCCAAGCGCCTGCCGGACGTGCGCTTCTCGTTCGAGCCGGGCGACATCGTCAGCGAGGTGATGAGCTTCGGCGCGGCCACGCCGGTCGAGGTCGCCGTTAACGGACCCAACGTGGCGGAGAGCCGCGCCTTCGTCGAAAAAGTCCGCCAGGAGCTCGACCAAATCCCGGCCGTGCGCGATCTGCAATATGCCCAATCGCTCGACTATCCCACGCTGTCGGTGAAGATGGACCGCGAGAAGGGGGGCTTAAGCGGCGTCACGACCGACGAAGTGGCCCGCTCGCTGGTGGCCGCCACCAGCTCCTCGCGGTTCGTGGTTCCCAACTATTGGCCCGACCCGAAGACGGGCATCGGCTACCAGGTGCAGATCGAGATCCCGCAAGCCCAAATGCGCGACATGGCCGATCTGGCGACCGTGCCCGTCAAACGCCACGCGGACGGACAGCAACTGCTGCTGCGCGACGTCGCCAAGGTCGAAGCGGGCTCCATGCCCGGCGAGTTCGACCGCTACAACATGCGGCGCGAGATCGGGCTGTCGGCCAATATCGCGGGCAACGACCTGGGCACGGTGTCGCGCGACGTCGAGCGGGCGCTTGCCGCGGCCGGGCCGCCGCCCAAGGGCGCCAATGTCGAGCTGCGCGGCCTGATTCCGCCACTGCGGCAGATGCTGCGCGGGTTAGGCATAGGCCTGGCAATGACCGTGGTGGTCGTGTTCCTTCTGCTGGCGGCGAATTTCCAGTCGTTTCGTCTGTCGCTGGCCACCGTCTCAACCGTGCCGGCCGTCGTGGCGGGCGTCGTCTTGATGCTGTGGATCACGCGGACGACCTTGAACATCCAGTCGTTCATCGGCGGCATCATGGCGATCGGCGTGGCGATGGCCAACGCGATCCTGCTAGTGACGTTTGCCGAAGGCCGCCGCCGCGGAGGCCTGGCGGCCGATGCCGCAGCCACCGAGGGCGCCACCAGCCGCTTGCGGCCCATCCTCATGACCAGCATGGCCATGATCGCCGGCATGTTGCCGATGGCGCTGGGCCTGGGCGAAAGCGGTCAGCAGACCGCTCCGTTGGGCCGGGCGGTCATCGGCGGCTTGCTGGCAGCTACCGCGGCGACGCTGTTGGTGCTGCCGAGCGTCTTTGCGGCGATCCAGCGCCGCACGACGGTCGAAAGCGCCTCGCTCGACCCGGACGACCCGCAGAGCCCGTTCTTCGACGTCAATATCCCGCCAGGAGCCACCGCGTGAACCATCCCCTGGCCGTTTGTTGCGCGATTCTGTCGCTGGTCGCGGCGCTCGCCGGTTGCAGCCGTCCGGAGGCAACGACGGCCGAGGCCGGCGGCGACGCCACGGTGCAGGTCAAAGCCGACCACCCGCAACGAAAGTCGTTTCGCCGCGTGACCGAGCAGCCCGGCTACATCGAGGCCTTCGAGCAGACGCCGCTGTACGCGAAGGTGGCCGGCTACGTCGAGAAGCTGCTCGTGGACATCGGCGATCACGTCAACGGCCCCCGCTACGACAGCGACGGGAACCTCGCCGACCCTGGGCAGGTGCTGGTCGAGCTGTCGATCCCCGAATTGAATGAGGAGCGGCAGCAGAAGAAGGCGCTCGTGGCCAAGGCGGGCGCCGGAATCGAACAAGCGCAGGCCCAGATCAAGGTGGCCGACGCGGCCGTCGCAACGGCCACCGCCGCGCGGGACCAGGCGATCGCGCAGGGTCTGCGCGCGGAAGCCGATTTCGATCGGTGGGAATCGGAATACGGCCGCATCGCGGAACTGGGCCGCAGCTCGGCGGTGCCGCAAAAAGTGGTCGACGAGGCCAAAAACCAGCTTCGCTCGGCCGATGCCGCGCGCAAGGAGGCCTCCGCTTGCCGTGCCGCTGCCGACGCCGCCTTGCTCGAAAGCCAGGCCATGCTCGATAAGGCCCGCGCCGATGAGGCCGCGGCCAAGGCCGACCAGCAGGTAGCCGCGGCCGACTACCGGCGAACCGAAGCGCTCATCGAATACGCGACGATCCGCGCCCCCTTCGACGGCGTGGTCTCGGTCCGCAACGTCGACGTGGGACATTTCGTGCAGCCCAGCGCCACCGGCCAGGACCATCCGCTTTTGGTCGTCGTGCACGCCGATCCAGTCCGCATTTTCATGGACGTGCCCGAGGGCGACGCCGGGCTCGTGGATCCCGGCGACACAGCACTGATCCGCGTCGAAGCGATGGGCAGCGCGCCAGTTCAAGGTTCCGTGACCCGCACGAGCTGGGCCCTGAACGCCGCCACGCGCACGCTGCGCGCCGAGATCGACGTGCCGAACCCTGACGGCAAGCTTCGCCCGGGTATGTACGCCTACGCGACAGTGGTGCTGGCCGAGAAGAGCGATGCGCTGGTGCTGCCGCGCGCGGCGATCATCCGCGACGGTCCGAAGGCATTCGCCAATGTCGTCCACGATGGCAAAATCAGCCGCACGCCCGTCGTGCTGGGATTGGAGGCGGGGGGCGAAGTCGAGGTCGCCTCCGGCGTCACCGAGGGCGACGTGGTCGTGCTCGCCGGCAGCGCGTCCTTGACGGATGGGCAGGCGGTGACGGTCGCGAAACCTGCGGCGAAGCCGTAGACCTTGCGGTGCCCCCGCAAGCGGGGGGCACCGATCCCGGCCGCGCGCAAACAGGGTAGACCTTGCGGATCGTCCGGCCGCTATCGGTACTCTTACGATCGATCCAGCCGTCACAACCGGCAAGTCCGTTAATTCCCCACCTTCGCGCGGGTCGATGGCTTTAAAGTCCTTTTGGCAGCAATGGGTTGCGCGCCTCGATCGGGCACCCGACTTTGGCTCGGGTTCATTCGTCGGCTGAGTCGTTCATGATCCGCATGCGGACCGCATGGACCGCCGCGCTAGGCCCCACGCGCGTGCTCTTGCACGTTGCGACGCTCGCGCTTTGCGCCGCGCCGTCCCGCACGCAGGCGCAACTTCGCATCGCCACGAGCGGCCCGCAGCCGTCGCGAGTCTCAAGCGCGCCGCCGGCCCCGACAGCCACTCCTGTTCCTCGACCGCCGCCCGCAATCACGCCCGTCCTTCCGCCACCGGCGGAGGCCGTTCCGCCGGGCAGGCCCAACATGGCTTACGCCACCGAGGCCGAGCGGATCCTTGGGACGACGTTCGGCCGCAATGTATTCCCGATCGACCTGCCGACGGCGCTCGCGCTGGCGGACGTGAACAATCCGCAGATCGCGCTGGCGCGCGAGCAGGTGCGGCAGGCCACGGCCCGGGTCGACGCGGCCGACGCGCTGTGGCTGCCTTCATTGCGGATTGGCGCCAATTACAACAAGCACGAAGGGGCGATCCAGAACATCGACGGCACGGTCTTCGACGACAGCCGCGCGGCGTTCAATACCGGTGCCGGCGTGGGCACCGCGGGGGCCCAGTCGCCGCCCTTTCCGGGGCTGTACGCGAACTTCCGCCTGGGCGACGCGCTGTTCCAGCCGCTGGCCGCCAGGCAGTTCGCCCGCTCGCAACGTCTGGCCGCGACCGCCGCGCGCAACAACACCTCGCTCGACGCGGCGCTTGGATATCTCGAGCTCATGCGCGCCGTGCAAGGGATCGCCGTCAATGAAAACGTTCTGGGGCACGATCAGGAGCTTGCCAAGATCATCAACGCTTACGCCCGCACAGGGCAAGGATTGCTGTCGGACGCCGAGCGCGTACAGGCGGACCTCGTCGTGCGTCAGATCAGCGTCGCGCGCAGCCGCGAGGACGCTCACGTCGCATCGTCCCGGCTGGCGCAAGTCCTGCGCCTCGATCCGACGTTGGTGCTGGTGCCGATCGAGCCGGCGATCTTGCCGATCGCGCTCGTGCCCGAGGGGACGCCCCTCGCGGAACTGGTGTCCCAAGGTTTGATGAACAGGCCGGAACTGGCGCAACACCGGGCGCTCGTCGCGGCGGCCGTCGAGCGGCTCAAGCAGGAACGTTACGCATCGACGCTGCCCACGATCGTGATGGGTACGAGCTACACGGGCTTCGGCGGCGACATGGGGCGGCAAATTTCGAATTTCGGCGACCGCTTCGACGCGGACATCATCGCCTTCTGGAACGTCCGCAACCTGGGGAAGGGGGAGCGGGCCGAGCGCGACGTCGCCCGCAGCGACGTGCGTCAGGCCGACATCCGCCGGGTGGCCGTGATGGACCGGATCGGGCGGGAAGTGGCCGAGGCATCCGTCCGCGTGCACGCCCGCCGCCAACAGATCGAACTGGCGAAGGTGGGCTTGCGCGCCGCCCGCGATTCGCTCCGCCTCAACTTCGAGCGGATCAAGGCGGCGCAGGGATTGCCGATCGAGGTCCTGCAATCCATCCAGGCGCTGGCCCTGGCGGAGCAGGAGTACCTGCGGACGGTGATCGACTACAACGCGGCGCAATTCTCGCTGCATTGGGCGCTGGGCCAACCGGCCGCCGCGGCTGTCCGCTCCGCGGCCGCGCAAGGTGGCGGCCACCCTGCCCGCCCATGATAAATGCGACATTAGGAATGATGCGAAGGCGGGATCAGGCACCGCACTCGATGGCCGGCTCGCAATTCCCGCAATTGACCATCGGGCGGCGCACGTGATAGCCTTGAAATGAGGACGGTGCTCTATGGCCTATCAGTTGTCGAGCGATCTGGTGGCGCGGATTCAAGCGTTCTTGGCCGGCGGCCAGTACGCAACCGAGGAAGAGGTCGTCCGCGACGCTCTCTGTGCGCTCGAGCAGCGCCAGCAGGACCTAGCCGCCATCCAGGCCGGCGTAGCCGACATGGAGGCTGGCCGCTATCGGTCTTTTTCAGAAATCGACGCTGAGTTCCGAGCGAAGCACCGCGTCCCGCGCGACGCTTGAGAATGGAAGTCGTCCTCACCGACCGCGCCTTCGAGCAGATGGAGGCCGCGTACGCCTGGTGGTCGAAGAATCGTTCGGCGGAGCAGGCAGTTCGCTGGTACAATGCCTTTGCGGACGCGATTCGATCGCTTTCGCAGAATCCCGAGCGATGCGCACTATCATTCGAATCCGTCGCTTTTCGGTTTGAGATTCGCGACTTGGTTTTCGGCGTCGGCAAACGGCCGACGCATCGAGCGGTGTTCTCGATTCGCGGTAACATGGTGGTTGTCGTCGCCGTCCGGCACCTTGCGCAGAAAGAATTGCAGCCGGAAGACGTTTGAGTCGTTTGCCGCAATTCGACCGCGACACAAAAATGGCGTGGACTCTGCGCAACTTCGATTCACGCTTGACCTTCAATACCCCACGATTACGATGAGCGCGCGTGCCAATACGCGCAAAGTCCTACCCGCGGCGCCCTTCACGACTTACGGAGCCAACGCCATGCGGCGATCTATCGCCTTTTCGATCGTTCTCATCGCACTGTTCGCCATCCGTGTCACGGCCGCTGAGCCGCTGCCCGTCCGCACCATCGAGCACGAGGCCGATAGCGTCGGCCGCGCGATGAAGTACAACCTCATCCTCCCGGCCGACTACGACGCCACCCGCCAGCGCTACCCCGTCGTCTACCTGCTGCACGGCTTGACGAGCAACTACACCGCCTGGGCGACGATGAACGTTCCGAAGGTCGCGGCCGATTACAAGCTGATCGTCGTTATGCCCGACGTGGGGAACACGTGGTACGTCAATTGGGCCGAAAGCGAAGGCACGCGGCCGAACCGCTGGGAGGACTATATCGTCAAAGACCTGGTCGGCCACGTCGATGCCCACTACCGCACGATTGCCAATCGCGAGGGGCGGGCCATCAACGGACTCTCGATGGGCGGCTACGGGGCGATCATGCTCGGGCTAAAGCACCCGGACATGTTCTGCTCGATCGGCAGCCACAGCGGCGCCCTATCGTTCGCCGCGCGAACGGCCGAGAGCGTGGCCAAGGGAGAACAGCCGGAGTTCATGCGCCGCGAGTGGTCGGGCGACGTCAACCCGAAAATCAAGATCGACGGCTTCAGCACGCCGGCCGAGCGGACGCCCAAGGGCAAGATCTTCACCACGCAAGAGCAATGCGACGCGCACGATCCGTTCAAGCTCGTGCTTTTGGTCGACCGCGCGAAGCTGCCGCACGTCTACGTCGACTGCGGCACCGACGACCGGCTGATCGACAGTAGCCGCCGCTTCTGCCGGCTGTTGATGGAGAACAACATCCCCTTCACGTTCGCCCAATCGCCCGGCGGCCACGTCCCGCCCTACTGGTCCCGCGAGATCGCCCACTCGATGGCGGTGCAAAACGAGATGATCGAGCGGGCGCTCGCGCAAGCGGCGAAGGCAGCCAAGCCGGACACGGCCGGAGGACAATGATGAATGCGGAATGATGAATGATGAATGGCGGAAGACTTTCGCGGAAAATCCTATTCATCATTCATCATTGGTTTCCTCACGCTCGCAGCGCCGCGCGGGTTCGCTCGGCCAGTGGGTTGTCGGCCACTTGCGAACCGCGCAGGTTGAACACGCTGGAGGCCAAATATCGGTCGCGCCACGTGGGCGAGACGTGGTAGTAGTCCTCCAGCACGGCCGAGCAGAACTTATAGTCGTGCGTGTCCTTGCCCTTGAGGAACACCAGCGTCCGCGCGACGTTCATGAATCGCTCCGGATCGGGATGCTGGCGGGCGTAGGCCATGGTCTTCTTGGCCGCCTGCAGGCGGTCGCCGCCGATGTCGGCGAAAATCTCCTCGACGCCGGCGTCACCCGACTGGGGCGACATTGGTTCGAGCGTATCGAGGCTGACATCGGCCAGTTGGCCGCCGCGCCGCTTGACCGCGTCGCGGAAGAGCGTCACGAAGGCGGCGTTTTGCAACAAGAGCATCCGCCGCGTGTCGTCCACGCTACTGGCCTCGTAGGCGAAGCGCAGGGCGTTGCTACTGGTGACGGCGTGCAGCGCGACGATGCCGGGCGCCCGCGCCAGTAGCTCGCCGGCGCCCACGAGCAGGGCGTCCCAGATCGACTGCGGCGCGACGCCGCGGTTCAAGAGTTCGACCACTTTGCGCGTGGCATCCTCGTCCGACGCCGTGCGGAGCGTGGCCAGCATCTCGACCGTGGCCGAGTCCTCGGGCTTGCCCTCCTGCCACTCGCTGCGGATTTGCCGCGCCAGCTCGACGTTGCGCTTCCAGGGGCGTTCGGCCGGCGTATCCGTATCGGGCGGGCCGTCCCCTTCGCGATTCAGTAGCGCGTAAGCGAGCGAACGCAACACCGGCTCGGAGTATTGCCAACCGATACATGACAGCGTGCGCCAACTGTTGGCCACGAAGATGGCCTTGTGGCCGATCGAGCGAAAGTCGCGCGCGCCGTAGCGGGCGAAGATCTCGAACATCTCGTTGGCCCCGGCCGAGCGCGCGAGCCCCGCGACGGCGGCGTCGGCGGCTTGTTCGTCCCAACGATCCATGGCGTCGGTAAAGGCTTGCCGCGCCTTGTGGGCCGGCGGCACGGCCGCCTCGTTGACTGGCGCCATCGTCCAGTCGTTCTCTTTCACGTCGGCCGCCTGGCAGGCCTTGAAGTAGTCGAGCGCCCAGAAGATCGGCAGCCACCGCAGTTCGTCGGGGCTCGACAGGCTGGCCAGGTGCGCGGAATTGACGACCAGCACGGCGTGGAACTTGAAGCCCACGGCCGGCCGCGGCTGCACGTTCCGCACGCCCGCCAGGAGTAGCGCCGCCAGCACTTCGCGGTAGCTCACGCCCCCTTTGATCCGCGTGGCCACCTCTTCGAGCAGTCGCTCGCGGGGCGTGTCCTCCAAGAGCCGCACCAAGGGCTCGATGTCCGGGCCGAACCGTACGATCTTCGGGTCGAGCTGTGCCTCGGCGGCGGAAACGGTCGGCAAGTCCCCGAGAAACGACAGGTCCGCTACGGCCGCCAGGGCACCGCCACCCACGCCGGCCGACAAAAATTGTCGGCGAGAGGTATGGTTGAACATATGGTTCACTCCCTTCGCACAGATGGGTTTGCTGGCATGATCCCCACAATCGTTATCGCGCGCCCGACCTCTTTTCACAAGCATTCTTCCCAAGGGACTCCGGCGCGGCAACCCGGAACAACGGCCATCATACGCTGTCGCTCGCGCCTTCGCTGGACGGTTGGCTTCATCGGCCTTGCGCTTCTTTTTTGGGCGATTGATCCCGCGGCCGGCCGCGCGGCGGACGAGGCAACCAAGGACTCCGCGCACGAGAAGCAGTGGGTCGAGATCGCGACGAACGCCGGCCGACCGCTCCGCGCGCTGGTCGCCCTTCCGCAGTCGAGGCATCGGGCGCGCGCCGTCGTGATCGTGCACGAGAACCGCGGCCTTACGCCTTGGGAATGCGATTTGGCCGGAGAGTTGGCGGATGCTGGATGGGTTGCCGTCGCGCCCGATCTATTGAGCGGCGCCGGGCCTGACGGAGGCGGGACCGATAGCTTCGGCTCGACGGCGGCCGCGCACGATGCGCTGGCCACGCTCCCGGCCGATCAGGTGGCCGACGACCTCGACGCGGCAGTCGAATACGCGCGCGGCCTATTGACCGCCGAAAAGACGGTGTCGGTAGCGGGCTTCTCGTGGGGCGGTGGGCAGGCCTTCCTGTGCGCCGCGCGCAATTCGGAGATCGCCGCGGCGATGGTGTTCTACGGCGCCGCGCCGAACGAGGAACAGATGCGGGCGATCGAGGTGCCTGTCTACGGCTTCTACGCCGAAAACGATCGCATTGCCGCTGCGGTCCCGGCGATCAAGGCCAAGATGAAGGAACTCGGCAAGCGATTCGACGCGGTGACGTATCTGGGCGCCGGACACGGCTTCATGCGCGTCGGGGAGGCGAAGGATGCGAAACCGGCCGACCAGAGGGCCCGCGCCGACGCCTGGGCGCGATGGCAACTGCTGCTCGACAAGCCGTGAGCCCTGACCGCGACCCGGGAGCCCGTCACCGCATCGAACGCGACCTGCGACGCAACGTATTCCCACGTGCGAGCGCGAGCAGGCTGGCCAGGCCGAACAGGGCCAGCGCCACCGTGCCCGGTTCGGGAACGCCCACCGCCCCGCCGTCGACATCCGTGCCGGCCCCCACGCCCAAGGGCGCCCAGTTGGCCATCAGGAACTGTATGTCCGAGATGTCGACCAGACCGTCGCGATTGGCATCCGCGCTCGATTCTGTGGAGAGCCAATTGAGCGCCACCAATTGCAGGTCCGAGACGTCGACGAGTCCGTCGAAATTCAGGTCGCCTGGGAATGCGACGTACTGCAGAATCTGGTTCCGATAGATCGACAAATCGGCGGCATACGTGGTATTGCCGAAGATCGACGTCCCCCAAGGTTGCGTTGGATAGTTCGTGACAGCAAAGATGAGGCCCGTCAATTCCCAACGACCAGTGACCAGGTCCTTATGAAATACCGGGCCTCCTGAATCGCCGGGTGCTCCCTGCGCCTCGTACGGCGTGGCCCCACTGTCGAACCTGGTGACGAAGGCGGTCTCGGAGTTCGTTTGGATGCCTTGGGGGATGCCGACCTGGCTGATCACGTTGGTTCCCCAGCGGAGCGAATTGCTGCCACTCCAGATGTAGCCGGCGTACGTGCCTGGCGGCGAGGCGGGCATCCAATTCGGGGTGAAGAAGGCTTCGCTCCCGTTGCGGTCGCGGCCGCGGCCGATCATCGTCACCTGCCAATTCACCGCCGGCGCCGCCCCATTGATCGACAACGACGGCAAGTTCGGCGTCCCATCGATCTTGTACAGCAAGAGGTCCGTGTTGGCCGTAAAGCCGTTGCCCGGCGGGTTGGTCAAAAGGCGGGACGAGCCGGAGACAGGGTTGTACACGGTCTGGCCGAATTGCACGGGACCGAGACCCAGGTGATTTGCGGTCAGCACCCATTTGTTGCCCAAGTAGACGACCGTGCCGCTGCCGCGCATGCCGACGTTGGCGAAGCCCGGGTCGTCCGGCGGAGCGATGGTGTTGCCGGTGCCGTCGCCGGCGGTGATGATCACGGCCGCGGCCGGGCTGGCCAACAGCAGCATGCCGAGGCATGGCAAGAATCCGCCTAGTCGCATCGTCTGTTTCCTCGGTCGTTTGACACAAGCATTCGCCGTTGGTAGCGCCGCGGCAGTGAAACACCACCTCGGCTTGTAGCATCCGGGTTCGCGTGAAACGCCCGATCGCCGGATGGCTCTCGGGACAGGCAACCGCAGAAGGTTCGCCTTCGGCAATCGTTGACTCGACATCCCAGTCGAGTCGCATGCCGGCACGAGCCCATCGCGACAGTGACTGCACGTTCAGCGCTTGGCGGACTTCCCTATCAGCTTTGAGGACCAGGTCAGATCAAGACAGTCACGGCGCGCGCCGCATTCCGGACACGCACGTGCGCACGAGCACGTTATGCCGATCGTGCGCTCCCCCAAATCGAGCGTGCAACAGCCGGAAACGGCTTCGTGGATCGCTGCCTCGCTCTCTCCGCAGATTCTTCATACACAGAGACTAAATCGGGTGGAAGGCCCGCTGTTGGAAAAATCCCCTTTTTTTTGCGTTCGCGGTCAGACCCGTCGGCGATGCGCCGGCGTAACAACGACGCCCGCCAATGCAAGTCGCATGTCTAACGCGACTTGCGCAGAAACGCCAGCAGGTCGCGGAGTTCCTGCCGCGTCAGCAGCTCGACCAGGTTGTCGGGCATGATCGAGGCCGCTTGCGGCTGCATGCTTGCGAATTCGTCAGCCGCGACGACGATGGCGCGGCCTTCGACATTCCCGTAGCGTTTGGCGCCATCGGCGTCCTCGGCCAACAGAATCCCGGCGAACGTCGTCCCGTCCTTTCGGACGACGTTCCACAACGTGAATTGCGGCGCAATCTCCTTGCTCGGGTTCAAAAGCGAGTCGAGCAGCCTTGCGGGCGACAAGGACCGCGGCGTCCAGGACAGGTCCGGCCCGATCGCGCCGCCACGGCCATCGATCTCGTGACAGCGGTAGCACGCTGGGCCGCGCGGATGGAAATAGATCCGCTCGCCGGCGGCCGCATCACCCGGCGATTCCACAAGCGCCAGCCAGGCGTCGCGGTCAGCGCGGTCCGGCAGGTCACCCGCCGGGCGAACGTCGAGAAGCCGCGCGACCAACCGCGGATCGGGCGCGACGGCGACCGTCGCTTTCAGGCGCTCCTTTTCGTCGTCCGCGAGTTCGGCGCCGCGGAGCGAACGCAAGGCCTCGTCGCGCAGCGCCGGTTCTTCACCGGTGGCCAGATCCAAGAGCAGGCTTCGCCGCTGGGGCGCGTCCGGCACGAGCCCCACGATTGCCTCGGCGCGCAAGGGAACGGGCGTCCGCGCATCTTCGGCGATCCGCGCCAGGATACCGGCCGACTCGGGATCCGATCGCTCGCGCAGCGTGCGCACCGCTTCCAATCGCATCGCCGCGGCACCGTCTCCGGCGAACTGTAATAGCATGGAAGCCGTCAGTTCCGGATTGTCGGGCCGCAACGAGCGGAGTGCCCGCGAGCGAACGGCGGCAGGCGTTGCCGCGTCGCGCAGTAACGCGAGCACGTATTGCTCGCCGCTCGATTCGTCCTTGACTTCGCGGCGAACGCCGTCCAGCCGCTCGAGCGCCGCCAGGCAGGCCTCGAACGAGTTGCGCGTGGTGGCCCCACCGGCCAATGAGGCCGCGATCCGCCCGCGATAGGCGCTCAAACGTTCCTCGGCCACCCATTGGATCGCGGCGAATCGCACCGACGCATCGTCGTCCACCAGCAACCTCTCGAGCGCGGCACGCGCGCGGGCGTCGTTCGCTTCACGCAAGAGAAACAAGGCCGCCAACCGCACCGTGGCCTGCTGGGATCCGGCCAGGCGCAGGCGGTCGTCGATCGTGGTCGATTGCCGCAGTCCGACGAGCGCTGCTTGACGGATGAAGGGATCCGTGTCGGAGGACGCGGGGAGCAAGACCGGCATCGCACCCGCGCCGCGAGTCCGTCGCAGCGCCGCACCGCGAACCTCCCCCGACTCCCCCGCCGCGGCCATTTTCACGAACGCGGCTTGATCGTCCGACGCTAGCCGCACGGCAAGCGCCCGCATGTCGTTCGACGCGTCATCGAGCGCGATCCGCCTGGCGACGTCGCCGGCCTTATCGACGCGGGCCAGGGCGATCAGCGCGTCAGCCCGCACCTGGGGCAGTGCCTTGCCGGCCGCCAGGTCGGCCAGGAAGGCCGCGTCTTCGCCGTGCCCGTTCTGAGCCCCGGCGGCGAGTTGTCGCACGGCCCGTTGGCGGGTTGGGCGGTGGGAGGCCAGCGCCGCCTGCCGCCAATCTCCCGCGGCCGCTTCCCCCGGGGCCGCTCGTTGCGGTGCCCCTGCCGCACGGATGTGCCACACCCGCCCCTTGCCGTGCAGCGTGTAGGACTTGTCGACCCAATCGCTCGCGAAGAGCGATCCATCCGGCGCAAGCGCGATCCCCACCGGGCGAAAATCCTCGCCGCCGGTGACGATCGGCACGGCGACTGCTCGAAGCGACGCGCCACGGGGCCGCAACCGGAAACGCTCGATGCGATGGTCCCCCCACGACGTCGCCAATAGCGCGCCGCGATACTCTTCCGGCAGCCCGTCCGACTCGTAGGCCAGGACGCCGGAGGGCGCCTCGCCCGTGCCCGCCGTCATCGGCAATGTGCCGGGCAGTTCTCCATTCCACGCCGTAAAGGGGTGGACTCCCTTGCGCCCGTTGCGATACCGGTAGCCATAGTCGCCGTCGGGCACGATATGGAGCAATCGGCACGGCGGCCGCGAGTCCGGATCGTTGTCGACGGCGTACAGCCGATCGAAGGCGTCAAAACAAAGATGGAACGGGTTCCAGAATCCTGTGGCAATCCGCGCCAACCCCGTACCATCCGCGCTGCAGCGATAGATACTTCCCCCCTCTCCCCCGCCTGTGACCGCGGCGCCGTCGCTGCCGACCAGCCGGTAGTCGGCGCCCAGATTCTCGCCCAGACCAAAATACACGTTGCCCAAGCCGTCGAACGCAAAACCCGATAGGCCGTTGTGTGGATAGTTGCCGGCGGTTTCCAGGTGGGCAATCGGCGTCCGCACCTCGGCGCGGCCGTCGCCGTCGCGATCGTGCAGACGAAACACCTCCATGCGCGTGGCAACCAAGACCGAGCCATCTTCGTACACGGCCAGATTCATCGTGGCCGTGGTCCCCTCGAAGAAGGTCGTGATGCGGTCGGCCCGGCCGTCGCCGTCGGTGTCCTCGAGCATGCGAATGCGATCGGCCGGTGGTCCGGCGTAATCCGGCGGGCGGAAATGCGTGTGGCTCTCAACCACCAGTACCCGCCCGGCGGCGTCGACAGCGATCCCGGTAGGCGTGACGATGTCGGGCTCGGCCGCGAAGCGCTCGATGACGATTCGCGGGTCGAGTGAGCGCACTGGCTCGGCGTCTTCCGCCGCGACGCCGACGGCCAACGAGAGAGCGATACCGAGTACAGTGGTCAGCATGAGGTGCGGGCTCGGCGTGGTTCGAGGCAGGGTTCAGCTTGCCTAGCTTATCAGCTCGCGCGCTCGGCTGAAAATGGCGTCAAACATCGGCTCGGTCAGTCGGCCGGTGAAGGTGTTTTGCTGGCTGGGATGATAGCTGGCCAGGAGCCACCGACCGTCCGCCATCTCGGCAGCCGCGCCGTGGCGAAACAGAGGGAGCCGGCCCGCCAGCCAGCGGCGCCGCCGCGCTTCGCCCAGCGTCGCCCGCCAGGCAATCTGCCCCAGTGCGACAAACACCGTGGCCGGCAGGCGATCGATCGTTTCCACGAGCCACGGCTGGCAATTGGCGATCTCGCGCGGCGTCGGGCGGTTGGCCGGCGGCGCGCAGTGCGCGACCGCCGTCACCACGCAATCGATGAGCTGCAATCCGTCGCCGCGCGCCGTCGAAGTGGGTTGATTGGCGAAGCCGGCCTTGAAGAGCGCCCGGTACAGCCAATCGCCGCTGCGGTCGCCGGTGAAGACGCGGCCGGTGCGATTGCCGCCGTGCGCCGCCGGTGCCAGGCCCACGACCAACAGCTTCGCGCGCGGGCCGCCGAAATTCGGTACCGGACGGCCCCAGTACGTCCACTCGCTGAACGCCTTCTTTTTCGTCGCCGCCACCTCGCGGCAGTAGCGGCGCAGCCGAGGGCAGCGTTCGCACGCGACGATCCGCCGATTCAACGATTCCCAGGAACGCATTGGCTTTCAGCCGCCGATGGCTCTGTCTCCCCTCTCCCCTACGCGGGAGAGGGGCCGGGGTGAGGGGCGATGCGCGGAAAAGCGTGGCTACTTGCCGCCGGCCCGTGCGGTCCGTTCTACCTTGCCGGCAGCAGCAACCGCAAACCGTGCACCAGAACAGCCGAAGCCCCTACGAGCGCCAGTACCAGTTCGATCTGCTGTCCCAGCGTGACCTCCGTGGCGCTGGCCGTCGCTGCCGCATCCTGCGGCCCCTGCTGGGCGGCGGGATTCCGCGGGCCACTCGCGGCAGTCGATGCGAGCGGCGCGTGAGCCGCCGTGGTCTGGTGCTCGGCGAGGATGACGTGAGGGTCGGCCGCGCTGGAAGCGGCGGTCGGAGGCGCGTTAGCGCTGACCGGCACGAGCCGCTGCGCCGGCGCGGCGGGCCTGGCCGCCAGGTAACTCTCTTGGCCCGGCGTCGAACGCGGCATGATCGCCGTCAAGAACATGTTGACGCGTCCGCAGTAGCTGCCCGACGTCGTGCCCCACCCCGAGCCGAAGAGCACGCCGGCCAGCTCGCCGCGGCTATTGAAGATTGGCCCGCCGGAATCGCCTTGCCGGGCGGCAATCGACACTTCGACCATCTCCGCAGGTTGATTCATGCCCGGCGCGACGTATTGCGTGCAATGGCCCGTGGCTGCCCGATAGGTCCCACTGCCGTATCCGGCGATCGTCAAGGGCTCGCCCGGTTGCGGCGGCCGCGGCGCGAGCGGCACGGGGGCGACGTTCGGCTTCCAGATCGCTAGCGCCGCCAGGTCCCACATGCGGTCGGTGGTGACGATCTTGGCCGCCGATCGAAAGCCGTCCGGAAAGACGACCACCACCGTGCCCGTCGCCTCACAGACGACGTGCCAGTTGGTGAGCACGAGGCCGTAGTCACCCTGCACGTCGACCAGCGTGCCGGAACCGTAGGAGGTGCTGTCTCCTTCGGGTGCGATCACGCGGACGACGGCCGGGTGCGGCTGCTGCGGCGCGGTAGTCCGCGCGCGGGTGTCGATGTCGCTGATGCTCGGGCGTGCCTGCGCGCGCGGGGGGCCTGCCTGCCAAGCGAGCATCGCCGCGAGGACGATCGCCGCGCGGCGCCACGTCGCAGCCGCGCGCGGATACGCCCGCTCGCCGGCACGGCCTCGGCCACTAGCCGGGCGGCCGACCCGCGGGACCTGCGGACGCGAAGGATTCATGTGCCGCCGAGAATCGATTTTGGTGTGATCAGTAACGCAATGCGAGGACGCGGCGCATCTCGTTCTTCACGATGAGCCGCAAGAGCTCCTTGCGCAGGCGTTCCAGTTCGGCAGCTCGGGATGGAGACGGTTTGACCTCGGCCATGGTTGGCACCTATGCGGCGATCGGACGACCGCCTCTCAAGTCCTCGTCGCGTCGCGGAAATTCCTTTCCGGCGTTGTACCTGTCCCTGAGTCGCGCCAGCTCGGCACGCAGCGCGTGCTCGGCCAGCTTCGTGAGCGTCATCCGCGCGGGGTATCCGGCCAGGTGGACGGCGGCGTCGCGGGCCTGCTCCAACACTTCCGCCGACAGATATAAGGTCGCCCGGACCTTCGCCGTCTCACCTGCCATCGCCAACGACCTCCCGCAAAGGACGCGATTCGCCGTAATCACGCCATTAACAACTCTGTCTGTCCCGTCTGCAGGAGAACTGCAAAGTCCTGGGAGAGGGGGTCAGGCACATTTTTCGGCCGAAGGTCCGTCGGAAGGATTGAAGACCGCGTGTGCCGAAAAATGAGCCAGCCCCCGGACTTTGCAGTTCTCCTGGTCCCGTCTGCGTGCCGCGTGCGTGCCGCACGCATCTCTAGAGACATCTTTCGGACGTTTGGCCACCAATGGTGAAACGTCAGACGTTAGCCGGCATCCGCGATATCGCGGGCAAGGTCGGCTGCGTTCGGAGAAAGCCGCACAAGCGGCAGAAGGTCGCGCGCGGCGGGGCTTTGGCAGAATTTGCGGCCGCGTCGGCGCCTGGGCGAAGCGGTTGCGGAAAGTTTGCCGGGGCGGTGCCGCGCCGGATGGCCGAGACACTTGGCGTCTGCGACGCTTTGTTGCAGTTGCACAACAGGCTCGTGCAGCAAAGACCGCGGGCGTCAACGGCCGGCGGATACCGAGCCGAGGTCACTCATTGGACACTACAAAGGGCGGCCAATCAAATAGAACCCTCGGCTTGTCGCCCGATTTATGCGCCTGCGCGGCGCGCCGCAGTTCGCCTCGCCAATCCGCGACCTCTCTGCCTTCCTTCGTCGGCTCGGTAAACCTGTACTCTTTCCACCGCTCGTCGTCGACCTTCACCAGACCCGCGCGAACTAGCTCCACGTTCAGGCAGGAGAGATACATGTCGTAGCCACGCAACCAAACGATGCACGTGCCGTCGGGCAAGCGGAGCGGGTCCTTCGAATTGTAGACGCCCACATAGCTGCCGATGCTATCCAACCAAGCCTTCGTGAATTCGAGTGCACGGGCGCGGGTGGCTGGATCGTCCGCTTCGGCGACGCCCAGAAGCTCGCACTTCTGATTGTCGCAGAGGAAAGTCGTCGCGGTGAGGATTCGAATGTCGGATTTGCCCGGGCCTGGATGAGGAAAAGGCCGGGCACAACTGGCCGCGGCAACCGCAACCGACGTGACAACAACCAGTAACGGTCCGTGACTCATGGCAACTCGTTCATTGAGAGCCCACGCGACAGCGCGAGGCGCAATCGCGACGCCACCAAACTAGATTCTACCCACCCAGGCAGGCCCGTCCAAATGGGCGGGCAGCCTACCCGTCTGCCGTTGTCGGGTCGATGACCGTGCGGACTTGCGAGATACGGTTGGCCGGAAAGCCGCCTTCGCGGGCGTGCTGCTCGATGAGCGCTTTGTTCGGCGCGATGTAGACGCAATAGATCTTGTCGTCCGTGACGTAGCTCTCGACCCACTGGATGGCAGGACCCAGCTTCTTCAACACGCCGCACGAGGTCTGAGCGGCCCCATGAAGCTGCTCTCGCGAAAGCGAGCCGGCACCGGGCATGTCGCGTTCAATCACAAACTTGGGCATCGCGGATCTCCTTCAAGGGCTGGTTGCGTTTCGGGGAGGTTTATCCGCAGATTACGCAGATTTCGCAGAACGTGAGAAAAGCGATGCGAGCTCAAAAACCAGAGTACAGGGTGCCATGGCCACGGAGGTATTCCGACGTGGCCATGCCCGACTCGTCGCTCCGCATGCCCACGCGAGCGTGGGCATGGCACCCGCTCGTGGCGTCTGCCGTTGTTCTCTTTATCTGCGCAATCTGCGAAATCTGCGGATCACCTTCCTCCTTGCGGATCACTTCCCCTCACGTCTCTCGGAGAGCATTTTCTGCCATTGGTTCAGGAGTGCCAAGGCGTCGACGGGGCGCAGTTGGTCGATTTCCACGCGGCGGATTTCGTCCAACAGCGGGTGCTCCGCCGCGGCGAAGAGCGTCAACTGCAAATCGCCGACGCGCGTCGCCCCCCGCCGGCCGGCCATCCGCGGGCGGCCCTCGCCGTCGAGGTGCTGCTCCTCGAGCTGGCCGAGAACCTGCTTGGCCCGTTCGAGCACCTCCCGCGGCACGCCCGCGAGCCGCGCGACGTGGATGCCGTAACTCTTATCCGCCGGCCCGTCGACGATCTTGTGCAGAAACACCACCTCGTCCTGCCACTCCCGCACGGCGACGTTCAGGTTCCTGAGCTGCGCGAGCGACTGGGCCAGGTCCGTCAGCTCGTGATAATGCGTGGCAAACAGCGTCCGGCAGCCGACCTGGTCGTGCAGGTATTCCACGGCACTCCAGGCAAGCGACACGCCGTCGTAGGTGCTCGTGCCGCGGCCGATCTCGTCGAGGATCACCAGGCTCCGCTCCGTGGCCGTGTTCAGAATCCGCGCCGTCTCGGTCATCTCGACCATGAACGTGCTGCGGCCGCGGGCCAGCTCGTCGCTCGCGCCGACGCGGGCAAAGATGCGATCGGCCACGCCAATCTCGGCCTCTTGCGCCGGCACGAAGCTGCCGATCTGCGTCAAAAGCGTGATCAACGCCACCTGGCGGATGTACGTGCTCTTGCCGGCCATGTTAGGCCCGGTGATCAAAAGCACGAGCCCCTCGTCGGGTCCCATCGCGACGTCGTTGGGCACGAACGAACCTTGCGGGCCGGTTGCGTCGAGCACCGGGTGGCGGCCGGCCGTGATTCGTAGCCGCGGCTCCTCGACCAGTTTCGGCCGGCAATAGCCGCTGTGCCGGGCGAAATCGGCGAGCGACGCCAGGCAGTCCAGCTCTGAAAGCACCTCGGCCGTGCGGCGAATGCGGCGGGCCTCGGCCGTGGTCGCGTCGCGCAGCTCGATGAACAAATCGTATTCGAGCTGTTTTGCCTTCTCGTCCGCCGAGAGCACCTTCTCTTCGTACTCCTTCAACTCAGGCGTCACGTACCGCTCGGCGTTCTTCACCGTCTGGCGGCGGTGATACTCGGGCGGCACCTTGTCGCGGTGTGGGTTGGTGACTTCCAGGTAATAGCCGAAGACGTTGTTGAAGCCGACTTTCAGGTTGGGAATGCCCGTCCGCGCGGCCTCGGCGGCCTGGTAGCGGACGATCCACTGCTTGCCGCCGGTGGCCAGCTCGCGGAGCGCGTCGAGCTCCGGCCGATAGCCGGCGCGGATGAAGCCGCCTTCCCGGCTCACCAACGGGCACTCCTCCTCAAGCGCCGCGTCCAATTTCGCACGCAGTTCCGGGCAAAGATCCAAGTCGGATTCCAATCGTGCGACAAGAGCGCTCTTCCGCGCCGTGAGGCGTGCCTTCAGCGCCGGCAAGGCCCGCAACGTCCGCGCAAGGCAACCGAGGTCGCGCGGGCTGGCCCGGCCGGTGGTGACCCGCGCCAGCAGCCGCTCGACGTCGTACATACCCTTGAGATTGTCGCGGATGTCCTGGCAGAACGCGGCGTCGCCGACCAGTTCGGCCACCGCGTCGAGCCGCTCGTCGATCGCCTCGACGCGCACGAGCGGGTTGGCCACCCAATCGCTCATCATCCGCGAGCCCATCGCGGTCACGGTCCGGTCGAGCACGCTCAGAAGCGACCCCTGCCGCTGTCCATCGCGGAGCGTGCGGGTGATTTCCAGGCTGCGGCGCGTGGCCTCGTCGATCTCGAGCACCGTGCCCGGCCGATAGGGAACGAGGCGGTCGACGTGGTCGATCGCCGATTTCTGCGTCTCGACGAGGTAGTCGAGGATCGCGCCAGCCGCGCGGACGGCCGCCGTGTCGCTGTCGGCGAACCCAAACCCTTCGAGCGTCGCCGTGCCGAAGTGGCGCGAAAGGGCCTCCTGCGCCGCGTGATGGGCAAAGGCCCAGTTCGGCCGCCGCGTGACGACCAGACCATCGGCCAGCACAGCGGCGGGCGGCGGGGCATCCTCGGCCAACAGGCACTCGACCGGGGCGACGCGGGCCAGCTCGTCGGCCAGCCGCGCGGCGGCGAATTGCGCCGCCTGAAAGCGCCCGGTGGAAAGCTCGACCCAGGCCAGGCCCACCGGATCGCCCGGCACGAGCGCCGCCAAAAAGTTGTTCTCGCGCGGGTCCAAAAGCGCGTCGTCGGTCACGGTTCCGCGGGTGACGATCCGCGTCAACTCGCGGCGGACCAGGCCCTTGGCCTGCTTCGGGTCTTCCACCTGGTCGCACACGGCCACGCGCAACCCCGCCGCGATCAGCTTGCCCAGATAGCTGTCCAACTGGTGGTGGGGAAAGCCGGCCATGGGGACGGCGTTTTCGCCTTTCTCGCGGCTGGTCAGGGCCAGGTTGAGCACGCGGGCCGCCGTCTTGGCGTCGTCGTGAAAGAGCTCGTAGAAATCGCCCATGCGAAAGAGCAAGAGCGCATCAGGGCACGCCGCCTTGGCGTCGAGGTACTGCCGCATCATGGGCGTGGCGGTCATACCTGAATCCCGAATCATGCGCTACGATGGCCCCTCACGAGCGGCCCTCTTCCGCGCTGGTGAGAGGAAGTGGAAAGAGTCCGTGGAGGGGCATTTGGCCGCATGCTAACAGATGGCCTGCGCGGCTCAAGGGCCGTCTCAGGCGGCCGTGGCGCGTGAGCTCGCAGCGCTGCTGGAAGCACCGCCGCCGATCGCCGACATGTGGCGGTGGATTTCCGCCGCGAGGCCGGGCTGATCTTGCGCGAGGCTCTCGACAATCTGCCGCCGCGTGTCGCCGTCTGCCGCCGTGAGGATGCGCGCAGCGCGATCGAGGCCGCCGGTCGATACGAGCGCCTCCTGCGCCATGCAGGCGACGCGCGTGCCGAGCGCCTGCTCCGCGTCGCGCAGTGCGCCGCGCCCCACTTCGGACATTTGAGCGATGCGGCGGACGACGGCCGCGCGGGAGTCGGGCGGCAGGCCCTTCAAAGCCTCGGCCGCGTCGCTCGACTCGCAGCGCGACAGGATCAGGGCGATCGTCTGCGGATGCTCGCCAACAAGCAAGGGAACAAGCGTTCGGCTATCGAGTGACTGCGGAAGTCCCAGCCGCGTCGCCACGACCTGGCGGTACAGCCGCTCGAGCGTGAGGCCGGCGCGGGGACCGAGCGTTCGTTCCACGAGCCGCGCGGCCACTTCGATACCGCCGCCGGGGGGCGCCGCGCAGGCCGCCGCGAAGTCGCGCACCGCGGACGTCCGCTCATCCTCGGGTATGCCGTCGAGTCGGGCAATTTCGCTTGCCACCGCCTCGACTTCCTCGGGCGCAAAGCGTGCCATGACGCGCGCGGCGTCTTCCTCAGGAAGACTCGCGAGCAACACGGCCGCTTTGCGGATGTCGGCAGCAGACACGCGAGCTACCTCGGCCACGGGGGCGCGACGGCGCAGGTACACAATGCGGCCTGATTATCGACGCGCCGCAGCCGCGCACTTGAGCGAAAGGCGAGTGAGCGACGGCAAAGGGCGCAGGCTACGGCGTCACGCTGCGAAGGCGAATATTGCGGAAGTCCAGACGCGACCCGTGGTTTTGCAGCCCCACGTAGCCGGTTGTCCGCTTCAGGCCGGGATGCTCAGCCAGCTTGTCGGGGTGAGCGGTGATATCGGCGTCGACGACTTGCGTGCCGTTGAGCGTCACCCGCACGCGATTGCCACTCAGCAGAATACTCATCTTCTGCCACTCCCCCGCCTTCTTCGAGACGCGCGGCTCGGCCGCGGCGACGCCGTACAGGCTGCCGCAATGCTGCGCCGGCTTGATGTCTTTGTATTGCGGGTCGTAGTCATCGAGGATCTGGACCTCCATGCCGGCAAACGCGGGGTTTCCTTCATGAGGAGCGCGCAGAAAGACGCCGCTATTGCCCCCGGGCGGCACGCGGAATTCCAGCTCGATCTCGCAGTTGGCGTACTCCCTCTCGGTCGAAAGCCAGCCCGATCCCTTGCCCGAGCAGAACAGCATCCCGTCCTCTACTTGCCAACTGGTGATGGGCCCGTCGATTGCCTTCCAGCCGGTGAGGTCGCGGCCGTTGAACAGCGGCTTCCAATCCTCCGCCCGGACCGCGCAGACGCAGAGGGCCAAATCCAAGACAGCACAAAGAAGGACGCGCGAGACGTTCATGGTTGAGCAACCCCGCATAGTTGAGGACGGACAGAATTGGCCGGCCACCGGCCACGACGCCGCCGAGTGTAGCCCGGCGGGACGCGAAAAGCACGCCGCAAGGCACAGGTTTTTATCCAGCTTGCCACGTTCTCGCCCTTCGCCACGCTGCCAATCGATCGCCGCCCCCAAGGGTGCTATCGCGCCCTGAGGCCGCCCGCGGTCATCTGGGCGATCTGGGGCAACGGCTTCGCGAACGATGCAACGCAAGGTAGCGAAACCGAAAAAAATGACGAATCTGACGGTCGAATCGGCCGATGATACGGCTGTTGTTGTGCGATCCCGCCGCGCCGGTAGCGAAAGTCCGCGGCGAGAACCGCCCAAGCCGGCACCGCCCGATGCGGAAGCCGCGAAACAAGGAAGTCTGATGCGTCGATCCCTTTGCACCCTGGCCGCGCTTTGCCTGTGCACTACCGCACTAGGCTGCGCCATGTGTGCCTCGCCGTACGACTACACCGGCCCGCTACCGGCCGAGGGGCTGGGGTTCAACGATCGCGTCGGTTCGATCCTGGGTGGCCCGGACATGGAATACGACGCGTCTTACGAGGGCGAAGTCACGGGCGAGATGATCGAGCAGCCCGCCGTCGACGCCGTGCCCGGCGCGCCCGTGCCGGAGCTGCGACCGACGCCCGAGCCCACGTACCGTTCGTCGGAGTTTCAGCCGGGTCCTCCGTCGCGCGCCATGTCGGCTCGCCCCATGCCGTACCGCGGCATGCGGTAGGCGGGCGGCCTTTCACCTGACGGCGCCTCCTTTCGGCCGTCGCGCATCTTTCTCCCAGCCGGCCGAAGTCCCACGGTTTGGCACTTTGGCCATGGCCGCCCCAGCGGTTATATTGAAGCCCGCCGCTACGCGATGCCGATCACCGGTGCGGATCGCGGCCCTCGTTCTGGCGGCCCATTTGACGCACGTCACGCGGAACCGACCGCCATGCACTTGCCCGACGGCTTTCTGAACGCGAGTACCTGCGCTGGCACAGCCGTCGTGGCCGGTGGCGCGCTCGCCTGGGGCATCCGGCAGGCGCGGGCAAAAGTCGGCGATCACCTCATCCCGCTGTTGGGCGTGATGAGCGCCTGCGTCTTTTCGGCCCAGATGGTCAACTTCCCGATCTTGTGGGGAACGTCCGGTCACTTGGTGGGCGGCGCGCTGGCGGCCATCATCCTGGGGCCGTGGGCCGGCGCCTTGGCCATGACCGTCGTGCTGATCGTCCAGTGCCTGTTGTTCTACGACGGTGGGCTGACCGCCCTGGGCGCGAACGTCCTCAACATGGCGATCGCCGGATCGCTCCTGGCGTACGCGCCTTATACGGTCTGTCGGCGCCTCGTGGCTGGCCCGTCGGGACACGTCGTCGGCGCCTCGGTCGCCGCCTGGATTTCGGTCGAGCTGGCAGCGGCGTTTTGCTCAATCGAGCTGTGGTGGTCGGGCACGTATCCGCTGTCGGCCGTGTTGCCGGCGATGCTCATCGTGCATAGCGCGATCGGCGTGGTCGAGGCGCTCGTGACCGGCATGGTCGTCGCGTTTCTGTTGCGGGTGCGCCCCGATCTGTTGTACGCGGTGCGCCAACCTCAAGCGGAGCCGGCCGAGTGGCGGCCCCTTGTCGCGGCGGGCCTGGTCGTGGCCGTGCTGGTCGCGTTTTGTCTTTCCCCGTTGGCCTCGGCGGCCCCCGATGGGCTACAGCGCGTCGCCGGTGATCTGGGGAGCGACGGCATGGCGCCCGTCGCGGCCGCGATCGTCCCGCCGCTGGCCGACTATCAGATGCCCGGCCTGCGTGGCGTGTGGCTGGCGACGTCATTGGCGGGAATCGTGGGCGCGCTCGTGGTTTTCGCGCTCGGCTGGGGCTTGGCCCGCGGCCTGCGAAAGCGTATGGCTGAGTCGGGTTGACGAGCCTAAGGCCAATAGCCCGGCAACTGGCGGGGCCAGTGCCACACATCGCTCGCGAGTCGCCCCTCACGTGTCCTCCGGCGATGCCGCGCGCGAAAACCACAAGGCGATTGCTACCGCCCCCGCCACCGCGCCGGCCGCATCGGCCACGAGGTCGCGCCAGTCCAAATCGCGGCCGGTCAGCGGTTGAGAGATTTCGTCCAAGAAGCCCGAGATAACAGCCATGACCGCCACCGCGGCGCACTGAGATAGCGCCGCTGCCGCGGTAGCCGTCGGGCGATGCAACCGCACCGCCAGAAACATCAAGCCGCCCAGGATCGCATAGGCGGCAAAGTGCAAAAGCTTGTCGCCCCCCACGACGAACTTTTGATCCTCAAGCAGCAATTCAAAATGGCGAGGCGGGAAAATGGGACTGGCTCCGAGCATAAACAGCGCAAGTCCTTTCAGACCAACGTTGCGTCTCGGTGCCTGTCCCACTTTCCCGCCGGTGCGCCGCCGGCAAGCTTGAATCTGTGAACGGCCCTGGGTAGAGGGGTCCGGTCGCTGGAATCGTCCGCGGCCGAGTGCTGGTTGTCCGGTTTGATAAATCTTCGACTCCCCCATTCCGGCTATAGGGATCGTCCCCGATGCGCCGCGCTTTTCCGGAAGTGCCGCGAAACTTCGTGACCTCGCTTGGGTTGTATACCCTAGGCAATTTCCTTGACCCCTTGGGCCATGCGGTTACTATCGGGATAGGCTCTTTCGGCGGGCATTCTCGTACTGCCTTGCCAAGAGCCGTCGCTCTTGAAAGGTCGCTACTGCAACTCTTCTGCCAGTCTCCGTCACGGGATGTGACCGCCCGACGACGAGCACGGCGATGAATTGCCGCGGCGCACTGTCTCCGCGAGCTTCTTCTCGCAACTCGACCGTCCCGACGTTTGCGCAAGCGTTCTCGGACGCGCGCTAACCGCCGCGTCCGCATCCCATCGAGCGGCAGCAAGAGCACCGTAGCACTCCAGGAAATCACTCGGAGGATTTTGCGTCGCGCGCAGGAAGGGCACGCGGAACAGCAGTAAGTCCGGTCGGTCAACGGAACAGGGCCACCGGATGTTTCACCCGCAGCAACTGCTTCGGGAACGAAACAAGGCACCAAACATGTTTGCGTCGTTCGCCAAGGTCTGGCCGCTGGCCTGCCTCGCGGTCGTTCTTTCGCTGACCGGCGCGCCGTTGGCCCGCGCCCAGGACACGATTGGCTACAGCATCCGCATCGGTGAAGGGATCGACCTCTTCAACCTTTCGCCGTGGCTGACGCAAACGCAGTTGGCGGTAGCCGCCGACCGGCCGCTCATCGAGCTAACGAACCTGTCGACCTCGGTGGACATCACCGATTTCACGCTGTCACTCGGCAACACGACGTTCAGCTTCGGGTCGTTGATCTTCCTGCCGCAGTCCACACCGGCGCGCGTGATTGATTTCTCGCCCGGCGACACGCCGGGCCTGCACGCGGGCTTGGAGACCGCGTCACTCTCCTTGGCCAACTTCCTGCCTGGCACCCAGTTCGGGTTTCGCGTCGACGTCGACCGCAATGCCGACCACGGGCTGAGCCTGACCAACTTCCGCGACGCGCTGGTGAGCGGCACCGACTCGAGCCGCTGGGCCACCTTCGACGTCACGTTCTCCAACGGCACGGTCATGCACCAGACGCTCACGCCGCAAGACCTGCGGGAGACGACCGTCGCGCTGACCGGGGCCGCCGCGTTCTGCCGGGGTCGCGGCTCGCCGGGGCAACAGCTCGTGACGCAAAACACGCAGCCGACGCCGGAGCCATCGACGCTTGTGCTGGCTGCTATCGCACTGGCGGCGACGGCGACCGTGGCGGCCAGGCGCCAGTTGGCGCGGCGCCGCGTGCAGGCGTAAGGCCCGCGTTTCTCGTGCGGCGGGTCGCGGCGATCCTCTTGGTGCTTGCATCTCTGGCGCGCCCTTGTGTCATACTGGGCGGTCCGGCGAATCCTTTCCGGTTTTAGCGAGAAATCCGCAAGGGCAGACTATGCGGGTGCCGAAAACTATTCCGTATTGCCAGACCAGGATGGCGCGCGGCCAGGTCGTGCTTGCGCCGCCGCCACGAAGAGGTACGCTGTTTCGAGGTGTAGGATGAGCCGTTTCCTGCGTGCGTTGCTCGTCGTCGCTGCAACGACGACGTTCGCTGCCCCGTGCGCGGCGGCCGACAAACCGGCCAAGACATCCGGTCGCGCCGCCGAGGCATTCGCCGAGTCGGCCGCCGAGGACGTCGCCGAGCCGCTGTTGGTGATACCCGACCCGCTGCCCAAGGCCGACAAATCGGACGCTGACCAACCAACCCGCGGCACGGCGAGCGGTCCGCGAGCAAGCACGAGCCGAACCGCTTCCTCCGCGACCGCGGAGGCGCGGTCAGCCACCACGCACCATGCCGATCGAGGCGCCGCGACCGCACCGGCGCAGCCGCTCTCGCGCGCGACGGCATCGAAACGCGGTCCCCCGGCCCCGCAATTGAAGCGCGATTCCGCCGCGATGCAGCGCGCCGTGCGGACTGCCGCCGAGGACGAACCGACGGAAGAGCCCGGGCCGCTGCCCGAGCCCAAGAGCACGCGCAAGACGAGTAGCAAGCCGCGGCCGAAGACGACCTACCGCCAGGCGGCTGGGTCGGCGTTTTACGAGGGCGCCAATCCCAACTACCACCCGGCGCGTGTGCCGCGCCGCACGCTCGGCTGGCATGCCGAAGGAACCGAACCAGCCGCGCCCCCGCCCGAGGCGATCGTGGCGCCTGAGGGGATGCCTGCTCCCGGCTACGGCGGCGGCTACGCCGGCGATGAAGAGTTCATGCCCTACGGCGATTACGAGGGCGGCTTCGACGGCGGTTACGGTGGCGGCTACGATGGCGATCCCTACGGCGGTGGTTACGACGGATACGGCTGTGGCGATGGCTGTCTGATCCCAGGCAAGATGTGGACCGTCGTCGCCGGCGGCGAGGCCCTGTGGATTCGCCCGCGCTTCAGCGAGAGCGCCGCCCTGACGCGGACCGTCACTTCGCAGAACGGATCCACGACCACTACGACCGGCGACCGGATCAACTTCGACCCCGGTTACCAGGGCGGGTTCCGCACGTATCTTGGCTTTCGCAATGCCCGCTGCGGCGACGAGGTCCGCTTCACGTACTCCAATTTTAACGGCATCGACCGCAAAAGTGGCACGGCCACGAGCAACACCGCCTACTGCGACTTCCTGTGCAACAGCACGACCAATCCGGGCGACGTGATCAACACCAGCCTGCGATTGAACGTCAATGTATGGGACCTGGACTTCATCCGGCCGTTTTTCTTCAATGCTAGCTGCGGCGACTGTTGTGGCCCCGGTTGCCCGCCGTGGGACCTGCGGTGGTTCGGCGGCCTGCGGATCGGGTCGATCAATCACTTCATCAATTCGGACGTGATCCCGAGCAGCCCTTCGGTTGGCTCGGAGACGATCGCCGCGTCGAGCAACAAGTTCACCGGCTTCGGCCCGCGCATGGGGCTACAAGGCCGCCGCTACTTCGGCCCCAACGGCCGATGGTCGCTGTATGCCAAGGGCGCCGGCTCGCTCTTGGTGGGCAACGTCGCGCAGTACATCTCGAACTCGAGCTCGGCCTTCGACGAAACGAACCCGATCAGGACCACGCTGTCGGCCCGCGATTCGCGGATCGTCCCGGTCGCCGAGCTGGAGATCGGCGCCACGTGGAGGGTGCTGCCGCGATTGGCCCTGTCGGGCGGCTGGAACCTGCAAACCTGGTGGGACCTGGGCCTGCAAGAAGTGGGCAGCAACTCGCAACCGCTGTTGGACGATTCGAACATCCTCGGCTTCGACAGCTTCTTCCTCCGCGGCGAGTTCGTGTTCTGAGGGCCGGCGTCCGCATGCTTAGCCGCCGCGGCCACGTGGCGGACATGCCGCCTCGACGAATCTCGCTTCGCTTGACACCCACGCAGCGGCTCACCCTTCCGGCAGCGCGACCGGCTCGGCGCCGGCTTCGTGCAGCACCTTCTCGGCGGCCGGCAGCGTGCGCGTGCGGTTTTCGCTCTCGTCCTCGGCGGCCACCAGGATCTTGCCGCGGACGACCGCCTGGTCGTAGTAGTTGGCCAGTTCCTTCTCGACGCCGCGGGTCATCATCGCGCCCACCAGCCCACCCACGATCCCACCGGCCCACACCGCGGCGCCGCCGCCGGCCAAGAGGCCGATGCCGCCGGTGGCCACCGTTCCCACCACGGCGGTCATGCCGCCGAGCACGGCGCCGATCGTGCCGCCGATCGTGGCCGCTTTCACCGTGTGCATGCCGGCCGGGTCTTGATGGCGGTAGTCGTGAAAGTGCTCGGCCTTCCAATCCTCCGAGCAGAGGACCGTGATCTGGTCCTTGGTGAACCCAAGCTTCAAGAGCCCCGCGACGGCCTGATCGGCCTCACGGACGGTGGAAAAGATTCCGACGCGGATGGGTTCACCGAGTTGTGCTTTGGTGGTCATGGTGGATTGGTTCCTGTTGGTGGCCCTATCTCAGCATACATTACTTCTCTGAAGCCATTTCGCGCCGCGCCGCGCCCTCAAGCAGGGGCAACTCTCGTGCCGCGCGACGTCGCTCGTTACCGAACGCGTCGCGGCAACCCTTCCAGTTTAATGACTTCTCTCAACACACTAGCCCGAAGCGCTAGCGAGGTAACGCGCGACTCATTCCCTCGCTGGCGCTTCGGGCTGGTATGAGACGGACAAAACCGCGTATCACTGCCTCGCGGCGCGACCTATATTGAAGCGGCTTTCGCCGCCGCGTCGTCCCTCTTCCCGCGCTCCCAAACCGCCCTCGGAGATGACTTGATGCAAGGCGTCTTCTGGGGCGGCGTGGCGACCGTGGGGGCGATGTTCGCCGTCTTTTTGGCGATCGGATGGCTGGCGGCCCGCAAGGTCCGCCACAAGGCGCCCGCCGAGTTGATGCTCGCCGGCCGGACGATGCCTTTGTGGATCGCCGTGCTCACGACCACCGCCACCTGGGTCGACGGCGGATACCTCCTGGGCACGGTCGAAAACACGCAGCGCAGCCTGGCTTCGGGTCTGCAGGGAGGCGTGTGTTTTGGTCTCAGCCTGGTTCTGGGTGGGCTGTTTTTCGCCGGCCGGATGCGGCGGCTCGAGTTCACCACGCTCATCGACCCGTTCGAGGCCCGCTTCGGCCGCACGTGGGCCGCGGTGCTGGCCGTGCCCGCCATGTTGGGCGAGCTGTTCTGGAGCGCGGAGCTGCTGGTGGCCATCGGCGCCACGTGCGGCGTGATCCTGAATATCGATCTCTCGACGGCCATCATCGCCTCGGCCGCCGTTGTCACCTGCTACACGTTCATCGGCGGCATGTGGTCGGTGGCTTATACCGATGTGTTTCAGTTGGCGCTCGTGCCGATCGGCATGCTGGCCGCTCTGCCCTTTGCGCTCGCGCAAACCGGCGGCCTGGCGGCGACGTGGGATCACTACTCGAGTGCGCTAGGCAGCCTGGCCGCGCCGCTGCCGCCCTTGGGCGGGGATTCGCAATGGCCGCTCGCCAGCCGCGTCGTGTGGTGGGACCTGACGGCCATGCTGATCCTCGGTGGCATCCCGTGGAACTGCTACTTCCAGCGCGTGCTGTCGTGCCAGACGGTCGCCAAAGCACGGTGGCACTCGGTGATCGCCGGATTCCTGACGATCGCCTTGACCGTGCCGCCGGTCATCCTGGGCATCGCCGCCTTCGCCTATACAGGCTGGGACGACAGCCAACGGATCGTGCTCGACAACAATCCAGCGATGGCGCTACCGATGCTCCTGCGGCAGACGGCGCCGTATGCCGTCGCCATGCTCGGGCTGGGCGCGATCGTGGGCGCGGTCACGTCGAGCTTTAGCGCCTCGATCCTATCGGCCGGCTCGATGTTCAGTTGGAACATCTTCCACCGCCTGTTCATGCCCCGCGGCACGTCGAGCGAATTGCAACGGATGATCCGCGGATCGATCGTCGCGCTGGGCGTGGCCGCCACCGCGATGGCGCTGGCCGTGCGAAGTGTCGCGGACCTGTGGTTCTTCACCGCCGACCTGGTGTTCGTCCTGTTGTTTCCGCAGTTGGTCATGGCCATGTTCGACCCGAAGGCGAACCGCACGGGCTCGATGGCCGCCTTTGCCGTGTCGCTCGTGCTGCGGCTGGCCGGCGGCATCGCGATCATGGGTCTGCCGGCCATGGTGGACTACGGGGCGATCGTTTCACGGCTCGCCGGTCAGGACGCCGGGCGGTGGCTCCACCCGGCGACCGGGGAGAGCGTTTTCCCCGTTCGCGTGCTGGCCGCCGTGGCGGGGTTGGTGGTCCTGCCGGTCGTTTCGCGGCTCTCATCCGGCTGGGACCCGCCGCGTGTTCTTGGTAGAGTCGATGGCTAGAGATGCGGCCTACGGGAGGGCGAGGCTCCCGCCGAGCCGCGATGCGATCACCGTCCGGCGGCACCGGCTCGGCAGGAGCCTCGCCCTCTCGAATGAGACGCGCTGCGAAAAACCGACCGTGCTCCTTAACCGAACCCATCGAGTCCAATTATGTTGACCAATGTCGAGCGCCCGCGCCTCTCCGCCACGCACGTGTACGCCTGGGGCGTGCACCTCTACACCGGCATGGGCCTGGTGGTGGCGGGCGCCATCACCTATGTGCTCGTAAGCAGCGACCCGCTGCGGTTTCGCGACGCCTTCCTGTTGATGGCGATCGGCATCGTGATCGACGCCACCGACGGCTGGTTTGCCCGCCGCGTCCGCGTCAAGGAAGTGCTGCCAGGCTTCGACGGCCGGCGGCTCGACGACCTGGTCGACTTCTTGAACTACACCTGCTTGCCGCTGTTGCTCATCTACCAGGCGGACCTGCTTCCCGAGCAGCAGAGCGGGTGGCTGTTGGTGCCGCTGTTGGCCAGCGCCTACGGGTTCTGCCAGGTGTCGGCCAAGACCGAAGACGGGTTCTTCCTCGGATTCCCATCGTACTGGAACCTGGTGGCGTTCTATCTGTACGCCATGCAGCCGCCGGTGTGGGCGACGGTGGCGCTACTGCTGACGTTCTCGGCGCTGACCTTCGTCCCGGCGCGTTACCTGTATCCGACGCAGCCAGGCTCGCTGAACCGGCTGTCAACCGTGCTGGGAACAGTGTGGGGCGCGCTACTCGTGGCCATCGTGTGGAACTGGGGCGATCACCCGGGCAGTAGTCCAGGCGCCAGACAGCTTGTCTCGCTGTCGATGTTCTACCCGGTCTACTACATGGCCGTGTCGTGGGCGATGAGCGTCCGCTACTGGATGCGGCGGCCGCGCGGCGGCCAAGCAATCAGCAACCGATGACTTGAGAGAGGGAGTGATTCTCCTCAACGCCCGACTCCACCCTCTTAGTGCAGGGTTAGTCCTGGGAAATCAAACCTTGGATCACGCGCAGGCTCTTGGCCGCCGCCGCGTCCAGATTGGCCTCGCTTCCGCCGCCGCGAAGGGGCGAACACATCTCGTAGGCCACGTAGCCGCGGAATCCGCCGGCGCGCAGCCCGGCGAAGAAGGCCGGCAGGTCGAGAAAACCCTCCCCCAGCGGCACGGCGCGCAGCGCCGGCGGATCGAGCCGGCGATAATTGACGATGGCTGGGTCGTAGGCAAACCGCTCGTGTCGCACGTAGTCGGCCAGCGTGGTCTGCACCATCCGCGGCGCCAACCGCCGGGCCGATTCCGCAAGATCGCCGCCGGTTAGCGCCACGGACCAAGGGTCGAACATGGTCTTCAGGTTCGGATGATCCACCTCGTCCAGCAGTTCCTCGTAGGCCTCGACGGCGATCCCCACATCGTGATGATTCTGCAGGCCGAGCACGATTCCCTCGTCGGCGGCCCGACCGGCCGCCTCGCGAAGCGCGCCGACGCATTTTCGCCAGTCGCCCTGGTAGTCGGCCACCGAGTGTGAGTAACCGCTGAATACGCGAACGATCTTTGCCCCCAGTCGCCGGGCGATCCGCGCCAACTCGCTCACGTAGTCGAGCTGCATCTCGACGAGCGGAATGTCAGGCGTCGCGCGGCCGGCCGTGAAATCGGTGTAGCCCGCGATCGTGGCAATCTCGATTGAGAGCTCGGCGGCCAGCTCGCGGATCGCGTCAAGCTTCGCCGCGTCGCGAAAGTCCCCCGGCGCCAGGTGCGGCCGCTTGCCGCCGATCTCGACCGCCGCATAGCCGAGCGCCGCGGCCTTGCGCAGGAATTGGCACACGTCCAGCTTGTGCTGCCCCCAATAGCCGGCGTAGCTCACGGAGAACAAGGTCGGAATCACGTGTCTGCATTCGCTCCCGTGGTGCGCCGATGCGCGTCCCCCTTCGCAATCGACGCACGACAGTCTACGCCAACCATCCGTCGCCTGCACGCACGACAGCATCAGCGACCCCACAAGCCCGGAGCGACAGCGAGCGACGCCCGGAAAAGAAACCGGCCACCGAGGGCTCCGAGGGCACAGCGCGGCCTGCGGCCGCAACCAAAGGGGAGGAAAGAGGCGTTGCGCTACGGTAGTTTGGTGGTTTGTGAAGGCCATCCGTTCTACTGGAGACGCAACGCCATGAACCAGTTTATCAAGAAACATCAGTCC
>JACPPG010000063.1 GCA_016191115.1 Planctomycetia bacterium | reverse complement strand
TTCGGCGGTCAGCCGCGGTCCCAAATCCGGCAACGTAGCGACAGACATGCGTTCGGCATCCATGCCACTGATCAATGCCCATCGTCATAAAACACCAGCCCAATTTCACCAAGATCAACTTCACACGGCTAAAGAGTTACAAAAACAGAATGGCCCTGCGGCGTGCGGTCCCTTCCTTGACCGCTCCGCCGCGCGACACCTATAATCCGCGACTTGCACGTGTTGAGCAGATCGACCCTTCGGGAGCGTCAGCAGCCCCTGCGATGAAGATTCACGAGTTTCAGGCCAAGGAGATTCTCCGCAAGGCGGGCGTCGCCGTGCCGCGCGGCATCGTAGCGCGCAGCGCCCCAGAGGCGGCCGAAGCCTTTCGATCGCTGGGCGGCCCGGTGGCCGTGGTGAAAGCCCAGATTCACGCCGGCGGCCGCGGCAAAGGGACGCTTGCCGACAATCCAAAGCAGCGGGGCGTCGAACTCGTGCGCAGCGCCGACGACGCGGCCCGCGTCGCCGGCAATCTACTCGGCCACGCCCTGGTGACCATTCAGACCGGCAAAGAAGGTCAGGTAGTCCGCCAGGTTCTGGTCGAAGAGGGCTGCGACATCGCCCGCGAGCTGTACCTGGGCATCGTCGTCGATCGCGCGAGCTATGGTCCGGTGCTGATGGTGTCGAGCGAGGGAGGCGTGAACATCGAGGAGGTTGCCGCCCGCACTCCAGAGTTGATCTACCGCGAGCGTTTCGATCCCGACGCCGGGTTGCAGAGCTATCAGGCCCGCAAGCTGGCCGCGCGGCTGGGGCTCAAGGGGGCAAGCGTCGCCTCGGCCGAGAAATTCATGAAGGGGCTGTGCCGCGTGTTCGTCAACTGCGATGCCAGCCTGGCGGAGATCAATCCATTGGTCGTCACCGGAGTGGGCGACCTGATGGCGCTCGACGCCAAGATGACCTTCGACGACAACTCGCTATTGCGCCACAAGGACCTGGCCGAGCTCCGCGATCTGGCCGAAGAGCAGCCTGCCGAGGTCCAGGCCGCCAAGGCGGGCCTGAGCTACGTGAAGCTCGACGGCAATATCGGCTGCCTCGTGAACGGCGCCGGCCTGGCCATGAGCACGATGGACCTGATCAAGCTGCACGGCGGCTCGCCCGCCAATTTCCTCGACGTGGGGGGCGGTGCGAACGTCGAGCAGGTGACCGAGGCCTTTCGCATCTTGCTGTCGGACAAGAACGTGAAAGCGGTGCTCGTGAACATTTTTGGCGGCATCATGCGCTGCACGACTATCGCCAACGCCGTTCTGGCCGCGTACAAGACGGTCGGCTTCAACGTGCCGCTCGTCGTGCGGCTGGAAGGAACCGAGGTCGAGGAGGGGCGCAAGATCCTCGCCTCGAGCGACCTGGACATCATCGGAGCCGAGGGCCTGACCGACGCCGCCAAGAAAGTCGTCGCCGCCGCGGCGTGATGGCGCACCAAGAACGGCACGAGAGAGCGCGAACCTGGAACAATCGAGCGCCATGAGCATCCTGATCAACAAGAACACCCGCGTCATCTGCCAGGGGATCACCGGCAAGGTCGGGCAGTTTCACACTAAGGGATGCCTCGAGTACGGCACGAAGATGGTCGGCGGCGTCACGCCCGGCAAAGGAGGCGAGACCGCGGCCGGCCTGCCCGTGTTCGACACCGTCGTCGAAGCCGTGGCCAAAACGAGCGCCGACGCCACGATGATCTTCGTCCCCCCGGCCTTCACGGCCGACGCCATCCTGGAGGCGGTCGACGCCGGGATCAAGACGGTGATCGCCATCACCGAGGGCGTGCCGGTGCTCGATATGGTCCGCGTGTACGACGTCGTGCGCGATAGCGACTCGGTGCTGGTCGGCCCGAACTGCCCCGGCGTGATCACGCCCGAGGAATGCAAGATCGGCATCATGCCCGGCTACATTCATCGCAAGGGTCCGGTGGGCGTGATGAGCCGCTCCGGCACGCTGACGTACGAGGCGGTGTGGCAGTTGAGCGGCCTGGGGCTGGGCCAGTCGACGTGCGTGGGCCTGGGGGGCGACCCGATCGTCGGCACGTCGTTCATCGACCTCTTGAAACTGTTCGAGGCCGATCCGGCCACCGAAGCCATCCTGATGATGGGCGAGATCGGCGGCACGGCCGAGGAGGAGGCCGCGGCCTTCGTCAAGAAGCACGTCACCAAGCCCGTGGCCGCCTTCATCGCCGGGCGCACCGCGCCCCCTGGCAAGCGAATGGGGCACGCCGGCGCGATCATCTCCGGCGGCAAGGGAACGGCGCCGGAAAAAATCGCCGCACTTGAAGCCGCGGGAATCGAGGTCGCCCAAAGCCCGGCCGACATGGGAACGGCCATGCAGCGAGCGATCGCCCGTAAGAAGAAATGATGGATGGGCCAAACGGCGCACTGTTCCCTTCATCATTCATCGTTCATCATTTGCGCCGCGAACCGGTACAGCGCCTCGCTGGCCTGGCGCAGTTCACCCACGTCCAGCCATTCATCGGCCGTGTGGGCCTGGGCGATCGAGCCTGGCCCGAACACGACGCTGGGCACGCCGGCGGCGGCGATCGTCGCCGCGTCGGTGCCGAAAGCGACGCCGATCCGTTCGCACTTCCCGCGCACCTCTTTGGCCGCAGCGGCTAGCCGCGCGGCGACCTGCTCGTTCGGTCCGTCGGCCAACGTGCGCCCTTCGAGATACGGCCGCTCGTGCTCGACGTCCGTGCCCACGCCCGCGTGCGTCGCCACGTAGTCGATGACGTGGCGGTACACGGCCGTCGGGTCCTCCCCCGGAATCACGCGGCGGTCGATCTCGATCGTCGCCCGGTCCGGCACCGTATTGACGCTCAAGCCGCCGCCGATCAGCCCGACGCTCAACGTCGACCGGCCGCACAGCGGATGCGAAGCGAGCTGGGGACACACGTCGCGGGCATAGATCTCGAACGCCGCCAGCACGCGGCCCATCTTGTAGATCGCGTTGTCGCCGAGCTGTGGCTGCGAGCTGTGCGCGGCGCGTCCGTGCGTATGGCAGCGCCAGCGGACCGCGCCTTTGTGCGCGACGACCACGTCGAGATTCGTCGGCTCGGCGACAACGGCGGCGTCGGGCATCCTGGGAATAATCGAATCGCCCCCGCCCGCCGTCCAAAGCCGCGTGAGCGCCGTTGCGCCGCTATAGCCGTGCTCCTCGTTCACCGTGCACGCCATGAGGATCGTGGGGCGCGGCCGTGGCCGCTCCTCAATCAAGCGCGCGAGCGCGCACAGCATCGCCGTCATCCCGCCCTTGATGTCGCACGATCCACGGCCGTACAGCCGCCCTTCGCGAACCGTGGGTGTCCACGGCTCGATGGTCATGCCGTCGACCGGCACCGTGTCTTGGTGCGCCTCGAGAAGGACGACCTTGCCTCCCTGCGCCGGCGTGGGCTCGCCGTCGAAGCGGGCCACGATATTGTCGCGCTGCGGTTCGACGGTTTGACGCTGCCACGGCAAGCCCAGCCGCTCGAAGAGATGCTGCAACCACTCCGTGACGCGATATTCGAGGTACTGCGGGCCGGCCACGGGGCGGCCCATCGGATTCACGCTAGGAATCGCCACCAACTGGCTGAGCGTGTCAACGGGATCGAGTGGCATACCGTTCAAGCGGCCGGGGCGGATTCGAAAAAACCAGTGGTGCGGCAACGGTCTGGTCGCGTCAGCGTTGGTGAAGCACAGCGGAGGGGATCATTCTACTGCCGCAGCCAAGGCCCGGTTAGTCGCCGCACCTCTGTAATGCTGGATCGCGTTGCGTCCGACCTTCGGATTTTTTGCGAACCCCCCTTTTAGGTCATTGAACGATGGTGGCCACATCGGCATACTTTCCGCTGTGGGGGGTAACCCCCGCACATTCACCCTTCGTAGGTTCCTGCCCCGCCTACGAAGGGTTTTTTATTGCGCCGCCCGAAAGAGGGGCGACTCTGCTGTTGGCCGATCCATTGTTGGCGAGAAACCCAAACCGTTTTCGGCGTAAAGGCTAACCCCCCAGCATTTCGACAGCATTTCGCAGGGCCATTCTGTTTTTCAAAATGGCGAGGCGGGAAAATGGGACTGGCTCCGAGCATAAACAGCGCAAGTCCTTTCAGACGAACGTTGCGTCTCGGTGCCTGTCCCACTTTCCCGCCGGTGCGCCGCCGGCAAGCTTAAATCTGTGAACGGCCCTGACCCAATTGCTCGATCGCTCGCGAGCCGGCCCGCGAAGGACTATATTGCGCGGATAACTCCCCAATTCTCCGCCCCGTGAGCCGCGCCAGGGAGGTCCCGTCAACCATGACCGCCGCATTGCCCATCCGCGCCTTGAACCACGTCGGTCGCTTAACAAAACATCTCGACGAAAGCCGCGCCTTCTACCGCGACGTGCTGGGCTTCCGCGAGATCCGACGGCCGAACTTCGATTTTCCCGGCGCGTGGCTGTTCAACTACGGCCTGCAGATTCACCTGATCGTCAACGATTCGATCCCCGACGCGGCCGGCCCGATCCAGACGCGCGACGGCCACCTGGCGTTCGAAGTCGAGGACCTGGCCGCGGTCGAGCGGCGGCTGACAGAACACGGCGTCGAGTATCGCAAAAACGAGGTGCCCGGCCGCGGCCTGCAAATCTTCTTCCGCGACCCCGACGGCCACCACATCGAGGTGGGCAAGTACTTGCCGGTGGAAGAGAAGGTTTGAGGCTGGAGACTGGAGACCGGAGATTTCAGGCGGCGCAGCGGGAATCTGGCGTCTCGGTGGCTGTTCCCACCCGCAGCAGCACAGAATCGGTTCCTGACACGAATGGCACTGTCGGCATGGTAACTTGTGGAGCGGCGGCTAGTTGTGTTTTGCGAGGCGTGCGCGGAGCGTGGCGCGGGGTTCTTGCATCAGTTTGTAGCCGTGGCGGCGGCGTTTGAGTTGGCGCGGCTCGATGCGGCCGGGGCGGTTGGCGACTTCGCACTCGGCGATTTGCGCCAGCAGCGCGCGGCAATGCGACAGGAGTTCGGCTGCGGCGAACTGGTCCGTCGAGAACATCGACCAGGACGCCAGCACGTATTGACAGGTTCCGCTAAAGCTGATTTGCCGCGGCTGTTTGTCGTGCAACAGGGCCGCGGCCGCCGCCGTCGTGCGGATCAGGTTGTAGCCCAGCAGCGTAGTCCACA
>JACPPG010000062.1 GCA_016191115.1 Planctomycetia bacterium | reverse complement strand
GGCAAGCCGTCGCCTAAACGACATGCGGCTACCCTCAATTGATGTGCTGACCAACTAAAGCGGCCGGTGAGTCCCAACCGCGAAGAAGGACACTCACCGGCCCGGCATCTCCTCGGCGCTCGGTTTGCGCGCCGGGAGTTGGCCGTCCCAATTATAGAGCAGACCACGGTCGCAAAGGAGACTCTCATGTGGTTCCGCTCTGCAATGGATTCTCTGCAATCTCGTTCTGCGCGTACGCCCGTGCGGCAGTCGTCGCGGCAGAGCGCACGCTCGCGGTTCGTGGCGCGTCACATCAGCATCGAACCGCTGGAAGAGCGCCGCATGCTCAGCTTTTCCCCGGCCGCCAGCTACCCCGTCGGGGCCAGCCCGGCGGCCGTGGTGAGCGCCGATTTCAACGCCGACGGGCGGCTGGACCTGGCGACGGCCAACCCCGGCGGCGGCAACGTAAGCGTCCTGCTGGGCAAAGCGGACGGCACATTCCAGGCGGCCCAGAACTCCGCCACCGGTGCCAGCCCGCTCTCTCTGGCGGTCGGCGACTTCAACGCCGACGGCAAGCTCGATCTGGCGACTGCCAACGCCGGTAACGTGAGCGTGCTGCTGGGCAACGGCAACGGAACCTTCCAGGCCCCCGTCAACATCGACATCGGATCGAGTCCGTCGTCGGTGGCGGTGGGCGACTTCAATGCCGACGGCAAGCTCGACCTCGGCGTGACGTCGAACGTCTATTTCCCCGGCTCTTGGGGCTACGGTGGTTGGTATCCCGGCTACTACTATGGCCAAGCCAACGTGCTGCTCGGCACCGGAAGCGGATCGTTTGGGGCGCCGACCACGGCGTATCCCGGCTACGGATACCAGAATTCCACGGCCGTGGCGGACTTCAACAGCGACGGCAACCTCGATTTCGCGACGGCCGGCTCCGATTCCGCGTATGTTAGCGTACTGTTGGGAACCGGCACCGGCGCCCTCGGGGCTCCAAACAACTTTCTCGTCGGAGCATCCCAATCAATGGCCGCGGGCGACGTCAACGGCGATGGCAAGGCCGACCTCGTCACGGCTAACCCATACAGCAACCAAGTCGGCGTCCTGCTCGGTACCGGCACGGGCTTCTTTGGGGCCACCCAATACTATGCTACCGGCTCGACGCCCCATGGTGTGGCAGTGGCCGATTTCAACGCCGACGGCAAAGCCGATATCGTGACGGCCAACTGGGACGGCACTGTCAGCGTACTGCTCGGCTCGGGCGCCGGCGCCTTCCTGCCCCCCGCGATCGCTACGGTCGGCACGGAACCTAGCGCAGTGGCGGTTGGCGACTTTAACGGCGATGGCCGCGTCGATGCGGCGACGTCAAACGCTGGCTCCAACAACGTTTCGGTCCTGCTCAATGACGCGATCTGGCCCGCGCTAAACGCCCCTTCGATCACCATCACCGACCCGGCGGCGGTCACTGAAGGAAACACCGGCACTGTCAGCGCCACGTTCACCGTCAACCTGTCGGCCGCTTACGGCCAAACCGTCACCGTTCAATATGCCACGGCAAACGGCAGCGCCACGGCTGGCAGCGACTACCAGGCCGCGTCGGGCACGCTGACCTTCGCCCCCGGACAGACCAGCAAAACCATCGTGGTGCTGGTCACTGGCGATCGGATCGGTGAGTCTAATGAATCCTTCCTGGTCAACCTCAGTGGCGCGACCAACGCCTTTATCGCCGACGCGCAGGACATGGGCACGATTCTCGACGACGAACCCTACATCAGCATCACCGACTACGTTAGCGGCGCGGAGGGGAACACCGGCGCGACGCCATTCAGTTTCACCGTGACGCTTTCGGCTGCATACGACACTCCCGTGACCGTCGATTATGCGACTGCCGACCTCACCCCCGATGAAGAATACTGGTATGGGCCCGGCGCCACGGCAGGCGTCGATTATCAGGCCAAGAGCGGTACGGTGACCTTCGCCCCCGGCGAGACCAGCCAGACCATCACGGTGCTGGTCAACGGCGATCGGCTCGTTGAATGGTACGAGAACTTCTTCGTCAATCTCAGCAACCCAAGCGGTGCGCAACTCAGTTCCAGTCAGGCCTTGGGCGTCATCGCGGACGACGAGCCCTACGTCAGCATCGACAGCGGCGTGACCGTCGTGGAGGGGAACACGGGGACGACGAGCCTGGTCTTCACCGTCAGCCTCTCGGCTGCCTACGATGCCCCCGTGACCGTCAACTATGCCACCTCCGACAACACCGCTTTGGCCGGCAGCGACTATGTGGCCACCTCGGGCACCCTGACGTTCGCCCCCGGACAGACGAGCCTGTCCGTCCCGGTGATGGTCAACGGCGACACGTTGGCTGAGATCGACGAGTATGTCGCCGTCCAGCTTTCCGGCGCGACCAATGGCTCGATCGCCAACGGCTGGGGTTATGGGACCATCCTCGATGACGATACGCCGCCCGCAATCACAATCAGCGACGCCTCGATCATCGAGGGCAACAGCGGCACCACGCTGATGACTTTCACCGTGTACCTGTCGCAAGCCAGCGGCAACGACGTGTGGGTGAATTACACGACGGCCAACGGCAACGCCAGGACCAGCGACAACGACTATGTCGCCAAGTCGGGGACCATCTACTTCGCTCCCGGCGAAACGACCAAGACGATTGAGGTCCTCGTCCGAGGGGACACCAAAAGGGAGAAGAACGAGCGCTTCTACGTGAACCTGTCGGGCGCGATCAATGGCACGATCAGCGACGGCCAGGGCGTGGGAACGATTCTGAATGACGACGGCGGCGGTAGGGGGCACAATCAGACGGCGTCCGCATCGGCCATCGACGCCGCAATCGTTGATCTGATGACCTCGGCACGGAAGAAGCGCGACCGGTAGGGAACCTCGTTGGTACGACGTATTTTTCTCCCGCGAGCCGCCGGGCATGCGCCGGGGCTCGCGGGGTGACCCTAGCGAAGGCGGTTCACGTTATGGACGCTCTGGCCACGCGCACTGCACAGCCCGCCGACAACAACACGGCCCAGCAGTGCGCACTTCCTGGCGACTCGCCGACGCCGGCTCCGCCCCAGCCCGTCGCCTTTCACTACGTCCAGACCGACAGTTTCGTGGCATTGCTCGCGAAGCTCGGCGCGTCGCTGGTCGTGAGCACCTACCAGGCCAACAAGCTCCTCGTAGCTCGGGCGCAGGGGCCGGGGCTCTCCATGCTGGTCCGAACGTTCGACAGGCCGATGGGAATAGCGGCCGATGCGCGCCGCCTTGCCGTCGGCACCCGCAACCAAATCTGGACGCTGCGCAACGCCCCGGACATCGCCCCGCAGGTCGAACCGGTGGGAACGCACGACGCCTGTTACCTGCCGCGTTCGGCGCACGTCACCGGCGACATCGGCGTGCACGAGATGGCCTGGGCCGGCGACGAGTTGTGGATCGTCAGCACGCGGTTTTCGTGCCTGTGCACGCTCGACGCCGACTACAGCTTCGTGCCGCGCTGGCAGCCGCCTTTTATCACGGCGCTAGCGGCCGAGGACCGATGCCACCTTAACGGCCTGGCGATGCGCGACGGGCGGCCGGCATTCGTGACCGCCCTGGGAAAGACCGACACGCCTGGCGGCTGGCGCCTCTCCAAGCCGCACGGCGGCATCGTCATGGACGTTGCCAGCGGCGAGTTGCTGGCCCGTGGTCTGTCGATGCCCCACTCGCCGCGCTGGCACGAGGATCGGCTGTGGGTGCTGGAATCGGGCACCGGCGGCGTGGTGCTCGTCGATCCGGCGACGGGCCGGCGCGAAACCGTGACGCAACTTCCTGGCTTCACCCGCGGCTGGGCCGTAGTCGGCCCATACGCCTTCGTGGGGCTATCGAAGATTCGCCCGACTTCCGCCATGGATGTAGTGCCGATTGCCGAACGACGCGGCGAGCTGAGGTGCGGCGTGGCCGTCGTCGATCTGCGAAGCGGGGCATGTGTTGGTACGCTCGACTTTCAAACCGCGATCGAGGAGATCTTCGACGTACAGATTCTCGCCGGGCTGCACTTTCCCGAGATCATCGGCTTTCAGAAAGAATCCATCGATCACACGTTCGTCGTTCCGCCGATGAACAGATGACTGGTCAACGCAGCGGACGGCGACGTCTTACCACCAAATAGACTCCTCATCGGGGCGGTAGTCGCGGCGAGACTCCTCACGACGCATCAGAGGCAAGCCGTCGCCTAAACGACATGCGGCTACCCTCAATTGATGTGCTGACCAACTAAAGCGGCCGGTGAGTCCCAACCGCGAAGAAGGACACTCACCGGCCCGGCATCTCCTCGGCGCTCGGTTTGCGCGCCGGGAGTTGACCGGCTCAATTATAGAGCAGACCACGGTCGCAAAGGAGACTCCCATGTGGTTCTGCTCTGCAATGGATTCTCTGCAATCTCGTTCTTCACGCACGCCCCCGCGGCAGTCGTCGCAGAGGAGCGTACGCTCGCGGTTCCTGGCTCGATCCGCATTTCGCATCGCCTTGTTGTCGGTATTCGTCGGAGCCCTAGGAGTTCCTGATCGAGCGGATGCCGCGCCTCGCGCGTACTACGTCACCGACCTGGGAACCCTGGGGGGAACCGACAGCCGTGGGTGGGGCCTCAACGCCGGCGGACAGGTGGCGGGATATGCCGCCACAACCGACGACGCCACGGTCGACGCTTTTCTCTGGACACCCACCAGTCCCAACGCCACGACCGGCACCATAAAGGACTTGGGAACTTTGGGGGGGACATACGCCTGGGGAGTCGGCATCAACGGCAACGGCCAAGTGGCAGGAGTCTCGGCGACGACGGGCGACGCCGCGGAACACGCGACTCTATGGAGTCCGACGACGCCGGGCGGCACCAATGGGACGCTTTACGACTTGGGAACGCTGGGGGGAACCTACAGCCAGGCAAATGGCGTCAACGCCAGCGGCCAGGTGGCAGGCTATTCCGATATGCCTGGAGATGTCGATTCTCATGCATTCATGTGGAAGCCAACGACGCCGGGCGGCGCCGCCGGCGCCATGTACGATCTGGGATCGCTCGGAGGGCCATTCACCATCGCGTGGGACATCAATAATAGCGGGCAGGTGGCAGGCTCTTCCGACACGACCGAAATAACATACGAGTCCAGCCACGCATTCTTGTGGCAGCCAACCACGCCGAATGGGACAGGCGGCACGATCAACGACCTGGGAACGCTCGGCGGAAGCTCGAGTGACGGGAATGGAATCAACAACGCGGGACAGGTTACCGGCTCATCGCGCACGACCGACGACGTTGCGGTACACGCGTTTCGCTGGACGCCATCGATACCCGGAAGCACCAGCGGCACAATGCAAGACATAGGGACACTCGGTGGACTCAATAGCTATGGCTACGCCGTCAGCGCCGCCGGGAACGTAGTGGGCATGTCCGAAGTGGACGCACAGGTCTCCAACAACACGCACGCCTTTCTGTACGCGAGCGACACCGGCATGGTGGACTTGAACACGCTCGTCGATTCGTTCTCGGGCTGGGAGCTGCTTGACGCCTACGACATCAACGACGCCGGTCAGATTGCGGGACAAGGCCTGATCAATGGCGAATACCACGCGTACTTGCTTACGCCCTTGATCGCAGGCGACGTGAACCATGACGGCATCGTGGACGTGTCCGACATTCAAACGGTCGCCGCCAACTGGCTGACGACAGGACCAACGGGCGATGCCAACAGCGACGGCCTGGTCGACATCTCCGATATTCAAACGATTGCCGCCCATTGGCTGGAATCAAGTGGCGCTGGCAACTCTACCGTGCCCGAGCCGTCGAGCTTGGTCTTGAGCGCGGCGATCGTCTTCAGCCTGGTCGGCGCAGCGCGCCTACGGCGGCAACGTTACCGGGAATCGGACACTACATCCCTGAAAGCAGGTTGAAAGAACGACAGTGGTTTTGGCCCGACTTCTGCCATGAACGGAGTGCCGATTGCCTTGCGGTGTGACGAGCTGAAGTGTCGCGTGGCCATCGTGGATTTGTGTCCGCGAATTGCGATTCCTGCACCAGCAACCAGCCGCCGGTAGTGGTACAAATAGTCAAAAATTCGCCAAAGGCCCCTACGGGAACTGGCCGGCGTGCCGCCGCACGCGTTCCCCGTGGGCCGCGATAGTGGCGTGTTCCTCGGCCGACAGACCGCGCCAGTCGGTTAGCAGCGAGAGATCCTCGGCCAGTTCGTGCGGTCCGTCGGGTGCTGCCAAAGCGACCGACACCGCGGCGCTCGCTAGCACGAACCGATAGCAATCCGGCGCCCGCGGCGGCGTGAAGCCGGGCGGATCGTCGGGCGTCGGCTCCATGAGCGCGCCCCACCGCGTGCAGGTGAACGCCACCACCGGGAGGCCGCGCGCGAGGGTGACCGGAAAGATGTCACGCTCCGCGCCGCGATACGCCGCGTTGTAGCGGATCATCAACAGATCGAGCCGTCCGCCGGCCGCGATCCGCGCGGCAAGCGGTCGCTGATGGCTCGTCAGCCCGATGGCCCGCACGCGGCCGGCCGCCCGGGCTTCTTCCAGCACTTCGGCGGCGCCGCCGGGCGCCACGATCTCGTCCCACTCCTCGACGTGCTCGACGTAGTAGCACGTCGCCACGTCCAGGTAGTCGGTCGCCAGCTCGCCCAGCATCGCATCCAGCTCGCGCCGCGCGGCGGCGGCCGAGCGGGCCTCGAACTGCACCGCGATCTTGACGTCCTGTCGCCGCGGGCCCAGCGCGCGAATGGCGTCGCGCATGCCGTCCGGATGGCCGCACCAGTTCAAGTAGTCGACGCCGCGCTCGATCGCGGCAAGCACCATCTCGCGATCGAGTCCCGTGTTGCCGCGCGTGGCGAGGCCCAGGCGACAGACTCGCCCCAACCGCGGCAGGTCAGCATGTTGCGGCGGGTTCGGTTGGAAGTAGTTAGCGGCCATTGACAATGCGGACAAACATTTTGTAGGAGGCGTCTCCCGTCGCCGAAAACCGGAGCGCGATTTGACCAGGGTGAAACACCCATCGGCGACGGGAGTCGCCTGCTAAAGGGTTTCAAAAGGCAGGTGCCCCTAACTACTGAGTCGCCGGTAGAACTCCCATGCCGCCAGGGCCAGGCCGATCAGCACCACGCCGCGACGAACCACGTCGCGGTCCAAGCGCCGCGCCACGGTGGCGCCCAAGTACCCGCCGATCACGGCTGAGATGATCATCATCCAGGCGTACCGCCAGTCCACCTCCTGCCGCCAGATGAACCACACGACCGACACGCCGTTGATGAGCGAAGCAAAAAGGGTCTTCAGGCCGTTCATGGCGTGAATGTCGGCCAACCCCATCATCGCCAGCGCGGCCAGCATAAGGATGCCGATGCCGGCGCCAAAATAGCCGCCGTAGACCGCCACCAGAAACTGGAAAACGATAATACCGGCGATCGTCGCGCGGCTGGGGACCGCGTGCGGGCGGCCGATGCCGAGCAAGCGGCCAAGCCGCGGCTGCGCCGCGAACAATACCGCCGCCGTCAGGATCAGCCACGGCACCAGAATCTGGAAGCCCTCGGCCGGTAGCTCGGTCAGCAACATCGAGCCCACCATCCCGCCCAGCAGGCTCGGCCCGGCCAGCCAAACGATCCAGCGGCGCGACTGGGCCAGCTCGCGGCGGTAGCCCCAGGCCCCGGCCAGCGAGCCAGGCATGAGCGCCACGGTGCTCGTGCAGTTGGCGAACCGCGCCGCCGCCGCCGAATGCCCGAGCACCGCGTAGAGCGCGGGAAAGGTCAACAAAGTCCCGCCACCGGCCACGGAGTTGATCGCCCCGGCCACGACCGCGGCCAGGCACAGCAATGCGTCGGACAGAAAGGCATCAAGCGGCACGCGGGCGGACTCCTGGCTTTCGTTCCGCACTACTGTAGCAAGCCCAGTGCAAGGACGCCCGCGCGAGCGCACCGATTCTCCCAGGGGTTGCCACCCCTGGGCTTCGCGAAGCGCGTGGCTGCCATGCGTATCGTTTGTCGACAGCGCCGCTTGCTGCCTTACTTTCCTCTCGCAATTCGCTGGCCGCCAAGTAGAATCAAGGACATCCGGGCCGGTCTGGATCGTTCGGCCCGTCACTTCTTGCCGCGCGGAGGTCTCGATGGCTGTGCGCCGTGCTCGTGCGAATATCCTGGGTGGGCTCGCCGTCCTCGTCGTTCTCGCCTTCGCATCCGCCGAGGTCACGGCAGCCGACACAAGCACTCCCTCGGCCGGCGAAACGCCCCAAGGGCGCGGCTATCGCCTCTTGACCAACAAGCCCTACGTCCCGCCGGACTTCGATCAGGAAGTCTTTGACGAGCTGTGGAAGACGTGGGAAGAGCCGTCGCGGAGCAAGGCCGCGAAGGCCACGCCCGAAGAGCGCCGGCGGATGGCCTTTGCGCGGTACGGCCTGACCGAATCGCCCGATCGGCCCGGCTCGATGGCCATGCAATACACGTCCGACGGCCGCGGCGGCTGGGTCTTGAACTGCCTGGCCTGCCACGGCGGCAAGGTGCTCGGCCGGGCGATTCCGGGGCTGCCGAATTCGCACTTCGCCATGCAGACCTTGAGCGAGGAAGTCCGCGCGATCAAGCTCAAGCAGCGGAAGCTCTCGGCGATCGAGGTCGCCGCGGCGGCCTTCCCGTTGGGCAACTCCAACGGCACCACCAATGCCGTGATGTTCGGCGTGGCCCTGGGCTATCTGCGCGACGAGGACCTGAACGTCCGCATTCCCGACAAGCGGCCGGACTTCGTACACCACGACATGGACGCGCCGCCGTGGTGGAACGTCAAAAAGAAGAAATACCTCTACGCAGACGGTTTCAGCCCCAAGAGCCATCGGGCCTTGATGCAATTCTTGATGGTGCCCGTGAACGGGGCCGCGCAGTTCCGCGAGTGGGAGGCCGACTTCAAGGACATTTACGCCTGGATCGAGTCGATCGAGCCGCCGAAGTATCCGTTCGCGATCGACCACGACCTGGCCGCGGAGGGCCAAAAGGTGTTCGAGCAGACGTGCAGCCGGTGCCACGGCACGTATGGCCGCGAGTGGACGTATCCGGCCAAGATCGTGCCGATCGAAGAGGTGGCCACTGACCGCGTACGGCTCGACGCGCTCACCGTCTCCCAGCGCGCCGGTTACGAGCGGAGTTGGTTCGGCCAGTACGGTGGCGAGCACGTGGTCGACGACCCGGGCGGCTACGTGGCGCCACCCTTGGACGGCATCTGGGCCTCGGCCCCGTACCTGCACAACGGCTCGGTGCCGACGTTGTGGCACCTGTTCCATGCCGGCCGGCGGCCCGTCGTCTGGCAGCGGACCGAGGACGGTTATGACAGCGACAAGGTCGGGCTGGAAGTCGCGACGTTCGACGAGCTGCCGGCCGGCGTCACCGACGCCAAGCAGAAGCGGCGCTATTTCGACACGCGGCTATTCGGCAAGAGCCGCGGGGGCCATCTGTTCCCTGACGAGCTCTCTGAGCCCGAGAAGCGCGCGGTGATCGAGTATCTAAAGACGCTGTAGCCGCGCGCGGCGTTTCCCATTCCGTCACGCACGGAGTGCATGACCTGCGGGAGTGCATGACCTGAATGCCGGCCTAGACCAGCCCTTTGCGCACGGCCCAGACGGCCGCCTGCGTACGGTCGGAGACGCCGATCTTGCGCAGGATGTGCTGCACGTGCTCCTTGACGGTCTCGTAGCTGATGTGCAGCGACTGCGCGATCTCCTTGTTCGTCAAGCCATAGGAGAGTTGCCGCAGGACCTCGCTTTCGCGCTGCGTCAGTGGCACGTCGATGTCGGATGCCAACCGTGGCGTCGCGAGTGCGCCGGTGACGCGGCGCAGCTCGTCGCGGGTCCAGGCGTTCTCTCCCTTGGCGGAAGTGCGGATCGCGGCCAGCAGCTCGTCGCGCGTGGCTCCCTTCGACAGGTAACCGCTTGCGCCCAGCGCCACCGCCCGCGCGACGTACGTGGGATTGTCGTACGTCGAGAAAATCAACACCGGCAGCGCGGGTCGCTCGAGCTTGAGTCGCGAGAGCGCGTTGAGCCCGTCGCCGTCGGGCATGCGGATGTCCAACAGGACGACGTCGGGATTGATCTCCATGGCCAGACGGATGCACTCTCCGCCACTGGCCGCCTCGGCGACTACTTCAATCTCAGTCCCGGCCATGAGGCTCTTCAGGCCGGTCCGCACGACCAGATGGTCGTCGGCAATCAAGAGTCGAATAGACATGAACCGAAATGTAGCTCCCCTTGGGGGAGCAACTCAGAGGTGAACACGCGCCCGCCTGGCACAGCGACCTTGGTCAGTTATCCAGAAAACGCCCGACGAGGGGGCTGCTAACTCATAGATGTGACGTGCGACCAAGCTCCCTTACTGGCCAACAGAAGTATAACCCATTCGGCTCCCTAGGTTAGCCCCGGCGAGGGTGGATTGTAGCGAAGTTTACCAGGAATCCAATCCTACGGATCATGCGGGGTAGCGCGTGGCGCCGGGGGTGCCCCCGGTGGACCGAAAGGCCATTTCCCCGTGGTCGCGCTCCATATCAGGAAGGCTACCACGCCTGATCCCAAAACGACCAGTCCCAGCGTGGCCTCCTGCTTATAGAGCGGCTCATGCCACTGCCCGACAAGCTTCGAGAAATAGATGAACGACCAGCCGACAAAAGCGATCCCGCAGGGCAGCGGATAGAGCCACATGCGAAACGGCAGCCGCCCCCGCGGGTTGTTGCGGCGGTAGAGTATCAAGCCCGCGTTCTGACCGAGGAACTGGACCAGGATCCGGCAGGTGAGGATGGCGCTGATCACGGCGTCGAGGTTCCACAGGCTGGCCGCCATCGTCACGATCCCCAGCACCAATAGCGAGCGATCCGGAAACATGTGGATCGGGTGCAGGTGCTCGAAATACTTGAAGAATGTGCCGTCACGGGCGGCCGCGTAGGGGATCCGCGAGTAGCCGAGGAACATCGCGAAAATCGACGCGAACGCCGTGATCACGATGAGGATGGTCACCAGGTTCGCGCCGGTCGGCCCGTACAGCCGCAGGGTGAACATCGTGGCCACGGTGTCGGTCTCGATCACCTCTTGCCAGGGGATGACGCCGATGAAGCTGATGTTCATCGTCATGTAGATAGCGGCTACAGCCACGACCGAGATCAGGATCGAGCGGGGGATGTTCCGCTCCGGTTGCTTTACTTCGTCGCCGATGTAGCAGATGTCGTAGTAACCGAGATAGTCGTACATGGCGATGCCCATCGCGGCGCCGAGGCCGAAGAGAAACGTCCCGTCGACGTGGAAGGCGTCGGGCGGGAAGGCAATCAGGGTGCGGTCGAAGTTCGCCAGGCCGCTCGCGATCATGAAAAGCACCGTCGCGAGCATGCCGACCCACAGAAACAAGGTCAGCTTGCCGATGGCCGTGATCCGCCGGTACAAGAGCATGACGGCCACGGCCGACGCCGCAAGGGCGATCGCGCGTTTGACCGCCGGGCTCGGGGCGATCAGGCCCAGCTCGCCGAGCGGATAGGCCACGTAGTTCGCCAGCCCGATCGTCCCGCTAGCCATTTCCAGCGGCCCGCTGAGCATGAATTGCCAGATGAACATGAAAGCCATGAACCGGCCGAACCGCTCGCGGCCGAAGCATTCGCGCAAGTAGAGGTAGCTTCCGCCCGAGCCCGGCATGGCGGCGGCCAGCTCGCTCCACACCAGCCCGTCGCAAATCGCGAGCACGACGCCGGCGATCCAACCGAGGATGGCCTGCGGCCCACCCATGGCGCCCAGGATGAGGTTCATGGTGATGAACGGCCCGACGCCGATCATGTTCGACATGTTCAAGGCGGTCGCCTTGGCCAGGCCGAAATCGCGGATCAAGTGCTCGTGCGACGGAGCGGCCGGGGGAGCGGCGTTGGGTGCGGAATCGGGCATCAGGGTGGGGCGGGCAGGCCTTTGGCACGCTACCGAGTCGGTGCGGCCTGAAGAATCGAGCGACGGCACCAAAGAGCACTGACGGTACCCGCCGCGCGGGCGGCTGGCAAGCGGGCAGCCCCAGCCCGCATCTCCATCGCGCGAGTACGGGCGTTTTCTACAATTGCCACTTCACGCAAGAAGTGCTGGAGAAGAACGTCGTTTCAGCCGATCTACTTCGCAAAATGCGAAGATTCGAGCTTGACGACTTCACATTTTGCGAAGATGATTGATTTGATGAAGGACGAGTAGCCGATGCACGTTATCGCCCGCCCGCGCATCGCTGAGGCCGCGCAGAGGCACCCCGCGGCTCGCGAATGGCTCGAGAGTTGGTGGCGCGTGGCGTCGGCAGCCACATGGGAGAAACTTGCCGATGTGCGACGCACGTATCCATCGACTGACCAGGTCGGCAAATGTCTGGTATTTGACAAAGGAAACAACTACCGGCTCGTCGTCCGCGTGTCGTACGCGAATGCATACACTCGAGGGACCCTGCTGGTCAAGCACTTCTTGACGCACGCCGAGTACAGCAAGGACTTTTGGAAAGGTGACTGCTATGACGACCGCCGCTCTGGACCGTATCGCGAAAAGCCGGTCCTACCGGGCGCTCGTGCGCGAGTTTCCGCCGCGTCCCATCCGCGGCCGCGCCGCGCTCGCTGACGCGCATCGCGTTGTCGAAATGCTGATGAGCCTCGATCGGCCGTCGAAGGACCAGCTGGACTATTTGGAACTCTTATCGACGCTGGTCGAGCGATTCGAGGCGGAAGATCATCCAACGCCACAGGGCTCGACGTCCGCTTTGCTGCGTCACTTGATCGAGGTCCGCGGAGTCTCCCAAACCGAAGTTGCTGCCCGCGCGGCGATCAGCCCCTCGACCCTCAGCGACGTCTTGGCCGGGCGTCGGCCGTTGAGCATCAAGAACATCAAGAGACTGTCGCGGTATTTTGCCATCGACGCTAACCTGTTCTTGCAGTCGGCGTGACAAGCGTTGTGGCTACGAAAGCACCGCTGGCGCCGCTCAAACGACTACCGCCCGGCCACGCTCGAGGTCTCCGGCATCGGCCGCAGGAACGGTTTGATCCGTTCCAAAGTTCGCGGGCCGATGCCGCGGATGCGGCGCAGCTCTTCGTGATCGGCGAACGGGCCGTCCGTCTGGCGCGACTCGACGATCCGCCGCGCCAGCGTCTCGCCGACGCCGGGTAGTTGCGCGAGCTCGGGCCAATCGGCTTCGTTAATATCGACTTCGAATCGTGCGGTTCGCTCCGGCATGCGCTCCAGCTCGATCAACCGGCCGCTCATGCCGCCTTGAACGATCCACCAGCCGGCCATGGCCACAATCGCGACAAGCACAAGCGCGCCCACGGCCGCCTGGTCGGCCCGCCGCAGCAGCCAGCGGGGAGGAGATTCGCGGTTTGGCTTTTGGGGCGGCATGACGGAGTAACCGATTCAGTGGCCCAGAAGCGGACTGCATTACGATTATCCGCGAACGTTCGGCCTCTCGCCAGAAGCGCGGCACATCGGCAGGAGACCTGCAAAGTCCTGGGAGAGGGGGTCAGGCACATTTTTCGGCCGAAGGTCCTTCGGAAGAAATGACAACCGCATGTGCCGAAAAATGAGCCAGACCCCGGACTTTGCAGGTCTCCTGGCATATCGGTTGGCAAGCGTTTTCTCGCCCGCTTGACCCTTTGCGGCACCGGCGCTAGCATGCACGCGCCCCGAAAGTTGATGCATTTCCAGCCGTGTCGTGGGTGGTTCTTTTGTCGCACGAATATCGCCAGATTGAATGGGACGCGCCGTCGGAAGACGACTGCCGGCAGCTCGTCCGGCTGGCCATCCGCGAGGACCTCGATCGGCTGTACGATTGGACGACCGTGGCCCTTGTGCCCGAAGCCGCGCAAGGCCGGGCCGTGGTCCGGGCGCGGCGGGCGGGCATCGTGGCGGGCTTGCCGGCGGCGAAGGTCTTGCTCGACGAGTTCGATCCGGCGTTTGCATGGACGCCCACCTTGGCGGAGGGGGATCGCGTCGAGCCACAGGGCGCGATCGCCACGTTAACCGGCAGCGCGCGGAACCTGCTGACCGCCGAGCGGACGCTCTTGAACATGTTGGGCCGCCTGTCGGGCATCGCCACGCTGACGCGGGCGTATGTGGACGCCGCGGCCGGCGCCGCCGCGCGAATCTTCGACACCCGCAAGACAACGCCCGGCTGGCGGCGGCTGGAGAAGTACGCGGTGCGCGTCGGTGGTGGATGGAACCACCGGCTGGGCTTGTACGACGGCGTCCTGATCAAGGACAACCATCTGGCGCTTGGCGCCACGAGCGACGAGGCGCGGTATTCGCCGGCCGAGGCCATCGATCGCTGCCGGCAAGTGATCGCCAGCCTGTCTCCGCCAGGCGCAAAGCCCAAGGTTCTTGTTGAGGTCGAGGTCGACTCGCTCGCGCAGCTCGACCTTGTGTTGGCGAAAGGCCCCGACGTCGTGCTCCTGGACAACATGCCGCTTGAGGAGCTGCGCCTGGCCGTCGAGAAACGGAACGCGGCATTCGCCGGCGTTCAACTAGAAGCGTCCGGAGGCGTAAACCTGGACAGCGTGGCCGCGATTGCCGCAACCGGCGTCGACCGCATCAGCGTCGGCGCGCTAACGCACTCGGCCCCCTGGCTGGACGTCGGTTTGGACTGGGAGTAGCGGGGCCGGCCCTGCGGCGCCCATCGCGGCGCGAAAAAAACGGCGCTTCGAGGCGTTGTCGCATGGCATCCACGGTTGCCCTTTCGCAACAGAGCGGCGGTCGCGATGCGGACGCCGGCGCGACGGGTTTGACACCGCCGCCCCCTGACCTAGGGTTTCCTTGTGCCTGCGCTCTGGGGAGGGGCGCTGGCCATGTGGAGGCGCAGCGGGGATAGCTAGGACGCTTGAGGGGACCCTGCTGCGCCTCTTTTTTTTTGCGCCGCGGTCACCTGCGGATCGCGCGTAGAAAACTCGTAATCCTCGTGCACCGGCGGCAAGATCCACGAGATAAACCCGCAGGCCCGCCAAGAATCGGCGCGGCTACCGGGCATCGCCATTGGCCCCACCAAGGGAACCGCCGAATCGCGACTTCAGGCCAGCGGACCGAGCAGATTGCGGCGCGTCCGCCGCTCGGCGCGCAACCGCGCGCGGCGACGGGTCTCGCTCGGCTTTTCGTAGTATTCTTTGCGACGCATCTCTTTCTTGATTCCGCTCCGCTCGACCAGCTTGCGGAACCGACGCACGGCCTCCTGGATGCTCTCTCGATCACGAACATTCAACTTGAAAATGGCGAGGCGGGAAAATGGGACTGGCTCCGAGCATAAACAGCGCAAGCCCTTTCAGACCAACGTTTCGTCTCGGTGCCTGTCCCACTTTCCCGCCGGTGCGCCGCCGGCAAGCTTGAATCTGTGAACGGCCCTGCGGCCCGTTCCCAGGAGAAAGGCAAGCACGGTTAGGATCGACCGAAAAATAACTTCTCCTCAATACCCTCGCCCCTTGAGGGAGAGGGCACCCGTGAGGGGTCAGAGAATCAGCAGGTTATTTTTCGGTCGATCCTTAGTGGGTCTCGCAAGCGCGCATTGGGAGGGCGAGGCTCCTGCCGAGCCGCGGCGCCGAGGGGACAATCGTCCGTGGCCCACCGGCTCGGCGGGCGCCTCGCGCTCCCGACCGCGCTATCTTGAAAAACGGGCCCGCGCACTATCAGAACGTCGCCTCGGCCCGGAACATGACAGTATTCGAGGGATCGAACGACGGCGTGCCGCTGGCGTACTCGACCTTGCGGCCGAAGACGTATCCCACCTCGAAGCGATGGTAGCTCCCGGAGTCCGCTTTCCGCTCAAGCCCCAATTGGACGCGGAAATCGCGATACGTGGCCAGGTCGTCGAACCCGGCGGCGCGCTGGATGGCGTAGGTGTTGCCGCCGAATTCGCCGGCCAGGTAGACCCACCAATCGGCGAGAAAGCCGTCGAGGAATCGCTCGATGATTCGCGGCCGCGGTACGATCGCTTCCACGCGCCAGTCTTCGTTAGGAGTCCAGATGAGGCCCCCCACCGGCAGAATCTGCGCGTCCGCCCGACCCAAGTAGGCCACGCCGGCCGCGAGCTGCCAGGTGGGCGAGAGCGTGACGAGGCCCAGCCCCCGGCCCGTCACGCGAAACGCCCCATGCCCCCAGTCTCGGAAATCGTTGAAGATGCTGGGCGCGACCGCCAGATCGGCCCCCAGCCACGGCGTGACCTGGCGGAGCACGCGAAACTCGAGCGAGACGTCGTAAAGCACCGGCGGCAGGTCGACCGGCACGGGACCCGCCAAGAAGTGCGCGCCGAAATAGGGCGTGATCAACAGGGGCGTTTCGCGCGTCAACAAAGGAAAGGCGAGGATCGTTTGCAGCGTCAAGTCCGAGATACCCATCCCCGTCTCGCGGTTGCCGCGCAAGAGGAACACCTTGCGGAAGGTGGTGAATTGCAGGATGCCGTCCTTGGCCCCCGGCGGCCGCGCCGGCGCCAGGACCGCGTTCTGCTCGTCCGGATCGAGCAGCTCGTACGGCAGGCTCGGGTCGCGCGGATCGGTGACGTACGCGGGCCCATCGCCCGAGGGGGGCACCATGGCCAGGGTCTCGGCCGGCCGCTCGAAGATGGCCGTCTCCGGGGGCGGAGGAAGCCGCGCCGCCGGTGGCCCGGCCTCAACCGGTGGAAGCCGGCTGATCTGCGACCACGCGCTTGCCGCGGGCACAAGCGCCGCCAAGAGCGCGATCGCGAACCCAAGCCGCCGCCATGCGGTTGTGGCGACTCGGGGTTCTTCGGGCATTGGGTGTCATTCCTAGGTGCTTCTCGCGGCCATGGGCGGCTGGCGGAACGCCGCGTGGCCCGCGGCGGCTAACTCCTTCAAAACGCGATTCCGGCCCGCACCATCACCGTGTCGTGGAAATGGGGCGTCGGGATGCCGCTGCGGTACAAGATGCGGCGATTGAAGACGTAGCCGACCTCGATATAGCCGCGCGTTCCGTTATAGCCGATCGCCTCTGTGCCCAGGATCAATCGCAAGTCGTTGTAGTCCACGACGTCGCCCGAGCCATCGGCGCGGCGGATGGTCCAGGTGTTGCCTCCGTACTCACCGGAGACGTAACCCCACAGGTTCGAGTTGCGGATCGTCGTGATCCGCTGCGACAACTTGGGCCGAGGAAACAACACCTCCCAGCGTGTGTCCGGGGTGGGCATCCAGATCACGCCGCCCGCCGGCAGGATGCGAACCGAGAGACGATCGAAATACACCACGCCGGCGACGAGCTGCAAATTGGGATTGATGGCAAACAACCCCAACCCGCGCGACGGAAAGCGCACGCTGCGCGAGCTGACGAAATCGAAGTCGGTGTAGATGCCGGCGCGAAAGGCCAGGTCGGCGCTGAGCCGGGGCGTGATTTGCGGCTTCCACGTCGCGTCGAGGAAGGCGTCGTAGGTACGCGGCGGCATGTCGGGCGAGCCGGCGAAGTTGTTCGAGTTTGGCCCGTCCCACAAGTGCACGGCGAATCCCGGCGTGACCAGGAAAGGATTGCGGAAGACCGGGATGGCAAAGGTGGCGCTGATGTCCTCGTCGTTGATTCCCAGGTTGTTGCCGGTGTTGTTCCCGGCGAGATAGGCACTATCGAGATCGATCTCTTGCAAGAACCGCGTGGCCTTGCCGTAGAGGGTTTCGGGCGCCTGCGGCGGGGCGCCGTAAGCCGGAGCAGCCGGCGGAGGCGTGCCCGCCGCGCCGTAGGGATCCCAACCCGCCGGCGGCGGCGTATACGTCGGGCCAGGGGGCGGCGCGATCGACGGCGCCGAGGGCGCAGCGGTGTACGGGCTTCCCTCCGGCACCATGGAAGGGAACTGCACCCGCGGCTGGCCAAAGGCCACGCCGGCCGACAGCAGCAACCAGGCGGCCACGAGGCCGCGCAACGACACCGCGTATCTCAGAGGAGAACCCTCACGTGCGATACTGTAGCTAGCGCGCAGCAGAAGAAGAAGAGAGGGTGGCTTGAATATCAAGGACCGCGCGGACGGTCAAGGTCGGGTGCGCTGCGCGCGATCAGCCGTTGGCCTTTTGGTCGCTCGCCGGTACGATAGCGATGCATCGATAGCATCTGTTTGACTTGTAAAGGTGTTTGAGAAGCCCTGTGTGCCGCTGGCTTCGCCAATGCCGTTTTCTCTTCATAAGGTCAGCACTGGCAGAGCCAAAGGCACACAACAAGCCACGTGTCTCGACCGTGCCCCGGGAACGCCTGTGAACGACAGCCAACGAGAACAACTTCGCGATCGCAAGCAGCACATCCGCGAGGAGGCGCACGCCAATCGCCGCGCCCAGCCCGATAAGGAACCGATCAGCGCGCGAATCTGCCGGCGGTTCATGGAACTTCCGGAATACGCCGCGGCGCGAACCGTGATGTTCTACGTCGACGTGCGGACCGAGGTCCGCACCCGCCAGTCCCTGCCCGAGGCGCTCGGCCACGGCAAGCGAATCGTCGTACCGTACTGCGTCGACGGGGCATTGGAGCTGTTTCGCCTGGAGAGCATGGATGAGCTGGCGATCGGCATGTACAAGATTCTGGAGCCCAAACCGGAATTGCGCGCCGCGCCTGGCAAACCGGTCGACGTGCGGGAGCTCGACCTGGTGATGGTGCCCGGCGTGGCGTTCGATCGCCGCGGCGCGCGGATGGGCCACGGGATGGGGTATTACGATAAGCTGTTGGAGCATGCCCGGGCCGACGCCCCGCTCGTGGCCTTGGCCTTCGAGTGCCAGCTCTTTCCCGAGATTCCCACCCAGGAGCACGACGTGTTCATGGACAAGATCATTACCGAACAGGCCCTCTACCCGGGCCGGGGGCGCAGCGGCGCGTGAGTCATCAAGCGGAAGTGGAAGACACCTACGCCGAGGCGTTCCGCAGCATCTACGCCGAGGTGCTCGTCACGGCCCGCGACCGGGTATGGCTCGATCACGCCGTGGCCGCCGCGACCGGCAACGCCTCGAGCACGATCATGTGCGACTGCGAGGCAGGGCTGGACCGGTACGTCGGCCCCGGCGGCGACGCGTCGGTCGCAACGCCCGATGGCCGGCCTGGCGCCGTCGTGCAGTTCCACGTGCCGCGATTCCGCAAGGATCGCGTCCGTGCGCTCGAGCGGTCGCTCTTGGTGCGGCTCAGCCAGAACGTGCTCACTTGCCCCACGGCCTCGTGCTTCAACCTGATCGAGAGCGAGGCACACTTTAAGCTGGGTCGCAAGATCGCGTTCTTCGGCGACGGATATCAGTTTCGCGACCGGCGGTGGGGAAAGGCCGTGTGCGTCATTCCTATCCTCGGCGGCGAGTTCGCCATCGAGCGACGCTTCGGCTTCGCCGACGGGCTGATGGGAGGAAACCTGTGGTTCATGGGAAGCTCAATCGACGCCGCACTCGAGGCCGCCACGCGGGCCAAGCGCGCCGTCGCGGCCACGCCGGGCGTAATCACCCCGTTCCCCGGCGGGATCGCCGCCAGCGGATCGAAAGCCGGCAGCCGGTACTCATTCGCGGTCGCCAGCACGTACGAGCCCTACTGCCCGACGCTCCGCGAGCGGCTAGGCGCGGAATCGAAAGTGCCCGCCGGCGTACAATCGATCATGGAGCTGATCATCAACGGCCGCGACCTGGCGTCGATCGCCCGCGCCACGCACGCCGCGATCCGCGCGGCGGTCGACACGCCGGGCCTGGTGCGGATCTCGGCCGGCAACTACGGCGGCCGGCTGGGGAAAAGCTTTATATACCTCCACGAAGGGAGAATGATGAATGCGGAATGATGAATGGCAAGCAAACGCGGGCGCCCGCATCCGCTTGCATTCATCATTCATCATTGGTTCCGCCATGGACATCAACCGCCTAGCGCGCGACGGCTGCTTGTCGCGCGTCGAGCATCACGCGAGTCTCACCAGCACCAACGACCGGGCCCGGGCGCTGGCCGCGGAACTGCGGGCCGGCGAAATAGCGCTGGTGACCGCCGATGAGCAGACCGCGGGGCGCGGGCGCGGGGCTAATCGCTGGTGGACCGGACCGGGCAGTCTGGCCTGTAGTTTGGCGTTCGACCCGGCTGCACACGGCATTCGGCGCGCGCACTATCCGCTCATCTCGTTGGCCACGGCCGTGGCGATCGTCGAATCACTAGAGCCCCTGGCGCCCGGGCATCCGATCGGGCTGCACTGGCCCAACGACGTGTTCGCCGGGAATCGAAAGCTCTCGGGCATCCTTGTCGAGGCGCTAGCCGACGGCAAGCACGTCGTGGGCGTTGGGTTGAACGTGAACAACCGGTCGGCCGGCGCTCCGGAAGAGCTGCGCGACAAAACCACTTCCATCGCCGAGTTGACGGGGCGCGAGCACGATCGGACGGACGTCCTCTTGGGCGTCTTGGCGCGGCTGTGGCCCAATCTCGCTTCCCTGGCGTCCGACGCCGCCCTGCTGGCCCGCCACGCCGATCGGCTCTGCCTGCAACGCGGCACGCTGGTGGTCATCGCCAGCGGCGGGCGGCGAACCGAGGGACTTTGCGCGGGCATTGCCGACGACGGGGCGCTCGTGCTGGCGACCGAGGTCGGCCACCAGCGATTCTACTCCGGCGTGCTCGTGCACGCGTGAGGCCGATTAGCTCGCCAGCAATGCTTGCACGGCGCTGCCCATCAAGTCTAATGACCAGCCGATGCGATAAGACACTAGGCCAACCATCCCCTTACAAGTCAGGGGCCTCTTCCCAATGAACGGCTTTCGTATCCGTGCGCTCGCGGGGCCGACGTGTGTCGCCGCTCTCATGTTCCTTGGTGGCTGCGACGCTTCGGGGCCGGAACAGGCGCCGGCGGCCGGCCCGGCCGCGGTGCCCATCGTCGCCCGCGGCGCGATCTCCTTCGTCGAGGGGTACGATCGCGGGCTGGCGCTGGCCAAGAACGACCGCCGCCCGATCCTGGTGTTTTTCACCGCGAGCTGGTGTCAGTATTGCCACCAGATGGCCAACGAGGCTTTTACTCAAAACCAGGTCGTCAACCTGTCGCGGCAATTCCTTTGCGTATTGGTCGACGCCGACGCCGAGCCGCAGGTCTGCCGCCAGCTCAACGTTCGCGGCTTTCCCACGATTCAGTTCCTCTCGCCCGACGGCGGGCCGCTGCACCGGGTAGTGGGCAAACGGCCGGGCCAGCAACTGGTGATCGACATGCAGACGGCGCTACAGGCCGTGGCCCGCCTGTACCAGCCCGGCCGCGTGCTGCGGTAGCCGACGTCGCGCAAGGCTTCCGGGGGCGCTCGCAGGAGAACGGCAAAGTCCGGGGTCTGGCTCATTTTTCGGCACATGCGGTTCTCAATTCTTCCGAAGGACCTTCGGCCGAAAAATGTGCCTGACCCCCTCTCCCAGGACCTTGCAGTTCTCCTGGGGGCGCTCGCACTCATGCATGATTGGCGTCCATGCCTAACCCCGACCTGGCTCGACCTGACGCATGGCGCGCTTTGCGCGAGCTGACGCCGGCGCGGATCGCGCTGGGGCGTGCTGGCGGGAGCGTGCCCACCGCGGAGCTATTGGACTTCGAGCTGGCGCACGCCCGCGCGCGCGACGCGGTACACGCGCCGTTCGATGCGCCTCGCCTGGCGCGCGACATCGAATCGCTCGGGCTAAGCACATTGCGCGTCACGAGCGCGGCCGCGGATCGCGATATCTTCCTGAAGCGGCCCGATCTTGGCCGGCGGCTGGACGCGAACGGCCGGGAGGCGATGCTGGCCGGGGCCGATCGTTCGGCGTCCGGCTGCGATCTGGCGATCGTCGTCTCCGACGGGCTTTCGGCCTTGGCCGCCGCGCGGCAGGTCGCGCCCTTATTGGCCGCTTGGCTGCCACTAGTGGCCGAGGCACGCCTGCGCTTGGCGCCGGTCACGATCGTCGAGCGCGGCCGCGTGGCGATCGAGGATGAAATCGGCGAGCTTCTGGCCGCGCGCGTCGCGGTGATCTTGATCGGTGAGCGGCCCGGCCTGGGCTCGCCCGATAGCCTGGGGGCGTACCTCGTTTACGGTCCGCGCGTCGGGCGGACGGATGCCGACCGCAACTGCGTGTCGAACATTCGGCCGCAAGGACTCGCGCCGGAAGCGGCGGCGCTGAAGGTGCACTACCTGGTCCGCGAGGCGCTCGCCCGAGGCGCAAGCGGCATAGCGCTCAAGGACGAGAGCATTGCCATCAGCCGCACGGCCGCCAGCGGCGAGCTTGGTGCTCCGGACGGCGGCGCGAAAGGGTCCTAGCGTCATGGGGAACCAGCTCATCTCAGGACGGACGCCAGCCGCCGTCGCGACTATCTGTGCCCTGCTTGCCGCGTGGTCTGTCGCGCGATCTGCACAGGCCCAGGTGGCCGGCGCCGAGCACGTGGTGATCGTCGGCTGCGACGGAATGAGCCCGGAGGGAATCCGCCAGGCCGACACGCCGCACATGGATCGCATGATGCGCGAGGGGGCCTTTTCGCTGCACGCGCGGGCCGTCATGCCCACCAGCAGTAGCCCCAACTGGGCCTCAATGATCATGGGCGCCGGTCCCGAGCAGCACGGCGTGACGAGCAACGGCTGGGAGCGCGACAAGTTCCAGATCGTCCCCACCGCCACCGGGCCCGAGGGAATCTTTCCGACCATCTTCGGCGTGTTGCGGGCCGGCCGGCCGCGCGCGGTGATCGCCTGCTTCCACGATTGGGACGGATTCGGCCGATTGGTCGAGGGCAAGTCGTGCGACGCGCTCGAGAATGCCGACGGACCCTTGGACGCCACGCGCCGCGCGGTCGGCTATTTTGCCGCTAAGAAGCCGCACTTCACGTTCGTGCATCTGGACCACGTCGATCACGCCGGCCACACCTACGGATGGGGAAGCGAGGAGTACATCCAAGCCGTCGCCGAGGCCGACCGCTATATCGGCGACATTTTCCACGGGTTGCGCGCCGCCGGCATGCACGAGCGAGCGATCGTGCTCGTGACCAGCGACCACGGCGGGCGCGAAAAGGGGCACGGCGGCGCCACGATGGAGGAAATCGAGATTCCGTGGATTATCACGGGTCAGGGCGTGGCGTCGGGCAAGGAGCTGCAGACGCCGGTCAATACCTACGACACCGCCGCCACGGTGGCGTATATCTTTGGGCTGTCGCCACCCGAGCGGTGGATCGCCCGGCCCGTGCGCGAGGCATTCCGCGACGCGCGATAGCATGCCTCGATGGCCGCGGCAGCAAGCTCGTGCGCCAGTGGCGGTAGCGCCAGGATCGCCGCAAATTCGGGGCAACTGCAACCGCTTGCCGCCGCGGTGCTTGCCATGCTGCGGGCTCGCGGGCGGCGGACGTTAAAGTTCTGTTGTGTCGAGGACAAATTGTTACCAGCACCGAAAGCGATCTGTAATGTGGGGGGCGATGGTCAGAGTCGGTGCGCAGGTAGTGGCATCCTAGAAGCGCACCAGGACGGAACAGATGGTCCGATTTCTTCGCGCGAGGGATTCGCGCCGGGCGGCGAGCAAAGAGGCATCGCGCCCTTTGCGTTTGCGTCTGGAAAGCCTTGAGACGCGCCCCCCGGCTTTCCAGCATGTCCATGCTGGACGGCATCGTGGTGCAGCCGGCGATCGCGCAGTTGACCGAGGCGACGCCACGGAACCTGAAGCCGTGCGCGGGCCGGTGGCACCGGCCGCGGCAGTCGACGCCTTCTTCCGCAACAGCGGCGCCCGATTGCTCGAAGAGGCCAGCGCCGAATTTGTCGACGATGGAGGTGGCGTCGCCTGGATTCGTGAGACTAGCCGCCGCGCGTGCGCCCTTGCATCTCCGCTCGCGCATGGCGGCGGTCGTTCACCTGGTGCACGATCGCCTGTCCTCCCGTCCGGCGGACGGTCGTGAGAAAAATCGGTCCCTCCGACGCCGCGCACGCGGGCGCGATGGATGATGGGGCAGGGGCCACGCGCCTCCCTTCACCCCGGCCCTCTCCCGCGAGGGGCGAGGGAGCTCTGCTATCGCGCCTCGCCCTTCCGATTGAGGTGTGACGGCTGGCGGCCCCCGCATTGCAAGGTATGATTCTCTCGTCAGGCCATTCATGCCACCGACCAGCAAGGAGACGCCTCGGGTGGACAAGAACGATCTCGTTTCCGTGTATCAGGCCGCCAACGCCATCGAAGCCACGGTGCTGAAGAATCTGCTTGAGGAGAGCGGCATCCCGGCAGCGGTCTCCGAGCCCATCGAGCCGTTCGCCGGCTCGGGCATCGATCCGCCGGACGTGATGGTGCGGCGCGCCGACGAAGTCCGCGCCCGCGAGATCCTCAGCCAGTACGACCAGGAACGCTCGTCCAAGCAAACGGCGCCTGACTGGAAATGCCCGCATTGCGGGGCCATGGTGCCGGCCACGTTCGACGAGTGCGACCAGTGCGGCACGTCGCGGCCGGGGGCGGCCTAGGTTTTGTCCTGCAAGCAGACGCGTGGAACGTCCGTGTCGGGACGCTGACCCCGCCCTTCTCTACCCACACGTGGCCGGCTACAACCTCGTCGGTCGTGAGCGCCCTACTTCCCCAAGCCGGCAAGTGCGTCGCGCAAGGGAATGCTGGAAATCCTCACCAGGCCGTCAAAAGGCTGGTCCAGGTCCACAATCAGAAAGACGGCCCCTGCCACCGACAATGCGCAAATGAAGAGCACGGCGACGACGGTAATGTTTTGTGGCGAAAAAAGACCGAAGCTGGTGAATAGCACGAACAACCAGAATGCCAGCACGGCGAGAAACGGGATCGGAAGCGAGCCGTCGTTTCGCTGGGCGAGCTGCCAGCGGTTTTTAGCTAGATCAGCCAGCTCCTGTGTGGCCTGGCCCTGAAGCCATCGCTGCGAATCATTCTGCGGGGAAAGAGCTCGAACGGCGTCATAGAGTGCACCGCCGGTGGTGGTAATCCTCTCGTCCTCCAAGCCCGACGATTTTGATCCTTCTTCAGGCCAAAGGCTATTGACCATTACGGTCACGGTCTGGCGGAGCTGTTCCCGCGCCTGCACGGCTTCGGGTCCGTAGTGCGCCAGCGTGCGATCGAGCAAGACGACGTCCAGCGTGAGCTGCTGGTAACCCGCTCGCTCGGCGTCGAACGACGACTTCGCGGCCCCGACCAAGAGCCCGAGAACGAGGGCCGCCATGGTCGCGATCAGTCCGGTCCCCAGCTTGATAACCTCTCTTGATTCCGGGCGCAGATGGGACTCAGGAAGCAGCCGCTGTAGGAGCATGCCAACGATCGCGCCGCCAAAGGCGGAGGAAAATACGATTCCTGCTATTCCAACGGAGTTCATTGTCGGTCGGCTCTATGTCGCGATCGGTGACGAATTCACAGATTCAAGCTTGCCGGCGGCGCACCGGCGGGAAAGTGGGACAGGCACCGAGACGAAACGTTGGTCTGAAAGGGCTTGCGCTGTTTATGCTCGGAGCCAGTCCCCTTTTCCCGCCTCGCCATTTTGAAAAACAGAATGGCCCTGCCAGGCGCAGTGCTTTCGTGGCGGCTCACTTCTAGCGCCGCACGCGCCGATGACCGCGGTCAATAGAGCTCCGCGTCATCGTCGTTCGTTTTTGCGGGGCCCTCGCCGCGGATCCGCAGGGTCGACTTCATCAGCGGCCCAGCCGCGAGCGACGTCGCCAGGGCCATGATCACCAGCGCCACGTAGACCGGCTGGTCGATGACGTGGTTTTCCAGCCCCACCCCGGCCAGGATGATGCCGGTGGCGCCGCGGGCGTTCATGCCGAATCCCACGGCCAGGCTGGTGCGCGCATCGAGCCCGGCCATCCGCGCGGCCGCGAACGTGCTGGCGATCTTGCTCGCGCAGGCCGCCAGCAAGATCGATGCGACCCACGCGGCGTCGAAATTCTTGATGAAATCGGAGTGCAGCCCCATCGAGACGAAGTACACCGGCACGAAGAAGCTGAGTGCGAAATGATTGAGCACTTCGTAGGCCTCGTGGCGCTCCTTGGGCGTGGGCGCTAGCGCGAGCCCGAGCAGGAATGGGCCGAGAAAGGCGTGGATGCCCAGGTACTCGGCCACGGCGGCGGAAAGCAGGATCAGAACGACGGCCACGCCGATGAAGCCGACGGGCCACGCCCCTTGCCGCGCCCGCCGCAAGAGCGGCATGGCGACAAACCGGCCAACGAACAATAGCGCGACGAATACGCCCACGACCACCAGCACGCTCGTGATCGCGGCGCGGCCGGCCGACACGTTCCCGTCGCCGTCGAAATTCCCCAGGATGATCGCCAACAGCGACCAGCCCACCAGATCGTCGACCACGGTGGCGGTCATCAGCACGGCGCCGATATTCTGCCTCAACAGCCCCAGGTCCAACAGAATGCGCGCGAGCACGGGGTTGGCGCTATTGGCCAGGCACGCGCCCAGGAACAGGCCAAAGGGCAAGACCGGCACGTGGCACGGCAGCATCGAGGCCGGTAGCGCGTAAGCGAGCGCCACGCCCGACGCCAGGGGCACGGCGGTGCCGATCGTGCCGATAAGAAAGGCCGTCCAGCCGTGTTTCCAAAGCTGCGTCAGGTCGATCTCCAAGCCGACCACGAACAGAAAGAACAGCATCCCCAACTTGATCACGCCGTCGCGGACGTCGGCGGCCGTTCCCGCTTCGGAGAAGAGCCGCTCCTGCCACTCGGGCGCGAATGCGCCCACGATCGTCGGCCCCAGCACGATCCCGGCCAGCATTTCTCCTAACACGGCCGGCTGCCGGAAGCGCCGCATCAGCCGACCGCCCGCAAGCGCGCAGGCCAGCATCACCGAAAGCTCGACGAGCAGGCGAACGAACTCGTGTGAAGTCATGGCTGTGCTGAATTTGGCGCGGGGCAGACCTTGGTAGGGCGATCTATCCGAGAGCCTACGGGTTTATCCGTAGGTCTTGAGCACCGTGTGCCACGGCTTGGCCGATCAGGACAAGCCGTGATGCCCCGTCGGACGCGCCCGCCATCGCATGCGACGTCCGTCGCCGCTTCGCACGGCTTCTGCGAAGCCGTGGCACACGCGTTTCGCTGCGCCACGGCTCGTCACGCTTCGGCCGCTTGCTTCATCTCGTCGCGCATCAGGTTCATGGGCTCGACCACTTCGTCGACCGATTCCTTGAACAGGTCGCCGATCAACAGGTCGGTCAAGTGCCCCTTGAAGTGCGGGTACCGGCGGACAAACCGGCCGAAGCTGAATCCGTCGTAAAACTCGCACACCAGCCGCCGCATGCGGTCCATCCCCTGCGTGAAGGCCGGCGCCCATTTGCCTAACTGCGCGGCGGACAGGTCGCCGCGGGCGAGGCCCTCGACGATCGCGTCGGCCGCCATCTGCCCGGAGCGCAGCGCCAAGAGCACGCCGGAGGAGTACAGGGGATCGAGGAATCCGTAGGCGTCCCCCACGAGCACCCAGCCGTCGCCGGCGGCGCGGCGGGAGCGATATGAATAATCTTTCGTGGCGTAGAAGCCCGACGCCCGGCGGCCGATCGAGACGCGTTCCTTGGCGGCCGGGCAGGCGTCCAATTGTTCGTTGTAGATCGTTTCGTAGTCGCGGCGGTCCTTGAACAAGTGGTCGAACGCGGCCACGACGCCCACGCTGACGATGTTGTTGTGCAGCGGGATGTACCAGAACCAGCCCTTCTTGGCCCGCGTCTGCAGGATCATGGTAGCGCCTTCGTCGCGCCCCGCGTCGCGATACGCGCCCTCGTAGTACGTCCACAGCGCGCCTTTTTTCAGATCCGCGTCGATCTCGCGCAGCTTCAAACGGCTGGCCAGCATGGAGCTCTGCCCGCTGGCATCGACCACCACGCGCGCCAGCACCTTGCGCTGGCGGCCTTGCTGATCGGCGACGCGCAGCCCAAAGGTTCGATCGCCATCCATGAGGACCTCCTGGACGCGCGTCGCTTCGAAGGCTTCGACGCCGTGCGCGCGGGCGTTTTCCAGCATCAGTTGATCGAACTCGCTGCGCAGCACCTGCCAGGTGCGCGAGCAGTCGTGCGGCTTGTGGTCCATGAAATAGAACGGCTCCGACAGCTTGCCGCTGGCGCTGACGAACTGCACGCTGTACTTCTCGACGAAGCGGCTGCTCTTCATCTTGTCGAGCATGCCCAGCCGCTCGAGCACCCAGTACGTTTCGGGGATGAGCGACTCGCCGATATGAAAGCGGGGAAAGCGCTCGCGCTCGAAAAGCTGCACGCGGTATCCCTGCTGGGCGATCAGCGTGGAGACGGTCGACCCGCCCGGCCCGCCGCCGATCACGGCCACGTCGATTTGCCCGTCTTTATTTTGGGGATGCGCATCTGTCATGGTGGGGCTCTCCCAGGTTACAGCTTGTGCGAGTCGGATTCCTCGTGCGGATCGCGCGCCGCGCGCAGCAGCGTCACGAGCGCTTCGAGCTGTCGGGGGCTCAAGTGTCCCAGTTGACGCTCGTGGCAGGCGCGCAGTCTCGGCGCCAGGGCGGTGAGCAAAGCCAGGCCCGCGCGGGTGATGACCACGCGCACCGTCCGACGATTGTCCGCCGGACGTTCGCGCCGCACCAACCCCCGCTGTTCCAGCCGGTCGAGGAGCCGGGTGATGTCGGGCGCGCGGGAGATCAGCCGGTGGGCCAGTGCAAGCGTGGGCAGGCTGGCCGGATGCTCCGCCCGCAACAGCCGCAGGGCATTGTATTGCTGGGCGGTCAGGTCGTGCGTGCTGAAAAGCTCGTCCTCAAGCGCCTTCAGCCGATCGTAGGTCCGCCACAGATTGAGAAAGGCCTGCTGCTCGAGCGAATCGAAGCCGGCCGGCTTGCGGCGGCTCGCGCGGCGCGGGCCTGCCGCTCGATCGCCGGTCGTGGAGCGTGGTCGCGGGGTCGCCGTTCTCATGCCCTTCATCCTAGCCGCCGACCTAATGCTTGTCGAGACAATGATTGTTCAGACGTTTTATGAGCGCGGCCGAGCTGGCCCTCCGACTTGGTGGGCGGGTTCTGTGCGGTGATGGCTTTCCGGCGACATCGAACTGGTGCGCAGGACCGACGTCGCCCCCTTCGGGGCTCGCGCCGCGTGAGGGCCGTTGTGATCCACGGGCTTGCGCCCCCTTGGCTACGATCCGTCGCCGCTACCGCGGCTTCAGACGCAAGCGAGGCGAACATCGCGGGCCCTCGCCGTCTGCCGGCACAAACCCGACTTGCACCACGCTATCGCGGCCAAAGCTCAGGGCCATTGATGTTTTTCAAAATGGCGAGGCGGGAAAATGGGACTGGCTCCGAGCATAAACAGCGCAAGTCCTTTCAGACGAACGTTGCGTCTCGGTGCCTGTCCCACTTTCCCGCCGGTGCGCCGCCGGCAAGCTTGAATCTGTGAACGGCCCTGAGTTCTCCTGGCCCTCCGCTCGCCATTCAGGCGGCGCTGGGGTACACTGTGAGCCGAGGCCTGCCGAGGCGCCGCGCGCCATTGAGCGCCGCGCGTGCCTATCCATTACCCGCCCAAATCCACCAAGGACGTGACATGTCACGCCCCGGCCATCGTCCGATTGCCAGGCTGCGTGTGGTTGCTCGCACGGCGGCGGTTGCCTGGGTGGTGTTCGGCGCCGGCGCGGCGGCGCTCTTTGCCGCGGAACCCGAAGGCCCGCTCTACGAGCGTGACGTGCTGCCGATTCTCACGGCGCATTGCCTGAAGTGTCACGGCCGCGAAGCCCGCAAAGCCGGCCTCGATCTGCGGACCTTCACACTCCTGTCGCAAGGGGGTGAGAGCGGCAGCGTACTCACCGCCGGTTCGTTGAAGGAAAGCCCGCTCTATGAGCGGATCGCCGACCGCTCGATGCCGCCCGAAGGAGAGCTGCCGCTGCGCGACGAGCAAATCGAAGCGGTTCGCCGCTGGATCGACGCCGGCGCCCATGCGGCCGATACCGGCGAGCCGCCGCAAGAAACGGCGTCCGAAACGAGCGCGGAGGATCGCGATTTCTGGGCCTTCCGCCCGCTCGCGCGGAATGAGCCTCCGGCGGTCCGCCAGACCGTCCGGGCGCGCACGCCCGTCGATGCCTTTGTGCTCGCCAAGCTTGAAGAGCGCGGCCTCTCGCTGGCGCCCGACGCTGAGCCGCGGACGCTGGTGCGGCGGGCGTATTTCGATCTCGTCGGTCTTCCGCCGTCGCCCGAAGAAGTCGACGAATTTTTGCGCGACGCCTCGGCCGACGCCTACGAGCGGCTGCTCGACCGGCTGCTCGCCTCGCCGCATTTTGGCGAACGTTGGGGGCGGCATTGGCTCGATGCCTCGGGCTACGTCGACACCGCGGGCGGCGACAACGACGCGGGCATCATCAAGATGGCCGACGGCAAGTGGCGGTACCGCGACTACGTCATCGAATCGTTCAACGACGACAAGCCCTTCGATCGCTTCCTGACCGAGCAATTGGCCGGCGACGAGCTCGACGACTGGCGTTCGGCCGAACACTTCACGCCCGAGATGATCGAACGGCTCACGGCCACCACGTTCCTCCGCAGCAGCTCCGACGACACCGATGAAAACGAGCTCAACACGGCCGACATCCGCCACGGCGTCCTCGCGCGGACGGTCGAAACCGTGGCCAGCAACCTGCTGGGGTTGACGGTGAATTGTGCCCGCTGCCACAGCCACAAGTACGATCCGATCCCGCACCGCGACTACTACCGTCTGACGGCCATTTTCACGCCGGCCATGAACCCGCAGTCGTGGTTGCAGCCGCGCGACCGGGCGTTGGCCGATATCGCGCCTCAGGAGAAAGCGGCCGCCGAAAAGCACAACGCCGAGATTCGCAAGCGAATCGACGAGGCGAAGCGCCGGCTTTCCGAGATCCGCCGCCCGTATCAAGACCGGTTGCTTGATCAGAAACTCACCGGTGTACCGGAACCCATCCGCGGCGACACGAAGACGGCCCTGCAGACGCCGGCCGATAAGCGCAATGAAGTTCAGAAATACCTAGCTGGCAAATTCGAAGCCACGTTGCGAGTGGCCGCCGAAGACGTGGCCGCGGCGCTCTCGGCCGAAGACCGCTTACAGATCGCGGCGCTGGAAGCCCAGCTTGCCGCGCTCCCCGTGCAATTGAAGTCATGGGGAACGATCCAAGCGGTGTACGACGTCGGCCAGCCGCCCGTCACATATTTGCTGAAGCGCGGAAACCACGACGCGCCCGGGGCTCCGGTGGCGCCGGGCTTCTTGAGCGTCCTGTCGAGTGGCGACCCGGCCGCCGTCTTCGCCGCGGTGCATCCGACCGGCGCCACGAGCGGCCGCCGTCTGGCCCTGGCCCGTTGGCTCACCGAGCGCGACACGCCCGCCGCCGCCCTTGTCGCGCGGGTCATGGTCAATCGCGTCTGGCAACAGTTGTTCGGCGTAGGCATCGTCGAGACGGCCGACAACTTCGGGCATTCCGGCGCTCAGCCCACGCACCCCGAGCTGCTTGACTGGCTGGCGCGCCAATGGATCGAGGCGGGCTATCGCTGGAAGCCACTGGTCAAGCGGCTCATGCTGTCGAGCGTGTATCGGCAGGCGTCGACCGTCGAGCCGGCGCGAGCGGCTGACGTCGCTTTGGGCGGGCGCGATGCCGCGGCGACGGCCGGCGCGGGCGCCGCAGCGACCGGCGCAACAACGGATGCTCCCGCGGGGCCTGATCCTTATTCGATCGATCCGGCCAATCATCTGCTCTGGCGGCAGCGGCTGCGGCGGCTGCAATCCGAGGCCGTTCGCGACGCGATCCTGGCCACCAGCGGCAAGCTCGACCGGTCGATGTTCGGCCCGCCCATCCCGATCGAGGCGAAGGCCGACGGGTCGGTCGTCGTGCGCGACAAGGATTTGCCGTCCGCGACGTCGCCGTGGCGGCGCAGCATGTACATCCTCGCGCGGCGAAACTATCACCTGTCGATGCTGGACGTGTTCGACCAGCCGGTCGTTTCGACCAACTGCACGCGGCGCGACGCGTCGGCCGTCGTCTTGCAGTCGCTAGCGATGCTCAACGACGGCTTCGTGATCGAGCAGGCCGGGCATTTCGCCGAGCGCGTCGCCGCGGCGGCGCCAGTGGATCGGCAGGTCCTAGCGGCGTTTCGTCTGGCGCTGGCCCGCGAGCCGACCGCCAAGGAGGCCGCATGGTGCGAGGAGTTGTTGCGAAGTCAATTCGATCGCTACCGCCAGCAGGCGGCGAACGACGAGGAAGCGCGCCGGCAGGCGCTTGGCCACTTATGCCAGATGCTGCTCAACGCGAGCGAGTTCCTTTACGTGCAGTAGGGTGCTCTGCGAGCACCTCGAACATGAAAATACCGACCCCCAACGCCCATAACTTCCCGGCCGAGCTTTCGCGGCGCGACTTGTTGCGCGCCTCGGGCCTGGGATTTGGCTCGCTCGTGCTGAGCTGCCTTTTGGCCGAAGAAGCGCAAGCCGGCGCCGGCTCATCGGCTGCCCTGGCTGTCAATCTGGCGCCGCGCCCCAGCCCACTGCCGGCGCAGGCGCGGAGCGTCATCATGCTCATGCAGAACGGCGGCCCTGGCCAGATGGAGCTCTTTGACCCCAAGCCGGAACTGGCCCGCCTGGCCGGCCAGACCTACGGCGAGAAGGTCGAGATGTTCCAGAAGGGGAGCGAAGGAAACAAGCTCCTGGCCGGCCCGTTCCGCTTCCGCCCCTGCGGCCAGTGCGGCATGGAGCTTTCGGAGGTGATCCCGCATCTGGCCACCGTGGCCGACGACATCTGCCTGGTGCGCTCGATGCACACCGAGCATAACAACCATACCGAGGCGCTCGTGATGCTGAACACGGGCAAGATCTTCCAGGGGCGGCCTGCGCTCGGCTCTTGGATCAGCTACGCGTTGGGGACCGAGAATCAGAACCTGCCGGCGTACGTCGTGTTGCGCGATCCCGAGGGCTACAACACGAGCGGCACGCTCTTGTGGCAAAACGCCTGGCTGCCGGCACTTTTCCGTGGCACCGAGTTCAGCACGCAGGGCCCGGCCGTGCTGAACCTGCGTCCCGCGCGGCCACAACCCTCGGGCGCGCAGGCCGACGACCTGGCGCTCTTGTCGCGCTTGAACGAGGAGCACCGCCGGCGCTATCCGCGCGAGAGCGAGTTGGAAGCGCGGATCCGCAACTACGAATTGGCGGCGCGGATGCAACTGGCGACCGGCGACACGCTCGACCCGGCCCGCGAATCCCCCGCGACGCAGAAACGATACGGCCTCGACAATCCAGAAACGGCCGGCTACGGCCTGCGGTGCCTGATGGCGCGGCGGTTGGTCGAGACGGGCGTCCGCTTCGTGCAAGTTTTTCCGCCGGTGAAACCGCAGTTTCAGCCGTGGGACTCGCACAAGGACGTCAAGACCGAGAACGAGCAAATCTGCGCCAAAACCGATTTGCCGAGCGCGGGCTTGATCAAGGACCTCAAGCAGCGCGGCCTCTTGGATTCGACGATCGTCCTGTGGACCGGCGAGTTCGGCCGTTTGCCCGTCTCACAAAACGGATCGGGCCGGGATCACAATCGCAACGCGTTCAGCTTGATCCTGGCGGGCGGCGGCTTCAAACGCGGTCACGTTCACGGCGCCACCGACGACGTAGGCTACCGTTCTGTCGAAGGACGCGTCAGCGTGCCCGATCTGCACGCCACGATCCTGCACCAGCTCGGCTTCGACCACCGGCAGTTGACCTATCTGCACCACGGCCGGCCCGAGACGCTGACCGACGCGTCCGTAACGAAGGCGCGCATCGTCGGCGAGCTGATCGACGGCTCGCTACGAGCGTGAGGCGGTAGCTTTGCGAGAGGTTGCCCGGCGGCGAACGGCGTCACAAAAGCGGGCTCAACAGCCGCGCGGCCTGGTCCGTGAATCGCACGAGCGCCGAGCGCGATTGCCAGCGCGCGAGGTCCATCGGCGTCGAGCGGTTGATATACGCCGTTTGCAATGCCCGCAAGCGTTGCGTGAATGCCTCGTCGTACACGGCCAGCGTGATCTCGAAATTCAATTGCAGGCTGCGCGGGTCGAGGTTCATCGATCCGACCAAACTCAACTTGCCGTCGACGGTAATGGACTTGGTGTGCAGAAGCCCGCCGCCAAAGAGCACGATCCGCACGCCGGCCGCCAGCAGCTCTCCCTTGTGCGCTTGACTCGCCAGCCGCACGAGCCGCGAGTCGACCCGCTTCGGCAGCACGATCGTCACGTTCACGCCGCGCCCGGCGGCCGACAGGATCGCCGCCAGCAATAGTTCATCGGGCACGAAGTACGGCGTGGTCAGGATCAGTTCGTCGCGCGCGCCGTAGATGGCCGTGATCAGGATCGACTGAATCGATTGGCTCGACACGACCGGCCCCGAGGGAACCACCTGTACGACGGCCGCGCCGGCTGCCCCGACCGCGTGCACGTCGCCCGTCTCGCGCAGCCGCTCGAGGCCTTCGGACGTCTCCAGCTCCCAATCTTCCAGGAACGTCACGGCCAGGGCTTCCACGGCCGGTCCGCGCATGCGGACCATGGCGTCGATCCATTCGCCGACGCCTTCGTTCTGCTTGAAATATCGCGGATCGACCAGGTTCATGCTGCCGGTGTAGGCGATCTCGCCGTCGATCACGGCAATCTTGCGGTGCATCCGCAGGTCGAGACGGTAGAAAAGCATCCGCGTCAGCCCGACCGGCAGGGCCGCGTGCAATTGCACGCCGCCTTCGCGCATCCGCGTCGCCAACGCGCCGCGGAGGAAATCATGACTGCCGACCGCGTCGACCAGCACCCGGCAGGTGACGCCGCGGCCCGCCGCCCGCACGAGCGCGGCGACCACGTCGTCGGCCGTTCCGCCCTCGTTCCAGATGTAGAACTCCAAATGACACGTGCGCTGGGCCGCGTCGATGTCGGCCACTAGGGCCCGCAGCGCCGATTGCGCGTCCATCAGCAATTCGAGCTCGTTGTCGGGCATGGCCGGAATGCCGACCGCGGCCGAGCACAACTGCGCGAGCGAGCGGCTCTTGTTCCCGAGCTTCGTCCAGTCGACGGCCGTCCGCCGGCTCAGGTCGGCGAGCCACTGCTGGAACGGTCCGTGGATTCGCGCCGCCCAGTCGGCCCGCCGGCTGCCCAGCCGCAGCTCGCCAAAGAGCAGATACAGGGCGGCCCCGCCGAAGGGAAAGATCAGCACGATCGCCAGCCAGGCGAGCGTGATGCCCACCGGTCGATTGCGCATGATGATGCGAATCGACAGGCCGACGCGAATCAGCCAGTCGGTGACCAGTATCGTGGTCGCAAACCAGCCGGTGGATTCGAATAAGGGGAACATGCGGATCGATCTGCCACCGATGTGGGGCGCGCACGGCGAGCGCCGTCGTCTGGACTATAGGTCGCGGGGGCGGGATCGCCAAGCAGAGATTGACTAGCGGCGCGGCGCGAGCATCTGGGTGCCATGGCCCACGGAGGTACGCCGACGTGGCCATGCCCGGGACACACGGATCGCCCTGCCCACGACGAGCGTGGGCAGGGCGCCTCATGGCACCCAACGACCTTGAACACCGGATGCGATCCTACAGCGGCCAACTCACGCGGCGCGGCAGAGTTCGGTTCGCCCATCGAGCCGTACGCAGCGAAGCAACGGACCGCGATCGCGATAGAACTTCAGTTCGTTGGCGTCCGCGAACCAGACGGCGCGGATATCGCGGAACTTGAAGGCCCGCCCGCAGTATTCCCCTTCGCGCACCAGAACGCTCTTGGCCACCTCGGCGGCGACCGGGACGCAGTGGGCCAACTGGCCCATGATCTCGAGCACGAGGTGGTGGATCGGGTCGTTGGGTTCTGCACCTTCCATCCGTGACTAGCTCCCCTGTCGATCAAGCAACTTCGCCTGTTTTGCATCGGCGGAGGAGGCTTCGCCCTGTTGCTCCATTCTGGTCGTATCCTTTCTTCTTCCCAATCCACCAAATTTGTCCAGTTGCTTGGACAGCGATTAATACCTGCTAAATCAGGGTTTGCGACAAGAGCCGAGGTCACGGATCGCCGTCTGTCGCAGCAGGTACCGTCGACGGCAGGGCCGTTCACAGATTCAAGCTTGCCGGCGGCGCACCGGCGGGAAAGTGGGACAGGCACCGAGACGCAACGTTGGTCTGAAAGGACTTGCGCTGTTTATGCTCGGAACCAGTCCCATTTTCCCGCCTCGCCATTTTGAAAAACAGAATGACCCCTGAGCTATAACCGAAAGTTGTGGATGAGATGAGTTGAAAAAGGCGGCGTACTTGGGTTTGAATTTGGTTTAGTCACAAAGCCAATTCCCCAGGAGTACGCCACCATGGCCGAGCGTATCAATTCGACGCTGTCCTTGCCA
>JACPPG010000030.1 GCA_016191115.1 Planctomycetia bacterium | reverse complement strand
CGGCGGTCAGCCGCGGTCCCAAATCCGGCAACGTAGCGACAGACATGCGTTCGGCATCCATGCCACTGATCAATGCCCATCGTCATAAAACACCAGCCCAATTTCACCAAGATCAACTTCACACGGCTAAAGAGTTACAGACATTTGATTTAGACATTTTATCATACTTCTCCGTGCCTCCGTGGTGAGCTTCGCGTGTGCTTGATGTGGTCGCCATGACCCAGTCGACGATGCGCCAATCCATCCAGCGGCGATCGGGGTCGGCCGAGCGAGCGCCGATGAACCCCAGGTGGCCGCCGTGGCCCGTCACGTGCAGGACGGTCGAAGCGGACCATGCCGCGGCGCGTAGGGCCGCGACGGGCACCAGTGGGTCGTCGGCCGCGGCCACTACCAGCGCCGGCAAGCGGATGTCGGCGACGAACCGTGCCGAGCTGCACTGGTGGTAGTAGTTGTCGGCCGTGCCGAACCCGCATACCGGCGCGGTGAACCAATCGTCGATCTCGCGCAGCCGCCGGGGCCGGCGATCGAACCCCACGGTTTTCGCGTGCGGTGCTCGTCGCTCGCGATTCTCAAGCTGCCGCCGCAACAATTCGGCGAAGTACCGGTCGTAGACGCGACTCGTGCCCTGGCCGATCCGACGCGAGCTGGCGGCCAGGTCGACCGGCGGGCAGACGGTGACGACGCTCCGCAGGTGACCGGGCGGTTCAGCGCCGCACTCGCCCACCAGCTTGAGCGCGATGTTACCGCCTAGCGAGAATCCCACGAGCGCGACCGGCGAGCCGGGGCACAGTGCGGCCAGAAACCCCAGGACGGCCGCGGCGTCATCCGACCGTCCGCTGTGGTACGGCAGCCGCGCGAGCTCGACGCCGGCGCCGCACCCGCGCAGATCCATGCGAAAGGCCCGCACGCCGCGATGCGACAGCTTCTCGGCCACGCGCCGCATGTAAACGCTCTGGTGGCACCCGCCCAGTCCGTGCATCAAGAGAGCCACGGGGTCCGCCGGCTGCCACCGGTCGGGGCAATCGTCATGCACAACGATCTGGTCGCCGTCCGCTAGCGGCACGCGGTGCGTCCGCGCACGGTATGCGGCAAGCTGGCCAGGGAAGAACACGCCCGCCAACGTCTGCGCATGTCCGCCGCGCACCAGTGGGTGCGGGCGAAAGCGCGGTAGCTCGTAGGCGTGCGGGTCGAATGTCATCGGCTCACCTTGCAGGCGTCCGGCACTGGCGGAGCCAGCGGCGCTCGTTCCGGCACCATCACTTGGTGCCGATGCCCTTATGTTACGGGCAGCGTCTGAGGGTGGGGAACATGCGCCTCGGGCACGGCGGTAACGACCGTGTCCGGCCGCCGGTCGAACAGCATCAGCAGGTTGGGCAACATGAACAGGTCGCCCATCATCGCGGCGGTCATCGCCGCGCTCGATAGAAGACCGAAATGGAATAGCGGCTGGAAATCGGTCAGCAAGAACACTGTAAACCCGGCGATGTGAATGACAGAGGTGAGCACGATCGGACGGCCGAGGTCGGTGATCGTTTGCACGACGGCGGCCCTCGTGCCCAGGCCGCGCTCGCGCGTCAACCGCTCGTAGTGAAGCACGAAGTGCATGGTGTCGTTGACGGCGATCCCCAGCGCGATCGTGGCGACCATGGCCGAGCCGGCGCTGAGCGGGATCTTGAACAGCCCCATTAACCCATACAGCACGAGCACCGGGAACAAATTCGGCGGCAGGGCCAAGAGCATGAACTTTACCGAGCGGAACATGAGCCCACACAGGACGGCGATGATCACGATGCTCGACCCCAATCCCCACAGCATGCCGCCGGTCAGTCCCTCGCCAAGCTGCACGACTTGGGCGATCGAACCACACATGTAGCAGTCGAAGCGGTCGTGCGGCAGGTTGTCGCGGGCAAAGTTCAAGACGGGGCGAAATCCCTGCGCCCCCTGGTCGTGGGCCAAAAACGTGAGCCGCAGGGCGCCTTGCTCCTGTTTGTCGTGATTCCAACTCTGGAACGTAGTCGAAAAGACGGCCGATTGCGAAGTGACGCGGCCCAGCTTGGCAAGGTACGCTCGCAGCCCTTCCTCCCGGCGGACCTTCTCGAGTTGCTGTTGGAACGCCTGCTGCCGCTGGTGGAAGGCGTCGGTCGACACCACGCGCAGCACCCCCAGGTCGCGCCGCGACGTGACAAGGTCGCTGTAACTCCGGGCAGACTGCCGATTCGCTTCGTAAACGGGATCGACCGGCCGGCCAGCGCGCGGCGGGGGAGCATATTCTTTGGGCACAAGAACCACGTCCAGTTGATACACCCCGAACTGTCGCTTCGAGAAATGGTCGAGAGCCTTGGCGATCGGTTGCTCTTTCGTGAAAAACGAGAACGGGTCCGCGTTCACGTACAGGCCGACGGGGCTGTCGGCCGGCCGCGGCCACGCGCAATAAAGCAAGACGGCCGTCACGACCAGCAACCCAAGCGTGGTCAAGACCGGCGCCCGGGTGACGGCGGTCGTGTACCGCCGGAACCGCTCGTGCGTCAGCATCGCCCCGCCGGACGCGTTGCGAATGGGAATGACCTGCGACATCAGGAACACGCCGAAGAACGCCAACAGCGATCCAACGAAGAGTTGCAGCCCCAAATCGCGCACCGGCGCCAGGTCGTTGAACACCAGCATCAGGAAGCCGACGGCCGTCGTGGCCGCCGCTCCCAAACAGGGAACGGCCACCCAGCTAATCAGTTGCGGGCGATAGCGTCCCTCGCCCGTGCTGCCGTACTCGGCGGCATATTCGCCGAAGTGCATGGTCGAGGCGACGGCGATGATCGAGATCAACGCCGGCGTAGCCACGGTCACGACCCCCAGCGTTCCTCCGCCGGCGCTTAGCCAGCCGAGCGTCAGCAGGATCGCCAGGCCGCTCCCCAGCACGGCGACGAGCAACGTTCGCAAGGTGCGAAAACTGAGATACAGGCTGATCATCCCCACGCCGATCGACACCGGCAGAAACGTGAAGGCGACCTGGCGGGCTCGCTTCTCCAGCTCCATCATCATCACGATGGCGCTGGCGACGTGGAATTCGACCGCCGGGCCCCACGCGCCGCTGGTGCGCTCGTCGGCCACGATGCGCTGCACTTCGTTGACCGCGCCGCGGCGCCGTTCGTTCAATTCGTCGTCGCTCTCCTTGCCGGGATAGAACTCCAACTCGCAGACGGCGACCAGCGTGCGCTCCGTCTCGCCGGGGGCCGGGTGGTCCCACAGCGCGCCGGCATAGAGGCTGAAGCGCTCCCCTTGGGCCGGATCCAGAAGTGTCAAGAGCGGCACGCCCTCGATCTGCTCGGCGACGAGCGAAGTGTCGTAGACCTGTTTGATGCCCGGCACCGCGGCAAACTGCTTGCGCAGTCGCGACAGGCGGGGGAGATCGTCTTCGGTGACTGGGCGGCGGAAGTGCAGGCCGACGGCGATCGTGTCGCCCACGTCGAAATGGCTGTCGAAAACCTGCCACGCCTTTTGCGTGGACTTGGGCATCCACCGCTCGGGCGAGTCGAGGATCTGCAGTCGCGCGATGTAGTAGATCGACGCGGCGGCGGCGACAACAGTCACCACCCAGACCGGTCGGCGGTACCGGTCGATCAGGTTCAGCAGGATTTCGAAGATGAACATGGGCCGGGCCAGCGTGAGCGACCGCCTGAAGCTGCTACCCCGCCCGCCGGGGGACCCGACTCACGAGGAACTCGTCCCGCAACCAATTCTGGCGTTGATTATGCCTGCATGGCGGGACCATTGCTAGTGTTACTGTACGCGGCCCCCTGCGAGCAGTGCTATCGGCATGTCGAAATTGTTACGCATGCCGCGCCGCGGGACGCTCGCCGCGCGGGTGGTGATGTCGTCATCGCCAGCACCGAGAAGTGCCGGGTGTTGACAGAACGCGAGCCGTAGCCCTAGAGTGACCGATGCGAAAGCCACGCACGCTGGGCGGAAAGACCGCTCGCGGTCTCCAACGCGTTTGCCTGCAATTGGCTTTCGCCGGACGTGTTACGCGCGCTTGAGCGACCTTCTTTGTGGACTCATGCGAGTGTGACGACACTCGAGGGCGCGTCCGAGCCAGCGTTCGATGGAATGTACTTACGTGGGAGGGAGCCTTGGCCACGACGCAGCGAGCACTCAGCGACGTTCGGCCACTTGCGCAGTCGGCCCTGGCCGACAGCCCGATCTTCGACCTGCGCGACCTGACGGTGGAGGAGACCGACGACGCGCTCTTGCTGCGCGGCAGCGTCTCGAGTTTCTACCACAAGCAGATGGCGCAGGAAGTGGTGAAGGCCGTAGCCGGCCGCGAGGTGGAAGTGGTGAACACGGTGTCGGTGCGGTAGGCAATGGCGCATTCGCTGTCGCCGATTTGCCCGACTTGCGGCTACGCGGCGCGGCGCAGGCGGCCCGCCGCTTGCTCCCACACGGCCATCACCCGTCGGCAGTTGTCGGTGAGCGTGTGTTGCTCGGCCAGTCGCCGCGCGGCCATGCCGACGCGGCCCCGCGTCAATGGGTCCCAAATCTCGTCGATAAGGCCGCTCAGTTGCCGCCAATCCCCCGGATCGTCCATTAGGTACCCATCCACGCCGTGGGTTACGAGTTCGCCGGCCCCGTTGTCGCGGCTGGTGACCACCGGCAAGCCGCTCGCCAGCGCCTCGAGCACCACCAGGCTGCACGAGTCGTACCACGTGGGGAGCGCGAACGCGTCGGCCGCCGCGTAGAAAGGGGCCGTGTCTTCCACCGGCCCCAGAAAGTGCACGGCGTCCGCGGCGCCGCACTGACGCGCCATGCGGGCGTACGCGCGGGCCGAACCGCTACCCAATACCAGCAGCCGCACGGGTTCGCGCTTCCGCCGCTGCTCGGCGATGGCGCGCAACAAGGTCGGCAGACCCTTCAGCGCGAAGTTGTGCGCGACGAACAGCACCAACAGCTCGTCGCCGCGAACGCGCAATCGCTGCCGCACCGCATCCCGATGGACCTCCCGGTTCGCCGGGGCGAACTGCGTCGTGTCGACGCCATTGTAAAGGACCCGTGTACGCTCCATCGGCCAGCCGTGCGTTCGCTCCAAGTCGCGGGCGACCAGCTTCGAGACGGCGACGACTAGCCGGCGCGTGTCCGCGTATTGCCGCCACACAAGCCGGTCCAACCGGCGGTAGCGCGGTAGCACGTGAGAAAGGCTTCGTTTGAGCCACCGCGCAGCCGGCGAGCTGCCGGCCAGCTTCCGCTCGAGCTGAGCGCGCCAGGCGCCAAAATGCGGCTGCAGTATGTCGAAGTGCCAGCCACAGCCCATGTCGTGTACCACATCGAGATCGAGCGGGCGGAGCGACTCTTCGGCCGCCGCGGCGAAGGCCAGCGGCGATCGCGACCGCGGCGCGACGTGCAGGACGATGGGCATACGGCGGAGGCCGGCGCCGAGCGTCTGCGCCACGACGTGCACTTCATGCCCGGCCACGGCCGCATGCTCGGCCAATTGGCAAGTCCATCGCTCCGCGCCGCCGCGGGCCGGATCAAATCGACGGATGACGATACCGACTCTCATGCGTAGGGTCCTTGCTTGAATTCCATCCACCACACTTTGCGCAACACGCCGCGGATGAGCCGCTTGTCGGCGGGGGACAACTTCGAGACGCCCAGGTACGCCTTCATGAACGCCAGCCGCCGCGCGCGGCTCACGCACTGGCGCGGGGCCGAGTAGGCGAGCTGCGCGAGGTCCTTCACAATCCAGCGACGCCGCCGCCGCAGCCGGTGCTGGACGCGCTGCAGGTCGATCAACCGCACTTCGAAGTCGCCCCCGGCGCGCTCGCGGATAAAAAAATGGCAGCAATACAAGTCGCGATGATTGTAGCCCAGTCGATGGAAGCGACCGGCCACGTCGGCCACGCGAGTTGTCAGACGATCGAAACCCGCTGCGCGGCAGCCGGTACGCGCCGGTGTGTTGAGCTCGGCGAAGCGTTGCCGCAGGAAGTCGTCCAACTGCGTGTAGCCGGCCAACTCTTCAGTGAGTACGAACGACTCGAGCAGCCCGTCTTCGTGTAACCGCTCGCCGAACGCCATCAGCTTCAGGCAGGGAATGCCGACCCGCGACAGCCAGCCGATATTCTCGGCCTCGGTGCGGCCGGGTGAATCCGGCGCGCCGAGCCCCAGCTTGGCGCGGAGCCAGTAGCCGAAGCGGCGGACGTGATGTTTTTTCAGATAAGCGCCTTGCGGCGCGCCGTTCGGGCCTGCCAGATCGAGCCGCCAGTTCTCGCGGTCCGATAGCGCGCGCAAGAGCCGTCCGTTTGTCGTGCGCAGCATGGCTGAAAAGCCGTCCAGGCCGGCGCGCGCGAGCGTCGCCCGATGCGCGTCGTCGACCCACATCCACCCTGTCGCCTGCTGACCGTCCGCGCGCGGAACGCGGCGCATCGACAATCGACCGTTGCGGGAGTCGTCCGTGACGGTCGCGGCAGGCATGGGATCTCGCGGTTAGGCGGCCCGTACATGGGCGGGCTGCAACTGCGCGCACACGGCGCGGTACACTTCGTCGACGCTTAAGTCTCGCATGCAGCGGTGATGCCCAAGCGGGCAGCGCGGCTTCATGCACGGGGCGCAGGGCAGGTCGCGATGCAAATGCACCGCTTTCGGGTAGTGCGTCTCGGAGAGCGAGCTGGGAATCGGTCCGAACAACGTGACAACCGGCACGTCGAAAGCGGCGGCGAAGTGCCGTGGGCCGCTATCGGTCGTCACCAAAAGCGTGGCGCGGCGGACACATTCCTTGCTCAGGCCTATCGGCAGCGGGAACCCCTCTCCCAGCCGCGCGTCGGCCAGGCTTACCACGGATTCATGATCGGCGAATTGCACGATGCGACGCGCCACGGCGCGCTCGTCCGGACCGCAGAGCACCAGCACCGCGTGTCCTTGCTCGGTGACGACCCTGCGAGCGAGCTCGCCGAAATACTCCGTGGGCCACAGCTTCGATGCGCCGAACGCCCCGCTTGAGTTGAGTACAACCAGCGGGCCGCCAGGGCTGATGCCCAGCGTGCGCCAGGCGTAGTCGGCCGTCTCGCGATCGGCCGGCAGCGTCGCCAGCTCGATCCGGGGGCTCTCGCGCGGGCAACCTAGCGCGTAGGCCAGCTCCAGGTAGTTGTCCAACGTCGAAGTCGCGAGAATCTTGCGGCCGCGCCGTGCCGGGTACAGCCGGCGCGTCAAGAGAAACGACCGCGGCTCGCGCACGTAACCGACGCGCTCGCGGGCCCCACTGACCCAACCCCAAAGCCCGCTGCGCATTGAGTTGGGCAAAAGCACGACGACGTCGAATCGCTCGGCGCGCAGCCGGCGGTAGAATTGCCAGCCGCGATGCGCGCGGTCCTTGCCGTGTGGATAATAGAAGATCGTGTCGTCAAGCCAAGGCGTGCCCGCCAGCACCTCCGCCAGGTTGGGCCGCATGATCCCCACGAGGCGCGCGTGGGGGCCATAGTGACGCCGCAGCGCGCGCAACGTCGGCGTCGCCATCACGGTGTCGCCGACCCAGTTGGGTAGAAAGATGCCGATATTCAACTGACCAGAACCCGTCCGTGGGTGATCGTTGGCTCGACGCAGAGGTGCCGAAGGGTCTCCGCCTTGAGGGGGGACAACATAACCGCCGGCTATTGTGGCGACAAGAGCGGTGCAAGAGAGGCCAGGGCCATTCTGTTTTTCAAAATGGCGAGGCGGGAAAATGGGACTGGCTCCGAGCACAAACAGCGCAAGCCCTTTCATACCAACGCTGCGTCTCGGTGCTTGTCCCACTTTCCCGCCGGTGCCGTCCAGCTTGAATCTGTGAACGGCCCTGCAAGAGAGGCCACGAATCGGCCGCCGCAACGCTTGGCCGTAGGGAGACAACCACGTGCTAGCAGCGCGTCAGTCAGCGGCCAAGAGCGCCTCTAGCTTCGCTTCAAGTGCGGCCTGACCCAACTCGATCGCCAGTTCGATCTCCACGGCCCATAGCGGCAGCCCCGCGATCTGGTCGACGCCCAGCTTGACGAGGTCCTTGTGCGTACACACGAGCGCCGCAGCGCCAAGCTCGCGCGCCCAACGCCCGAGCCACTCCACGTCGTCGCGAGCAAACGCGTGATGGTCGGCGAACTCGTGGAACCCGGCGACGTCGTAACCGCACTCGGAAAGCGTGTGGCGGAAGCCGGCCGGATTGCCGATGCCGCAAAACGCCGCCATCCGCCGGCCCACGAGCGACGAGATCGGTTCGCTCGCGCCGGACGACGACAAGAGCTGGCAAGGAGCATGCCGCATTTCGATCCATACGACGCGCGGATTGTGGCGCTCGACGAGCGCGTGGATGAGCCGCTTTTCGTCGTCCGGGACCATGTCGGCGCGCGACAGCGCGACAATGTCCGCGCGGCGCAGCCCAGAGACGGGCTCGCGGAGCATCCCACGCGGAAACACGCGACCGAATCCGAACGGGGCCAGGGCATCGATGAGCACGATGTCCAGGTCGCGCCCCATGCGACGATGCTGAAACGCGTCGTCGAGCACGATCACCTGGCATTGGAACGCTTCGACCGCCGTGCGGGCCGCCGCCACGCGGTCGGCATTCTGCAGGTGGGGGACGTCAGGCAGCTTGCGGGCGAGCTCCATCGCCTCGTCGTTCGGCGCGCCTTCCTTGGCGCCGTAACCCCGGCTGATGAGCACGACGCGCAGGCCCCGCTCGCCAAACCAGCGGGCGATCCAGGCGACAAGCGGCGTCTTGCCCGTCCCGCCCAAGGTCAGGTTCCCCACGCTGACGACGGGGACGCCGGCGCGGTGCACGGTGACGTGGCCGCGATCGTATCCGTAGTTGCGCCAGCGGACGAGAAGCGTGTAGGGAATCTCGACGGCGCCCAAGAAGAGACGTGCGAGCCTGGCCCGCACGTCGCGGCGCTCGCCGCTGGCGATGGCCCGAAATTCCGACGGACTTAGCAATCCTGAATCTCGAATCGCGGTTGCAACAACCTGCTCTTCAATCATCGCTCCGAGTACAGCATTCAGAGTGAATATGTCCGTCGCTAGAACACCCTCAATGTTAGTGTGGGTGCGGAAATGACTTGGCAGCGCGCGGATCGCCTCCTGGACACGTCTCCAAAGGGCGAAGTGCTCCCAAGAAGTCGGCTCGACTCTGACGGGAGGGGGTCGGCTGTGGACGGTCCTTCGTCGGTTTGGCCATAGATCGCCAACCTCTCCACCGCAGCGGTGAAGAATTCCGGAATGATCTCGGCCGCGACATATCCGCGCCGACGATGGAGCGAAGCTATCGCGCCGGGGCATAGCCCGCCAAAAGGCTCCCAAACCACGTCACGCTCATCCGTGCAGGCGCGAATGCACAGGTCGACAAGCTCAAGTGGCTTCTGGCTGCCGTGCAGGCAGCGAAACTTGTACTTCATGCCGGATCGCTCGCCCCTGATCCGCTCGGCGCCATTCAACTGGGGAAGCCTCCACACATTCGTCACGCCGAACTCGCAACGAAATTTCGCCCGCATCTGCTCCCACCGCGCCGCCGCGATGGGGTCCTTCCCATCAAGGCTGAAATACGGTCTCCCGTCGCGACGGCCATGCTTGTTCGCGTATTCCGATAGACAAACGAACGCCTCAACGGGTGGAAAGTACCAAAGATGATCCGCGGTCAGGTATTTGCGCGTCGCAGCATTAAGCACTCCACACGCTTCATTAGCGCATCGGAGTGGCAAGCCGGTTCGCTTCCACTCATGTCGGAGCCACTCCTGCATAGTGGCACGTTTGCTATCGACGAAGAAATCTGCCGCCCGCACGTACTGCACACAGACTTCCGTCACTACGGGGAATTTCCGCAACGTCTTCGTGTTCGCGTTTCCCGCGACGTGACTAAGCCCCTTGTCCCAGACGTGGCAATTCCGATACTCCCAGCCGTTCGCCGCTAGAACGGGGTGGACTGTTGCCCAACCCAATTCAGTGCTCCAGAACCAAAGGGTCGTCCGGGGCGTAGCGAGCCGAGACCACGATTGAATGTGCGGGGCGTACCAGTCCACGAGGGTCCCCGCCTTTTGCTCGTCGCCCGGAAACCCATTCACGCCATACGGTCCATCGGAGATGATGCACGTGGGTGTGGGCCATTGCGAGTACAGGTTCTCCGCGCTATCGAAGAACAATGTCACGCCATCCACCGAATACCTGTCGCCGATGCGTACAGATCGCCTCGACGGCGGGCGCCCGAAAGGGCCTTTTGGCCGCTGGGGCAGAACGCCGGTCACCGCGGTCACTCCGTTGGAGGTGACGACAGCCATCGGACACTCGCTCCCTGGCCGGTACGCATTGGATACGTCAGCATACCGGGTGATAATGCACAGAAGAACAGTAATTTAGCAAGGCCTCGCGGGCGCGATGCGTGACGCTCCTCACTCGGCCAGCTTTTGGCAGATGGCCGCGGCCATTTCCTTGGTGCCCACCGCGGTCGGGTCGTCACGACCGGGCTTAAGGTCGTACGTGACGTACTTGCCTTCGGCGATCACGTCCCCTACGGCCGCCTCCAGCCGGTCGGCCGCGTCGATCTCCTTGAGGTGCCGCAGCATCAGCATGCCGGAAAGGATGAGGGCCGTCGGGTTGACTTTGTTCTGTCCTTTGTACTTGGGGGCGCTGCCGTGCGTGGCCTCGAAGACGGCCCCTTCGGGCCCGATATTCGCGCCCGGCGCCACGCCCAGCCCGCCCACCAGCCCCGCGGCCAGGTCGCTCACCACGTCGCCGTACAGGTTCGGCAGCACGAGCACGTCGTACAGCTCGGGTTTTTGCACCAATTGCATGCACATGTTGTCGACGATGCGGTCCTCGAACTCGATGTCCGGATACTGCTCGGCCACGCGGCGTGACCTCTCCAAGAACAGCCCGTCGGTGAACTTCAGGATGTTGGCCTTGTGTACGCAGGTGACGCGCTGGCGGCTGTTCTTGCGGGCGTAGTCGAAGGCGCAGCGGACGATCCGCTCAGTGGCCGAGACGCTGATCGACTTGATCGTGATGCCGGTCTCGTCCAGGCCCGTTTTAACCTTTCGCTCGGAGTGGTCGTTGATCCAACGGATCAGGTCGGCCGTTTCGGGCTTGCCGCGCTCGAACTCGATGCCCGCGTACAGGCTCTCGGTGTTCTCGCGGACGATCACCAGGTCGACCGGCACCTCGCTGAAGAAGCTGCGCACGCCGCGGTACTGCTTGCACGGGCGGATGCAGGCAAAGAGCCCAAGCGCCTGCCGCAAGTAGACGTTGATGCTGCGAAAGCCGGTGCCGACGGGCGTGGTGATGGGGGCCTTGAGCGCGCAGCGGGTACGGCGAACGCTTTCCATCACGGCGTCGGGGAGCGGCGTGCCGGTCCGCTCCATGACGTCGATGCCGGCTTCCTGCACGTCCCAGTTGATTTTGACCCCGGTCGCGTCGATGCACTGCCGGGCGGCGGCGGCCAGCTCGGGCCCCGTGCCATCGCCGGTGATCAACGTCACGTCGTGCGCCATGGATGCTTGGTCCTGTGATCTCCGATCGGTGGCGTCCGCTTCGTAGGGTCCGCTTCAGCGGACCTTCCCTCACGGCGGCGCAATGCACGGTCCGCCGAAGCGGACCCTACCTGCTCAAAAAGCCAACTAAGCCGGCAAGGCTAACAGAATCGCAGCGGACGGTCAAAGGGGTGGCGACCGGGATTATGCGCGCGAAGGCGCTTGTTGCTCCGCAAGCGCAACCACGGTCATCGTGCCATCACGTACGCTGAAGCCCATACAAGAGTGATCGCAACAAATGCAGTCGCGATGGCCAGTAGGAAGGCCACGAGCGCCCAGACCTCGTGGTGGTCCCGATCCAGCCGCCATGCGACGAGCAGGCCAACAAAAGGCGCGCCCACGCAGAGCAGCAGCGAGCTCATCTCAGGCCCGAGTCGCGCTATCAGGGCCACGGCCATCGTGCAGACCGTCATGGCGACGAAGATGGCGCTCAGCGAGAATCGCATGCTGTCATCTACGTTGAGCCAGGTTTGCGGCCCTCGTCACTCTGCAGCATCTGGGACGGGACTACGGCGCGAATGGCGCCGAATCGCTGGAAGTCAGCGGGGTTCAAAGTCAGAATGTGCAAAATGCCGTGGATCATAACTACGGCGGCAAGTCGAGCGTCGTGGACCGCTACTCCCACGATGCCATGGTCTGCGACCAGTTTTTTCCATTCTGCGTAAGATGCATCGTTTTCAGTCACAACTTCGCAAAATCGTTCGATTGTCGTGACGCGCCTTTAAACGCGTTCGACCCGGTGTCCGTACCCTCCCCTGGCGGAAGTCGGTCGCGTCGAAACATTCCAGAACTCCGCAATGTTCTGGGAAGCCGCCACGAGTCGTTCACCCCGCCGGACGAGGCTCCGGACCGCTACACGGACCGCCGCATGGTGAGGGTCGCTGCGATCGAAGAGGCGAAGAAGGACGCCTGTGTCGAGCAGATAAGCCATCAGTCGTGATCGGCGTAGATATCAGCTCGGGAGAAGTCCACGGGAAGCCCAGGCGTGTCGGTCACCTCGCTGTCCAGCAGCCGATCAAAGTCTTCCGCCGAGAGTGTGGGCGATCGTACGCCGCCACACTGCTGTTGCCGAAGAAGAAGTTGGATGAATTCGTCCACAGAGAGTCCCTGTGCCCGCGCTCCGGCGAGCAGGAATTCCGCGGTCTTATCGTCTAACTTCAAGTTGGCCATAGTCCGATCCTCGTTGGTATTCTACCACGGCCGATGACGCCAGGGAAACCGCTCTATCCGCGTCAATCCGCGGCCTCCGCGCCCATCTCTGCTTCTTCTCTATTCGTCGTCTCCGTGCCTCCGTTGCTCCGTGATGACTCCTCACAGCGTCGGGCCGATGCTCCACGGCACGATCTCTTCCTCGCCGATGCCGTGGATCTCGCTCTTGGTTTTGCGGCCGCTGGCCACGGCCAGCACGAACTCGAATATCTCGCGGCCCACTTCCTCGACCGGCGTGCCGCTCAGGATGCGGCCGGCGTCGATGTCCATGTCGTCGACCATCCGCTCGTACATCGGCGTGTTGCTGGCGATCTTGATCGACGGGGTCGGCTTGCAGCCGTAGCAGCTTCCGCGGCCGGTGGTGAAGCAGATGACGTTCGCGCCGCTGGCCACGAGGCCCGTCACGCTTGCCGGGTCGAAGCCGGGCGAGTCCATGAAGACAAAGCCGCGGGCTGCGATCGGCTCGCCGTAGAGGAACACGCCGTTCAGTGCGGTCGAGCCCCCCTTGGCCGCGGCGCCCAGCGACTTCTCGTAAATCGTCGTCAGCCCACCGTCCTTGTTCCCTGGCGAAGGGTTGTTGTCCATCTTCACGCCGAAGGCGCCCGTGTAGCGCTCCCACCAATGGATGCGCTCGATTAGCTTCTCGCCGATGGCGCGGGTGCGGGCGCGGCGGGTGAGGAGGTGCTCGGCGCCGTAGATTTCGGGCGTCTCGGTGAGGATCGTGGTGCCGCCGGCAGCGACGAGCATGTCGCTGGCCACGCCAAGCGCCGGATTGGCCGTTACGCCGGAGTTGCCGTCCGAGCCGCCGCAGTTGAGCCCCAGCAGAATCTCGGCGGCGGGGATCGGCTCGCGCTCGACGTCGTTTACCGCCGGCAGCATGGCGGCCACTTGCTTGATCGCCGCTTCAAGTGTCTTAGCGGTGCCGCCGCAATCCTGCAGATTCAAGATCGGCGGCAGCTTGCGGGCCGGGGCGCCCAACTGCACGAGGCCGCCTTGCTCGACCAGGTACGAGACCGCGCCCGTCTCGCAGCCCAACCCCACGAGCAGATAGCCGCCGATATTCGGATGCCGCGCAAAGCCGGCCAGCACGCGATTGAGCTGCTGGTGATCCTCGCCGCCGAATTGCAGGCCGCAGCCTCCCTTGTGCGTGATCGGCAGGATGCCGTCGACGTTCGGGTAACGGGCCAACAGCTCGCGGTCGAACCGCTCGGCGATGTGCTTGCTGACCGAAGCAGAGCAATTCACCGTCGAAAGCACGGCCAGATAGTTGCGCGTGCCGACTCGGCCGTCGGCCCGGCGATACCCCTGAAAGGTCCGCCCCAGGATCGGCTCGGGATCGGGCGGGATCTCGGTCGCGTAACGATAGTCACGCTGGAATTCGCCGGCCGCCAGGTTGTGGGTGTGGACCCAATCGCCCGGCTCGATCGCCTCGGTGGCGAATCCGATCGTCTGGCCATAGCGGATGACGCGCTCCCCTTTGGCGATCGGCGTGACGGCGATCTTGTGCCCGAGCCGCACGCGGCCAGTGAGGGTGACCGACTTGTAGCCGGCCGAGATGGCCGCCCCTTGTTCCAGATCGCGGGCGGCGACGCAGATATTGTCGTCCGGGTGCAGGCAAACGACGTCGACCGTGGCGGTGGCGGGCATGGGCGGAGGGTCCTGTTGAGAAGAGCGTCGGGCGCGAAGGCGGCAGCCTGCTTCAGCTTATCCCCGGCGCAACCGCGCGGCAAATTGATGCTGCGGCGTGGCTTTCTGCAGGAGGCGACTCCCGTCGCCGACTCTGGTGACTGGGAAAAAACGCGGCGTGCCCCAGGGGACTCTGCCCTGGTCGGTGACGGGAGTCGCCTCCTACAGACCAGATGGCGGAATCATTTCCTCCCCGGCGGCGTCTATAATGTTACGATAGTGGGGGGAGGGGCCGGCTCGCCCCTGGCCGCCACGGACAAATTGCAGGAGCGGTGGATGGCAACCGCGTCGGGAACACCGGAAGCGAGGCAATCGCCCGCCGCAAAGCGGACGGACGATCTCGTGGCCCGCTACGGCCGCTACATCGACGGCCAGCTTCGCAAGACGCGGCGGCACGTCCGCGCGGTCGATGTGGCTAGCGCCGTATTGGTCATGGTGATCGGCGCGCTCTTGTACCTCTTGGCCGCGGCGCTGGTGGACCACTGGATCATTGCGGGCGGACTCGGCTTTACGGGGCGGACGGTGGCCCTGGTTGTCCTTCTGGCCGCCGGAATCGCGTGGGCCGCGCTTGTGCTGGCGCCTCTTTTGATCTGGCGGATCAACCCGGTCTACGCGGCGCAGACAATCGAGCGGAGCCGGCCGTCGTTGAAAAACAGCCTGGTGAATTTTCTTTTGCTGCGCAGCCAGCCAGAGACAATCCCGCCCAACGTCTTTGAAGCCCTCGAGCAACAGGCCGCCACCGGCCTTTCGCAGGTCACCGTCGAACAGACGATCGATCGCTCGAAGCTGGTGAAGCTGGGCTGGGTGCTGTTGGCCGTCGTCGCTGTCTGCGCCGTCTACAAGGCCGCTTCGCGCAAGGACCCGTTTCAATCGTTTCGCCGCGTGATCGCGCCGTGGGCCAACATCGCGCCTCCGACGCGCGTGCTGATCGCCAACGTGCAGCCGGGCGACGCTCAGGTCTTCCACGATCAATTCGTCTCCATCACCGCCGAGGTGACCGGCGCGGGCCCCGACGAGCCGGTCGCGCTGTACTACTCGACGGCCGACGGACAGATGGTCGATCGGGCGGTGGCGATGCTCGTTCCACCGGGCGACTACCGCTACGCGGTCGAGCTGCCGCCGCACGCCGGCGGTCTCCAGCAGGACATCACGTACCACCTGGCGGCCGGTGACGCCGTCAGCGAGCGCTACCACATTAGGGTCTTGACCACGCCGTCGATCGTGGTCGACCGCGTCACATATGAATTCCCCGCGTACACGGAGATGTCGCCCCGCACGATCGAGCGACAGGGAGACCTCTCAGCGATCGAAGGGACGCGCATCACCGTCTACGCCACGGCCAACAATGAGATCCGCGCCGCGTATCTGGATTTCGATTGCGACGGCCGTCGCGACATCCCGATGCTGGTCGAGGGCCGCGAGGCCAAGGTGACGTTTCCCCTCACGCTTAAGAAGGGGACCGACGAGCCGGAGCACGCCAGCTACCAGTTGCGGTTCATCAACGGCGATGGCGAGGAGAACCCCAAGCCCGTCCGCTACAAGATCGAGGTCACGCCCGACCGTCCGCCACAGATTCGCTTCACCGAGCCCGACGTGCCGGAAGGCAGCGAGCTGCCGGTGAAGCCGGGCGACGTGGTGAAGATGGGGCTGGCGGCCTCGGACGCGGACTTCAAGCTTGGCGGCGTGAAGCTCGTCGCGCAGCGGAACGGGCTGCCGCTCTTGGATCGCGCGCTCTTGGCCGCGCCGCAGTCGGGCGAATACGCGGGATCGTTTTTGTTCGACACCAAGTCGCTGAAGCTGGCCGAAGGGGACCAGATCCAGTATTGGGCCGAAGCGGTCGACGACCGGCAGCCGGAACCGAACCACGCCAGCACGCCGAAGTACAGGCTGCGAATCACCTCGAAAACCAACGATCAGCAGCAGCAGCCGGACGCGAAGAACAACCAGGGCGATAAGCAGAACGACCCGAATCGACGCGGCGATCCGCGCGGGCACCAGAAAGGCGATCGCAAAGACGACCAGAAGGGCAACAAGGACGACCGGCCGCAGGACGCGGACCAGCAACAGGGCGGCGACAAGACGCAACAGCAGCGCGGCGATGCGAAGAATCGCGACCAGAAGCAGCCGCAAGGGAACGACAAGAACGACCGCCAGGAACCGCAAGACGACGCGAAGCCGGGCGATGAAAAGTCGAACGACCAGGGCGAACAGGGGCGACCCGGCCGCTCCGGCCGGCGCGGCGACCAGAAATCCGGCGAGCGCGACAGCGAATCGACGCAAAGCGATTCGCCGCAAGACCGCCAGAGCGAGCCAGAGGAGCAAAAGCGCGTCGACCCCGACGCCGATCCGGGCAAGGCCTTCGACAAGATCATCAAGCATCGCGAGCAGGAACAAGGCGACCAGGGCGAGAACGAGCAGTCGCAGGAAAAACAATCGCGGCAAGAGCGACAGCCGAACCAGGGGGACAAGCGTCAAAACGATCAGACGCAAGACGAACCGTCGAATGACCAGCAGAAGGAATCGGCCGACGGCGAGAAGAAACAGGATCGGGCCGATTCCGACGAGAAGTCGCAGGCCAAGAGCGGCGATAAGGATTCCGACGCCGGCAACAATCGAGCCGGGCAAGAGAACCGCGACGACGCCGAAAAACGCGGCGGCAACGAAAAACAGGGCCACGGCGAGAAGCGCAGCGATTCGCAAAAAAAAGATGCGCAAGGCCGCGGCGGCCAGGACCGCGACAGCTCGTCCGGCGACAAGCAAGACCGGGCGGACGGTGGCCAGAAATCGTCCGACGAGAAGCGAGACGCACAACAACCCAACAAGTCGGACGCCGCCGGCGATAGGGGTCGGCAAGGAGAACAGCGGCCGGAGAAGAATCAGTCGGGCGCGAAAGAGAAGGAGAACGGTGCTCGCGAGAACCAGGACCAGCGCCCCGGCGTGAAAAAGCCCGGCAAGGAAAATCGCGGCGACGAGCGCCAGCCGGACGACAAGAACGCCAGCGACAACCAGGCGCAGGAAAAACCCGACAAGTCTCCTGCCGATCAGAAGCAGGGCGAACCCCAGAAGAGTGATAAGGGTAAGGACGGGAAAGCACAGGGAGAGAAAGGCCAAGGCGACAAGGGGCAGGGCGAAGAAGCCCAAGGCGAAAAGACCGGTGACCCGAGCCAAAAGCAGCCCGGCAAACAGCCCTCCGGGCAAAAGCGGGATGGCTCACAAACCGCTCAGCCGCAGGGCGATCAACAGCCCTCGGACGAAAAGCCGTCAGGCGACAAGAAGACCGGCGAGAAGCCATCGGGCGACAAACCTGGCGAAGATCAAGAGGGCGCAGCCAACCAAGAGAATCGCGGCAGCAAGAGCGGCGCGGCTTCGAACAAGGAAAGGTCGGGCAAGCCCGGCGCGGACGCGCAGGAATCGACCGGCGGCGCCCCGCGCGACAAAGAGCAGCGCCAGAAGCCGGCGCCGTCTGACAAGGGGCAAAAGGGCGCGGGTGACCAGGCGAAGACGACCGACAAGCAACCATCCGACCAGGAGCCCCAACCCAACGAGCCCGGCCGCGGCAAGCCACAGGACCGCAAGGGAGAAGGCGGCAAAGGACGCGGCGCCGAGGATCGCCAGAAGCCCGAGCAGGCCGACGACGCCCCGATGCCGCCCAAAGGCGGAAACGACCAGTCGCCGAACCAGGGCGATCCTGGCGCCGGCAAATCGGGCGGCAACAAGAACGGCTCCCCCGCGCCGCAAGAGGACAACGCGCCGCGCGAGAAGAAGCAAAGCGCGCCGGGCGAGAAGGGCAACCCCGACGACGATCAGCCCGAATCGCCCTCCCAGAGCAAACATCAATCCGACAGCAAGGGTGAGTCGGGCGATCGATCGGGCGGCGGCGGCAAGGGTGGCGGGCAGCGGTCCAACAGCCCCGGCACGGGCTCAGCGGGCCAGAACACCGCGGCGGATGAGGGGAGCGGCAAGGCCGAGCAGCAGGGAAAAGGAGAATCGACCGATCGTGCCGGCAATCAACAGCGCGGCCGCGGCGAAAGCGGCGGCGCGGCCGACGAGCAAGGCGCCGGCAATCGCGAAGCGCCCGGCGATCGCCAGCAAGGCCCGTCAAAGTCCCCGACCGATAAAGAGCAGCCGCAGAAGTCCGGGGGCGCCGGCGAAAAACAGGATGGCGGCCAGTCGCCCAGCGAGAAGCCGGACGACATAGATACCTCAAGCAAGTCGTCGGGCCGCGGCCGCGGCGACCCGGCCGGCAACCGCCCGGGCGCTCCGACCGGCGGGGGAGGCCTGCCGAGCGAACACGACGAGTTCCCGGATGCGGCCAAGCCGCCCGAGAAGGAGCACGTCGAGGACGAGGCGAACCTGGAGTACACGCGCAAGGCGACGGACCTGGCGATCGAGTATCTCAAGGACCAGTTGGCGAAGGACAAGCCCGACCAGAAGTTGTTGGACGAGCTGAAGTGGAGCCGCGAGGACATGGAGCACTTTGTCCGGCAGTGGGAGCGATTCAAACAGCAGGCCAAGGCCACGGATCCCGACGCACGGCAGAAGCTCGACGAGAAGCTGGAGAGCTTGGGATTGCGGCCGCGCGGCACAGCGCTCAAGGGCGGGCAAACGCAGGAGGGCCAGTCCCCCACGGTCCGCGGCGGCCGCCGCAGCGAGCCCCCGCCCGACTACGCCGAGCAATATCGCGAGTTCACTAAAGGCCGCGCCAAGTCGCAGGGAAACAAATAGCGGCAAATAGCGGCCGTCTGGTCCACTCTTGGCGGACCGGCGCCTTCAGCGGCTGATCCGCGCCTTTGGCAGACGATCCGTGCCGCGCTGACAGCCCTCTCGCTCCCCAAATCGCGCGAATGGTTGCGGCGGCCCTTCCCGCGCGGCTGGACTCCCTTTTTCTGGGATTGGCGAACCTTTCAAGCGGGTATATGCAATAGCTTTCGTAATTTTAATTTATGGATTTTTCTGGATTTGGCGTTTCCGCGTTGTTACGATCGCGTTTCACAACTGTGAGGGGGGTAAGGCGGACCTCCGTGTGCTGGTGCTGCACGGAGTGGCGTTTGGTGCACGCTCAGTCTTTCCTGCAACTTTGGAGGGTCTAATGAATCGAAGCATTGTGGCAAGCATCGTCTGTTTGCTGGTCGCGGCAACCTCACAAGCATTCGGACAATTCAGTCAAACAGTCGACGACGTCGACGCAGTGTTCAGCAGTTGGAATGGGCAACTGCAAACCGCCATCGACGCTACCGCATATGGTGGCAGTTACCAGTACATCTTGGATTGGGGGAACAGCGGCAACGCCTCGGCCCTAGTGCGCTATCAGCTTTCGGGCGTGCCGGCCGGCAATAACCTGTACCACATCAGTTTTTCTTCGCCGGCCAACCCGACATTCGGGAATCCAGGCAGCATCGCCCAGTGGCACATCTTCAACGTGGCCGCCGATGGGACGCCGAACTTCGCCCAGGCGATTCCCTGGGCCGGCCAGTTCGGCACGAACAAGCAGTGGCTTGGCCCGAACCAAGGCTATAACCCAGGCGGATGGACGCTGGCTGGTCCCGGCCCGCAGAGTGATACCTCGACGGGGGACGGCGACGTGGTCTGGCTGAACGGCAGCGGCTCCGGCGCGCCGTACATCTACATTGAGTTCCAGCCGTGGTACAACGCGCCGATCGCGTTCGACGCCATCAACGTGACGCAGATCGTGCCGGAGCCCAGCTCGATCGTGCTCTCTGTTCTGGGTGCCGCAGGGCTCGGCTTAGCGGCGTGGAGGCGCCGCCGCACTCGCCGCGCGTCGTAGCGCGTGCGAAATTGCCAACTTGCAAGGTCTGACCGGGTGCCTCCGACGCCATTGGGCCGGGGGTACCCGGTCCTCATCCGCGCAAGGGCCCAGGGCTGAAGACCGCAACGATCCATTGGTGTGGTGTTGCATGAGATCGCTTGTCTTGACCACGGTTTGCCTGCTGGCGATCGCGCCGACGGCCCGTGCGATCACCCTGTTGCAGGACGATTTCGAGTCCGGCGTCAGCGGAGACATCTCGTACAACGGGAACATCAACGACAAGAGCAACGGCGTCTACACCGGCACCTGGCACCCGTGGAGCGGCCCCTCGTCGACCCTCTACCAACAGGTGCTCATCACCAACGACAGCCACAACCACACGCCGGGGCAGCCGGGCTCTCCCGGCGGCCCGCCGAGCCTGGGCGGGCAAGGCTATCCGGGCGCGGCCTGGGCAGCCGACGCCGATCCGTATGGCTACAGCGCCTACGCCAACCTTGGCGGGACGATCGGCGGATTGCACGCGGAAGTGTGGGCCTACAGCGACGCCAATCAACCGGCCGGAAAGATCGGGCAATACGGGGGCACGGGTGCCAACTGGCCCATTCGCGAAATGTTCGCCCTGTTGGGCGCCGACAGCCATGCCAGCGACCCGATCCCGTTTCCCGGATTCTCCAAGCCAAACTATCCGGCCAGCCTCTACCCGTACGACACCACGCCCTTGAGCCAGATCGCGCAGACGGGTCAGCCGGGCGGAACGCTCGCGGATTTCGTCCAGATCGGCATCGATCCCACCTGGGCCGGCACACAAAACCTCAATACGACGAATCCCACGTTCAATTACAGCTTCCGCACGGCCTACGATCAGACGAACGGGATCGGAACGAACAACGGCTCGGGCAACTACAGCACCGACACCGGCGTGGCGCGGGCCGCCGGATGGACCAAGTTCACCATCGACGCCAGTCCCACGCTTGTCGACGGCGGCGACGGGCTCATCAAGCTCTCGATCAACGACGTGCTCGTCGGCACCTCGCAGCGCACCGGCGCCCCCTTGCAGTTCGTGATGATGGGCCAGAACCAGAAAAACTATCAGCCCATCTGGTACGACGACGTGAAGGTGGACTTCGTGCCGGGGGTCGATCCGGACGCCAACGGGGACGGCATCGTCGACATCAGCGATATCCAGACGGTGGCCGCGAAATGGCTGCAAACCGGGGTGCCCGCCTTCGCCGGCGACGCCAACAACGACGGGATCGTCGACATCAGCGACATTCAAACGATCGCCGCCCACTGGCTGCAAGCATGGCCGCCGGCCCCGATCGGCGCGGCCGTCGGCGTGCCGGAGCCGTCGAGCATGGTGACACTTTCGATGGGCATCCTGGCCTTGGCGGCCTGGCGGCTTCTTTCCCGGCGGTCATCGCCCGCCCACGGTGGCGCCAGTTGATATTTCAAAAGATGCAGGGGCCATGGAACGCGGGGGATTAGGAGATCTGGAGATCTTATGAAAACGAACTTGCTGTTCAACTTGGCTGGGGCCGGCTTGCTTGCCTTGTTCGCCGCCCAGGCGTCCGGCGGATGGACTCAAACCATCGACGACTCGGCCGCCCAATTCAGCAGTTGGAACTCCGATTTGCAAGAGGGAGTCGACCCCTCGGCGGTGGGTGGCACCTATCGTTACATCCTCGATTGGGGCGACAGCGACAATGCATCGGGCATCGTGAAATACCAGTTGTCGGGCGTGCCGGCCGGCAATCGCCTGTACCATGTCAGCTTCTCCTCGCCGGCCAGCTCGACGTTTGGCACTTCAGGCAACATTGCCCAATGGCACGTCTTCGACGTGGCCGCCGACGGAATGGAAAACTTCAACCAAAAAATCCCCTGGGCAGGTCAATTCGGCACCAACAAGCAGTGGCTCGGTCCGAACTCCGGATACAACCCGGGCGCGCTCACGCAGCTTGGTCCAGGCCCGCAGAGTGACGCGTCGTTGGCCGACGGTTCCTTGGTGTGGCTCAACGGCTCAAGCGGCATGGGCCAGCCTTATATCTACATCAGGTATCAGCCGTTCTATACCTCGCCGATTGCTTTCGACGCGATCACCGTGTCGCAATATTTCAATCCCGACTTAAACGGGAGCGGGCTTGTCGATGTCAGCGACATCCAGCAAGTCGCCATCAACTACCTGAATACGGGCGTGCCCATTATCCCGGGCGACGCCAACATAGATGGCATCGTCGACGTCAGCGACATCCAACTGATCGCCGCCTACTACCTGCAATCGTGGCCCCCACCGCCGGGAATCGCGGGCACCGGCGTGCCTGAGCCGTCGAGCGTTGCGATGCTCGGCGTCGGCATGCTGGGATGGGCTGGCTGCGCCGCATTGCGGCGACGGCGCGCGTTCACAAAGTAGGCCCGCGTCATTTTCGACGAAAACTTGGTCCAAGACGCCACTTCACCTTTGGAGACGCTCATGAAACGCTTGCTAGCGTGTGTTTGTGTACTGACTCTCGTGGCCGCCGGGACGGCGGCGGCGCAATCGCTTCCCTTCTCCGACAACTTTGATCCAGCGCCGCTGCCGGTCTATCAAACGTGGCCCGGCAACACCCCGAACCTCATGGCCAGCGACACCAACCATCCGCAGAGCGATGGCCACTCTCTGCGCGCCTTTGCCACCAACCCGGGTCAGTGGACCGACGTCTACACGATGACCACCGACGCCACGACCGCCGGTGGCGGCGTCAAGGGAGTCGTGGCCGCCGAAGTGTGGGTTTGGGACGACAACAGCGTGTCGAACACCGCTGCCACCCCGGTGAACGCGATGTTGGCGTTTGCGGGCAACAACGGCACCGCGACCCCAGGTTTCGGCACCGACTACGCTGAGTTGGGGATCATTTCGGGCAACACCGCCAGTCTCAACAATTGGGTCATCCGCGTCCGCGGTTACGACCAGGCGAACGGAACCACCTGGTTCGACACGGGCGTTGCTCGTTATCAGGGCTTCGTCCAGCTCGAGATCGTCGCCGACGCCCTTCCTTCGCAGGGGGGCGACGGCCTGTACCACTTCTTTATCAACGGTGTCGACGTGACGCCGACAAGCGCGGCTTACCTTGCCAGCGGCAAGCGCAATCCGGCCACGGGCCTGGAGTGGATGCGCATCGGAAGCAACTCCTCGACCGTCCAGGACTTCTGGTACGACACCCTGAACGTCAGGCCCGTGCCCGAGCCATCGAGCATCGCGCTGATCGGCCTTGGCCTGGTGGGTCTGGTGGGCTACGGCGTCCGCCGGCGTCGGCGCGACTGAGAACCGGCAAGCAGTTTATTCGCGTCTTTTCATCCTTCCTATAGGAGGCGCTCATGACGAGATACCTTGGTAGTTGTGCGACCTTGCTCTGGTTGGCCGCGTGCGTTCCCGCGATGGGAGCGACGCTCTTTTCCGACAACTTCGATTCGGGTGTGAGTGGGGCCAACTGGACCTTAGTGACCGCGGGACAGAACCTCCTGCAAGGCGATAGCGCTCATTTCTTCGGCACTCAGTCAGCCAAACAGGTGAACGCTTTCGGTAACGGCACAAACGACGTCTACTACATGAGAACCCAGCCGGGAACGATTGTCACCGGAGGCGGAATCGGCCCCGGCCAAAAGGAGATCGCCGCGGTCCAATTCTGGGACGACAACATCCGGACCGACCAGAACGGCGACAGCTCGATCAATCTGGGCGGAACGATCATGCTGGCCAATAACGCGCTGTCGGATTTCTATCAGCTTGGCGTGAACAGCGCGGTCAGCGTGAACAACTACTACATGCGCACTTCGCTGGGGGGCAACGTCGCCACCGGCGTCGCGCGGACCCAGGGGTGGCACGAATTGCGCATCGAGGCCCTTCCCTACACCGGGTCGGGCGACGTCCAGTTCTACATCGACAACGTGCTCGTCGGCAGCGGCAACCGCAGACCCAATACGGGCTCCGGCTTCGACCTGAACGAGATCCGTCTCGGGCTGAGCATACGCACGCCCGACTCGCCATTCTGGTTCGACAACGCCAGCGTGAGCATGGTGCCGGAGCCGTCGAGCATTGTGCTGATTACCCTTGCTTTGGTCGGCCTGGTCGGCTACCACCTCGGTGGTCGTCGGCAGGGATGACCATTGAACAATCTCATATCAGGAATGCTTTTCCGAAGCCTCGCGGTGGGGGCGTTGCTCTTTTCGGCGAGGCCGGTGCAGTGAATATCGTGCGACGCAGGTTCTGGCGATTGAACGCCGTTTTGTTAGCCGTCGCGTTCGGTCTGTTGGCGCGCACCGATCGAGCTGTGGCCCAAAGCACCGAGACGACGACGTCACCCTTCGAGGGCGTTACGCTGATCAACCTGGTGCAGGGGGGCGCGACGCCCCAGAACATCCACATCACCGAGATCAACCCCAACGCGCCGGGCATCAGCTTTCAATTGACGCCGCAGACGACGAGTTTTCCTCCCGGCATGCCCGCCAGCGACGGCGGCATCCCGAATGAAACCGTCTCGCAGACCACGCGCCAATACGTGGATCAGATCGGCGCGCAATTCGCCATCAACGGCTCGTTCTTTTCCGAGGCCAACCACACCAATTTCGCCGGGCAGACGTCGGCCAACAACCTGGGTCTGGCCGCTTCCAATGGCAACGCCTACTCGCCGTGGGAGTCGCCGTTTTTCAGCGACGGCACCAATCCCGGCGTCACCAAATTCCACAGCGCGATCAATCTTTCGAGCACCAATTCGGCGCTGATGATCCAGCAGGCAGCCCAGATCCCGTCCGGTTTCGATTCCGTGCCGCAGAACTCACGTGCTAGCGGCAACCCCAACGACCTCCAGTTGTACAATACCCTGACCGGATACGTGCCGGTGCTGCAAAACGGCGTCAACGTCGCCCCCTCCGGCACGGGCAATCTGTCGACCAACCCATCGACGTTGCTCGGTTACAAGGCCGACGGCACGATCGTCTTTGCCACCATCGACGGGCGGCAGACCGGTTTCGCCTCCGGGATGACGCCGATTCAAGCCGGGACGTTGCTGGCCGGCTACGGCGTCACGAACGCCATCTTGCTCGATGGGGGCGGCTCGACCACGATGGCCGCTAACTACAATGGCGACACCTACGCCAACGCCACGGATTCGTTTTCCTCGATCACTCCCGGCGGCCAGGTTGCCGCCCGCCTGACAAACTCGCCCGTGGGATTGGGAAGCGTCTCTAGCGAGCGCTACGTGGGCAACAATCTCGCCGTATTCGCGCAGGCCAACCCCGCCTACGTTCCGCAGGCTCAGCCGACCGTGCCCGCCGGCGTGGTGATCCACGACGATTTCCAGGTGGGCGCTGGCAACTTCGCCTCTTCGGGGAATCCCGCAAGCAACCTGGCCTACTCGCCCACCTTCACGTTTGCCAACGGCGCGTCGTCCAGCGGGATCGCGACGACAACGCAATCGAACAAGGTCGCCACCGATAGTTACTTGAACACCGGCTCTCTGCGGATCGACGTCTTGCCGACCTCGTCGACCGTCCGCGTCCGCGAGGCCACCAACGATAGCTTCAACATGGCCAGCGGCGCCAATAAAGGCGGCAACGTCGGATTTCTGCTCAAGGTGAACCCCAACGGCAACGTCAGCACCGGGCAATTGCAGGCGTCCATCCTCATCGACGAGGACAACAACTCACATGTGACCCAAGGCGCGCCGATCACCATCGTTGCCGACGGCCAGTGGCACCTCTATCAATGGAACCTCAACGGCAGCGGCTGGCTCAATTACTTTCAGGGCAGCACCAACGGCCTGATCAACGGCAGCAACATCGAAGTCGACTCGCTGCTGCTCACGTCGTCGGGCAGTTTCCTCAATCCGTGGAGCGTTTTCGTCGATTCAATCGCCAACAATCCTAACGGCGATCTGTCCGGCCTGCTGCCGCTCAACCCCGACACCAACGGGGACGGCGTTGTCGATATCAGCGACATCCAGACGATCGCCACGAACTGGCTGCACACGGGTCCTCCCCCTTCCGCGGCTGACGCCAACAACGACGGCGTCGTCGACATCAGCGACGTTCAGACGATCGCCGCCCACTGGCTGGAAGCGTGGCCCCCCGGCGGCAGCGGCGCCGGCGCCGTGCCGGAGCCGGCAAGCGTTGTGACGCTCGCGATGGGCCTGTTGGGGGTGGCCATTTTCACTGTCTTCCGTCGCCGGCTCGTCGTGACGAGGGCGGCTCGCGTGCTGCCCTGGCACGCGCGTACAACAAGGGGAAGCGGAGTGGGAACAAGGGAGGTTTCGCCGTGAGGTGGCCGCGTCGGGCACCAGACGAACGGCGACCGAGCGCATGCGAATTTCGCGCGTAGTGCGGCTTCCCTCGGCACTTTTGGCCGTGGTTTTGGCGGGATGCTCCTCCCCGCGCAACCCCGATGCCGACGACCTTGCCGCGATGCATCTCAGTCGGCTCGGGTTGTGGTACGGGCAGTTCGCGGGCCAGAACGGCGGAAAGCCGCCCAAGACCGTCGAACAACTGCGGCAATTTGGCCAAAGCCGAACCAACCCGGAGCAACTCGCCGCGCTGAAGGTGGCCGACGTGAGTGAACTTTTCGTTTCTCCACGCGACGGCGAGCCCTACAAGATGGTAAAGTACGATCGTCTGCCGGCGTTTTCGGGCGATCCGGTAGTGGTGTTTTACGAACGGAAGGGCCGGGACGGGACGCGCCACGTGGCCCTGTCGGGCGGCGGCACGTTGGCGGTCGACGACGCACGGCTGGCGGAGCTCGTGCCCGCGTTCAAGCAGTCGGCCGGCGATCAATGAACCTTCAAACCTGTACGCGGGCTTCCGCGTGCGCGCGGAATAGAACATAGAAGTATGATACGAACCCAACTTGGCCGTCCAGCCGCTTTTACGCTCGTCGAGCTATTGGTGGTGATCGCCATCATCGGCGTGCTGATCGGCCTCCTCCTCCCCGCCGTGCAAGCGGCCCGCGAGGCAGCGCGAAACACCCAGTGCAAAAACAACCTCAAGCAGATCGGTCTGGCGGTTCACACGCATCACGATCTCGCCTCGCGCCTGCCCAGTGGCGGCTGGTATTCCTGGTCGGGGAACACGAACAACCCCGTCTGGTTCACCCCGGGGGTCGAAGTCGGGCCTCCCGATCTGCCTTGTGGGTGGCCGTATCAGGTCGTGCCTTTTATCGAGCAGAAGGTCGTCTTCAACGCTGCTTGGCCAGAAGTCAAACGGCAGACGATTTCCATCTTTTTCTGTCCCACGCGGCGGGGCCCCACGCAGAACGCGCTGCCATCCAACGACGGCTATCAGAATGGGCTGCTGGACTACGTGAGCGCGACCCCGGTCGTCGCGGATAGCAGGACGACGTGGAGTGACCAGGACTGCATGAGCGATTTTTGGAACGGCGCGAACTTCGACTTCGCGCCAACGGGATCTCGCTATTATGGAATGATTGCCCGCTATCCGCCCGGCAACATGATTGGCTTCAAGGACGTGACGGACGGGCTGACGCAGACGCTCTTGATCGGAGAGAAGTTTATCCCCACGGCCAACTACGACGGTACCAGCGAGGCCAATTTCCCCTTCGAGGGGGACGATTGCGGTTGGTCCGACGGATGGGACTACGACACCGTGCGCTCCACCGGCCTGCCCCCGATCAAGGACATTTACATCAAGGCCAACCTTTATCCGCTCGGCGCAACACAGTGGAAGTACGACCTGCAGTTCGGCTCGGCTCACCCCAGCGCCATCAATTGCGTATTTGGCGATGGTTCCGTCCGTTCAGTCGCCTTCGGCATCGACAAGCTCGTCTTTAATCGAATGGGGGATCGGCGCGACGGTGTGCCCGTCGACCTGAGTCAAAGCACGTACTGAGCTCATTGCGGGGTCGCGCGCCCGCGTGTTGCAGTCCAATGAAGCGGACCTGCGAGCTAGTCGCCGGTTGCTCCTCCATCGCGGGCGCCAGCTCCGGCTAGTTGCTAATCGCCAGTTGCTCCGCCCCATGTCCGACCCGACGCCACGCTATCTGGCCCCTTTTCACCCCAAGCGGGTGCCGCACCATTTCACCGATCTGTTGGTGATCGGCGGCGGCCTGGCGGGACTGCGGGCGGCGCTGGCGGCCGATCCGCGTCTTAGCGTCCTGGTGATCACCAAGGACAGTTTGTTTCAGTCCAATAGTAACTACGCCCAGGGGGGCATTGCCGGCGTCTTGGACCCGGAGGACCGTTTTGAGAACCACGTCGCCGACACGCTCCGCGCCGGCGGCGACCTGTGCGATCCGGCGGTCGTCGAGATGGTCGTTCGCGAGGCGCCGGCGCGGATCGGCGAGTTGATCGCCTGGGGCGCGCGCTTCGACGAAGAATCAGGCGCACTGGCACTGGGACGCGAAGGCGGACACAGCCACGAGCGAATCGTGCACGCCTTGGGCGACGCCACGGGCAAGGAAGTGATGCGGGCCGTGATCGAGCGGATCAAGAGCCTCGCGAATCTCGACACCTGGCAGAACACGTTCACGCTCGACCTGCTGACGCACGAGGGCGCTTGCCGCGGCGCGCTCGTCTGGAACGAATCGCACGGCAAGACGCTGGTGTGGGCCAAGCAGACCATCCTGTGTACCGGCGGCGCCGGCCAGCTTTATCGCGAGACCACCAATCCCGACGTGGCCACCGGCGACGGCCATGCGCTGGCCTACCGCGCCGGGGCCGAGCTGCGCGACATGGAGTTCATGCAGTTCCATCCCACCGTGCTGTACATCGCCGGCAGCAGCCGCAACTTGATCACCGAGGCCATGCGCGGCGAGGGCGCGCTATTGGTCGATCGCCACGGCCACCGCTTCATGCCCGAGTATGACGAGCGGGCCGAGCTCGCGCCGCGCGACGTGGTGAGCCGGGCCATCGTCACGCAGATGGAGAAGACGCGGCACCCGAACGTGTACCTGGACCTTTCGCACCTCGATCCGTCGCGGGTGCGGGCGCGGTTTCCCGGCATCGCCGCGGTGTGCGCCGAATTCGGGCTCGATATCACGCGCGATCGGATCCCCGTGCGGCCGGGAGCCCATTACATGGTCGGCGGCGTCACGGTCGACCTGGGGGGAAGAACGTGCGTGCCGGGGCTGTGGGCGGCAGGCGAAGTCACGTCGAGCGGACTGCACGGCGCCAATCGCCTGGCCTCGAACAGCCTGCTCGAGGCGCTGGTCTACGGCGCGCACGCCGGCGAAGGGGCGTCGCGCGCGGCGCGCGGGATTCCCGACGATTTTCGCGCCCTGTCGCTCGCCAACCCGCCGATCCACGAGAGCCCTGAACCCCTTGACCCGGTGGACATCCGCAACTCGCTCAAGAGCCTGATGTGGCGCAACGTGGGAGTGCGGCGCGACAAAGCCGGCTTGAGCGAGGCCGTCGAGACGATCGACCGCTGGTGCGGCTACGTGCTCCGGCGGCAGTTCGCCACGCCCGACGGCTGGCAGTTGCAAAACATGCTCGCCGTCGCCCGGTTGATCGTGCAGGCGGCGCTTGCGCGGGAGGAAAGCCGGGGTGTCCATTTGCGCAGCGACTTCCCGCGGACCGACAACCAAGGGTGGCGCCGGCACATTTCCTTCCACCGGACGTGACGGCACAATCGGCCTCACGCGTACACTAGCCCGACGCGCCAGCGAGGGAACGGCAGAGAACACGCCGGCCCGACCGTCGCTTGCGCGTCAGGCCAATGTTGAGTGTTTCTTGGAACGGATGTTCCACATTGTCCTCCCGGGCGGTCTCCGAGGCGCGGCTCCGCCAAAGGGCCGCGGCGAACCGCGGCCGTGCCAAAATCGTAGCTATGGACACGGGAAGATAGGGGTAGTACCTTCTTAGCAACCCTCACGAAGGGGTGCCCCACGGAACAGTTTTGCCCGGCTTCGGTATGCCCTTGACGGCAGCCGCCGGGATTTCATTAAATCGTTGGCAGGGAGCAACTTGACGATGAGCAGTTCGCCCACGCCAGATGGTGCCGGCCCGGCCATGATCGAGGCCCTCGGCCTGTCAAAATTCTACGGCGATTTTGCCGCCATCCGCGACGTCACCTTCAAGGTGCACCAGGGTCAGGTCGTCGCTTTTCTGGGCCCCAACGGCGCCGGCAAAAGCACGACGATGAAGCTTTTGACCGGCTACCTCGCGCCCTCGGCCGGCGTGGCCAAGATCGCCGGACACGACATGGCCTCCGATCGTCTGGAGGGGGCCAAGCGCCTCGGCTATCTGCCCGAGAATGGACCCTTGTACCCCGACATGACGCCGCGTGGGCTGTTGGAGTTCTTCGCCGACGCGCGGGGACTGTCGGGCCACCATAAGCACGAGCGGATCGAGGCCGTGATCGATCAATGCGCCCTGGGGGCCGTGATCGGCAAGGCCATCGGCAAGCTATCGAAAGGGTATCGCCAGCGCGTCGGCATGGCGCAGGTGCTGCTGCACGAGCCCGACGTGCTGATCCTCGACGAGCCCACCGCCGGGCTCGATCCCAATCAGATTCGCGAGGTTCGGGAGACGATCCGCCGTTTGGGTCAGGACAAGACGATCTTGCTCTCGACGCACATCCTGCAAGAGGTCGACGCCATGGCCGACCGGGTGCTGTTTATCGACGAGGGGACCCTACGGTACGACGGCACGCCGGCCGACTTGACGCGCGACGGAAAACCGCTCGACGTACATTTCCATGAGTTAACCGCCAGCGAAGCGTAACGGGGCGCAAGTGCGCCGATCTGGCGCGACCTTGCCAACTTGGGGTCGATCGATGCAGTCGATCGGCAAGCGAATCGGCGTTTTGAGGCGTCGACACGTCCTTGATGCCGGAGTCGCGCGACAAGGCGTTATTCGGTAACGAATTGCGGGAATTGCCATGAACACCAATGTGATCGGCGCTATTTTTCGGCGCAACTTTTTCAGCTATTTCGCCAACCCCACGGGGTACGTGTTCATCTGCGTGTACGTGCTATTGAGCTCGTTCGCGGCGTTCTGGCCCAACGAGTTCTTCAACTCGAACCTGGCCAACCTCGACCAGTTGAACAAGTACCTGCCGTACATCCTGCTGGTGTTCATCCCGGCGATCACGATGAGCATCTGGGCCGACGAGCGGCGGCAAGGGACCGACGAGCTGCTGTTGACCATCCCCGCCAACGACTTCGACGTGGTGATCGGCAAGTACCTGGCGGCCGTGGCCATCTTTTCGGTGGCCCTGGTGTTCTCGCTGTTCTGCAATTTCGTGGTGCTGGCGTGGCTGGGCTCGCCCGACGTCGGTTTGTTCCTGGCCACTTACATCGGCTACTGGTTCGTCGGCCTGGCGATGCTGTCGGTCGGCATGGTGGCCAGCTTTTTGACCGGCAACCTGACGGTCGGTTTCGTGCTGGGGGCGCTCTTTAACGCGCCGCTTGCGTTTGCCGCCTCGGCCGACGTGATCCTGCCCACGCAGGCAGCGCTCGCCGTGAAGGGCTGGAGCCTGGAATCGCAGTTCCGCGATTTCGGCCGCGGCGTGATCAGCATGGCCGGCGTGGCATTTTTCCTTTTGATCGTCGCATCCATGCTGTACTTGAGCATGTTGTTGATCGGCCGTCGCCACTGGCAAGGCGGGCGCGGCTCGTCTCTGGGTACCCACTACGCCGTGCGGGCCGTGGCGCTCCTGCTGGCAGCCGCGGGGCTCGTGCTGATCTTCCAGCAGCGTTTCGACTATCGCGCCGACATCAGCAGCGAGCGATTGAGCAGCCTCTCGCCCCAGACCAAGAAGCTGGTCGCCCAGCTCGATCCCAAGAGTCCCGTGAAGATCGACGCCTACATCAGCCCGGAAGTGCCCGAGGCCTATGTGCAGACGCGTCTCAACCTGCTATCGGCGCTCCGCGAGTTCGAGGCGCTCGATCGCAACAAGATCGACGTCACCGTTCACGACACCGAACCGTTGAGCGAGAACGCCGAGCGGGCCGAGCAGCAATTCGGCATCAATAGCCGGCAGGTCCCCTCCCGCTCCCGCGGCGCCTTCAAGGTCGACGACATTTACATGGGCGTGGCCGTCACGTCCGGCTTGAACAAGGTCGTCGTGCCGTTCATGGACCGGGGGATTCCGGTCGAGTATGAGCTGGCCCGTTCCATCGCCACCGTCAGCCAGCAGAAGCGCAAGCGGCTGGGCGTGCTCACGACCGACGCGCGGATGTTCGGCGGCTTCGACCAGCAGACCTTCCGGCCGACGCCGGAGGAACCGTTGATCGAGGAGTTGAAAAAGCAGTACGAAGTGGTGCAGGTCAGCCCCGACGCGCCGATCGCCGAGCGCTACGACGTGCTGTTGGCGGTGCAGCCCTCCAGCCTGTCGCAGGAGCAACTGAACAACTTCATCAACTGCGTGCGGCACGGCCAACCCACCGCGATCTTCGAGGACCCGTTCCCGTTTCTGGCCCGCAACGTCCCGGCCACCAGTGCCGAGAAGCAGCCGCCGGGCGGCATGATGGGCATGCAGCAGCGCCCCATGCCCAAGGGGAACATTCAACCGCTGTGGGATCTGTTGGGCGTGGACTTCTCGGCCCGCCAGGTCGTGTGGCAGGAGTACAACCCGTTCAAGAAGTTCCTCGACTTCCCGGACGAATTTGTGTTCGTCGATACCGGGCTGGGGGCGACGAAGGTCTTCAATCCCGCCGACCCGATTTCGTCCGGCTTGCAGATGCTCTTGTTCGTGTTTCCGGGATCGATCCAAAAGCTCAATTCCTCGCCACTGACGTTCGAGCCCCTGATCACCACCGGGCACGACACGGGCACTGTCGCTTACGACCAGATCCTGCAACCTTCGTTCTTCGGCCAGGGCGGCGGCCTGAATCCGTATCGCAAGACGCAGCCCACCGGCCAGGAGTACATCATCGCCGCGCGGATCCACGGCAAGCCCAAGGAGAACCCGCTCGATCCGTCGCAAGACACCGACGCGGCTGGCGACAAAGAATCAGCCGACAAGAAGCCCGCGGAGATCAACGTCGTCCTGGTTTCGGACATCGACCCCTTGTTCGCCGAGTTCTTCCAGTTGCGGGCCCGCGGCCAGGACATCGAAGGTGGTTTCGACCTCAACGTGGACGACGTGACGTTCGTGCTTAACACGCTCGATGGGCTGGCGGGCGACGACCGGTTCATCGACATTCGCAAGCGGCGCCCGCAGCACCGCGTACTGGAGCAGATCGAGCGGCGGATGGACAAGGCCCGCGAGGAGAGCATCGCCAATCGCAAACAATTCAACCAGGAGTACGACGACGCGATCGCCAAGGCCAATCAAGACTTGAACGAGGCGGTCAAGAAAGTGAAGGAGAAAAAGGGCCTGGACGACGTGGCCCGCATGACCGAAGAGGCGATCGCCCAGCAGCACGAGCGGAGCAAGCTCGAGCAGAAGAGCGACGCACTCAAGAAACAGCGCGACGCGGCCATTCGCAAGATCGACAGCGACCTGGCGCAACAGGTCAGCTCGGTGCAGAACTGGTACAAGCTGTGGGCCGTCGTCCTGCCGCCCATATTGCCGATGCTTGTCGGGCTGGGCGTGTACTTCAACCGGCGAGCCAAGGAACGCGAGGGCGTGGCGCGTTCCCGTTTACGATCGTAGTGACAAGGCAACCCCGCGGCCGGCGCCCGGCCGATCGACGAAGAACAACCTTCGGGCTTAGCAGAACCGAACCATAGCTCATCACAGCAGCATCGCCGGGCGAGAGCGCCGGCGAGCCACGTGGAGACCGAATCGCCATGAACGAGAACACCAAGACCGCAGTATTCGTCGGGGCCGCCGTCCTGCTTTTGGCCGGCGCGTGGATGCTGCGCCCGAAGCCCATGATCGTCGATCCGCAGGCTGACATGGGCCAGCCCTTCTTTCCCGATTTCGAGGACCCGCTGTCCGCCACCACGCTCGAGGTGGTCGAATTCGACAACGACACTGGCATGCTCCGGCCCTTCAAGGTGACGCAAACCAGCGGCGTGTGGTCGATCCCGTCGCACGAGAACTATCCGGCCGACGCCAAGGATCACCTGGCGCAGGCGGCCACGGCCGTCATCGGTTTGAAGAAGCTGGAGTTGGTCAGCAAGGACCCCTCGAAGCACGAGCTCTACGGCGTCGTCGATCCCGACGCGACGAAGCTGGCCCCCGGGGCCGAGGGCGTCGGCAAGCGCGTGACGCTCCAGGACAAAAACGGCAACAAGCTGGCCGATTTCATCATCGGCAAGAAGGACCCCGACCGGCCCGACCTGCACTTTGTCCGCGTGCCGGGGCAGGACCCCGTGTACCGCGTGATCGTGAAGACCGACAAGCTCTCCACCAAGTTCCAGAATTGGATCGAGGAGGACTTGCTGAAGCTCAACGCCTTCGACGTGAAGGAAGTCGTGCTCGACGATCACAACGTCGACGAAGTGAACGGCGCAGTCAACCAGCGCAGCGTGACCACGGTGGACTTCAACAGCAAGGATTCGAAGTGGAACCTCGAGGAGATGAAGGTCTTCGACCCAGCGACCGGCAAATGGGGCGCCGTGACCCTGGCCGAGGATGAGGAGCTCGACACGCAGAAGCTCAACGACCTGAAATCCGCGCTCGACGACTTGAAGATCGTCGACGTGGCTCACAAGCCGCAGGGCCTGAGCGCCGATTTGCGCGCGAGCGGCGATTTCGAAAAGAACTCGAAGACCGCGCAAGCGCTCGCTCGTCGCGGTTTCTTCTTCGCCAAGCGCGGCGCCGACAGCGACGCCCTGGAGATCGTTTCCAACGAGGGGGAGGTCCGCTGCGGCACGAGCGACGGCGTGGAATACGTTCTGCGGGTCGGCAACATCGCCGGTCGCGGCCGGGAAGACGAAGAGGAAGACGCGGCGGCCTCGGAAGGTGACAAGAAGTCCCAAGACGATGAAGCCGCTTCGAGCGACAGCTCGGCCGCTGACAAGTCGGCGGACAAGGAAAAGAAGACCGGCGACGCCGGCGTCGAACGCTACATCATGGTGACGACCCGCTTCCGGCCCGAGTTGATCGCCAAGCCGGAGTTGCAAGAGGTGCCCGAGGGCCCAGAGGCAGCGGAGCCGGCGTCGGACAAGGCCGAGCCGAAGAACGAATCGACAAGGTTCCAGCCGGGGGATGAGAACCTGCTGGCCCTGGCCCAGCCGCAAGGCACGACCAAAGCGCCGCCACGCCAGCCGACGAGCAAAGCCCCGCCGGCCAAGTCCACTAGCAAACCGGCCGACGCCGCCAAGCCCGCGGAAAGCAAACCGGCGGACGCAAAACCAGCCGACTCTAAGCCGGCCGATGCCCCCGAGACGACGGACAAGCCGGCGGAAGCCAGGCCGGCCACCGAAGAGCCCGAGGATTCCGACGCGGCGGAAGCCGCCAAGGCGAAAGCGGCGAAGGAGGCTGCCGCGGCGCGGAAGCGGATCGAGGATGACAACAAGCGGAAGCAGGACGACTACGACAAGAAGGTCGCCGCCGGCGAAAAGCGCGTCAAGGAACTCAACGACCGGTTCGCCGATTGGTACTTCGTCATCTCCGACAAGACGTACCAGAAGATCCACATCAGCCAGGACCAGTTGATCAAGAAAAAAACCAAGCCCGCGGGTGAAGGCACGGGCGCCGCCGACTTCGACGCGCTGCAGAAGCTGCCGAAGTAGGGATTGGGGGCTTCCCGAAGCGTCGCACTGTGGACAGGCACCTACCGAATCAACTCGGTCGCGAGAACCTCGTTGCGTTTGTCCTCGGAAATCAGGAGGACAGACCCGCGCAGAAGGCGGCCAGGGCAGAGCAGCACCACTGGCGCTAACCAGAAGGCCGAAGTCGGCTGCTTTATCCAGTTGAGCTCCGGGCGCGTGCGTCGCCCCGCGTGCTTGAATCTATTTCGCAGCGGCTAAACCGACAAACCGGCCATCTGCGCCGGCAAGGACAAGATGCCCGCCCCCAGGGCCATTCTGTTTTTCAAAATGGCGAGGCGGGAAAATGGGACTGGCTCCGAGCATAAACAGCGCAAGTCCTTTCAGACGAACGTTGCGTCTCGGTGCCTATCCCACTTTCCCGCCGGTGCGCCGCCGGCAAGCTTGAATCTGTGAACGGCCCTGTGCCCGCCCCCCCGGAATGTGGCGCCGCCACGCCGCCACGGTACAATTCCGCTGGGACTGCGGACCCTGTGCCGCGCTCCGTTGCAATAGGCGGGGGGGCGCGCCGGCGGCCGCCCTCAATACCGACGCGCGCCACCGAACGAAATCTTCTGCGACCATGACCGATTCTGCCCACTTGCCCGACAAATACGACCGCGACTTGGGGCGCGTCCCGGCTAACTACACGGCGCTTTCGCCGTTAACGTTTTTGGCGCGGGCCGCCGCCGTCTACCCGGCGCACACGGCGTACATTCACGGGCCGCGCCGGGCGACGTATGCCGAGTTCTACGCCCGCTGCCGGCGGCTGGCCTCGACGCTCGCGGCGCGCGGCGTCGGGCGCTCGGACACCGTGGCAATCATGGCCCCCAACGTGCCGGCGATGTTGGAGGCCCATTACGGCGTGCCGATGGCCGGCGCCGTACTGTGCGCGCTGAACGTAAGGCTCGACCCGGCGGCGATCGCCTTCATCCTCGACCATGGCGAGGCGAAGGCCCTACTGACCGACCGCGAGTTCTCCTTAATCGTCAAAGAGGCGCTAAAGCTGGCCAAGGTTCGGCCGCTGGTGATCGACATCGACGACCCCGTCTACGACGGGCCGGGCGAGCGGTTGGGCCAGGTCGAGTACGAAGCGCTCCTGGCCGAGGGGGATCCGGCGTTTCCGCTCACCTTGCCGGACGACGAGTGGCAGGCGATCGCGCTCAACTACACGTCCGGCACCACCGGCGACCCCAAGGGCGTGGTGTTTCATCACCGCGGCGCGTACCTGAATTCGCTGGGCAACGTGCTCGTATGGAGCTTGCCGCCGCGGCCGGTCTACCTGTGGACGCTGCCGATGTTTCATTGCAACGGCTGGTGCTTCACGTGGGGCCTGAGCGTGGTGGCCGGCACGCACGTGTGCCTGCGGAAGACGACGGCCGAGGCCGTATACGCGGCGATCGCCGAGCACGGGGTGACGCACTTCTGCGGCGCCCCGGTCGTGCTCAACATGCTCAGCAACGCGCCGCCTGAAGCCCGCCGCGCGGGCGGCCGCACGATCGAGGTGATGACGGCAGGCTCCGCGCCACCCGCCGCGGTGATCGCGGCGATGGAGAAGCTCGGCTTTCACGTCACTCACGTCTACGGCTTGACTGAGACATACGGCCCGGCGGTCGTCTGCGCATGGCACGGCGAGTGGGACGCGCTTCCGGCCGACCGGCGCGCCGCGCTCAAGGCCCGGCAAGGCGTGGCCTACCCGGTCCTCGAAGGGTTGATGGTGGCCGATCCCGAAACCCTGGAGCCCCGCCCCGCCGACGGCCAGACGCTGGGCGAGGTGATGATGCGCGGCAACATCACCATGAAGGGTTACCTGAAGAACCCCCGCTCCACAGAGGCCGCTTTCACCGGCGGCTGGTTCCACACGGGCGACCTGGGCGTCATACACCCGGACGGATATATCGAGCTCAAGGACCGGTCGAAAGATATCATTATCTCAGGGGGCGAGAACATCTCGACGATCGAAGTCGAGGGCGTGCTGTACCAGCATCCGGCGGTGCTCGAAGCGGCGGTGGTCGCCCGGCCAGACTCGACCTGGGGCGAGACGCCGTGTGCGTTCGTCACATTGAAGCAAGGATGCGAGGCAACAACGGACCGGGAGATCATGGAGTTCTGCCGTAAGAACATGGCCCACTTCAAGGCGCCCAAGACGGTGGTCTTCGGCCCGCTGCCGAAGACGTCGACGGGCAAGATCGTGAAATACGCGCTGCGCGAGCGGGCGGCGGCGCTGTGAGAGCAATCGGCGGGCTTGGGGAGACGGAAGTGATCCGCGGATTTCGCGGATGACGCAGATTCTTCGAGTAAGAGACGAAGTACCTGCGTCGGCCGCGTGACGAAACATTTGAGCCAACGTGCGGCTCTCTTCGCCTTCCTTCATATCGGCGAAATCTGCGTAATCTGCGGATCCAACAAGGCGGTGGCGAAATGAGTGACGAACGGCTGCTGCGGAGCGAACGCGTGGACAGCGTCGCCGTGCTGACGCTGGCGAATCCAGCGCGGCGCAATGCTCTGTCGCGCGAATTGCTCAATGAGCTGCGCGACCGGCTCCGCGAGATTGCCGCCGACCGGGGCATCAAATGCGTCGTCCTCCGCGCCGAGGGGCCGGCGTTCAGCTCCGGACACGACCTGCGCGAGATCGTCGACGCGCCCGAGCCCGTGCTCGTGAGCTTGTTCGCGCAGTGCACGGATGTGATGGAGGCGATTCGCCTGCTGCCCCAGCCGGTGATTGCCGCGGTGCAGGGGATCGCCACGGCGGCCGGCTGCCAACTAGCGGCCACCTGCGACCTGGTCGTCGCCGCCGCCGACGCGACGTTTGCCACGCCGGGCGTGCGGATCGGCCTGTTTTGCTCGACGCCAGCCGTGGCGCTCGCCCGTGCGGTGCGGCCGAAGCACGCCATGGAGATGCTGCTGACAGGGACGCCCATCTCGGCGGCCGAGGCCGAGCGGATCGGCCTGGTGAACCGCGTCGTGCCGCGCGACAAGCTCGACGAGGAGACGATGTCGCTGGCACGGCAAGTCGCCGACACTAGCGGTGCGATCGTTGCGCTGGGCAAGCGGACGTTCTACGAGCAACTGCCGCTCGATCGGCCGGCCGCGTACGAAGTGGCGGGACGGGCCATGGTCGAAAACGCCGCGCTCGCCGACGCCAAGCAAGGCATTTCGGCGTTTCTCGAAAAGCGGCCGCCGAAATGGTCATCGTGACCGCGGCGGTCGCGTCGGCAGTGGCACGCAACGCACGACTTCGGTACGATGCGCCAATGCACGGCGCCGCTTGCGCGCCCAAGGAGATTCCCATGGTAAACACCGATCCGACCACAATCTTGCGCGACAAGACGGCCGGCGACCCCGAAGAGAAGCGGCGGATCATCGCGCTGGCCGGCACGCCCGAATCCCGGCGCGAGCGCGTCAAGCTGGCCGCCGCCTACCGCATCCTGGCGCGGCGCGGGCTCGACGACGGCCTGGCCGGACACATCAGCCTCCGCGTGCCCGGTGCGCCGGAGTACTTCTGGGTTAACCCGTTCGGCAAGTTCTTCAGCGAAGTCACGGCCGAGAACCTGGTCCTGGTCAACAAGGAGGGAGAGATCATCGACGGCTGGCCGATGATCAACTTCGCCGGGTTCTGCATCCATTCGGCCATCCATCAGGCCCGGCCGGACGTCAATTGCGCCGTGCACACGCACCCGCCCGCCGGCACCGCCTATAGCGCGCTTGGGATCGAGCTGGATCCGTTGGACCAGACGGGCTGCTCGTTCTTCGAGGACCATGCCGTGTACGTCGACTACACGGGCGTGGTGATCGACGAGGGGCAAGCCACCGACATCGTCGACGCGCTCGGCGATCGCCGCGCGTTGATCCTGGCGAACCACGGTCTCCTGACTTGTGCCGCCACGATCGAGCAGGCACTCTTGGACATGCTCGATATGGAGCGGACCTGCGCCGTGAACCTGCGGGCGATGGCGACGGGGCGCGATTTGCAAGTCGTGCCGCCGGCCGTGGCCCGGCAGAGCCGCTCGGTGCTGACGCAGGCCATGCGCTATCCGTTCCAATGGGAGGCGGTGATCCGCGACCTGGATCGCCACGAGACGGACTACGACCCGTGGCGAGGCGACTGATGTGCCCAGTGGCGGGCGTCAGCGCCGGCTAATCGCCAATTGCCAGTCGCTAATCGCTTCCTACGGCAGCGTCTCATCGAGGATTCTTTGCGCTTGCTCGGCGCGGAACTGTTGCAGTTGGTCGCGCAGATCCGGTCGGGCGGCGGCCAGGATGCTCACGGCCAGTAGCGCGGCGTTGATGGCGCCCGGTTTGCCGATCGCTAAAGTGCCAACCGGAATGCCGGCCGGCATTTGCACGATGGCCAGCAAGGAGTCGAGCCCCTGGAGCGTCGTGCTGGGAATCGGCACGCCCAGCACGGGGCGCACCGTATGGGCGGCGACGACGCCGGCCAGGTGCGCGGCGCCGCCGGCCGCGGCGATCAGCACTTCGATGCCGCGTCCTTCGGCGGCGAGCACGTACTCGCGCAGCGCGTCAGGCGTGCGATGCGCGGAAATCACCCGACATTCGCGCGGCACTTTGAAGCGATCAAGCGTCTCGTCCGCGTGGCGCATGATCTCCCAATCCGACTTGCTGCCCATGATGATGGCCACGAGCGGCGGGGCTTGCTTTTGCATCGTTGGAAGGCCTTCGCTCCGGAGCGTTAACTGCTAACCCCAACGGAGGGGAGTATGCCATACGCGCGGCACCACTTGCAAGTCGCGCAAGACGGGGCGGCGTCCAAGAGAGCACGTGTCAGCCTTTCGACACCTCGGCGCCAGCCGCTTGTGGCGTAGCAGGACATCGCCGCACTCGCGTTCCTGATGGCAGGTGGCCACGGTCAGGGCCGTTCACAGATTTAAGCTTGCCGGCGGCGCACCGGCGGGAAAGTGGGGCAGGCACCAAGACGCAACGTTCGTCTGAAAGGACTTGCGCTGTTTATGCTCGGAGCCAGTCCCATTTTCCCGCCTCGCCATTTTGAAAAACAGAATGACCCTGTGGCCACGGTCCGGAACGTCGACGGGCCGTCGGCGGAATGATAGACTTGAGAAACAGACCGCTTTGCCCATGCGTAATGAAACCCAACACCAACGTGCGGGCACTGACGCGTCGTGGCAGAAGCGCGTCGACGATCTCGAGCGGCAGGTCGCGGACTATCAGGAGGTCGCCGAGCGTCTGCGGCACCTCCTGGAGACGCCCGGCCTGGCGGGCGGGGCCTTCTTTCAGACGCTTGTGACGACGCTGGCCGATTGCCTGAAGGCCGACTACGTGCTGGTGGGCGAGCTGAATCCGCTGCTCGACGGCGTCAAAGCCCCTTTGGTTTACGCCGACGGCGATCTCCACTTCGATGCGAGCTATCCGCTGGCGGGAACGCCCTGCGAGACGGTTATCGGAGCACGGTTGTGCACGTATCGTGAAGGTGCGCAGGAGCAATTCCCCGACGACGAATTGCTGCGCACGTGGCGCATCGAGAGCTACATTGGGGCACCCTTGTTTGACATCGCCGGAGCTCCATTGGGGATCGTGGCCGCGCTGTGGAAGACGCCGCTTGCCGATCCGCGGCTGGCCGAGATGGCGCTCGCGCTGGTGGCCTCGCGGGCGGCGCGCGAATTCGAGCGCCTACGGGTCGACGAGGCCCTCCGCGCCGGGGAAGCTCGCTTTCGCACTTTCTGCGAAGCCGCGCCGCTGGCGATCTTCGAGTGCGACGAGCGCGGATTCTGCGCGTACATGAGTCCCCATTGGCAACGCATGACCGGGCGGTCTCCTAGTGAGAACCTGGGGTTCGGTTGGCTGTCGACGGTCCATCCGGAGGATGTGCCGGACTTGCGCGAAGCGTGGCTCCGCGCAGTGGGCGAGCGGGGGCCATTTCTCGCCGAATACCGCGTGGTCACGCCCGAGGGTGGCTTGCGGTGGGTCCGTACCGTGGCCCGGCGCATCGGCGAATCGGACGCCGATGCCGCCAATTACGTGGGATGCGTCGAGGACATCACCGACCGCAAGCAGGCCGAACTGGCCCGGGCCGAGAGCGAGGAGCGATTTCGCGCCTTCATGGACAACAATCCCGCCGTGGCCTTCATGAAGGACGCCGACGGCCGCCAGGCGTACGTCAATGCCACGTTTCTCAAGATGTTCCAGACCGGGCCCGAGCCGATCGTCGGCAAGACCGATCTGGAAATGTTCGGTCCGGAGCTTGCCGACAGACTGCGGACCGTCGATCAGCAGGTCTTGTCCGAGGACCGCGCGACGCAGTTGATCGAGACCGTCCCGACGCCCGACGGCGTGCAGCGAAACTGGCTGGTGTATAAGTTCCCCGTTCACGCCCGCTCGGGCCAAACGTACCTCGGCGGCGTGGCGATCGACATCTCCGAGCGGCTGCTAGCGGAGGAAGAGCTCCGCAAGGCCCGCGACGAACTGGAAAAACGCGTCGCCGACCGGACGCATAGCCTGACGGCGACGAACATTCGCTTGCAGGATGAAGTGCTCGAACGCGAGCGGGCCGACGCCGCCTTGCGCAACGAGCAAGTCCTCTTGCGCCAACTCCTGTGCGGACACGAAGCCGATCGAAAGCTCATCGCTTACGAGATTCACGACGGGCTGGTGCAATACGTCACAGCCGCCATCATGCATCTGGAATCGGCCAAGCAAGCCGTGGCCGGCGCGGATCGCACGCCGGCCTTCGACACCGCGCTCAAGCTGTTGCGCGATACCATCCAGGAAGCCCGCCGCATGATCAACGGCTTGCAGCCCATGATCCTCGACGATTCGGGGATCGTGCCGGCCATCGAGTACTTGATCGAGGAGCAACGCGGCAGCCACTCGATCGACTTCGAGCATCAAGTGAAGTCCGGGCGTTTTTCGCCGCTGTTGGAGAGCGGGCTGTTCCGCATCTGCCAGGAAGCCCTCACCAACGCCCGCAAACACAGCCGCGCCGCGCGGATCCGCGTGCGCTTGACCCAGGAGCACGCCTGGATCCGCTTGGAGGTCGCCGACGATGGGATCGGCTTCGATCCGCGGACGCTTTCCGGCAAGACGTTCGGCCTGCGCGGCATTCGCGAGCGGGCCCACCTGCTGCGCGGGACCACCACGATCGACAGCGCGCCGGGCCAGGGCACGCGCATCGTGGCCGAATTGCCAATCAGTCAGTTGGAGTGAGGCGATAAGGGGAAAAAAGGCAGACAAACAGGGGACCGAGCCGTTCGCCCCTTTTCCTCGCCTCAGATCAACACCCGTGCTATGGCGTCGATGCCCTTCATTCCATGGCCAAACCGCGCAATTGACTCACGATGTGTCGCGAGCTCACTGTAGGGAAGAAAGCGGACCTTCAGATCCGCCACTCTGCTAAACGCGGGTCGCCGCAGTTGCTCTCGGACGTCGCCTTCGCGCGCATCGGGTGCTACCAGAAATAGCGCCTGCGCAGGCTGGTCGGGCAGCCCAAGCGCGAGATCGAGCATGCGCACGATGCCCGAGTAAATCGAAGTCGTGTGCTCTACCTCGAAGGCCGCGGCGACGCGACCGGTCTCCTTGTCGATCCAGAGGACATCGATCAGCCGGATCGCGTCGGTGGCCTGCATCGTTTCCAAAGGGGCGGGTAAGGCAGCGAGACAGCCATCCGAGAGCCGGCCCTCTGCTTGTTGGCTCGGTCAGCTTCTTCGCGGACAAGCGCCAAATCTGCCTTCCATTGCGCAACCGCAGATTCGCCGGCATCCTGCGGCGGCGGCGGGTAGCGGCCCGTCCCAACGTCGAACAAGGCTCCTGCGATTGCGCCCAGGTCGTTTGAGAGGAGGTCGCGATATTCTTGGTTTAGCAACAAGATCCCCTGCCGCATGGCGAGATACTGGTCCCACTTGCCAAGCTTGACTTTCGCGCCAGTCAGCGCGTTGTACCCCGCGACGATGGCCGTGTTAAAAGGTGGCACGAGCGTGGGATGCAGGAAGTACAGTAGATTCGCTGCCGCGGGCCTCAGGCCCTTGATTTCTTTCTGATCGAGCGCCTGGATCGATCCGATGATTTGTGCTTCGTTGTCGCAGCAGGTACAGGTGTTGAGGAACCGTCCGAAAGCAGTCTGATTCTCGCGGCTCTCGTAGATGTCCGGGATACGGAGCTTCGGCTTCCATAAGAAGGCATGGTCGGCGCCTTTGAAAATCTGCCGTTGCTCAGCGATGGAGCCGACGACCGTCTCCAGAGACGAGCCCTTGTAGACGTTGCCGAAGGTTCCGGCTTCGATCTCGGAGACAACGACGGCAATACCTCGGCGGATGGATCGGAAATTCTTCAGCCGGTCTTCCCAAAGGAACCAGGTTTGGTAGGTTCCCCCGGGGTCATCGCGCCAGCGGCCGAGCAAAGTTCGTAGAGATGCTTCCGCCATGCAAGCCCCCCCGAGGTTTTTGGTCGAAAGCCGGAGTCCAAAGCCAGGTAACTGTCAGGCGAGCCAAGCATACCGCGTCGTCGGGCCATGTCCAAGCATCTACCACTACAGCCCGGGCATTCTGTTTTTCAAAATGGCGAGGCGGGAAAATGGGACTGGCTCCGAGCATAAACAGCGCAAGTCCTTTCAGACCAACGTTGCGTCTCGGTACCTGTCCCACTTTCCCGCCGGTGCGCCGCCGGCAAGCTTGAATCTGTGAATGGCCCTGCACTACAGCCCATCTTGTGAATCTGGGAAACGCGCAGCCGATCTACGTCCTTATTGATCCCTTCAAACGCTCGCGCTGGGCGCCGCAGTGCACGTTGCTCCTCTCCTTCCGCCCTCCCGCCGGCGGTCCGCAGCTTGTAGACTGTGGTCAGTTGGCCCTGCTGGCCTGTCGCGTGTCGCCTGTAGCCTGAACTCGGCTCCTGAACCCTGACCATGTCCACACTCCGCCGCATCTATCTGGACAACGCGGCCACAAGCTGGCCCAAGCCTGAGGCCGTCTACCAGGCGGTCGACACGTACCAGCGGGAAATCGGCGCGGCGGCCGGGCGCGGCGCATACGCCGAGGGGATTGCCGCTCGCGACGCTGTCGATGCCACCCGCCATGCAGTCGCCAAATGGATCGGGGCGGGCGATCCGCGGCGGATTATTTTCACGCTCAACGGCACCGACTCGCTGAACATCGCCATCCACGGCGTGCTGGCTTCCGGCGGCGGTCACGTGGTGACGAGCGTCGCCGAGCACAATTCGGTGTTGCGCCCGCTGGCCGCTCTGCAGGACGCCGGCCGCATTCAGGTGACGCGCGTCGGTTGCGACGCGGCAGGCATCGTCGATCCCGAGGTGGTGCAAAAGGCCATGCGTCCCCACACGCGGCTCGTGGCGCTCGTACACGCCTCGAACGTCACCGGCGCCGTGCAGCCGGCGGCCGCCGTGGGCCGCATCGCCCGCGCGCATGGGGCGCTGTTTCTATTGGACGCCGCGCAGTCGCTCGGCGAGATGGCGATCGACGTCGACGAGCTCTCCGTCGACCTGTTGGCGGCGCCCGGGCACAAGGGGCTGTTGGGGCCGCTGGGGACCGGTATCCTTTACATTCGGCCGGCAACCGAGGATCGCGTGGCGAGCCTGCGCCAGGGGGGCACCGGCAGCTTCAGCGACCGCGATCGCCAGCCCGACGACCTGCCGGACAAGTACGAATCGGGGAACTTGAACGTGCCGGGGATCGTGGGTCTGGGGGCCGGCGTGCGTTGGCTGGCCGAGCAAGGCATCGCGTCGCTGCACGCCCGCGCGATCGAGCTGACGCGGCTGTTGCTCGACGGGCTCTCGACCGTTAAGGGCGTGCGCGTCCACGGCCCGGCCTCGGCCGAATCGCGCGTCGGCGTGGTCAGCGTCACGCTCGAAGGTTACGATCCGCAGGAGCTGGCCGCGACGCTCGACACAGCGTTCCGCGTGCAAGTGCGGGCTGGCCTGCACTGCGCACCGTTGATGCACCGGGCGCTGGCCACCCGCGCGCTGGGTGGCACCGTGCGATTCAGCCTGGGACCGATGAATGCGGAAGAAGACGTCGAAGCGGCCGTGGCGGCGTTGGCGGAGATCGCCGCGCAAGCCCCCGTGCCGTAAAGACGGAATGACGAATGTCAAAGCTCGAAGGTCTAAAGAAATCCGAAGCTCGAAGGCCAAATGACGACCGCGGGCTGCTCGGTCGGCCCTTTCGGCCTTCGGTTATTCGGATTTCTTTAGACATTTGGATTTAGACATTCGTCATTTGTCTCCAACGGGAGCCTCTTCTCCGCGAAGACAGACCCGACCCAAAGGAACCAGCCCAATGGCCGATCAGCCGTGGTTTCGCGAGGGATTGCGATTCGAGTGCACGCAGTGCGGCAATTGCTGCACCGGCGCGCCGGGCTTTGTGTGGGTCACGAACGACGAGATCGCGGCGCTGGCGAAGCGGCTGCACATGGCGGTCGAGGCCTTCGAGCGCAAGTACGTTCGCAAGGTGGGCGTTCGCAAGAGCCTGATCGAGTACGACAACGGCGATTGCGTGTTCTTCGACCCGCAGACGCGGCACTGCGGGGTTTACGAAGAGCGGCCGCGGCAATGCCGCACGTGGCCCTTTTGGGATTCGAACGTCAAAACGCCCGAGGCGTGGAAGGAAACCTGCCAGGTGTGTCCGGGCAGTGGCCGTGGGACATTGATCCCGGTGGAGAAGATCCTTGAGCAACTGGCCGTCATTCGCCTGTGACGCCAGACCCCATCGCGAGGGAGATGTTTCCGAGGAGGCCATGTCCGTTCGTTGCCATGCCCACGCGAGCGTGGGCATGGCAACGGGCATGTTTATCGCAGCGGATTGGAGCTGCCGCCGGCGGTGAACTCGGGCGCTGCGGAAGTGGCCGGGGCGGCGGGCTTGGTGTAACTCGTCTGGCGGCCTGGATACTCGACCGACGCCGAGCGCTTCTGTTGCCCTTCGCCCCCGGTGGTCGAACGGCGGGCTCCGCTGCTGGACTGACTCGAGTGCCACCCGCTTGCGCCTTTGAGGTCGTCCGCCGTCGAAGCCGCAGGCGCGGATTGGCTGTCCCGGATTGCCCGGCTGCGACCGATCGCGGGCTTATGGCTGCTTTCGCTCTGGCCGAGCAGTTGTGGTCCGTCGGACGCGGCTTCGGCGACCGGAATCCGTTGCTCGCCCGATTCCGCCGCATTCCGCCGCCCTGGCTTTCTGGCTGGCGGTTCGGTCACGGACGTGCCGCGGACCGGGCTCGGACGGGCCGCATTCTGGATGCGTTTGGACTTCGGACTGCGTCCCGGCGGCACTTCATCCGGCACCAATAGCGACGGCGGAACCGATCGACCGCCCGCGGTATCCGGACCGTCTTGGACCAGACCGCCCTCGGGAGCATCGCTCGGGAGACCGTTCATATTCCAACGGCCGTGCCCGGGAGGCGTCGCAGATGGTTCGGTCGCTGGCGGCTCGGCACTGGGCTGATCAGGCAGCAGGCGCTCCGGCAGCGGTTCGGCCGACGGCGTCTCGGCGGGCGGTTCGGTCGGCGCCGGCGCGAACGGATCAGGCGCTCCTGGCGTTCCGGGCGGCAGTAGTGGTGTCTCTGTCTCCGGCGGCTGACTTTCGGGCGGCACTGTGGGCGCCTCGAACACGTCGCCCGGAACCTGGCCTTCCTTGGGCTCCGGTAAAGTCTCTTCTTGCCCCTTCGTCTCGCCGCGCCCTTCTTCCGGTTTTTCGCCCTCAGCCTCTTCGGGCTCGGCAGTCTCGACGTTGCAGGGCCAGGGGCGCCAAAGGGTCGGGTAAAAGCCGTAGCACGACGGAGGAGCAAAGTCGTGGCAATAGTTCGGCGGGGGCGACAACATCGAGCATTCTTCGGCAATGATCTGGCAGCCCGAGGCCAATGCCACGAGCGCGGCTGCGACGAGGACCGTGGCCAACGGGCCAGGACCGCGAAGATGGGGCGTGGCTTGGGATCCTGGGCGACTCATCAAAGCGTTCCCTTGGTCTCGGCCGTCTGGATCGCAGGCCCCTTCGCCGATATGCGGCGCAGGCCGACAATCCGAGGGTGCCGATTGCCAGGGAATTGATCGGCAGAAACGAGCCTACGCTTTGGGCCGATTTTGACGGTTAGGGAGTTTCCGCGAAATTTGCGGCCTCATCGCAGCTTCCGGACCCCTTACCGGCCGTGTAAATAGGAAAAATGCGCAGAAAAGGAGCTTGAAGTCGGGGACTGAGTGCGTAAACTGCCCGTGAATCCATCGTGGCAGATGGTCTCGCCTTGCCCTCGCCAAGTTAGAACCGCGATTTGGAGGTCACACACCATGCTCCGCGCCCTCGTCGTCGCCTGTGCCGTAACCCTGTCGCTCGCCGGGGCCCTGTGCAGCCCGGCCCATGCCGGCAGCAAGAGCAAGAAGAACTCTAGGTACTGCAGCCTGTGGATCCTGGACGTCCACAAGAACGGGTACACCTGGCGTGCCGGTCCCTTCCCGACGCAGAGCAAGGCCAACAAAGCCGCCTCATGGATTCGCGAAACGTACCGTGCCGACGTCAGCGCACCGCGCCATCCGTGCGACAACAACAACGACAACACCGAAAGCTGACGCAGTGTAGCGGCCCTTCGCCGTGCTAGCGATCCGGCCGCGTCCGCACCGCGGGGGGCGGCTGGTATAGTTTGGTGGCGGCCGCTGCGGCGCGCTGTTCGTCGAGCTTCACGACTTCGCGGTCGTACGTCATGATGCCGTTGACCTCGATCTTGACGTCGGTCGTCTGCGTGTAGACGGCGGCGCTCAACCCCGGCTCGCCGACGAGCGGCCGCAGGTTCGCCAGCAGCTTCAAGTATCCGTCGTTCAATTCATCGGTGGTTCTGAGGTTGCGATACCCCCAATTCTTCTCGTTCTGCCACGTGTGGCCGGCCAAGGGCAGCCCCAGCCCGCCAAATTCACCTAGCACCGCCGCGCGCCGTTCCTCGGGCTTAGTTGCGCCGGGGCCCGGATAGACGTGGATGTCGTGAACGTCGCCGGCCGGCACGTCGTTCCATCCGCTGGCGCCGCAGACGAGCCGCGACTGATCGAGCGTGTGAACGCGATTAACGAGCCGCGCCGTGTCGTATTGCCCCCATCCTTCGTTGAAGACGACCCACATCACGATCGACGGGTGGCCCCATCGCGCACCGATCATGCCCACGAGCTCGGTCTCGAACTGCCTGGCCGATTCGGGCGAGCGGGTGATCTCTCCCTTGCCCGGCGCGACCGATGCGTCGCCGCTGGGCATGTCCTGCCACACCAGCAGACCCAGCTTGTCGCACCAGTAGTACCAGCGATCGGGCTCGACCTTGACGTGCTTGCGGACCATGTTGAAGCCCAGCCGCCTGGTGACCTCGAGGTCGTAGCGCATCGCCGCGTCGCAGGGCGCCGTGTACAGCCCATCGGGCCAGAACCCCTGGTCCAACGGGCCGAACTGGAATAGGGGCTCGCCGTTGAGCAACAGCCGCGTGATCCCGCTCTGGTCCTTGCCGACCGCGACGTCGCGCATGCCGAAGTAGCTTTCGACCGTGTCCATCGACTGCTCGCTGTCACCAAACGTCACCTTCAATCCGTACAAGAAGGGATCGCTGGGAGACCACGCCCGGGGCTGCGGGATGGCCAGCTCGAGCGGCACGCCGATATGGGCAGTTCCTGTGACGACGACACGATCGCCGTCGAGCACTTTGAGCTGCGCCGGGATGGCGCGCTTCAGGGTATAGTTGCTCCCGACCTCGACGCGGACTTTCCCCGCCTTCAAGTCCGGCACCGCGCGAATAGAACCGATGTGAGCGTGCATCGGCACTGGCTCGATCCACACCGTCTGCCAGATGCCGGTGCTGGGCGTGTACCAGATGCCGCGCGGCTTTTTGACCTGCTTGCCGCGCGGCTGCGTGCCGGCGTCGCTCGGATCGAACACGCCGACGACCAATTCCTGCTCGCCTGTGGCTCTCAGTGCGTCGGTAATGTCGAAATCGAACGGGTCGTAGCCGCCGCGATGCGTGCCCAACTCACGGCCGTTGAGCCAAACGGTCGCCTCCCAATCGACCGCGCCAAAGTGCAAGAGCACGCGCTTGCCGGACCAGGCGGGCGGGACGGTGAACGTCCGCCGATACCACACCCGCTCGACGCTTCGCATTACGCCCGAGAGTGCCGATTCGACCGGGAACGGCACGAGGATTTGCTCGTCGAGGTCGCGCCCGATCGGCGGCGCCTCATCCGGCCTGGCGACCGCGAACTGCCACAACCCGTTGAGGTTCTGCCACTCGGGCCGAACCATCTGCGGCCGCGGATATTCGGGCCACGCGTTGTCCGGCCGGACGTCCTTGGTCCATCGCGTCGAAAGGGGCCCGGCGGCCGGCTTCCACTCCGCGGCCCTGACGGTGTCGCGCGCGACGACGCAGACCGCGGCCGCCAACAAGACGAAAAAGAGCGTCGTCCGCATGCGATTCAGGCCCGTCATTCCAGGAAAAAATCCGGCTGCAACTCGTGCCCTGGCTGCATGGCGTACTGATCCAGGTCGGTGACACCGTGGCGGCGGAGCACGTCGTCATCGACGAAGAAGTTCCCGGTGCAGGAACGGCTGTCGCTGGTGAGGATGAAGTGCGCCGCGTCACCCATGATCTCGGGCTTGCGGCAGTACGGCCGGGCGTTGGGATCGAGCAGGTTCTCGACGGCCGCGGTCCAGATCACGGTCCGCGGCCAAAGCGCGTTGACGGCGATTCCGTCGCCGGCCAGCTCGGCGGCCATGCCCAGCACGCACATGCTCATGCCGAACTTGCTCATTGTATAGGCGAGGTGGCCTGAGAACCACTTGGCCTGCATCGACAGCGGGGAGGCCAGGTTCAAGATGTGCGGATTCGCGGCCTTCTTCAAATGCGGGATGCACAACTGCGAGCAGAGGAACGTGCCGCGGACGTTGACCTGGTGCATCAGGTCGTACCGCTTCATGGGCGTGGCCGTGGTCGGCGCGAGGAAGATCGCGCTCGCGTTGTTGACCAAAAGGTCGATGCCGCCGAAGGTCTGCACCGTCTTTTCGACGGCGGCGGCGGTCTGCTCGTCGTTGCGGATATCGACCGCCAGCGGCAGCGCCTTGCCGCCGGCCCGCTCGATCTCCTCGGCGGCCGTGAAGATCGTGCCCGACAGCTTGGGATGGGGCTCGGTAGTTTTGGCGGCGATGGCGACATTGGCGCCGTCCCGCGCGGCCACAAGCGCGATCGCCTTGCCGATCCCCCGGCTGGCGCCGGTGATGAACATCGTCTTGCCTTTCAGAGTCGGCATGGGGCCTCCGCAAGCAGTGAGACGGAATGACATCGAGACACAAACGCCATACATAGCGGGCTAGCCGCCAGCGTTGCTTGGGTCCCAGATGGTCGCTGCAATATAGCGATCGCCGAGCGGCTCGTCGCTGAAATAGTAGACCGTCACCACCTTCCCGTCGGCCCGCTGGACGCTCCGCGGATAGCCGAGGTCCCGGCAGCCGCCGCCGCTCCGTAGCACGATGTCCTCGCCCCACGTACGGCCGCCGTCGTTGCTCAATCGGGCGCGCATGTCAAAGGGGGCCTTGCGGTAGCCGTAGGCGAGGAACAGCCGGCCGTCGCGCAGCCGGACCAGGCTGGCCGGGTTTCCTTCGCTCGTATCGGGGACGGCGATGCCTGCGTCCTGCCAGGTTCGTCCGTCGTCGTGCGAACGGTACAGGTCGATCCACCGCTTCGACCCCTCGTGATGCCGCAGGGCGGTGAGCAGTTCCGTCGCCCCCAATCGCACCGTGGAAGGCATGATCGAAAAGCCGTCGGGCTCCGGCCCGATCCAGGAGACGAACTTCCAGGTGCGGCCGCCGTCGATCGTGCGGGCGCAAAGCACGCGCCCTTCGTGCCCGTTGGTTTTTGCCGCCGTCAGAAACACGAGGCAGTCGTCCTTGCCGTTGACGATGTAGTCGGTCCGCGCGGCAACGCCCGGCGTGTCGAAGTTCGGCAAGCGAAACGGTCCCCGCCAGGCGTGGCCGCGGTCGGTCGAGTAGTAGAAGCGCGATGGGCCGACGTTGGCGTCGGTCATCCGCAGTGTCATGGCGAAATCGGGATGCGTAAAGTCGATTCCGCCTGGGCAATCGCGCCACTCGTTCTCTTTGAGCCCCGGCGGCGCGATGCCGTGCAAGGCCTTTCCCGCCGGAATGAGCGCGGCCGCTGCGGCGGGGTTCTCGATCGCCCACGTGCGGCCGCCGTCCAAGCTGCGGGCAAGCAAGTGCTCTTCCGGCCGGTCGTGATCGATGGCGTGCCGCTCGGGCCCGTTGTCTTTGAAATGTCCCGCGCTGAAACCGACCAGGATCTCATCCCCCCACGACCAGATGCCGTGATTGGCCGGCCAACCACCGAATCGCCCCGGCACGCGATAGACGTCGACGTGCTCGACGGCACCACACATGCCTGCGATGGCCAGGACGACAAGCGCACTCAGGATCGCGGACCGACGGAGCTTCATACGATGCCTCGCTCCCGCTCGACTAGACCAGGTACTCATCCAGATGCGCCAGCAATCCGGCCAGTTCCGCCGGTTGGCTGCGATAACCAACGTAGCCGTCGGGCCGGATCAAATACAGCGTCCTCGCGCCCGCGCCGTAACGCTTGTGCATGGCCAGATCCGAGTCGAGATAGGTGACGCCTGGGCCGCGGCCGCGGGCCACCACGTGAGAAGCGATCACGCCGGGATAGCGCGCCTCGATGGCCGCCTGCATCTCCACGAGTGGTGCAACGTCGGCCGCCGGCTCCACGCCCGGCAAGAGCACCAGCACGTGGCGCGTCCCGCGGAACACGTCGAACAAGCGCACCGGCTGGTCCGTTGCCGCGTCAACCAGGGGAACGTCCGGCGCCCGGTCACCGGCCGCGACACCCACGCCCAACTGCCAGGCGTGCGCCCCAAGGCTGCTGCGCTCGCCAGTGAGGGGGCTCTTGCGATAGTTGATCGCCATCTCCGACAAAGTGTCGCTGATCCGCTGCCGGACCGCGCCCAACGAGCCGAGGAACAAGTACAAATGATTGCGAAGCTGCTGGGCGACGGGATTGCGGAGCGTCGCCGCACGTGTCAGGAAACCGGCGTCCCGCAGCACCTGGTCGCCGACGGCGCTGCGCTCGATCGAATAGCTGTCCAGCAGCAAGTCCTTGGCCCGGCCGGCGTCGACCAGCGCCAGCTTCCAAGCCAGGTTGTAGGCGTCTTGCATGCCGGTGTTCATGCCTTGCCCGCCCGCGGGGCTGTGGATGTGCGCCGCATCGCCGGCAAGAAAGACACGCCCATGGCGATAGTCGTCCACCTTGCGCTCGTTGATGCGAAAGCCCGCCAACCACACCGGATCGCTAACGGTGATCCCACCGGGGCCGCGTGCGTCGACCAATCGCTTCACGTCCTCGAGCGTCGGGTCGGCCGGCCGCGCCGTGTTCTTCGCGGCCCCCAGGTCGGCAATGACGCGGAACCGGTCGCTCGTGATAGGGAAGAAGGCCAGCACTCCGTCCTGGTGAAAATAGATCGTGACCTCATCATCCGCCACAGGGCCATGAATATGTACGTCGGCAAGCATCCAGTCGTTCGGCTCGGCGTCGCCGGAGAACTCGATGCCCAGCCCATGCCGCACCGCGCTGTGTGCGCCGTCGCATCCTACGAGCCAAAGGCTGCGGACCGTTTGCTCGCGACCGTCGGCGGTGCGAAGCGTCGATGTGACGCCCTCGGCGTCGGCTGTGAATTGCACGAGCTCGATTTGCCGTTCGACGCGATGCCCCCCCGCCGCGAGGTGCGCCGTCAGCAATCGCTCGGTCTCGCTCTGCGGGATCATCAGGCCGTAGTCAAACGGGCTGTCGATCTCGAACTCGATGTGCGCAAGCCGCTTCGTGCCGCTCGCCATGGTGACGGCGTGCACCGGGCGACCGGCAGCCAGAAAGGAGGCGACCGTGCCCATGTCGTCGAGCATTTCCAGGCTGCGGCTCCACAGCACCAGGGCCTTCGACTTGTCGGTGGGCGCGGCAGCCTTGTCGATAACGCGATAGGGAACGCCGTGCCGCGCGAGCTCGGCGGACATCGTTAGCCCGACGGGCCCAGCGCCCACGACGAGCGTGTCGACGAATTGAACCCCAGCGTCAGTGCTCATTCCAGAAGGATTGTAGCACGCGGGCGGGGGAGCCTGGAGGCGGGAGGCCGGAAAGTGAGCGATACGGCGGGATCGACGTACGGCCTGGACCGCTCGCGAGCATCGCAAATCTCGGATGTGAGATTTGAGATCATGATCTGGAGATCATTGAGATCTCGCTGACCGTCGCGGGCGACGTCGAACTCGCGGCCTCAATTCCCGCGTGCGAATCGCACCCGCGCCGCCAACAGAATCGGCGCAAGGGCGACTTTCACAATCGAGCTGCTCAGGACTGCGGCGATCGAGTGCCGAGCCGCGGCCCGTGTTCGTCGCGGAAACGGATCGCGGCACAAGAGCCAAAGCGTGATCGTCTTCATGGTCCCATGCTCTCCCCAAAGTGGGCTAAGCCTCAAGGTTGGTCTTTGTCGCTCGGCCGAGCGCCGGCCGGTTGCGCTGCATTCGTCTCCGCCCGCTGCCGGCTGCCTGCTTGCCTTCACGGCAGCAGGCTGAGCATCTCACTCCATAGGGTGATCAATGGGGGCACGCCCTCGCCGGCGGCGGTGACGGCCAGATCAATCGCGATCGCACAGCCGGTCCCCAGGCTGAACGACGACAAGACCGCGGCAATGGATTTCATGGCTCCGACCTCCCAATCGCGGACAATGTTGGGTTCACCGCTTCCTACTGCCCAAAGCGCAGGCGCCAGCGGAATGCTACGAACGGTCGAGATCAGGCCGGCTCCCCCGTGCCGCCCCCAGGAAGACTGCAAAGTCCTGGGAGAGGGGATCAGGCACATTTGTCGGCCGAAGGTCCTTCGGAAGAATTGAGAACCGCATGTGCCGACAAAATGAGCCAGACCCCGGACTTTGCAGTTCTTCTGGTACCCTTGACCGACCTGGGGAGTTGCCCTAAGTTACGCAGACAAGGGGGTTTGGCGCTGTAGCCAAGTGGCTAAGGCAGCGGATTGCAAATCCGCCACCGTGGGTTCGACTCCCACCAGCGCCTCCTGTTCGGGCTCCCTACATTTGGCCAGTGCATCGAGATTGCCCGAAGCGCACAACGTCGCCCGGCGTTTCCAATTGGGAACGCCGGGCGATTCGTTCGACGGCGGCGAGGGCGTGCGTGAGCGCTATTCGGACGGGCGCATTTCGCTCAGCATCGTGGGGATGAGCTCCGAGACCGTCGGATGGATGGGCACTGCCCGCTCTAGCACATCATAGGGAACGTCGGCATTCATGATGTCCAGCACCCCATGAATCGCCTCGTCGCCACCGGCGCCGAGGATCGCGGCGCCAAGAATCTTCCGCGTCTGGGTATCGACGACCACTCTCATGAAGCCCTGTGTCTCGCCCTTTTCGATCGCGCGGGCGACGCGACTCATGGGGCGGCTGCCAACCAAAAGCGGCCGGCCGCTGGCACGCGCCTCGCGCAGGGTCATTCCCACGCGGCCGAGTGGGGGGTCGATGTAGAGCGCATAGGCGGGTATGCGGTCGCTGACGCGACGCTGCGCTCCGTCGAGCAGATTGGCGGCAACAATCTCGAAGTCGTTGTACGCCGTGTGCGTAAAGGCGCCGCGGCCATTACAGTCGCCGAGTGCCCAGATGCCGGAAACGTTCGTGGCGAGGCTATCGTCGACGGTGATATACCCGCGCGCATCGGTTGTCACGCCGGCTCTTTCCAAGCCGAGATCATCGGTATTCGGCCGACGTCCGACGGCGAGCAGAACGTGCGAACCAACGAATGTAGGCTCGCCCTCGGCGCAGTCGATGCCGACGGCGACGCCCCGCTCCTGTTTCGCGAAACTGATGCACGCGGCGCCGACACGCACGGTAATGCCCTCGCGAACCAGAATCTCCCGGATCGCTTCCGAGACATCCTCGTCCTCTCGCGCCACGAGACGCGGTCCTTTCTCGATGACGGTCACGCGCGCCCCGAAACGCCGGTACATCTGCGCAAACTCGAGCCCCACATAGCAGCCCGTGTTGACACAGGTCCCGCCGAAAAGCTTTCGTTCGACGAGGGCGAGAGTCATGCCAGCTCCCGTGAGCCGGCCCGCCAGGGCCGGACCAGCCTGACCGGCACCGATGATGATTGCATCAAATCGGCTCACGGCAATGCGACTCCGATCAGTATCGCGCCAACAATGGCAACGGCGTCTTCAATGAACGCCGCGGGTCGATCGCGACCGAATGCGGCCGCAAGCCGCGCGCGGCAAGCGCGTCCACCGAGAGTGCCGATGACCGCGCCGACCATTCCCGCGAGTAGTCCGCCAACTATCGACCCACAGGCGGCTCCGAGTGCGGCGCCCGAGAGGGCCGCCGACGCCAGGCGGGCGCCAAATTGGACCGGCACGGTGCGGCTGGGCGTCGAAGGGAGTTGATCGGTGACGAACTCAACGAGCGCGAGCAGCGTCAGAATCCCGGTGGCCCACACGTTGCCTAGAAAGGCAAGCCAGGTTCCCGCCAGATCGAGCCGACCGAGATGCGCCGCCCAGCTCACCATTGCCGGCGCCGTCATGGTGCGCAGTCCTGCCACGACGCCGAGCAATAGCGCGAGCAGATAGATAGTCATGATGTATCTTTTCCTTCCATACGTGATTCATGGCCTTCGATCGTGTACCCCGGCCCGCATCCGCCATGGTCTCATTGATTTTATGATTTTATCGAAAGGATGCGCCGGGATCAGCTTCTTGGTTCCAAAGTCGTTCGGGATCGTGAAGCCGGCGCATTTCCGCCAGTAATAGCGCCTCCATTTCGGCCAGCTTGTCGCGGTAGGACGGGTCGCCGGCCAGGTTCCGCTCGTGCTTCGCGGGGTCGCGGCCCGTGAGGGCGATGACCTGCGGATCGTGATGCTGGTCGAGCAACTCGTACGGGTTTTCGGCAAGGTTGAACAACTGCGTCTCGTGGACCTGGCCGTCCATCACGTCGTATTTGATCAGCTTCCAGTCGCCATGCTTCACGGCGCGCATGCCAGGTTTGGTGCCGCCGCTATAGACGCCGTACAGCACGTCGCGCACTGTTTGCTGTTTGCCCTCCAAAACGGCTTTGAAGCTGACGCCCTCGTTGGACTCGGGAGTTTGGACGCCAGTAAGATCGCACAGCGTGGCGAGCACGTCCAAGAGGTAGATATTCCCTTTCGCGCGCGAGCCCGGCTTGATGCCGGGCCCCTTGGCGATGAAGGGCACGCGCCACGTGTGTTCGTACAGGTTCTGCTTGCCCTGCAAACCGTGGCGGCCGATCGCGATCCCGTGGTCGGCTGTGTAGAAGACATAGGTGTTTTCCAGTTCGCCCATGGCCTTGAGCCGGTCGAGCACGCGGCCGATCTGCGTGTCGATATTCTCGCTGCAGGCGAACTGGCGGCCCAGCTCGTTGCGGATCGTGCGCTCGTCGCGATTCTTCCACACCCCGCTCACGGCCACTTCGTCGCGCGAATCGGGATGCCCATGCGGAAACGGGTGGGCCGGTAGATAGTTCACCGGCAAAGGCGGCTGGCGGGTATTGGCAGGCGGCAGCGAATGCGGATCGGTGTGGTTCACCGCGCCGTATTTGGCCAGCAGCTCGGGCTTGCCGTCGCGCGTGTCGTGCGGGTGCGAGAAGCCGAAAAAGATCAAGAAGGGACGAGCGTCCCGATTGGTATCGCGCTCGTTGAGGTAGTCGAGAACCTGCTCGGCGTGCCAGGCGCTCCCTGTTTCGTCGGTGCCGCCGCGCTTGTCGGCATCCCTGCGAACGGCGAATTGCCTGTCCGCGCCTTCGTAGCTATTGCCGGTCTTGCAAGTCCGCATCGTCGCGTATCCGGCCCGGTTGAAGACCGCGGCCATCGCGTTCCGCTCGAGATCGGGCGGGCAGTGCCGCTGCGCCCCCGGCCCGATCGGCAAGTGCCACACGGTCCGCCCGCTCATGATCATGTGCCGCGACGGCGTACAGACAGCGCCAATGAAGGATCCCATGTGATGCGCGGCGTCGAAGACCATCCCCTCGGCGGCCAGCCGGTCGAGCACAGGCGTCCGCAGCGCCGACTTGGGCTCACAGACCTTGAGATCGAACGGCGACTGGTCGTCGACAATGATGAAGAGAATATTGGGCCGACGTGGCTCGGCGGCGAAGGACGCTGCCGAACTGGAGAGAGCGGGGATCGTTGCGAGGAAAACGAGCAAGATTCTCATAGGCGATCCCCTTGGAGTGCCGTCACCGAGGCATTCTACAGCGCGCAAAGGAGGAAGCCGCGCGGAGCACCCTGCGCGGACTACTGTCGTTCCGCATTTTTCATTGATTCGAGATCGACGATCCACGCCTCGGCGACGTGCGCCGTGACCACGCTGCGCGCCAGGTTGACCCATCGCTCGCACGCGTCCAGGATCGCGCTGTCGGCTGACGCCACCGGCTCGCCTGCCTTTCGCAAAATCGCATCCGGGTTGGCCACCAGCTCGATTTGCCAGTCCCAGCCGGTCGCCGCTGACACATCGAGCATGAACGTCCGCAGGCGCCCGCTATTCGACACAGGGCTGTCGAGGTACCAATGGCTGCCGATCTCGTGCTCGGCCAACAAACCGCCCACGAGCGCTAGCGCGGGGCGGGTCTCGGCCACCTTGCGGTACGAGCCGTGCATGCTGGCCATGTCCCGCCACGCGCCGTCCCGGCAGGCCAGGATCGCACCGCCAGAGAGGGCCGCCTCGATCGTCGTCAGGACGTTGTAGCCGTCAACCAGGACCGTCTGCCCCCGCAGCGTCGATAGCGGCACTTCATGAGCGCGGCGCCGATCGCGCTGTTGCTCCGAGCAGACGGCCCGCGTCAATGCCGTCCGCTGGCGGGCGACCAGGTCGTAGCGATCGCCGACGATCTTGAGCGACGACGCTTCGGCGTAGTCGCGCCCCAGGAGCCACGAGAGATCGTGCGCCGCGGCGCGGAGCGCCGGCAGGGCCTCGGCCCCAAAGATGCGGCCGTCGCTCGGATGCGGCCCGCGGTGCACACGTCGATCCGGCATGAGGAATGTCGAAGGACTACTGTCTAATGTCGAAAGAAATCCGAATATCGAACGTCAAACAAAGAGCCCTCGTCATTCGTGCTTCATGCTTCGTGCTTCTTTAGGCAATAGTCCTTCGACATGCGTCATTCTCGGGCGTGGTCCCAAGATGCCGCCGCTGCGTTCACCGCCGGTACGTCCCCACGAGTTCCCCTTCGGCCACCACATGGCCGGTCATTGCCTTGACGAGCGCGTCCTTGTCCAGCTCTGGCGCGACTTCCAGCGGGGCATCGAGTGCGTACAGATGGAAGCGATAGTGGTGCACGCCCGAGGGGGGCGACGGACCTCGGTAGCCCACGTTCTTCGACGGCCACGAGTTCTTCCCCTGTAGCGTGCCGGCCGGCTCGGCCAGCTTGCCCTGGCGGCGGGGACTCCCTCGGGCAAAGCGCGGACGCCGGCGGGAATCTTGTAGAGCACCCAGTGCACCCACGGCTTCGCGGTGGGCGCGTCCGGGTCGTCCACCACCAGCGCCAGCTCTTTTGTGCCCTCCGGCACGTTGTCCCACGTCAGCGGCGGCGATACATCCTCGCCGTCGGCCGTGTGCCTTTTGGGTATCGGCGTGCCAGCTTTGAAGGCTGAGCTAGTCACGATGATGGTCATGGGAGGGGCTCCGTGGGCGGTGGCCGCGCCGAGCGCCATGGCAATGGTGGCGACCAGGGCGCCCAGAAGAACCGCAAAGTCCGGGGTCTGGCTTATTTTTCGCCGCACGCGGTTCTCAATTCTTCCGAAGGACCTTCGGCCGAAAAATGTGCCTGACCCCCTCTCCCACGACTTGGCAGTTCTCCTGCCAGGGCGCCGCCAATTGATGAATGATGAATGCGGAATGATGTGAACGACGGAAAGCGCGCCGTTGGTCCAATATGGGCGAAGTGGCGCGCGTCAAGGAAGAAGGCGGGCAAGATGCCCGCCCCCCTAAATCCCATTCATCATTTATCATTCATCATTCCCCATTGGTTGCTCACGCCTTGTCGTTGGCGTTGATGAAGTCCACCAGCGTGTCGATGTAAAGCTGTGGGATGTAGCCCGCCATGATCGCGGTCAGGTGCGACTTGCCCGGCAAGACCACCGCCTTGAACGACGTCAGCTCGCGCTGCATGCGATGCGTCTTGGCGTTGGGCCGGTCGAATTCGCCGTTGATCGCCAGGACCGGAATCTTGATCTTCGTCAGGTCGATGCTCGTCCGCTCACCCTCCTTCCACGGATACGCGCGGACGGCGGCCAGGGCCTCGTTGTCGCGGTGCGGATTGGTCTGCAGCTTGGCCGACGCCTCGGCCTCCTGCGGATCGGGGCCAGGCTGGTCGGCGGGCACCTTTTCCTGCTGTGCCGGATCGGTCTCCGGCACGCCCGAACCGCCGTACGAGGCGGTGATGAACCGGTCCGGGCACATGGCCAACAACTGAGTAACGATCATGCCGCCCATCGAGTACCCGTGCACGTGGGCCTTGGCGATCTTCAAGTGGTCCATCAGCTCGACTACATCCTTGGACATCTGTGGGCCATACTTGGCGGCGTCGTGCGGCTTTTCGCTCTCGCCGTGGCCGCGACAGTCGATACCAATCACGCGGTGATTCTTAGCCAACGCCTCGGCCACGCCGTTACTGAACCAATTGCCTTCGGCCGTGCCTGTGTACCCGTGGATCAAAACGACGGGCGAGCCCTGCCCCATTTCCATGTAGTGGATCTTGACGCCGTCCGAGGCCTGGAACGATCCGTGCTTGGGCTCCGCGGCCATCGCCACGACCGCAAAGGCGCAGCTCAAGGAGCAGATGATGGCGATGCGGGCGGCAGGCGATTTCGTGCGTTGCATGGAACAAACTCCGTGAATGAAGGGGCAGAAGCCGTTCGCTGCACGGATTTTCGAGCGCGACCGCGGGCGATGCAAGCATATCGCCCTGGAGCAAAGTTTATTCCCAGGTGTCGGGGAAACTGAACGTGCGTTAGCAATTGCCCGCGGCAGGCACAGGCCGGCTTGTAACAGATTCCCCATCCGGCCGCTTTGCGACAGTAGTGGCGGCCGCCCGCGCGCGAGGCCACAGAGCCTCCCGCGCCGCCGCGACCGCCGCCACGCCCAAGGTGCTATCGATCGGTTCCCGCCCACCCTGAACGTTGCCGGCACAGGTGCATACCCATGCGCGCCCCTCTTCCCCTGGTGCCGTTCGAGTCGTATATGCTGGCGGACGATACGTCCGATTACCCGATGGCCTTCTACCTGCGGCTGTCGTTCCGCGGGCAGCTCGACCGGGATCGATTCACGAGAGCGCTCAAGGAGGCCGCGGCGCGGCACCCGCTCCTGCAATCGATCGTGCGGGACATCGACGGCCAGGCTTGCTGGGTGCCCGCGGACGACCCCACTCCTCACCTTCAGTGGGCGCCGCTCGATGAACCGGTCAATCGCCAATACGGACTGCTGGACATCCGTCGACAGGTCGGCATGCGCGCGTGGGTGCGGGCCGGCGCGTCGCGGACCAACGTCCTCGTTGAGTTTCATCACGCGTGCTGCGACGGCATAGCCGCCATGCAGTTTGTGGAAGATCTGCTTGCATGCTACGTCGCGATGGCGCCCGGCGATGAGAAGGCCGGCGTTCCCTCCCGGCCGCTCGAACTCGCCCGGTTGCACGGCCGGGCTCGCTTCGGCGTCGGGCTACTCGCGCGCCTGCTGCGGGCGCCACTGGCGATCTTGTCCGCCGTCGGACTGGCCGAGTTCTTCTGGAATCGGCCCGTGCCCGTCGCCGCATCGCGCTATCCTGACCCGGGCGGCGACGACCCGCACAAAGCCGCCCACAGCCCGGCGTTTCACAGCCACCGGTTCGACCGCCGTCAATTGGCGAACTTGCGGCGGGTGGCCGAGCGCCTGGGCGTTACGGTAAACGACCTGTTGGTGCGGGACCTGCTCCTGGCAGTCGACCAGTGGAACCAGCGGCACGATCAGCCGCATGGTTGCCTGCGGATCACGATGCCGATCAATATGCGCACGCAACAAGACGCGCGGCTTCCAGCGGCCAACGTCGTCTCGATGGCATTCATCGACCGCAAGCCGGGTCGGTACGCCACGCCGCGCCGGCTGCTTGGTAGCGTGCGTCGCGACACAGGGCTAATCAAGCGGTTCCGGATGGGCTTGACGTTCGTGTCCTTTATTTCGCTCCTTTCCCGCTTTCGCCGGGCGCTGGCGGCGCTTGTCTCCGCGCGGCGGTGCATGGCCACGGCGGTACTGAGCAACCTGGGCGTGCAATTGGATAAGCTGGGCCTTCCGCGGGTGCATGGCCGCGTCGACATCGGCGACGGCACTCTGGAGGAGATCGAGTTCTTGCCACCCATCCGACGATTGACGCGTGTGGCGGTAGGCGCTATCACCTACGCCGACGAGCAAGCTTGCCGGCGGCGCACCGGCGGGAAAGTGGGACAGGCACCGAGACGAAACGTTGGTCTGAAAGGGCTTGCGCTGTTTATGCTCGGAGCCAGTCCCATTTTCCCGCCTCGCCATTTTGAAAAACAGAATGGCCCTGGGGACTCCGCCGCCGTGCGTTGGCGCGGTCCCGGTCCCGTATGCTAAGATAGGAGACTACGCGAACGGGTCGGCAACAGAAACGGGAACGAGGCTTCAAGCATGCTCGGTGGCGCCCTGGACGAAATATGTGCCACTGGCTCAACCGGTGTCGCTTCCCCAAACGACGGCAAGCACCGGCGTAACCACTGGCACACGCTGTTTGCTCTGGGCGTGCTGCTCTCCTTGTGTGGCCGCGCGGCCGCTAAGACCTACGACGCGCTGGCCATCGGCTGCACGTACAACACACGCACGGCGGCCGCCGTCGAGGGGAACGATCGGGCCATTTCTCGGTTTCTTCGCGGCCTGCCCGACGAAGGGGGCGTCCTGCGCGTCGACGGCGTTCTGCACATTTCGCAGACGATCCATTTTCCCGAACGCGCCTACGGCGACGACAAGGAGCCGCGGCCGCTCAATTTCGGCATCGAGGGCAACGGCGCCACCAGCCGCATCGTCCAGCTCGGCAAAGGCTGGGCGGTCTCCGTCACCTCGAAGTTCCCCACGAATTACTCCGATCACCACGTGCGGCAGTTCCTTCGCGACGTGACCGTTCAGGGAGGCGGCCTGGTCATCGTGGGGAGCGGAAAGGCATTCACGACGCGGGGTCTGGTGATCACCGGCGTGGACGAACCCGTGGCCCTGTTGTGCTCGCAATACGACGGGGGACGGCTCGAGTTCAATTGCCACGACAACGCCGGCGTGGGAGCGCACTTCGAGGACTCGCATCACGTGCTGTTGGACGCGACCACGCGCCTCAACGGAGGCGACGGCATCCAGTTCGTCGACTGCGTCGTGTCGGGCCGCGTTTACAGCGAGTCGAACAAAGGCTACGGCATCGACGCCGTCGGGCTGGTGCGCTCCAATCTGACCGTGTGGCTGGAGGGAAACCGCGGGCGAACCGGCAACGGGCAGCTCCAGGGACGCCGCCGCGACTGCTGGGGAAACCTCTTCACCGGCATGGACCAGGGCGAGGCCAACGTCGGCTGGGACGACGACACGATCAGTCGCGAGGCCAACCGTACCCGCTCCAATCCGATCGATCTGCCCCCGTTGGGCGAGCCAGTCACCAAAAACGTGACGCTGGTGGCGCGGGGCTGGCCGGCGGACGAGGTGACGGTCCGCGGCGACGACATCGTGATCCGCCCCGGCGCGTTCAACGACCACACCCCCAACCGCGTCATCTCGTTCGAGGGCGGTCCGGAACTGGCGAACCTGAAATACGACGCCGGTGATTGGTTCGAGTTCTCCGCCGACGTCACGGGCGACCAGGATACGCTGGCCTGGTACTCCAAGCGGCTCGAAAGCGGCTCCGAAGCGCCTCCGCTCGCCTTCTCCTGCAACGGCCTGACCCTGGGTCAGAATTTCTTCCTCTCGCCGACCGGCGTCTCCAAATTGCGCGTCTTCGCCAAGGCGAAGCAGTCCGGCGTCGGGCTTAAGCCGTACGCCTACATCAGTGCCGGCAACGTCAGCGGCCCGGACCGTGAGCTAAAGCTGTCGATCCGCGATTTCGAGGTGCGATACGTCAAGAACAAGCAGTAGCCGCGCGCACCGCCATCGATCGCGCTTGCGAAGCCCAGCGGTGGCAGCCCCCTGAGAGACTTTCTATCGCGCGCAACAATCGTGCTTACGCAAACGCCGTTTACAGCTCGCGGGCGGACTTCGACGGATCGACGCGCTTCAGCGTCGTCTTGGTCGTCACATCTTGCTCGATCGTCATGCCGCCGAATTCGACTTCCATCGACATCTTGCTCGTCTGGCTCGATTCCACCGCGGTGCCGGCCTTGTTGTCGAAGTAGATCGCTCCCGCGCTCTCCTGGTTCTTGATATCGAGCTGGATCTCGGCGTTGGGGGCCTTCTCGAATTTCGTGTTGGCCGACACGTCGATCTTGTCGAGCTTCTTCCCGCCGCGCTCTTCCTGCCCGGCGTACTTGTAGTGCGTCTCCGAGACCATTTTGCCGAACGGGAGGCCCTTCATCTCCATCGTTGAATCCCAGGTCGTTCCGTCGGCAACCGCCTTCTCGGGAAGAGGCAGGACGTTTTGCTTGAACATCTGCTTGATGCCGTCCTCGCTGAACATCGGGTTCATCGCGCCCAAGGGGGTCTTGCTCATCGCTTCGATCATGGCCTTGGGGAGTTGCACTTCCTTCACCTCACCCAGGGTGGTCACCTTCATCGTGAAGGGCTTGCCCACCATGGCGTCGAACATGGGGGCGATCATTTCGGCCCCCGGCTCCTGCTTTTCGGCCTTGGAATCGTACTTGATCGGTCCCGCGCCGGCGCCGGGAGGCAGCGTCATATCCATGCGGACGCGATTGACGGTTTGGGAGATCGTGGCGGTGCCATCGGCGGCGACGTCCTTGACGTCCCACGACATGTCCATCCGATGCGTCATCTTCATGCCCACGCTCATGTCGCCGATCTTCATGTCCTGGTCCATCTCCATGCCCATTTCATAGCCGACCTTGTCGCCGGCCTTAAACTTCCACCGTAACTTGGTCTCCGCCCGCGCGCTCGCGGCCGCGGTGAAGACGACGACGGCCAGTAAAGCGACGATCGTCGCCAGGCGGCTCAGAGTAACTCGTCGGAACGCTTGCATCGGACACCCCCGATTTCCTGGTTTTGTTTGTCAAAAGTCCACGTTTGGAAAAATACTCTCATGGTGCTCGCAGAGCACCCCTACGACTCGCGGAGCACCCTCACCGTATCGCCGCGCCGCTGCGGCGGGCAACATCTCACAATTGCGTTTTTTCCCCGGGCGAAAGCACGCGCGGCTCGGCGCTCGTCTCCTGGCGAACGCGCTCTGCCCAGCGGCCGGCATCCTGCGCGATCGGCGGCCAGGTATTGTAGTGCGACGGCAACACCACCTTGGGCGTCAATAGCTTGATCGCCCGAATGGAGTCCGCCGGGCCCATCGTGAACTGATCGCCAATCGGCAGCACGGCCACGTCGATCCCTTCCTCGCCCACCAGCTTCATGTCGTAGAACAGCGCCGTGTCGCAGGCGAAGTACAGCTTCTTGGCGTCCGCCCACAGCAGAAACCCGGAAGGGTTGCCGCCGTAGGTTCCGTCGGGCAATACCGAGCTATGATGGGCGAGCGTCAACTGCACGCGGCCGAATTTCTGCTGCGAACCGCCCCCCAGGTTGTGCGGATGCGTGCGCTCGACCCCTTGTTTCGTGAGCCACTCGCAAATCTCGAAGTTCGAGATCACCAGGGCCCCGGTCCGCTTAGCGATCTTCGCGGCGTCGGCGATGTGATCGAAATGGCCGTGCGAGACCAGGATCGTGTCGGCCGCCACGTCGCCAGAGCGAACGGGAGCCGCGGGCGAATCGTCCAAGAACGGATCGACGAGGATCGTATGCTGGCCGTCGGCGCCGCGCAAGGCGATCGACCATGATCCATGTCCCAGCCAGGTAAGCTCAATGGCCATATTCGCTTGAGTCCCCAAAGGTCGGCAAGCTGCGTCGCCGTTCGGCTGAAAGCCACCGCATTCTACCGGTTTTCCGCGGCGCGCGCTGCCACGGACACACCGTCTTTTGGAAAACTCAGGTCCGCTCGCCCCGCAGGATGGCGTTCATGTGCGATTTGTACGATTCCACGCCCGGCTGCCCGAACGGATTGATCCCGATCAACCGCCCCTCGACGGCCGTCGCCAGCATCAGCATCTGAAAGAACTGGCCGATGCTGGCCTCATCCAACCGCGGCAAGTGCAGGTCGGCCGTCGGCCGGCCGTCCTCTCCGTAGGCGCGGTTCGTGCCGGCAATGGCCGCGGCCATGATGTCCGGCACCGTCTTCGCCGCCAGCGAGTTCAGCTTGTCCTGATCCAGGTCCGAGCGGCCGACCGCCAGCGGCTCGCGGCGCGGCCGGTCGACGATCACGTTGGTGATCAGCTTGTCGCGGCGCCCCTGCTGATGTTGCTGGCCGCGGGAGTGCAGATCGCGGGTGTTGACGACCGTCAGCGGCGTCGCGCCGCGCTCGTGCTTGCCGAGACTTTCGGAGAGTAACTGATCGTGCCACATGCCGGCCGCTTCAAGACTCTTGCCCCACGTCGACAGCACGCGAATGTGCGCGTCGCGTTTCGCCTCGAACTGGTGGCACACGGCCACATAGTCGAGCACGGGGTTATCGCCCGCGGCTGCCGCGCGGAAGCGGACGTTCATCGCCGCCGCCCCCTCCAAAAGCGCGACCACGTCCAAGCCCAACACCGCCGCCGGAACCAGGCCCACGGCACTCAACACCGAGTAGCGCCCCCCTACCCCGTCCGGTATGTTGAAAATCTCACCGCAGCCGAGCGCCGTCGCCAGGTCGTGCAGCCGGCCGGATTGACCGGTGACGGGCAGCACCAGGCGGGCGGCTTGCTTGGCGTCTCCGCCGCACGACTGCCGCAGCGCCGCCAGGAACTGCCGGAAGGCGACGGCGGTCTCGAGCGTCCCGCCGCTCTTGCTGATCACAACAATGCCCCAGCGGTCCGCCACGCCGGCGGCCACGCGGTCGCGACCCAGCAGGTCCAACACGCCCTGCGTGACATCGTTGTCGACGTTATTGCCCTCGAAGTAGACGCGCGGCCGGGAGCCACGCTCGGATCGCGCGAGCTCGTTGTAGTACGGCGGGCAGCACGACTCGAAGAGCGCGCGGGCACCCATGTACGAGCCGCCGATCCCCAGGACGAGCACGCGGTCGACCTCGTCGGCCAGTCGTCGGCCGGCTGCCAAGATCCGCCCCAGCTCGCTCGTCGCGCGGTTCTTCTGATACTCGGCCAGCAACCGGTCAGGCAGTTCAATGAAGCCGGCGTCGAGCGGCTCCTGCGCCGGCGGCACCGGCCCGCCTGTGCGCCACAGTTCGGCGTCGGTCAACACTTCGCGGCGCGCGGCGTCGACCTTGGGCATGATCGCGGCCACGTCTTCGCGAGTGATTCCTCCGGCGACGAACACACCGGTCGGGTCGTAACGGATAGGGTCCATGGCAGTGGGTTCCCGTATGCGGGGGGGCGGGCATCTTGCCCGCCTTCGATTGCGTGGTCACGAGTCACTTGCGGCGCGAAGGCGGGCAGGATGCCCGCCCCCCAAACATATCCGACTACACTGCCGCCTGCCAAGCATCGCACGCCGGGCGGGAATGTAGGGTGCTCTGCGAGCACCAATGCGGCTCGGCGAAATCCTCGCCTGCTTTCGCCCCTGTGCCAAGATCGGTGCTCGCAGAGCACCCTACTCCACTTCTTCCGCTTCGCCTACTTGCCAATCGACCCCGTTGTGCTACCACAAGGGGGTCGCAACTCGCTCACCGGACCATTTCCCGTGCGACGCTAGGATTCTGAACGATGGACATGCACGACCTGACGCGCAGCTTGCACGTCCGCAACGACTCGAAGATCGTCATGCTCGTGGCCGACGGGCTGGGCGGGCTGCCGTTCCAGTCGGGCGGAATGACCGAGCTCGAGACCGCCAAAACTCCGCGGCTCGACGCCCTGGCGCGGCGCGGCGTGCTCGGCGGTAGCATCCCCGTTAAGCCCGGCATCACGCCCGGGAGCGGGCCGGGGCACCTGGCGCTCTTCGGATACGACCCCCTCGAGTACGTCATCGGCCGCGGCGCGCTCGAGGCGACAGGCATCGGCTTTGCGCTTGGGCCCGAGGATGTCGCCGCGCGCGGCAACTTCTGCACGCTGGATGCCGCAGGGCTGATTACTGATCGCCGCGCCGGACGGATCGCCACCGAGGAAAGCGCCCCCTTGGCCGTGAAGCTCCGCGAGGTCAGGATTCCCGGCGTCGAAGTGTTCGTCGAGCCCGTGAAGGAGCACCGCTTCGTCGTTGTGTTTCGGGCACCCGGGCTGGGCGGCAACGTGCACGACACTGATCCGCAGGCCACCGGCGTACCGCCATTGGACCCACAAGCAGCGGACGCGAATAGCAAGAAAACGGCGGAAGTGGCCCGCGAGTTCGTCGTCCAGGCGCGGCGGATCCTGGCCGATCAGCCGAAGGCGAACGGGCTTACCTTGCGCGGCTTTTCCGAACGCCCCGCCCTGCCCTCGTTCGAGGAAGTCTATGGCCTGCGGGCGGCGGCGATCGCCGTCTATCCGATGTACAAGGGGCTCGCCCGGCTGGTCGGCATGCGGCTTGTCGGCCAGGCGCGCACGCTTGATGAACAGATGCAGGTGCTCGAAGAGCAGTGGGCCAACTTCGACTTCTTCTTTATCCACTTCAAGTACACCGACAGCACGGGCGAGGACGGCGACTTTCAGGCCAAGGTGCACCGCATCGAGGAATTGGACGCGATCGTGCCGCGGATCACGGCCCTGCACCCCACGGTGCTCGCGGTGACGGGCGATCACAGCACGCCCAGCTTTTTGCGGTCGCACAGTTGGCACCCGGTGCCGACGGTGCTCGTGTCCGACGCGTGCCGCCCCGATCATTGCGAGACCTTCGGCGAGCGGGAATGCCTGCGCGGCGGCATGGGAACGTTCGAGGCGAAATACCTGATGCCGCTAATGCTGGCGAACGCCGGGCGATTGGGGAAATATGGGGCGTGAGGTACGTGCTCTCCAAATCGCACAGTACCCAGGCTACAATTGGTGACGTCCGCTAGTGCCCGCGCCGGCTGTACAGCATCAGGAGAGAAGGCCCATGTCGTCCTTATCCGACGTTCTTACGGCAGCTTTGTCTCTGAATTTGAGCGAGCGGGCTGAGCTTGCACACCAGTTACTCTTGAGCCTGGAGCCGGGGAGCATGGACGAGGACGTCGACGAGTCTTTGGCCAACGAAATCCGGCGTCGTCGTGACGCAATTCGAGAAGGTCGTACAACACTTCGCGACTGGGATGAAGTGCTCGCAGAGCTTCGGCAAACGATCGCCAACAAGGGGCCGACATGAAGCTGCGTATCGAGGCGGCTGCGGAAAAAGAACTGCGCGAAGCCGCCCGGTAGTACGAAAGTCGCCAGCGAGGTCTGGCTGTTGATTTCCTCACGGAGGTGGATGCAGCTTTTCAGAGAATCCGAACTGATCCCCACCGCTTTGGGCGATTGGAAACAATGCCGGATGACGAAGGGATCCGCCGTGTTGTGGTGAACCGATTTCCCTACGTTGTGATCTACGAGCTTGTTGATTTGGAGATCCGCATTCTCGCGATCGCGCATAGTCGCCGCCGGGAAGACTACTGGCGCGATCGGAGATAACGTGGGACGCCCCTACTCCACCACCCGCGCGTTGAGCCAATCAGCGCGGTCCAGCTCGTCCCCTTTGTCGGCGTATTCGACGATCAGGCTCAAGCGCCGCGCGCCGGTGGCGTCCACGTGGACCGGCACCGGAGGGGCGCCGCCGCGGATTACTTCGCTTTTGAACGCGAGCTTGTCGTCGGCGTAGACCGCGAACACGACCGAGCCGCCGCGGCCCACCTGGTCGTCGAGCGCGATATCGGCGTCGAACGCGCGGTATCGCTTGTCCAGCCTGTACGTGAGCCGCCCGGCGCTGTGCATGCCGATGCCCTTGGCGTACGGGTGCCCGAGAGCGCGAAGTTGGGTGCCAGTCACGTTCGCGTCGTTGCGGTACGGCCACGAAAGGCTCAGGTACGGCAGATGGCGGTAGCTTTCAGCCGAAAGGTCCGAGAGATACCTCGCCCTGCCGACCAGAGGCTGCAGGAACACGATCGCGTCGGCCGGGCATTCCCACGGCGCGCGACCGTCGAGCGAGAGCGCGACGCGCTGCCCGGCAATCGCGATCCGCGTGGCGCTGATGCGGCTGCCGTCGGACAGCCCGACCAGCACGCGCTGGTCCCCTGCCCTATCGGCGGCAGCCAGCGACGGGTCGAAGGCGATGGCAGCCACCTTGGCCAGTTCGACCGTGAGCTTCTGGCCGGCCGTCTCGAAGTCGACCGCCTTGTCGGTAATGGCCAACAGATTGCCGGCCAGTTGGTCGCCGTTGGCCAAGAGCAGCCGGTCGGCCCGCTCGCGTTTTTCGAGCAGCCGGGCCGCCAGCCGGTCCCGGTCCTGAACCTCGAGCGGCGACTGAAGGACGATCCCGGAAATGAGCTCCAATGGAATGGTCTGTCGGCCTAGCAAGGCCGAGTCGATGGCGAGGCTTTCCGCCTCTGTGCGTACGGAGTCGGCCACGACAAGACCGCCGGACGCGAGTAGCACTTGCACGCCCCGCCCCGGCTCTACGAGCGCGCCCCACGTCACGAGGTCCGCAAGGGGAATCGACTGCGCCGCGTCCGCGGTCTTGAAGGTCACCTGGCCATCGGACGCAATGGCGGCAAGCTGCGCCTCGAACCGCGCGCCGGTCGCCGGGACGACAGTCGCGGCCGATGCACCAAGCGGCGCGAGGAGGGCCGCTATCAAGGCCAGCACGGCTTGACGAACAAGCCGTGGCACACCGGCCCTCTTCGGCCGCGCAAGCGGCGACGGCGTGGAGCCGGGCGTCAGCCCCCGGAGACGGCGGACAATCCCAATCGCGAGCCCCGATAGGGGCGACGCCGAACTGCCGCGCGAGGACTGCGCGCGTCTCATTCCGTCGCCCCGTCGGGGCTTCGGAGAATTCGTGTGAACGGCGACCCCAGGGCTTACGCCCAGGGCTGCACGCCGCCGCCCCTTATCGGGGCTTGAACGCCCATGATTCATCCCGAGACGTCTCATCTACCGCTGAAAGATGGGCAAGTAGTTAGTGGGCATCTGCAAGATGATGCACGCCATCGCTGTGCCGTATTCGGGGCAGATCGAGTCCATCCACGAGCCGTCCTCGCGCTGCCGGGCCAAAAGCTCATCGCGAATCGCCGGATACCAGGCCCGCCACTTTTCGCCGCCGGCGTGCCACATGGCCTGCACGGCGTAGTAGTGGCCGTAGAAGTAGTGACTGTCGCGGTTGAGCACGTTGCCGCGCGGCAGGCTGTCCATCAAGTAGGTGAGCCCCTTTTGAACGGCCGGCCCCTCGTAGACGCCGGCGCTATAGAGTGCGACCACGCCCGCAGCCGTGCGCGGAAACGCGCTGGGGCCGCCCTGCTGCAGCATATACATGAACCCGCCGTCGGCGTTCTGGCTGCGCTTGACGTACTCAATGCACCGTTCGATCGTTCGCGGCGGCACGTACAGGCCGGCGTTCCGCGCTGAGCGGAGCGCCATCACCTGGCAGATGGTAACCGAGATGTCGGCGTCACGGCGCTGCGGCTGGTAGCGCCACCCCCCTTCGGCGTTCTGCGTGTCGACGATCAGGTTCACAGCCTTGGTCAATTTCTCGCGCATGTCCGGCCGCATCGTCATGCCGTACGTCTCGGCCAGAAACAACGTGGCGAACCCGTGCCCGTACATCGGTCCATGCCCCGTGTCGTCGGGCACGTGCACGAAGCCTTCATCGCCAGTGTTGTTGAGCAAAAAGTCGATGCAGTGGGCCACCTTCTCGCCGTAGGGCCCTTCGTCGGGGGTGCTGCCGGAGGCCACGAAGGCCATGCCCGACAGCGCGCAGACGGCGACGTTGCGGCTCCATCCGCCGGAGCCGAACGATCCGTCGTCGCGCTGCCGATCGGCCAGATAGGATAGCCCCCGCTCGACGGCGCGGATGCTCGATGGATTCATGAGCTCAATGCCCGAGCGATCCACGTCGTCTACCCGCGGCGCCGCCGCGGCGCCCCGCGATAAGACCAGCGGCGCGGACACAAGCGCGATCCAGGCGCATGTCCGGCAAAGCCGCGTGAGGCGATCCATGTCTTCGGCCCTCCTGGAGTCGTGGGAGTCCTCGGCGGATTCCCGGACCCACGGGATAAACCCGTGGGCTCGCTGGTCTTGCCCCTGCACGCGCTTATCCCCTACCGCTTCTTTTGTTGCTCGGCGATCGAACGGAAGTAATCGGCGATCATTTGCTCGTATTTGGGCAGGAACTGCTCTTCGTACGATTGCAGCATCTGCTCGCGGTCGCGCTCGGGCAGCCGTCCCCACACTCCCTTGAGCAACTCACGAATGTCGGACAGGTCCGGCTTGGCCGTCGCGTCCTCGCGCGTCCCTGCCCTGCTCTGGCGCGCCGCGTTGTCGCCCGGGCGGTTGGCCTGCGACTGCCGGCCGGGCTGCGAGGAATCTCGGCGGCGCGTGGCCTGTTTTTGCCCCTTGCCGCTTGAGGACGAGGAGTTGCCTCCTTGGCATTGTTTCCGTGCCTCCTTGATCAGGTCGTCCAGGTCGCGAATGATCTCGGTTTGCAGCCGCTGTGTGGAATCGTCGGAGCGAGATCGGGCCATGAGCGACTCGACCTCGCGCATCTTGTTGTTCAATCGCGTCAGCGGATCCTGCTCGCCCGGCGGGCCGAGGTCTTCCCCGTCGCCAAGGCCCTTGAGGAGTTCGCGATCCAGCGCGTCGCCGTCGCTCGTGGCTTTATCGCTTCTCGCGCCAGCCGGCTTGCGGGCGGCGCCGGCCGGCGCGGCCGCGTCCCCGCCAAGCGGATCAGGTCCGAGGTCCTTGAGCAATTCGTCGTCGAGTGACTTGACGGCAGACGCGTCTTTCGTGCTTGACGTACGCTGGTTGAGCGGCGCCTTGTCATCGGCCATCGCCACACGGGGGCCAACCAGCGCCACAATAGTCGTCGCGCAGGCGAGCCAACCAGAACTTGGTAAACGACTCATGGCTTCTCCTCCGGCGCCTCGCGGTCAGGCGGAACGTCCGGCGCTTGCCGCAGGTCGGGCAAGCGCTCGGGATCGTCCTCCGGCTTTTCGTCGGCAACTTGCATCATGTTCGCGATCATATCGGCCAGCTTGCCCTGCTCCTGGCTCAACGCCGCGTATTCGCGCTCCTGTTCGGCCGATAGCTCGATCGATTCGCGACGGGCTTCGTCCAGCGCCTGGGTACGACGGTTGATTTGCTCCTGGATCAATTTTAGCAGTTTCAGCTCGGCGACCGAACGGACCGCCCCCTGCTGCTGCCCCCCACCCCCCTGCCCTTCTCCCGCCTGTCCCTCGGAGGGCTCCTGCGGACGGCCTTCCTCGGGCGCGAGTGCCGCCAGAAGCTGTTCGAGCCGCGCTAGCGCGCTCGACTCTGCCCGCACTGCTTCATCCCCTGTGTCGCGCTGGTCCAAACGCGCAGCCGCTTGCGTCATGTCGTTTTCGGCCGCGCCAAGCGCAAACTGGAAGACCTCGGCCCCTGACAGCGTCTCGGCCAATTGGTGCGATTCGTCGCGCAGGCCGAGCTGCTGCCGGGCCATTTCGCGCACGCTGGCAGCCTCGGTCCGCGTGAGGTTCCCCCGCGCGACCCGCGCCTGTTCGTAGTGCCGGGTCTCCTCGATGAGCTTTTCCTGGCGCGTGCGCATGCTGGCGACGGCGTCTTCCATGCGAGCCAATTGCTCCTGGGCCAGGTCGACCTCGGCCTGGCGGCGCTGGTCGGCCAGTTGCTGCTGGGCCTCTTCAAGGTCCTGCTGGGCGTCGGCGGCCTGTCGCGCCGCCTCCGCGGCGTCGCCGGCGCTGCCGCTGCGGCCCGCCTCGCCCATCTTGCCGCCGGCCTTGGCCGCGGTCGCGCTCGCCTTGTCGGCCTGCAATCGTTCGAGCTGGCGGGCGAAGCGGGCGACTTCCTCTTCGAGGTCCCGCTCTTGCCGGGTGAGCCGCTCCAACTCACGGCGGCGGGCCTCTTCGTCGCTTTGCTCCGCGGCGGCGGCAAGTTTCTTCCGCAGGCCCTCATGCTCGGCGGCCAGTTGCGCCAGCTTCGCCTCGGCCTCGCGCAGTTTCTTCACCAACCGGCCCAGCTCGTGCTCGCGCCGGTTCGACAAGATGTCCAATAGCTCGCGCAGATCATCGACCACCTTCTTCTGGCTCTCGATCGCCTGGCCCAATTTATTCTGTTCGACGTTTTGGCCCGTGGTCCGCATCGCCTCGGACACGCCGGCGTCGCGGGCATGCGCAAGCGCGTCGGCCACGGTGTCGGCCACGAGCGGGTCGTCCTGCCGGGCGGCGGCGGCCGTGTCGTCCATCCTTTGCTCGAGCCGATCCAGGCGGCGCGCCAGCTCGAGTTGCCTCTGCGCCAGCTTTTGCAAATCGGCGCGCTGCTGTGCATCGAGGTCCTCAAGCGTCCGGGTAAGCGTTCGCTGAGCGGCGGCCGCGGTTTCTTCGGCGATCTCTTCCTGCGTCTTCGCCAACTGACCGATCTCGCGGTGGAAGTGCCGGTAGTTGACCCACTTCTCGACGTCGGCAATCATCCGCTCGAGCGATGCGATCACTTCGTCCTGTGCGCCGCCGGCGGCCTTGAGCGCGCCGCCGAGCGACGTGCCGTCCGCGTCGGACTTCGGCTCCTGCGCGTCGACCTGCGCGGCCTTGGTGGCAACGGTCAGCTCGCGGGCGGCTTCTGGCAGAGGCCCTTGCGACAGTCGCGCGAGCTCGGCGAGCATGTCTTGCATCTCACGAGAAGTATCGGGGCCATCGACCTTGTTGATTCTCAACTGGGTCAGAAAGTCGACGATCTGGGCGCGAACGCCTTCGCTGTCACTCGATAATTCGCGGTCGACTTGCTGCTGATTGAGCCCGGCGCCCTGTAGCGCGTCGACGTCCGGCTTGGTGAGCTTGCCCGTCTGGTCAAGCTGCGTCTCTAGACCGGCAACGTGCGTGCGGGCGTTCCGCTGCAGTTCTAACACGCGGGCCAGCTCGTGGAAGATGCCTGCTTGGCGGTCGGCAAGCAAGTCCTGAATCTCCTCGGGCGTGACGACCGAAAGCCGGCGCGGGAAGCTCTGCGCGGTTTGCGGAAGGTAGTCGGTGGCCGCGGCGTGAAAGGTCATTTGCGTGCCGGGTGAGAGGCCCAAAGCCTTAAGCTCCCAATCGTGCGAGAGTTCGCGCCGGTCGCCCGCGTAGCCTTCGGCGGACGACGCGCGGGCAAGCTCAGGTGAAACGCGGTCGGGCCCCACGTCGAGCAAAATCGTCGCCGCGCCGCGGTCCGACTGGTCGGAGCGTAAGTAGACCAAGTCGATTCGCTGGATCGCCAGGTCATCCGTGGCCAGAAGCGCTAGTGGGACGGTGGCATCGGGCGTAACAAAGATGTTCGCTTTCGGCTCCTGGATCTCGACCGCGGGCGCGGCATCGGGCACGGCTCGGATCTCGTACTGGGGACCCGCTGCGCTTGGAAATCCCTCGCGATCCACAAGATCGAAGCGGTACGTCCCCGACTTGCGGACGATCATCTCGTGTTCCGCGTCGGCAGGCGCCGTGAAATGATAGCCATCCTGACTGACCGCCGCCGCAACGTCCTCTTCGTCGTCCGTGCGCACGGTCGCTGACCGCAGCGGCTTCGTGGTCGTGGCAAGGATACTGACCTTGGCGCCCGCGATGCCGCGCACATGAAGCTCGCCCGACCGGTCCGGCCATCCGGTGTAGTCGGGGAAGCTCAACGTAACCGACGCGTCGCGCAGTTCTGGTGGCTCGACGACTTCCAGGTGCGTCCAGGGCATGGCGTGGTCGTCGCCTCCCGCCGCGCGGTATTCAAACGGCCGCTCGACCCTCTCGCGCCGCGCGAGCAGCATCCCGTTCACCAACTGCATCGGCTCGACTTCCTCGGTCGTGCCGCCGTCAGGATCGGCGAAGCGGTAGTGCATCGCCACGTCGTCCGGCAAGGGGGCGCCGGCCGCGTCCACCACCCGGACCTCAAACGTCTGACCCAATGGCAACCGCTCGACCGGTTGGGCGATGACCAGGCGATTCGCCCGCGGCCACTCCGCGTCGTTGAGTGGATTGGCGAGACGTACGATCGCGGTCCGGGCGGCCGCCAGATCGAACAGGGCCAAAAGCGCGACCATTGCCACGACCGCGCCAGCAAGGAGCATCGCCCGCCGAGCGGGCCGGGCGTCAATCGTGCTGGCAAGATCAAGCCGCTCAACCTCGGCCGTTGCCAGGGCGACAACGGCCCGGCGCAGGTCGGGAGATCCCGCGCGCGGATCATCTTCCCGTTCCTGCAAGAACTCGATGGCGCTGGCGAGCGATCCCCTCAAGCCAGGATGCAACCGCTCGACGCATTGCGCTACTTGCACGGGACGATACCGGCTACCGCGGATGGCGCGTGCGACACGGCGCACTCCCACGGCGCACGCGGCTAGTGCCGCCAGGGTGAGAATCGCGCGCAGGCCACGATCCTGGATATGGACCAGGTAGTCGGCCAGGGCCAAAAGCGCCGCCGTCAAGACTACGACCAGCACGGCCCGCGCCGTTGCCTCGCGGATAACAAACCCCCGGGCGCGGCGGCGAAGTCGTTCGAGCTGCTGGGTGAGCGGGTGAGCCATCAAAAACTCTCGCGCGCTTGGAGCACGACTCCGCCACACGATTATACCATTGCGTGCCGTTTCCGCAGAACCCATTCCCCCGCCAATAGCGCGAGAAACAAGGCCAAAAGCGGCCACTTGTCCCACAGCACCACCGGCTGCAGGGTCTCGATCGGCACCTGGCGTCCCTCGGGCAATGACCGCTTCAGATCGCGGGCGGTCGCTAGCGTGAAGTAGCGTCCCTTGGTCTCGGCGCTCGCGCGTTGCAGCTCGGCGGCGTCCATTTCGATCCGCTCGAATTCGCCCGGCGCCGCGGTCACGAGGAAGTCGGCGGCCGGCGCGCCACCCGTCAGCGCAGGCGCGGCGATCCAGGCATGGTAGCGGCCCTGCGGCAGGTCGGAAAACACGCCTTCGAAGACGCCCCGACCGCTCGACAGCCGCCGCAATTGCAAGCGCTGGTTGTTGCGCCCTTCCTGCTCGAGAACGACCGCAACGCCATCGTCCTCGGCCGGCGCCAGCCGTTCGTCGGTGAAGCGGACGCGCAGCTTGACCGGCTCGCCGCGGCGGTATTCGCGCCGATCGGTCGAGAGTTCGGCCGTGCGGTCCTTGCCCAACAGCTTCGCGCGGCTCAGGTAACGGACGGTCTGCACCCAGTACCGCGCCAAAAACACGTCGCCAACCCGGTAACGCCATCGCCACGTGCCGTCGACGGCGTGAAACAGGACCTTCCCGGCGCCGACGTACTGCAACGAGACCAGCGGCAGCTTTTCGCCGTCACCACCGGAGCGCGAAGGGTGTTCGGCTAACACGCGGACGGCCGGCTTGAGCTTGGCCACCTCGAACATCCAGTACATCGGCGGCAAGTTCGACCAGATTTCCCGCGTCTGCTCCAGCGAATCGCCCAACTGCATGGTGGGGCTTGCCAAACCGAGATCGGTCGGCGAGACCTGGAACCCCTCGGCCCGGCCGACGATCGGCTGACCGGCCGAGGCACCGTCGAACTCGACAGGCAACAGGCTCGCCAGCGGCGTGTCTCGATACGCCGCCGGCATAAACCGCCGCCCGGCGATGCAAACCAACCCGCCTCCCTTTTCGGTGACGAAGTCGGCGACGTTCCGCATCACGCCGCGTCCGAGAAAGGTGGGATTGACGTCGCCGAAGATCAGCACGTCGTACGCGAACAGCTCCTCGCGCCGCACGGGGAACGAGCGCAGGGCCGACTGATCGATTTCGGCGTAGCCAGGGTCGGCTTCCTGCAACAGCGTGCTAAGCTTGATCGTCGTGTCGCGTTCCAGTAGGTGCTTCAAATAGCGGAACTCATAGCTGGGGTACGACTGCACCAGCAAGACGCGAATCTGCTCCTTGCGAACGCTCACCACGCGCTCTTGCTGGTTGTTGTCGGCCTGCGATTCTTCCGGCCGGCTCGGGACTTCGACGACGTAGTCGAAGTCTCCCACCACGGTGGGACGGTACGAGATGCGAACCTTCTGCGACTCGCCATCCGGACCGACAACCACGGTCGTTTTGGACAGCGGTGCCGGATCGTTCTTCACGTGCAGCACCACGTCGACGCGTTTCTGCTCGAACCCGTGTCCGGTGAGCTTGAACTCGAAGTTCACCACGTCGTCGACAAACACCACGTCGTCGACCAAAAGATCGCTCACTACCAGGTCGCGATTGGGCCGTTCGTTCCCCAGTCCCACGGTAAATAGCGGAACGCCCTTGCGGCGGGCGTAGGCCGCGGCGTCGGCAAGCGATTCTCCTTCGGTGTTGATGCCGTCGGTAAATAGCACGATGGCCGAAGGCGGCGCGCCGCGGAGGTCGTTGAGGATCGAGCGGATCCCCTGCCCTAGCCGGCTGGTCTGACCGTTCGGCTCGAGCTGGCGAAGGCGATCCAGCAACTCCCGCGGCTCGCCGGGCTCGCCGCGTGCGGCGTCCGAGAGGGTGTACAGCCGGACCTTGTAGCGCCGCGCGGCGTCGCGCACCAGCTCGCCGTCGTCGGCCAACAGGAGCGACTTCGCCAGGTGCAATCGCGTCGCCGTATCAAATCCGCCGGCGCGCGCTTGCTGCTGCGCGGCCGACCGAATCTGTGCATCGTCGTAGCGATCCTCGGTGCCCATGCTCGCGGAATCGTCGACCGCGAAGACCAGATACGGCAATCCCGTCCGCTCGAGCGAGAGGGCGAATTGCGCGATCATGAAGCACAGAATTCCCACCAGCGAAAGTCGCATGGCCACAAGCGCCAGGCGGACAGTGCGGCGGGCGGCCCCTGCCTCGCGCAAGTAAAACAAGGCGATGAGCGCCGCCAGCACGGCCGCGGCAACCAGCGTCAACCAGGGCGCAAGGGGCCAGTGGTAGTCGAGGCGCCAGATCGTGCCTTCACCGCTCTCGGCCGCATCGAGACCGAGGAAGCGCTCCAGCCAGATGGGCAAGGTGCCTTTCATCGTGCTTGTCGCCCCGTAAACCAGGTCAAAAAACTTTCGGTCACGACAAGGGCAAGGGCCAACCACAAGAGCCACAAGTGCAGCCGGCTGCGGACGACGATCTCGGCGTCGACCGCCGCGTCGCTGTTCTGCCAGTTCGTGCGATGGTAATAACGCACGCCGGGCCAGACATCGCGGGACAATTCCTCGGCATCGACCTGCGTCAAGTCGCTCTCGACAGTGTTGACGTTGACGGCGAACGATTCGCTCGTGGCTTGATTGGCGGGACGCGCCGCTCCTTGCGCCTGAAAGATGCCGCTCGTGGCGGTGTCGGGGAAAGACCAGTACCGCTCGGCGCCGTCGCCGGTCACCGTCGCCCGTTTCGTCTCGCCGGCGGGCAGGCGAATGTCGACCGATTGTCCCGATGCCGACGGGAGCAGTCCGCCCAACGTCTGCCCGACTAACACGTTGTGCTCGGGAATCTGCCCGCGCGTGGCGAGCATCAACAGCTCTTGCACGATCGGCACGTAGCTGGGCCACATGGGCATGGCTGTCCAGGTCGCGTCGGCGGTCGTCGCGACAAGGATCGACCGCCCACGGCCAAGCGGCTCCTCGACGATGAACGGATCGCCGCCGTCCAAGGCGACCGCCACTTGGGCGCGGGACTTCTCGGGCACTTGTAGCTTGAAATACTTGTGCACCGGCGTGGTCAAAAGGCCAGCCTGTTCCTGGTCGCGAAACGCGGTGACAAGCGGATGGCGGTACTGGAGCGGGTTGAGCCCATAGTGCGCCTCTTCGACGGGTCTCAGCAACTGCGCCGGCAAGACGCGATGGTCTTCGGCCGTGGGATGGGCCAATTGCCGGTTGTAGTTGTCGGCCATCACCTGGGGGCCGAGAAAGAACACGAGTCCACCGCCCCAATTCAAGTACGAGCGCAGCACCCTCGCCTCGCGATCGGTGAACTGTGCCACGTCGCACAAAAACACGCAGTCGAAGTGCGTCAGGTCCGCGTCGAGTAGCGCACGCTCGGAGACGACCTCGGGCCGAACGCGCGCGCGAAGCTGCTGTCCCGCCGCGGGAGAGAGCGCGACCGCCAGATAGTCCGTGGCCGACTTGAACTCCCCACCCGACGGCCGCCCGTCGACGCACAGGACGCGAATCTGGTCCTTCACCGGTAGCGCCAGATAGCGGTGGTTGTCGACGTCCAAGAGATCGGCGGCCAGCCGCAGCTCGACGGCATGATCGCCGGGCGCATCGAATCGGTGGGGAAACCCAACGGTCACGCGGCCGCCGGGCGGCAAGTCGATCACCCGATCCGCCGCGCGACGTCCGTCAATCAGCAACTCGAGCATTTGCCGCGATTTGGGCTGCCGCCCAAAGTTGCGGACCTCGGCCGCGAGCTGCGTCTCCTGGCCCACTGTCACAATCGGATCGGCCAGGCGAAGCTGCTCGACGGCCATGTTCTCGGCGGCCGATTGACCGAGATCGATCACGGTCATTACCGCCGCGTCGCCCAGCCGCTGGCTGCGCTCGCGAAATTCGGCGACGGCCGCGCCGGTTGCGTCGGGGGCCCAGGTGGTACGTCCCAGGTCGCTTAGAAAGAAGACCTGCTGCTGCCCGAGGCGCGGATACTCCCGGCGAGCCGCTTGCAGGATCTGCTCGATCTTGGCCAGCGTGGCGGCCAGATCGGCCCCACCGTGCGTAATCTTCAAGGCCGCGATCTCGCCAAGGAATTCGGTCGGGGCAAAGGATGGCGTGCCCACGATCACCTGCGGAGGATCGGCCAACAACACGAGCGTAAACCCGTCCCCCTGACTGCTCTCCGCGACGATCTGCTCGGCGAGCTGTTTGGCGCGGTCGAAACGGCTGCGGTCGGCCGGCTTGTAGGCCATCGAGTACGACGCGTCCATCACCAGCACCTTGTGCGTGGGCTGGCCAATGCGCGTCAATAGCCCGCTGCGCTCGAGCACGGGCTCGGCCACGGCCGCGACGATCGCCACGACCAACAGCGTCCGCACGGCCAAGAGCAGCCACTGCTCGATCTTCAGGCGGCGGGAATTCTTGCGGATCGCGGCCAGCAAGTACTGCATGGCCGCCCATTCGATCTCGCGATGCCGGCGGCGATTCAGCAGATGGATCAATAGCGGCACTCCGGCCGCCGCCAGCCAGCCGAGCATCGCCGGATGGACCCACAAACCCAACAACATGGGGAACTCAAGAGTCATCGGTCATTAACGGCCGTTGTTACTGCGTGGCCCTGGTCAATCGCGACGACAGGTAGCTGCTGAGGGCCAAATCCAACGGTTGGTCGGTGCGCAACTGCACGTAGTCGGCCCGTTGTGCCCGGCAGCCGAGTTGCACCTGCCGGATGAACGCCTGGAATTCGGCAAGGTACGCCTTGCGGAGCGCGCGGGGATCGCTGAGCACGTCGGGCAACTGTTCGAGCCCCTTGAACAGCGTCGTCCGCTGGAACGGGAAATCCAATTCGGCCGGGTCGAGGACGTGGAACACCACGACCTCGTGCCGGCGGTGGCGGAAATGCTTCAATCCGGAGAGCATCGCCGGCACGTCGTCGAAGAGGTCGCTCAAGATGACGACGATACCGCGCTTCTTCAGTCGTTCGGCCAGATCGTGAAAGATGGGCCCGGTCGACGTTTTCCGATCGGCGCGCGATTCCTCCATGACGTGCAAGAGCTGCTTGAGATGCGACGGATTGCCGCTGGGACGCAAGAGCGTGCGCACTTCTTGATCGAACGTCGCCAGCCCCACGCTATCCTGCTGTTGCAGCGTGAGGTACGCGAGCGCCGCGGCAACGCACTGCGCGTACTCGAGCTTGGACAGCGCTGCCTGCTCGCTCTTGTAGCGCATGCTCTCGCTCGTGTCCAACAGCAGATAGCAAACGAGGTTCGTCTCCTCCTCGTACTGCTTAAGGTAAATCTTGTCGGTCTTGCCGAAGACTTTCCAATCGACGTACCGCAGGTCGTCGCCGGGGACGTACTCGCGATGCTCGGCAAACTCGACCGAGAAGCCGTGGTACGGGCTGCGGTGCATCCCCGCCACGTACCCCTCGACGATCGACCGCGCCCGCAGCTCCAGGCCGTGCAGCCTAGCGAGCGTCCGCGGATCTAAATACTTCTGGTACGCGTCCACCGGCGGTGGTCTCCAAATCGGACTCCGGAATCACCTCGATCAGTCGCTTGATGATGGTGTCCGGCTTGACGCCCTCTGCCTCGGCATTGAAGTTGGTCATGATGCGATGCCGCAGGACCGGCGCCGCCACGGCGCGAACGTCCTCGCAATCCGCGTAGTACCGGCCGTGCAGCACGGCGCGGGCCTTGGCGCCCAGCACCAGATACTGGCTGGCTCGTGGCCCTGCGCCCCAGCTCACGTAGTCGCGAATGAACTGCGGCACTTCCCCTTTTTCGCGGCGGGTCAACCGCGTGAAGCGGAGGGCATAGCGCGCCACGTGCTCGGCCATCGGCACCTTGCGAACGATCGTCTGCAGCGAGAGGATCTCTTCGGCCGAGAGCGTCGGCTCGAGCGCGGGCAGTGCCTCGGTCGTCGTGCGGCGGATGATCTCCAGCTCTTCTTCCTCGTCCGGATAGTCGACGTAGGTATTGAACATAAAACGATCGAGCTGCGCCTCGGGAAGCGGATAGGTCCCTTCCTGCTCAATCGGATTCTGCGTCGCCAGCACGAAGAACGGCTCACTCAACCGATGCTTCGTCCCGCCCACCGTCACCTGGTGCTCTTGCATCGCCTCCAAGAGCGCCGCCTGCGTCTTGGGGGGCGTGCGGTTGATCTCGTCGGCCAGGATGACGTTGGCGAAGATCGGACCCTCCAGGAACTTGAACTGCCGCACGCCCGATGCCTTGTCCTCCTGGATCACCTCGGTGCCCGTGATGTCCGATGGCATCAAGTCGGGCGTGAACTGGATGCGGCTGAATTTCAAGGACAGCGTGTCGGCCAGGGTGCGGATCAACAGCGTCTTAGCCAGGCCGGGGACGCCGACCAGCAGACAATGCCCGCGGGCGAACATCGCGATCAAGAGTTCTTCGATCGTCTGCTGCTGGCCGACGATCACGCGTCCCAGCTCGGCGACGAGCCGCCGGTACGCGGCGTTCAGCTTGTGGACAGCCTGGACGTCGTCTTCGCGTAACGTGGTGGGCGATTCCATGGGTGACTCGTGCTGCTATGGTTTGTCCTTGCCGTGTGCCACTGGCATTGCCAGTGCGGCGGCGCCATGCCCACGTTCGCCGTGGGCATGCGGTTGTACGGGGGCATGCCCACGTCGGGTACCTCCGTGGCCATGGCGCCCATATCCTGTACTCTACTTCCCCTGGGCCACCTGGCGATTGACGGGGCCCAATGCCAACAGTTGCTCGCTGGCGGCAACGATGAGCACCTCGCCGGCCGCGACGAGATTGCCGCTTACGGCGCCATCCATGGCGGCCAGACCGAGCGGTGGCTCCTCTTGGCCGCTCCGCGCGTCGAAGACGTAGATCTCCTTTTGGGTGGGCCAGTACACTTTGCCTCCGGCCAGGGTGCCGCGGCCGAAGCCTTTGGGCGCGGGTCCTTCCGGCCAGGGGTAGCCGACCTTGCCCGTTTCCACGTTGATCTTCCATAGCTTCTCGCCGCTGGCCCACAACGTGTCGCCGCCGACGCCCAGCAAGTGGACGACGTCCTTGGGCAGCGTGGTCTCCCATATGAGCAGGCCCGTGGCCGCGTCGAGCGCCAGGATGCTCTCGCTATCGGACGGAGCGACAAACAGCCGGCCGCGGTCATACACGCACGGCGTCAAGTCGCGGTAGAAGTGCCAGGCCCGCTGGTTCAAGTCCCCTTTTTTCGCGCGCCGGTAGTGCGTGATCCACTGTAGGCGTCCGTTGTCTGCCGAGAGGGCGGCCACGGCGCCGAGATTCGTGTTGAAGTAGAGCATGCCGTGTGCCAGCGTCAGCAGGTTGTGCGTGCACTCGCCAGCCTGGCCGCGGGCGGGAGTCTCGGCGGCGGCGACGAACTGCCGCCACAGCGGCCGTCCCGTTCGCGCGTCGTAACACGCGACGTGGGCTTGCGGCCGCGCGCCGTGCCGCAGCGCGACATAAAGTCGATCCCCGTCGACAATGGGCGAACCCTCGAAGGCCCACTTGTCCTCGGGGCGGACCGGGGGCCAGACAATGCGCCCTTCGCCGCGCAGGTCCAGGCACAGCAGATAGCACGGCTGGTGAAAAATCGAGTTTTCCTCGGGCCGGCTCGTCAATGGATCGCCCATCCGCGCGTAGATGCGTCCCGAATGCGCGGTCATGGTGAACCGCGCCACGCCGAGCGTGCCGCCGGGACCGCTCGACAGTTCGCGCACCGGCTCCGACGGACGGTAGATCACTTCGTCATCGCCCCACGCCGGCCGACCAGTCAACACGTCGTAGGCGCGAATCTCGTGCGGCGTGTTCACAAGCACGAGACTGCCGACGACGATCGGATGGTAGCTCAACAGGTCGGTCTTCGCTTCCGCCACCCGCGGCGAGGGATAGCCCGATTCGGTATTGGGTGGCTTGGGAAGCCCCTTTTTCTGCCACAGCACGACCTCCGGCTTGGGCGCCATGGGCGATGCTTTTGAGCGCGCTGGCGATCCGGCGAAGGTTGGCCAGTCCGCGTCGGTCGTCGGTTGCGGCCAGGCTTGCGCCTTTTCGAGCGTGGCCGCGAGCGCTTCGCCGTAGTTCACATCCAGGCCGCCCAGGCGGCCCTTCGCTTCCGGATGCATGGCCTGAAAGCTGGCCAGTTCGTTTCGGGCGCGCTCGAGCGAGCCCTCCAGGATCGAAACGAGGATCAGGCGCGCCCGCACGGTCGCCAGGTCGATATCGGAGCGCGGATAGGCAAGCCGGCTCGATGAAAGGCCGCGCTCGCGCCACAACTCAACGAGCGCGCCGCGGGTCGGATCATCCAATGACGTTTCGTCGCGGAAGACGTAGTCCGACGGCGGCGCCGCACTGTCGGGCCGGTACCAGCGGTCGAGCAACCGGCGCTCGTCGCCGGTGGTGGTTTCCGCCGCCACGACCCGCTCGAACACGTCGCGCCGGACCAGACGCGGAGGCGTCTCAATCAGTCTTTCCCAATAGCGGCGCGCCCCGCCGTGGTCCCCCTGCTCAAGCGCCATTTCCCCCAACGCCAGAAGGGCCTCGTCGCCGACGCTGCTGCACAAGAAATGGTCCACGACGCGCGACACAGGCTCGCTGTCGCGTCGCGCCAGCCCATCGTCCAAGAGCCGCTTTGCCTGGGCGTCGACCCGCCCGCGATACAGCGCCAGCGCCTCCTCGGGGAGCGCGGCCAATCGCATGTGGCAATACTCGCGGACGCTCACGTATCGCTGGTCGCTCGCCGGGATCACGCGCCCCTGGTCCCCCTCCATCACCTGACGGATCGTCTCAATCGCTTCGTCCCATTGATGGTCGGCGACGAAGGCATGGGCCTGCTCCAACCTCGCCTTGGTGTCCGCGTCGGCCTCGGGGACGTCGAGGGAATCCGACAGCTCGAAACGACTCGACAGGCCGTAGAAGAAGGGCTGGGAGCGACTGGTGTCGGCCGCCAGAAGCACGAGAGCCAGTCCCGTGCTCATTCGCACGATCCATGCTAAGCGGCGCACGAAACCGGTGCTCACGTTGTTAGGGCCTCGCGGGGGCACACGAACGGGGGGTCAAGGCTCCTGCCGAACCGTTTTCTTGGTTCGCGCCGCAGATCGGCAGCGGCCTCACCCCTTCCGTTCCTTGGATTGGAAATCGCGCGCTATGCTCGGGCGGGATGTGCGACAATCCGACTACCCAGTTACCTAAGTATAAGTCGGGGCTCACTTCGCGGAAAGCGAGATCGGCCGGCCATCGCCGGTCGCGGCGCGCTGGGTGCACACGCCCACTGGCAGAAGCGCCAAATGGAAAGCGGTTTTTCAGGAACCCGTCGGCCGTGGCGAGTCACACGCTTCTTAGCCCCCGGTGATTCACCGGCGGCTAAATACGCACTGGATGCGAACCGTCAGCCGCCCCGGGCGTAGCCTTCGAGAATCCGCCCGATGTAGAAAAGCGCGATCGCTGCCACGGCCATCACGAGCATCTTGCCGACGCTCAATTGCCCCGCGACCTGCAGCGCGATGGCCAGAATCGGCGCGACGAGTCCGGCGATCTGCAACAGTCGACCAACGCCGCGCACAAACGCCTCCTCGCTTCCGGGTTATCATCGTGGTTTGCGGGAAACGGAGTTGCGATCGATGCGTCCTCACGGGACGCAAACGGCTCGAGCAGGCCCCGCACTCCCGATATGGCAAACAGTAGGGTATCGTACCTCGGCGGCGGCGGGCAATCCGGCATCGACCGCTTCTGATTTCGTGCTTTCGACTTCCTCGCACATTCGGACTTGGACATTCGACACTCCTCCCACCAACGGGAGCCGCGCGTGAGCCTATGGAAGCTTATTGGCCGCGCCGCGCGATTGCGCTGCCCGCGGTGCGGACGCGGAAAGCTCTTTGCCGGCGCCTTGCGCATGCATCCGAACTGCCCTGCGTGTGGCCTGCGCTACGAACGGGAGCCGGGCTACTTTCTGGGCTCGATCTACTTCAACTACGGCGTGACGGCGCTACTGGTCACGGCCGCATACGTGGCCGGATTTGCATTGACGGACCTTTCGCCGCGGGTCTTGCTTTGGTCGCTGGCCGTGTTCTGCGTGGTCTTTCCACTATGGTTCTTTCGGTATGCCCGTGCCATATGGATGGTGTGGGATCATTTTGTCGATCCGCCACCGGCGGAGGCGCGCGACACGGAACAACGCGATCGATGAGCGGTTGCGGTGCGGCGTCAGCGGCACACGCGCTTCACGGCCTTTTTTGACCGCAGTGCTAGAGCTAGAGCGACGCCAGCTCTTCCTCATGCTCGAGCGCACCGGTGCTCGCGGCGGCTTGCTCGCTCGATGGCAGTGCGATGGCCGCATTCGATGGCGTGAGGCCGCCGTCGCGCCGCGCGCGGCGCACCAGAAGATACATGTAACCGCTGAACGAGCCGAGGATCGTAAAGGGCATCGAGAGCATGAACATGATGCTCCAGAAAAAACCCTTGACGAGGTCCCCCTGCCCTTCTTGCGCGGCGAGGGCCGCCTTGCAGCTTGGACAGGCGCTCGCCGTGGGGCACGCGGCGAAAATAATCGCCATCGTCAGGCAGAACGTCGTCGCGTGCCAGAGTGTGCGTCGAGATCGGGTGTTCATGTTGTCGCGCTTCCAACCGCCGGGGGGACAAGGCCGGGCGGCAACTATGGTTGGCATTATACCCCACCGCTCGCGGCTGGGTACAGGTGGTAAAGCATCAGGTACACGATCACGCCGGTGACGGAAACAAAAAGCCAGATCGGAAACGTAAAGCGGGCTAGCCGGCGGTGTCGCTGCCGCTGGTCGGTCAGCCCAAAGTAGATGGTCACAGGCGCCAGCGCCGGCACCGTGGCCGCCAAGATGACGTGCGGAACCAGGATCGCGTAGTAGACGTAGCTGATCGGCGGCGGACCTGGAAAATGAACGCTGCGCACCCGGAGGTGGTATACGACGTACGATGCCAAAAACAGGATGCTAACCGCGAATGCCGATAGCATCGCCCGCTTGTGCGCCTGCTCCCGGCCGTGCTTGATCGCATAGTAGCCCGACAGCAATAGCACGGTCGCAGTCGCGTTCAAGAGCGCGTTGACGGTCGACAGGTCCTCGACGGCAAATGCCAGCAAAAGGACATCCGCACTGGCGATCACGGCTGGGCCTCGGAGGATGGTTCTGCCGCGCTGCCATCCGCGGCCTTGGCAGGTGAATCGTCCGCGACCTCTGCCTTGGCGGCCGCGGACGATTCGGCAACTCGCTCGCTTGCCGCGTCTTCGCCTGCCCGCGGCGATTCCGCCAGCAGCTCCTTGATCTTCCGCTTGAGCGCCAACGTCTGCGTCGGGTCGCTCGTCAGGTACAGGCCGCGCAGCTTGCTTGCGCGGTCGACCAGCATCACCCGTTCGGTGTGCATCTTGGGACCGACGGCCACCTGGAAGATTTCCGCGCCCAGGTGCTGCACGTCGGCAAATGGGCCGCTGAGGAAGAACCACCGCGCGGGATCGGCCTTGAACGAATGGGCGTAGGCGGCCAGGTGCTCGGGCGTGTCGTTCGCCGGGTCGACCGTGATACTGACGAACTTCAGATCGTCGCTGTTGATCTCCTCTTGCAGCGCGGCGATCGCCCGGTTCATCTGTGCGCAAGGTCCCGGGCAACTGCTGAAGAAGAAGCTGCCCAACCAAACGTTTCCCTTGAGCGAGCCGAAGTCGAAGGGCTCGTTCTTGGTGTCGACCAGCTTCAGGTCGGCGAGCGAACCGGTAGGGCGCGTGCTCTCGATGACGTTTGACGGCACTTCGGCCGGCGACGGGGCGGCGACAAGAGCCGTGGCCGTGCGGTCGTAAATCCTCCAACCGCTGAACGCGGCGTAGGCGGCCAGAAGCACGAGCAACAGCGACAACCAAATCTTCACTGCGAACGTCATAGCAAATCTCCCGTCGTGCGCTTGTTCGCGATCCAACAGCTCATCGCGAACGTCGCCACGGCGAATGCAAAAGTTACAGTCAGGCAAACCGCCAGGGCCGGTAGCGCCGCCATCCAGCCCGACCCGGCCACGGCATTCTCTCCCAGATACAAGAGCCTACGCAGCCCGGCGACGCCGTACGTCAGCGGGTTGGCCCACATGACCCAGCTTAGCCAGCCGCTTTCGGCCGGGAAGAAGGCGCCGGAGAGGAGCCACATCGGCAGGAGGAACACGCTCATGATGGCGTGAAAGCCCTGCGTGGAATCCATCCGCCAGGCAATGACGAATCCGAGCGCCGTGAGCGCGAAGGCGACAACGAACGAAAACAATCCCGCGGCCGCCACGCCGGGAAGCGAGAACTTCATTCCCACGGTGAGGCCCAGCGCGAGAAACAGCCACCCTTGCGCGACGGCCAACACCGTGCCGCCCAGCACTTTGCCCAGCACCATCGACCAGCGCGGTATGGGCGCCACCAGGACCGATTGCAAGAACCCCTCGCGGCGGTCCTCGATGATCGAGATCGTGGAGAAGATCGCCGTAAATAGCAGAATGAGCGCGAGCGTGCCGGGAAAGAAGTACTCGCGGTAGCTGACGTCCGTGCCCGCCCCGGCCAACTGGAACGTGGGGCCGAGCCCCGCGCCAAACAGGGCCCAGAAGAGCACCGGCTGGCCGATCGCCCCCACAATGCGGTTGCGCTGCCGCACGAAGCGTAGCATTTCGCGCCAGCAAAGGGACCAGACGGCCGAGCCGGAATGAATCGTCGAACCGGAATTGTGCGCGTCGCGATCGCTGCTTCCGCCGCCCGGCTGGGGACGAAGCGCCACGCCTTCCCGCAATACGACGCCATCACTCGCCAACGCCCACCTCCTCCGCCTCGCGGAAGCGATGGCCCGTCTTGGCGATGAACACGTCCTCGAGCGTCGGCTTGCCCACCGTGATCGATTGGATGCGGCCCGCGAACTCCGTGGCCAGACGGGCGACCCACTGCGGACCATCGGGCTGCTCGAACCGCACGCGTCCGTCAACGACGGTCACTTCGCGCCCGAAACGCTCGCGGATGCTCGCGGCTAGCGCCGCCGGCTCGGGCGTCTCGATTGAAATCGTGTCGCCCCCCACCATGCTGCGCAGCCGCTCGGGCGTGTCGAGTGCGACGACGCGACCGGCGTTCATGATTGCCAGACGATCTGCTTTGTCCGCCTCCTCCAAGAGATGGGTCGTCAGCACGACCGTTACGCCGTCCTCCGCGCGGACGCGATGGAGATACTCCCACAGGTCGGCGCGCGCGCCTGGGTCGAGCCCGGTGCTCGGCTCGTCGAGCAGCAGAAGCTGTGGGCGGTGCAAGAGTCCCTTGGCCAATTCGACGCGGCGGCGCAGTCCGCCAGAGAGCGTCTCGACCAGGTCGCCGGCGCGGTCGGCCAGGCCGAACCGCAAAAGCATCTCACGCCGTCGCTCCTGGAATACCTTGCCCGAAAGACCATATAGGCGGGCGTGCTGCCAGAGGTTCTCGGCCACGGTCAGTTTGCGGTCGAGGCTGGGGGCCTGGAACACGACGCCGATCCGCCGGCGGACCTGGTGGGCCTGTCGGGCGGCGTCGAGCGACAGGATTTCGATCTCGCCGGACTGCACTGGAATCAGGGTCGACAGCAGGCGAAAAAGCGTCGTCTTGCCGCCGCCATTGGGTCCGAGAAAGGCGAAGACCTCTCCCTGGTCGATCGACAAGCTAACGTCGTCCAGGGCCAGGCGCTGGCCGTATCGATACACGAGCCCCGAAACGACGACGGCGGCCGCGGAAACCATAAAACGCCACTCTCGAGGTACGTGCGGTGCCACCGCCGGCTTCCCCCGGGCGTGCTGGCAAACACACGGGGAACGCTTCCGGGCGGCAGCGGCGCCGCGCCTAATGGGCTGCGTCGTGCGGCTCCTCCGCGCGGACCTTTTCTTGAAGCTTCTCGTTAGCCGCTTTCGATTGCGCCGCGTGCTCTTTCCGCTCGGGCGAATAGGTGCGCATGCGGAGACCGATATCGGGCACAAGCGCCAGGATCAAGAGTAGCGACATGATCGACGCGGGGATCGTCAACACGTATTTCCAGTCGGCTTCGTACTTCACGTGCATGAAGAACAAAATCACGAGCATGGCCTTCGTACACGACACGACCATCATGAACAACCGCCCCACCTCGGGATGCTCGTGGTACGGCCAGTAGTCCGAGTAGGTGAAAAACGAAGCGCCGGTGAGCACGCATAGCGCCAAGAATACGTAGATGTACTTGGCGATGCCGCCGTGCCCCTCGGCGTGGGCGTGAGTGTCCACGGCATGATCGGAATCGTGCGTCGTCATCTTGGCTCCAGTCGTATCGCCGCGCTCATGGGCGGCGGAAACATCAGAACAAGTACAAAAGCGGGAACAGGAAGATCCACACCAGATCGACGAAGTGCCAGTACAGCCCCACGTTCTCGATGATGCCGGCCTTGGCCGCCGAGAGCGTCATGGGCATCATGATCGCGAAGACGATCAGGCCCACGAGCACGTGCAGGGCGTGAAAGCCGGTAAGCGTGAAATAGGTGCTGGCCCACATATTGCCGCCGGGGATGACGATGGGCAGCTTGAGCCAGGGATGCTCGTCATTCAGGCCATGGCCATGCTCGCCGTCGTGTTCCCCGCTGCGCGAGGCCGGGGGCATGACCTCGTCGGCCAACCGCTGCAGCGTCACCAGGTTATCGGTGCTGAACTGCTCGGCGAGCTTCTTGGCAAGCGCCAGGCGCTCGGTATCTTCTTCGGTCAACGCCTCAGCCGGCTTTGTCGACAGCGGCGCGATGATCGCCTGCAAACGCTGCCGCGCGGCCGAACCGTAGTTCAAGTCGGCCCGCTCGTGGATGCGGCTGCGCGGAAACATCGGAAAGATGCCGTGCGAGAACTTGGCGTTGTACTCGTAGCCCTTCACCCCCAAAAACACCGCGCCCAGGATCAACGTCGCGGCGAGCCACGCCTTGGCCATGCCGGCCTTGTTCGCGCGGGCGCTTTCCAGCGACAACACCACCGTGACGCTTGAGCAGATCAGCACGAACGTGTTGAAAGCGCCGATGGGCTCGGAAAGGTGCACGTCGTGCGTGGCCGGCCAGTTGGGCGCACCGAAACGGAGCACGATGTACACGCCGATCAGGGCGGCGAAGAACATGATCTCCGTCGACAAAAATAGCCAGACGATCAGCTTGCCGTTTGGCAGGGGCAAGGCCGGCTGATATTCCAGTTTCAAGTGTCCGGCGTGTTCGTGATGGGGGTCAGCGGCAATGGCCATGACAACTTTCTCAAAGACAATTCGTGCGACAAAGAAAACAATATCGGCTCGACGCGGCAAAACCTTGTCAACCGCGTCGGAGGGCGCGCCAGACTATCCGGAACCAACCAGCGGACCCAACGTCAACAGCAAGAGCACAAGCGGCAAGTACACAAGCGACGCCCGCAACAACATCCGCGCGGAACGCTCGTCCAGGCGCCGGGCAAACCACGCGGCGCACGCCAACTGGCCCAGTCCTAACATCAACGCCGCGGCGAAGTAGCCTCCCCCCGCCACGTGCAGCACCGCTGGAAGAAGGCTCACCGGCAAAAGCACAAGCGCGCCGAGCACGGCCTGCAATCCCACCCGGCGCCCCGACGGATCGACAGCCGAAAGCATTCGCAAGCCCGCCTGGGCGTAGTCGGCCCGATACATCCACGCGATCGCCATGAAGTGCGGAAACTGCCAGAGGAAGACGATCAAGAACAACGTCGCGGCCGCCAGCCCCAAACGACCGTCGACTGCCGTCCAGCCGATCAAGATCGGCATCGCGCCGGCCACGGCGCCGACGGCCGTGTTGTGGATCGAGCGCGACTTGAGCGGCGTGTAGACGCAAACGTACGTGGCCCAAGTGGCCGCGGCGAGCACGGCGGTCACTGCGTTGACCGTCGCGGCCAGCCACGCCACGCCCGCGATCGTCGCCAGGCTGCCGAACCACAGCACTTCGCGCGTGGAAAGGCGCCCGGCCGGCAGCGGGCGATTCAGGGTCCGCGCCATGAGCGCGTCGCTGCGGCGCTCGATCCATTGGTTCCAGGCGCTGGCGCCCGCGGCCACGAGCGCCGTTCCCACAAGCGCGGCCGTCAACCGATAGGCGTCGGGCGCGCCCCACCGCGCGACGAACGCGGCCACGGCCACCGTGACCAATTCCAGCACGGCAATTCTCGGTTTGGTCAGCTCGACATAGTCGCGCACGCGCACCCAGCCGCTCGCGCGGCTGGCGGTCGGCGCAATGGCAAGGATTGTGCTCACGCGAGCGCCTCCTGTCGGGCAAATCGGGCCGCGGTGCCAAGCGGCCGCGAAGCCGGCAGCAGCATCGACCGCAGCGCCACCAAAAGCGCCGTCGCCAAAATGAGCGACCCCGTGGCGACGTGCGCCGTCGTGACGATGGCCTGCGTGCTGCTCTCCTGGGCCACGACAAAGCCTTGGGCCCACGCTTGCTGACCAAACCAGCCGGCGGGCCAGCCATAGTTCACCACCCAGGCGCCTCCGCCCAATCCAAGCTGCACCAGGAGCAGTGCCCCCAGGCAGACCGCGGGCCGCGCGAGCCAGCCAGCCGTGTTCCAAAAGCGGAGCGAGCGCGCGGCCACAAGCGCGACGTGAATCGTAAGCGCCGCGGCCATGAACAAATGCAGCCACACCGCGGCGCGGAACACCGACGCGTCGACCTCGACGCGAACGTGCCGCAATTGCGAGCCCAACACCAGTTGCACGCACGCCAGCGCCGTCGTCAGCCATGCCAATCGTTGAAAGCGGGCCGCACTGCGATCGCCGGCGGCGGCCGGTGAATGATCCACTCCGTCCCGCCAGCGCCGCGACGTCCAAACGGCCAAAGCCACGGTCAGCGCGAAAAAGGCCGGCCCGGTGCAGCCGTGCAGTTGTGCCAACAGCCTCTGGTCGAGCCGCACGCGCAGGCCCCCTAGCACGCCCTGGAAAATCACCAGGGCCACCGCCACGAGCGTCATGGCGCGGAACCACGGCCGCCGGTCGTAGCGGAACGCGGCAGCCACCAGGGCGATCGTCAAGACGCCCACCGCCGCGCCGAACAAGCGATGGCCGTGCTCGATGAACAAGTCCCACGGACCGGCGATCCACGTTTGCCACGGATAGAGAAACAAGTTGTAGCCGAACGTGGTGGGCCAGTCGGGCACGGCCATGCCGGCGTTGTAGGTCGTCACCAGCCCGCCGACCCAGATCAAGGGAAACGTGGCGCAGACCAAGAGCACCGCCGCGCGATGCGGCCAGGGACTGTCGGTTTGGAAGTGCGCTTGGTTCACGTTCTAGTGGTGCCCCGCGTCGCCCGTGTGCTCGTGACCTTCGGGCGGCGGCTGCGTCTGCGGGTAGTAGTCGGTGTCGACTTCCGGCGAGCCGTATTCGTACGGGCCGCGGTAGACGATCGGCTGCATGTCGAAGTTGCCGTGCCCCGGCGGCGTGGGCGCGAACCATTCCAGGGTGTTGGCGTGCCAGGGATTCCGCCCGACCTTGGGACCGAAGAACATGCTGTAGAAGAAATTGGCGACAAAAATGAGCTGCGACGCGCCCATCGCCAGCGCGCAGATGGTCATGAACTGGTTCAGGGGCTGCATGTCGCGGAAGCTGGCGTAGTGGTACGGATCGGCCAGGCGGCGCGGAAAGCCGCCGGCCCCCAGGATGTGCATCGTGTAGAAGGTGCCGTTGAAGAAGACGAACGAGAGGAAGAAGTGGACCTTGCCCCAGAACTCGTTCATCATGCGGCCGAACATCTTGGGGAACCAGAAATAGATTCCGCCGAAGACGCCAAAGGCGGTGCCGCCGAAGAGCACGTAGTGGATATGCCCCACGATGAAATACGTATCGTGAATGAAGATGTCGACGGGCGTGGCCGCCATGAAAATGCCCGACAAGCCGCCGATGATGAACATCGACACGAACGACAGGGCGAAGAGCATGGGGGTGGTGAACTGGATGCGGGCACCCCAAATGGTCCCCAGCCAGTTGAAGACTTTAACGGCGCTGGGTAGCGCGATCATCATCGTCGAGACCATGAAGCCCATGCCCAGGTAGGGATTCATGCCGGACATGAACATGTGGTGCCCCCACACGATGAACCCCAGCCCGGCGATGCCGCAGATGGAGTACACCATCGGCTTATAGCCGAAGAGCGGTTTGCGGGCGAAGCAGGAGATAATGTCCGAGACCATGCCCATCGCCGGCAGGATCATGATGTACACGGCCGGGTGGGAATAGAACCAGAAGAGGTGCTGCCAGAGCAGCGTCTGCCCGCCGCCGGCGCCGGCGCTCGTGTTGTTGACGACCAGCCCCTCGGGAATGAAGAAGCCGGTGCCCACGGTGCGATCCAGAAGCTGCATGAACAAGGCCGCGGTCAACACCGGGAGTGCGAAGGCCTGCAGGACGGCGGTGATGAACATGGCCCAAATGGTCATCGGCAGGCGGAACATGGTCATGCCGGGGGCGCGCATCTGGATGATGGTCGTCAAGTAATTGACCGAGCCCATCATCGACGACACGCCGACAAAGATCAGGCCCAACAGCCACAGCGTTTGCCCCATTTCGCTCCCGGGCGCCGCGGTCCACACCGCGGCGAGCGTCGGATAGCCGGTCCAGCCGGCCGCGGCCGCTCCGCCCGGCACGAAAAAGCTGAGCGTCATACAAAGGAAGGCGGGCCACATGAACCAGTAGCTGAGCATGTTCAGCGTGGGGAAAGCCATGTCGTCGGCCCCGATCATCAGCGGGATCAGGAAGTTGCCGAAGGCCCCCGCCAGGATCGGGATGATCACAAAGAAGATCATCACCGAGGCGTGCATCGTGAACAGCATCGTGTAGAACTCGGGCGAAATCTGGCCCCCTTCGGCCGAGAAGAGCATCGGCCCCACGATGGGCATCTCTTTCCACGGCCACGCCAGTTGCCAGCGCACGGCGAGCGCCAATAGTCCTCCCACCACGAACCACAACAGCGTGGAAAACAGGAACTGGATGCCAATCACCTTGTGATCGCGGGAGAAGACGTACGTGCCTAGGAAGCCGGCGGCATGGCCGTGCTCGCCGGCATGGGCCATCTCGTGCGCGTGGGAACCGATCGCGTGGCTGCTCATTTCGTCGCCTCTTGGGCCGCGTACATATCGTCCAGCCACTTGTCGTAGTCCTTGCGCGACTCGACGGTCAGCCGGCCTTTCATCTTGTAATGCCCCCACCCGCACAACTCGGCGCACACCAGGTCGTACCAACCTGTTTCCGTAGCCTTGAACCACACGGGAATCTGCATCCCCGGCACCGCGTCTTGCTTGATGCGCAGCTCGGGCAGGAAGAAATCGTGCAACACGTCGGCGCTCTTCAGCGCCACGAGGATCTCCTCGTTGACCGGAATGTGCAGGTCGTTGACGTGATAGATGTCGTCGGGCGTACCCAGCTTGCCGTCCTTGCCGGGGTAGCGCAAGCGCCACTCGAACTGCCGCCCGGTGACTTCGACCGTGATCGGCATCCCCTCGGCGCCCGGGTTGCGGATCTTCACGTCCGCCCAGGCGTTCATCTGGTAGATAGCGATGAACAGCAGGGTGGCGGCGGGCAGGATCGTCCAGATGACTTCCAGGTTGTGGCTGCCGTGCGTGTATTTCACGGGATCGGCGTGCCGCGCGGCGTCATACCGCCACAGGAACCAGAACAGCACGACCTCGGTGGCCACGAACACCAGGCCAGTCAGTATCAAGATGAAATTCCACAAGTGGTCGATCTGGTGGCCGTGCGCCGAGACGTCCTTGGGCAGCCCGTAGCCATGGCTGGGCGCCCACACGAAGACGCCGACGCCGAAGATCGGCACCGACAAGAATAGCAGGCTCCAAAACCTACCCACGGTTGTCCTCCACATGCGCAGGGGTGCCATGCCCACGTCGCGCTAGCAGCGTGGGCATGCTCACGCGAGGGTGAGCACGGCACCCGGATTCTCGTCGCCGACTCAACAGCCGACGTTTTAGCTGGCTACCGTTCATTTCCGTTCTTCGCCCCGCGTTACTCATGCCACTGACCGATGCCCGCCAGGTGACCACGTCCCACGCCCGGCTCGCTCACTTTGTCGTACGGCAGCGACGCCACGTAATCGACCAGATGCCAGATCTCTTCGCTCGTCAGCCCGCTCGGGTTCGACGCGTTGGCGCCGCCTTGCGGCATAGGGGTGCCGTTCACTCCGGCGTAGATGCGGCGGAACAGGTCCGCCGGCCGCCGCCCAAAGCGGTAGACCCCTAAGCGCAAATTGCGCGGTTGCAACTGTTGGGGCGGCAACAGCCAGCTTCGCTTCTCGATCTCAAGCCGGTCGTACAGTTGCTTTAGCTGCGTGCGCCGCTCGGCGCGGTCGGTGATGTCCTCCGCCGCGGCGATCTGCTTCGCAAGATCGGCGAACTTCTTTACCTTGTTCCAGTCGTCGAACAGTTGCTCGTCGCCGCCGTCTCCCAGCCCCGTCGGCCCGTGGCACTTCATGCACTGCGCCTTCTGCCCGCGGAACAGCTCCGCGCCCTTGGCGATCGATTCGGCGTGCAGTTCGGGCGTGTCGATCGGCGGCCGGTCGGGCGGGTCGATGATCGCGCTCTCGGCCGTGTTCCACGTCTCCACGATCGGCGCCACGTGCTCGGCGATGATCGCCGAGGGGTTCATGTCGAGCGGATTTCCATCGTCCAAAAGCGTGATGGTCAGCGATTGCTCGACCTGGCCGCGAATGCTCAGGTATTTCACGTACTCGACCAGGGCCTCGACCTCGTCGTCCGGCAAAAGCAAGAACGACGGCATGGCCGTGCCCGCGATCCCGTCCTTGAGGACGCGTATCAGATCGTCGGTGGTGGGCTTGGCGGGGCGCTCCGTGCTCTTGAACTTGAACTGGCCCTGCCGATAGTCGCGCGGATAGGGATTGAGAAAAGCGGATGTAGGCCCGGCGCCGTCGCCGCTGATGCCGTGGCAGTGGGCGCAGTGCTGCCGGTACAGCCCACGCTGGTGCTTCGATGGGTCGCCGCCGGTGGGTCCGGCCGCCATCTGAATCTTGCGCGCGTCGAGCCCCGTCTCCGCGAGGACGTAGGGATCGTTCGGCTCGCCGAAAAACGCGTACATCACGGTCGAGATCGTGTCGAGCGACGCCTTGTTCTGCTCCTTGCTCGCGCGCGTCTCTTCGTTGTCGCCGCTCGCGAAGATAAAATCATCCGGGTTGCGTCCCTGCAGATTCAGCCGGAATTGCGGCGGCTCGGTCTTCGAGCAACCCGGAAGAAGTACCAGGGCGCAAAGCACAGCCGCGGCGACGCATGCCGTGCGAAGGCCAGCAGGAGAAAGCTTGTTCATGGCGATGGTTCTTGGGAACTCTGACAAAACGTTCGGCCCCCTCACACCGGCCCTCTCCCGCCAGGGGAGAGGGAGTGTTGTTAGCTCGCCCTATCCCGCTGGGGGAAAGGGAGTATTGTTCGATTGCCTTAGTGAAACGCGGTGGCCGGCACCTCGATGGTTTGCAAATCCTCCACGCCGTCGGCGGGCACCTTGACCTTGAACCGCCCCTTCGACCATCCCGGCTTCGCTTCCAAGCCGGTCGTGGCTTGCTCGTGCCACACCTGGAACTCGACGTCCTCGCCCGCCGGCAGGTTCTTGATCTCGAACGAACCGTCCAGGCCCGTCACGGCGAAGTACGGGTCGTCGCGGGCGATGATATAGGCCTTCATCCACGGGTGGATGCTGCAGGTGACCTCGGCCGGGGCGCTGAGCTGACGCTTGAACTGGTACGTCGACGTCGCATTGGGTGGCAAGAGCGGATTAGTCGACGGATTGCCGGGCGGACTGATGCTCGTGTTGTGCGAGATCGGGTCGCTATTCTTCACTTCGAGCGTGTCCTTGACTTCGATGCCGAAGACGTGGCTCAGGAACAGGCAGCCCTTCTGATCGAAAATCGGCTGCGGCGCGGCGGCCGGCGCCGCCCCATCCTCCGGCTTGAAAACGCGCGGCGCCTTGCGGGCGTAGAGGACGATGTTGGCGATTCCCTTCGTGGCCGAATCGACCACGAGCGCCTGGTTGGGCACCTGCGCGCCGCACACGGCGCCGTCCTTGCCGCCGGTGGAGACGAAGCCCAGCTTGGGCGGATCGCCGGCATAGAGGAAGCGGCCCTTGAGCGTGCCCCAGCCGGTGCCGGTGGCCTCGGCGACGACCGCTTCGGCGCTCCCGCCGCCGCCGGCGCGGAGCGCGGCGACCAGCTTCATGTCAGGCAGTGGCTCAAGAACCCGGGCGCGGCGACAACCGGACGCGGCTATGACCAGCGCGCCGCAGGCGAGCAGGCTAACGATCGCAAAGAAACGGTTCACGGCTCCCCCCGGGTGAGTAATCTCAAATCTCAGATATCTCAGATTTCAAATTTCGGACTGTGGACGGCTCGTCTGCCGCTTTACTTGTTGAAGATCGCCGGCGGCAGTTTGATCGTCGCCATGTCGTGCGTTCCAGGCTTGATCTCCCGCTCGAAGCGGCCCTTCGCCCAGTCGCGCACCTCGACGAAGCCGGCCTTCTCGTGCCAAACCTGGAACTCCAGCTTTCCCAGCGGCAGGTTCTTGATCTCAAACGTGCCATCGTCGTTCGAAATGGCGACGTATGGCGTGCCGAGCGGCAGCACATAGCCTTTGATCCACGGTTGGATGTTGTCGGTCACCGGCTGCGGAATCGACTGCGCACGCCTGAATGTCCAACGGAAGCTGTTGCCAGCGGCGATCAGAGGATTGAAGGCAACGTCGCCCAGCGGGGTAACGTTGACGTTGCACGCCACAGGATCGTTATTCTGAATCACGAGCGTCTGACTCGTGACCAAAGGCAGCACGTGCGGATCGAGCCGGCTGCCCCTGATATTCCAGACTACGTCCGCCTTCGCTTTCTCGATGAGATCGGGATGCACGGGGACATACTTTGAGCGAACAAAGATGACGACATTCTTGACGCCGCCCGTCTTGGCGTCGACCAGCAGGCTTTCGTCCACCAGGTTCGCCGGCACACCGCGACGGGCGATGTTCAATGCGGCCGGCTGCGGCGGGTCGCCGTCGTAGACGAACTTGCCGCGCAAGTTGCCCCACTGCGCGGCGGCCGGTGTGGCGCATGCCAGCGCAAGCGCGGTGCCGATCGTGGCGGCTCGCAAGCTGGCGCTCATCATGTTCCGATCTCTCCTTGCCCACCACATCTGAAATCTCAGATTTCAAATCTCACATTTTGAAACGTAGCGATCACATCGCCGACGCGACGAGAATCTCCACTTCACTCGCTCTCGCTACTTGTTGAACAACGACGCCGGCAGCTTGATCGTGCCCAGGTCGTTGTCGCCGGGCTTGATGTCGTAGGTGAAGCGGCCCTTGGGCCAGGCCTTCGTGTCGAGGTAGCCCGACTTCTCCTGCCAGGCTTGGAAGTCGACCTTGCCCACCGGCAGGTTCTTGATCTCAAACGTCCCATCGGCCGCCGAAACGGCCGTGTACGGATTGTCGCGCGGCACGACGTAACCTTTCATCCACGGGTGGATGTTGCACGAGACGGGCTGCGGGATGGTCTGGGCGCGCTTGAAACTGTGCTTGGCTTCGCCGGCGGCGGGGATCAACGGATTCGTGGCGGCGTCCCCCAGCGGCGACACGTTGCTATTGTGCGAGATGTTCGGGTCGCTGTTCTTGATCACCAACGTCTGCGTCAACTGGATCGGCAGCACGTGCGGCTCGAAACGGCAGTTCTTATTGTCGAGCACGATCTCGGCCGCCTTGTCCTTGTCGTACTCCGGGTTCACTTTCAGCGTCTTCGACGAGCGGACATAGACGACGGCGTTTTTCAGCCCGCCGTTCGGGCCGACCAACAGCGCCTCGTCGACCAGGTCGTGCTTGCCACACACTTCTGGGTCCTTGGTAATATTCAACTTCGCCGGCTTGGGGGGCGTGCCCTCGTAGACGAATTTGCCCTTGAGGTTACCCCACTGCTGGGCCCCGGCATTGACGGTCAGGCACGCCACAAGCGCCGCGGTCAAGAAAGCGATGCGATATGAGACGTGTGACATGTTGATTTCATCTCCTCTTGTTCGAACTGTGTTGCTCGTTGCCGCCTACTCGCTTCCGCCGCCGGCCGCGGTCTCAGGGGGCGCCGGCTTCACCATCGGCTTGATCGACGTGCGGTCCTTCATGTACGCGTCGTAGTTCAACAGAAAGTCCTCGACCCCTTCCAATTGCTCGAGCGCCGTCCCGGGATACAAATCCTGCGGCGCCGGCTTGCCGGGCAGGAGGTTCTCCGGCATTCCGGTGTAGGGCAACTCCCGCTTCGGCTTGGCCAGCCAGATTTGCAGCCAGTCGCCGCGCAATCGCTGGTACACGCGATCCAGATTGGGCGCAAGAGCCGCGACGCTGCCCGGCGGCGTGTAATCGCCCAGCAAGTGGCATTGCACGCAGAACTTGTTGCTGGTCACAAGCGTTAGCGCGTTCTGGAAGCGGTGCGGATGGGCGGTCTCTTGCGCGGCCAGATAGCTGCTCTCCGTACGGTGATCGAGCTGATAGGGATATTGCGCTCCGTCGACGGCGGCAAAATAGTTCGCCAGTTGCGCGGCTTCCTGGCTCGACATGTTGAACCTCGGCATCCGCAACACAACGGCGGGCCGGATGCGGTAGGGATTCAACAGGAAGTCGTGCAGCCATTGCGTCTGGACCTTGCGCCCCTCGCCCACCAAGGGGGGCGGCACCCAGCCCCAAGCGTCGCTCGATTTGGCGTTGGGATTCGTGGCCTGCTCCATGGCCAGGGCCACCGGCTGCAAGAGCCGGGCAAAATCGCCGCCGACGGGCGGCACCTTCTTGGTAATGCGCGCCTGCGGAATCTCGATCTCCTGCCCGCCCACGATCCACGGGTGCCCGTTGATCGGCACCGACTTCCACAGGCCGAAGAAGTACAGCGGCTTGCCCTCGTCGTCCTCGGCCACTTCGGGGTTGACCATGCCGGTGACGGTGGCGTGGCCCAGGCCGCGGCGATCGACCTTCGTCGAATCGGCCAATTGCTGCGGAGTAAAGTGCGGCAGCTCGAACGGATACCCGTCGAAGGCTGGCGGATCGGGGAAGGAGCGGGGGTCGTAGTCGAACTCCCACGTTTCCTGGGCGAACGTGTGGCAGCCGCCGCAATTGAACTTGTCGACCAGCCGCTCACCGTCCAGGATCGCCTGCCGGCGCGGGTCGGCCTTGTAGACGTATTGCGCGGCCGGCGGCTCGGCCACCAGTCCCAGCACGAACGTGATGACCGACTCGATCTGCTGCTCATCGATATTGAACTTCGGCATCCGCAGCCGCTCGATGTACTGCTTGTTCTCGGTCATCCGGTAGTCATAGCTGCGCGGCTCGCGAAGCTTCTGCCAGATAAACCCCTCGCGCTCGTGCGAGAGCACCGCCTCGGTGAAGAAGCCCGTATCGGGGTCCATGTGGTGCGGGTCGAGCGCCTGCCCGATATTGTGCACCTGCCCGTGGCCGTGAATGAAGTTCTGCTGCGCGATGTACTGCACGACCTGCTCGAAGGCCAGCTTCGAGGGCTCCTTGCGTCCCCAGTCGGCCAGCCCGGTGCCGATACTCTTGGCATCCTCGAAGCCCGGGATGTCGTGACAACCGGCGCACCCGAGCCGCCCGATGGTGCGGCGGCCGACGTACAATAGCTTGTGTCGGCTATTCTCCTCGGGTGTCATTCCTTCGGTCGCGACGAGCAGTTGCTCGTCGACCTTCACCTGGTTGCGGAGCTTCTCGGGAATGCCGTTTTGCAGGTATTCCTTCGTTTGACTCTTCGTGAAGCTGGCCGAGAGATATTCCGCGGCGAGTGTGTCCAGGTTGTCGGCCACCACGTCCGGCGCCTGCTGGGGCTTCCAATCCTGATGCGAGCCCAGTAGGAACGCCGCGACGTCGGCCGCGGGGTCGCTCACTTTGCCGTCCGCCCCTTCGACCGGCTCGAGGAACAAGTTGGGCATCACGGTCCGCGCGTGATAGCGGTTCGGCTCGCGGACCCAACTGTACAGCCACTGCGCACCCTCGGGCGTCGTCAGCTTGTCGCCGATGCGCGACAAGTCGGGACCCTGCGTGGCCTTGAAGTCGGGGAAGGCGGCGTGCTGGTGGCAAGCGAGGCAACCGCGCCGCTCGAAGACCTGCTTGCCCCGTTCGGCCGACGGCTGGTCGGTAACGCCCTTGGGTTTCTGGGCGTATTCGAACGGCTGGCTGAAATGGAGCAGGTATTCGCTGACGGCGCGAATCTCGACCGGCTCGAACTTTCGAGACAACTCCAAGCCCGGACTCTCGACGTATACGGGCACGAGCACCGGGTGGCCCTCTTCGTCCACGACCTCGGCGCCCTGCTCGTCGCGCTTGGGCTCCATCTGCGGGCGGCCGTACTGGTCGCGGCGAATCTCGCGCAAGTGGTCGTCCAGGCCGAAGAACTTGGGCATGCGCGTGGTGGGACGGAAACCGACCGGATCGCGAATCCAACTGTACAGGAAATCGCCGGAAAGCTTGCTCTTCACGTAGCGCAGGCTGGGTCCGACCTTCCGGTACTTGCCGGGCGTTTCATCATCGGCGCCGAGAATCGTCGCCATGGCGTGCGTGCCCGCGGTTAGTTTCGCGGGCTCGGCCGAGGCGCCGCCGTCGCCACCCGCTTCGGCCCCTTCGCTCGCGGTCGACGGTGCGCCCGCGGGCTTGGCAGCGCGGGCGGCGTCTTCATCGATCAATTCGGCCAGCCGCTTGCGAAGCTCCGTCCGATCGGGGTGCTCGATGACGTCGTGCGCCAACTCGCGTTCCCGATCGTCGAGCCCCGGATCGATGAGCACTTGGGCCGCGGCAGCGGTGTAATTCGGCTCGGCCCGCATGTCCGGACCGCGGCGACGCGTCGGCCCGTCGTACCCGTTGATCTCATGGCAGCCGAAGCAACCGTACTGCCGGATGACGTTGTAGCCGGCCATCAGCTTGGGCGCGGGCGGGTCGGGGAAACGCTCGCTGGGCTCGAGCTCGGCGACGTCCTGGTGGCACTTCAAGCAGCCGCTCTCGATGAACCGCTCGGGCCGCATCGGGAAAATCCAGTGATGGTTGTTGAACCAGCCGTGCTCATCCTTCCATCGTTTCGCCTCTTGCGGCGCGTTGGGCGTGTGCGAGGCCCATTGGAAGCTCGTGCCGCTCCCTTGCCCTTCGTGACAGATGGTGCAGCCCAGCTCCATCATCTTGTGAGGGCTGCGCGATCCGAGGTACAGATCGAGCCGCGGGTGCGAGCTATAAGGATTCGGCAGGCCGCGGTCGACGCGGAGCGTGATGGGTTTACCCCACGAGACCGTTTCGAGCAGATAGCGATAGACGAGGTCGCGACTCTTGTCGACGGCCACGTCGTTGATGTACCGGAAGATGTCGCCAATCTCCAGCCGCGCCTCGGCACCGGGCGACAACGAGCGGACCACGCGAACGGTGACGTCGCGCGGGTCGATGAGCCCCTTGTCGGCCAGCTCCAGGCCGTAAAGAGTTTGCAGCCACTTGCTGCGCTCTTCTTCGTTGCGGGGCGGCGCGGCCAATAACTCCGGCGGCGGCTCGGCCGGCGTCGCCAGGGTCAAGGTGATCATCTCGTGCGGGCGCGGCGGATAGGCCGGCACCGCCCCGCCGCCGCTGCCCGTCTTGTCGATCGCCTGGTGGCACGTCGTGCAACGGTCGAAGCGGGCCACGTCGCGGAAGTTATTGTTCAAGGTCAGCTTGGGAAGCCAGATCTGCTCGATCTTTAGGGGGCTGTTGAAGCCATCGAAGATCGGCAGGTCGAGGAACTCCTTGGCGACCGTCAATTGGCGGTCCTTCTTGGCCTTCTCCAATTGCTTAATTTTGGAATTGTGGTCTTCGAGGTCCTTGGCGGCGGCGGTTTCGCGTGCCGTCGCCTCGGCGACGATCCGCTCCAGCTCGATGCGATGCGTCTTGGCCTGCTCGTACTTGGCCGTCATCTGATCGACGTCCGCCTTCGCCTTGTCGACGTCCATTTGACGCTCTTCAAGCTCCTGCTCGGGCAGTCCCTCGCCAACGCCCAGGTTGTACCGGCTGCGCTCGACGTCCAATTCCGCGCGGCGCCCCTTGAGCAGCGTGAATTCCTTATCCTCGTCGAATTGCGCCTTGCGGACGACCTTCCTCATCGCGTCGACGAGGCTCCTGCGGGCCTCGACCACGTCGACCTGGTAGGCGGCCTGGTCGAACTGCGCCTGGCTGTCGGCGGCGGGCTGGGCACTGCTGTCGCCGGTCTGCTCGAGGCCGCGGATCTCGCGGTCGTACTTTTCGATCGCCGCCAGATCGTAACCGTTGTCGGCGGCGCGCGGTTTGGCCTGGGCGATAAACTCGGCGACGAGCGCTTCCGGCGGCGGCTCGGCCTGCGCCTCGGCCAACGCTTGCGCGAGCTCGACGCCCCTTTGCTCGTACTGGGCGCTATCCTGGTCGCTGATGCGGGCCTGCGTAAACCAGGCCTCGATGTCGCGGAACTTGCGCTGCACCGGCTTCCATTCGCGGTAGTGGTCGGCGGCCAGCATCCACACCGTCGTCACCAGCATCGCCACGCCTGACACGCCGAATAGGACGTGCATCCACTTGACGTCGCGCCAGGTTTGTTCCGTTGCAGGCATGGGAAGTGGTCAGAAGTTGAGGAAGTACTCGGGAATAGCGATGAAGTATTTCAAGTTGATGGTCCAGCGGGCCACCATCTTCAGCGGCAGGGCGCCCATCAGCAGCAGCAGGTTGGCCATCAACATGAAGCGAATGAAGCCCATCTTCACGAAGAACTTGCGAAAGATCGTGGCGGCCATGATCGGTGGCAGCACGACGAAATACGCCCCCACCAAAATGATCCCCGGCGCCTCCCGGACCAGGATGTATGCGATCTCCCGCAGCGCGGACGAATTGGGCGGTGCCTTGGGCAGGCTTTGATCGAGCCCCTTGATCCAGAAGATCTCCGACAGGTTAATGTTGTTGAGCGCCAGCACCTTGTGCGCGTCCCACGTTTCGAACGGGCCGAAGAAGTTCCAGTTCGGCCCGCGCAAAAAGGTCCCCAGCAAGATCAGAATCACCCACAACTCCAAAAAACCGAATTGAAAGATGAGGTAGGCGAACTTGCGCTCGCTGATCGTGTAGTAGCCGCAACCCTTGCGGTTGAAATCCAGGTACGGAATGGCCATCAACCCCAACAGCACCACGCTAGGGAGCACCACGCCCGCCATCCACGGGTCGTAGTACACGAGCATTTCCTGCAAGCCCAGGAAGTACCACGGCGCCTTCGAGGGATTGGGCGTCTTCACGCTGCTCGATGGCTCCTCCAACGGCGCTTGCAGTCCGATGCCCCATACCAAGAGGAACGCCGTCAGCGCGATCATGCAGATCAGCTCGGTGTAGACCAGGTCCGGCCAGACGAGCACTTTCTCGCTGTCTTCCTTCTCCACCGGAGGCAAGCCCCGGGCGATGCGATCGTCGTTGACCACGGCCTTGTACGTCGCCAGCCATGTGAAGAAGCCCAGCAGAAACACCAGACCGACGATGGGCACATTGTCGGGTTTGGCGACGATGGACGTAAAATTGGGGTCTGTCATCGACATGCCCATCACCAACAGTGCCAGGTTCAGGAAGACCCAGGCGACGATGGGCTGCGTAAAGAACCGCCGGAAGACGAAGAAGATGGCGAAGACCACCAGCGAGCCCAGCGCCAGCGTCACCGGTCCCGACAGCTCGTTGACGGTCTGCTTGACGGCCGAGGGAAGCTCCAAGGGCTCGCCGATCATGGCCAAAGGGGCGAGAATGAAGAACGCGAAACCGACGGCCAGCCACACCAGCACGTCGGTGATGGCGATCGCGCCGTTTCCGTTCGTCGCGCCGTGCGCGTCGACCGCCACGGCCGCCGCGTGACCATTCCCATTGCGCCGGCCGGGGAGCGGCACGTGGAAAAACGTCTTGGCGCCCCGCCGCCACAGAAGCGCCGCCGCGCCCCAATTGAGCGCGCACAGGATCAGGTAGTAGAAGCCCAACGGCGTGGCGACGCGGGAGATGAACTCAGGATCGCTGTGCATGGAAGTTCACCAGATCCTTCAAAGCGGCCCGCTGATGCCGCCGTCCTTGCGCACCCGCCAGAAGTGGATGGCCAGCAGCAGCGCCACTGCCAGCGGGATACCGATGCAGTGCAGCACGTAAAAACGGTTCAACGTCTCCTCGCCGACGAACCGGGCGCCGATCGTCAGGAACCGCGCGTCCGAGCCGTTGGTGATCATCGGAATGCCGTCGACCGTCAACAGCTTGGCGAACGGGCCTTCGTGCCCCAGAACGGGCGTCGCCCGCGCCATATTCGATCCGACCGTGATGGCCCAGATCGCCAACTGGTCCCACGGCAAAAGGTAGCCGGTGAAGGACAGCAGCAGCGTAAGCAATAACAGTATCACGCCGACGACCCAGTTGAATTCTCGCGGCGGCTTGTAACTTCCGGTGAGAAACACGCGGTACATGTGCAGCCACGTGGTGATCACCATGGCGTGCGCGCCCCACCGGTGCAGTTCGCGCATGATGCCCAAGCTGGTTACGTCGCGCAGTGCCAGGATGTCGTTATAGGCCCATTCCAACGTGGGGCGGTAATAGAACATCAGCAAGACGCCGGTGACCGTCTCGACCAGGAACAAGAAAAACGTCACTCCACCCATGCACCACGTGTAGGAGAGACCGATGCCCTGCTTCTTGATCGACACCGGGTGGAGGTGCAGGAAGAAATTGGTGAGCATCACCACGATGCGGTTTCGCCGATCGAGCGGCATCGGGTGGCGGAAGACGCTCTTCCAGAGCTGCGAGTTACGAATCGATTCGCCGAGTGACATGGCGCTTAGTCCGCTTTCCGCCTCAGGCCGGCCGGGTGACAACATCCGGGCACGGGGAGTTTTGTTAACGAAAAAAGCGGGGACCGCCTAAGGGGTCCGCCGCTATCAGTATTCACACGCTCTCGATCCTACGGTCGCCCGCGCGCACACAGCCGCGCGCTCGGCCCTGCGCCGATGCCGCTAGACTGCGACGAAACAGGCTGGGTCGCTCCACTGGCCCAATTCTTCTTGAAACGTTCGACTCTTATCGACTTCCAACTGACCGTCATCGGCCAGGCGGATCGCGTACCGTTCCAGCGGCCGCGGCGCCGGACCCTCGAAATTGATTCCGTCCTTGTAGAATCCACTGCCGTGGCAGGGGCACTTGAACTTCTGCTCCGCCTCGAGCCAGTTCGGCGTGCACCCCAGGTGCGTGCACACCGTCTTCAGGGCCACGATCTGCCGCAGCCCTTTGTACTCGGTGCTCACCGGCCAGATGCCGAACTGGGCTTTGTATTTCTCTTCCACCACGCCGGGCGGGAAATCGCTGGGAAAGCCGATCTTGAACTTGCTCGGCGGCTCCGTCAGCACGTTGGGGAACATGAAGCGAGCGAACGCCAATGTCCACAACCCCGTCGTGGCGGCGACCGTCGTGAACCCGACCCCCAGAGCCGAGCCCACAAGAACGCCCAAAAAGAAACGCCGGTCGCCCTCGGGCGCGGGGGCGGCCTTCGCGGGCTTGGGTTTGGCGTACTCGGGCTTGGCCGGCATCGGCGGCACGACGGCGGCCTCGCCCTTGGCCGGCTTGGCAGGCGCCGAGGGTTTCATCCGCGCCGCCGCTTCGGCCTTGCTCATCGGACCGGGCTTTGCCGCGCCGCGCGCCGCCGCGAGAATACTCGACGTGTCGCGCACGGCCGGTGCCGTTCCCTCGCCGTCAACGGCCTTGGCCGCCGGGCGCTCCACTTTGGGTTTGGGCGCCGGCTTGTCTACCGCCTTCGCCGCCGCCGGTTTGGCAGCAGCGGCGGCCGGCTTTGCGGCAGCAGGCGCAGCTTTGCGGGCCATCGCCAGAATCTCGGCAACGCTTAGCCTGGCACCCCCGGGCTTGGCTGCAGCCGGTGGAGACGATGCGGCCGGAGCAGTCGTTTCAGCGGGTGACGCTTCCGTGGCAGGTGATTCGGCTGCCGGCGACTCGGACGCTTCAGGATTCCCCGCTGGTTGGGCAGCGCTTGCGGCGCTGCCCTTGCGAGCGGCCGCCAGAATGTCGGCCGTCGACATCTTTTTCTTTTCGGCCATGCGGCTGCACTCGCCTTCAGCACACGCCGCGCCGTTCGCCTTTTACCGACTTAGGCTTTCGCGGAGCCTAGCCAGACGCACGACGCAACAGGCTGTGAAAAAGCAGTTTAGGGCTTGCCGTTGCCCTGAATGAGGGGGCTTGTGAGATTTTTCACGAACTCCCGACTACATTTCTATCCTAACCGCCACGATTGTCAACCACCCCCACTAGATTGCCAAAGCCGTCAGCGCGATTCCCCAAGCATTTCCCGGCGGAATCTAATTACAGGCGATGTAGAGTATCCAAATCGTCCTGCCGCGCCGAGCCCCGCCCGCTTTTAGTCCGTAGACCGGTCGCCGAACGCGCCAGCCCGAAGCCCTTCCGAGACACCTTGCCGACCGATCCTGCCATCCCCTGGGCCACGCTTGAGTCTCTCCTTCGCCGGGACCCGACGCGCCGCGGACTGGCAAGCTACAGCGGGCCCGACGGTGCCCTTTGCGAAGGTCACCTTGCCGCCGCCGCTCGCGACCTTGCCGACAATGGCACCGCCGTCGCCGTTGTTACCGGATTCTGCATCGTCGATGCCACTCCACCCGCGGCGGAGACCGATGGTCCCCCGAGCGCGCTGTTTCTCGCCCGCACGCTTCGATCGTTGGGCATCGAGACGCTGCTCATCGGCGATCGCTACGGGCTTCCGCTTCTGGAAGTCGGTTGTGACCGATGGGGCCTGCCTCGCGAGATGCTTCGCGAGTTTCCGCTTGTGCGACCGGCAGGGGGCGCGGATGCCGATGTGCCGCAAGCCACAGCGGGCGACGCGTCCGTGGACGCTTGGGTCCGCGAGTTCCTGCATTCGGGCGTCGGTACGAAGCTCTCCCACTTGATTGCCATCGAACGAGTCGGGCCGAGCCACACCCTTGCGTCGCTGGCGGCCCAGAAGCGCACCCGGCCGGCGCCGACGGCTGATTTCTGCCGCGAAGTGCCCGAGGCGCACCGCGACGTCTGCCACAATATGCGTGGCGCACCGATCGATGCTTGCACCGCGCCAGTACATCGGCTGTTTGAAGCAGCGACCGCCCGACAACCGCGCGTGACCACGATCGGCATCGGCGACGGCGGCAATGAAATAGGCATGGGAACGATTCCCTGGGAGACGCTCCGCGCGGCGATCACCCTGGGACCCACCGGTCGCCTGGCGTGCCGCATTCCGACCGACTATACGCTCGTGGCGGGGATCAGCGATTGGGCCGGTTATGCCCTTGCGCTAGCTACCGCACGGCTGCGCGGCCGGTGCGATGAAGCGGCTGGCTGGGACGTCCCCGTCGTGCGTGCGCTCATCGAGTCATTGGTTCATGACGCCGGCGCTGTCGACGGCGTCACGGCCCGCAAGGAACTAAGCGTGGACGGGCTGCCATTGGAGACCTACCTGCAGGTATTTGCTGGCATTCGCGATTTGTGCCTGAGGGGATGAGCGCCGTGGATTCTCCCTTCGCCGCACGGGACAGGGGTGTCGGTCGAGAGCCGTCGCCGCTTGTTTGTCCACGACCATGGCGCTAGAATCGCCAGCGCGTGGCACCCCGACCCGCCCGCGCATCCATCATCTTGATTATCGACTTGATTTGAGTGCGAAGCAGTCATGAACGTCCTCATCATCGGTAGCGGCGGGCGAGAGCACGCGCTGGCATGGAAGTTGGCGCAAAGTCCGGGCGTCGAACGGATCTTCGTTGCGCCAGGCAACGCCGGCACGGCCCGGGAAGCCGAGAACGTCGATATCGCCCCCACCGACTTTCCGCGGCTGATCAAGTTTGCCCAGCAGAACGATATCGGCCTGACGGTGGTCGGCCCCGAGGCCCCACTGACCTTGGGCATCGTCGACGCCTTCACCGCCGAGAAGCTCCGCGTCTTTGGTCCCACGAAAGCAGCCGCCGAGCTCGAAGGGAGCAAGGTATTCTGCAAAAACCTGCTGCGGCACGCCGACGTCCCGACGGGCGACTATCGCGTCTTTCGCAACGCCGAGAGCGCCACCACGTTTCTGAAGGACCGGGAAGACGTGCCCGTGGTGGTCAAGGCCGATGGCCTGGCGGCCGGCAAGGGAGTGATCGTGTGTGCCGGCCGGACCGAGGCGCTCGAGGCCGTCGACCGCATCGCGCGCAAGAAGGAATTTGGCGCTGCCGGCGACCAGTTGGTGATCGAGGAGCGGCTGGACGGGCAGGAAGCGAGCGTGCTGGCGATCACCGACGGGCAGACGATCGTCACCCTGCCGCCTACGCAGGATCACAAGCGGGCCGGCGACGGCGACACCGGGCCGAACACCGGAGGCATGGGGGCCTACTGCCCTGCCCCCGTGGTGGACGACGACATGCTCCGCCGCATCGAGGAACACGTCCTCGTGCCCACGGTGCATGCCATGAAACGGTCGCGGCGGCCGTTCCGCGGCGTTTTGTACGCGGGCTTGATGCTCACCAACCAGGGCGCCAAGGTACTCGAGTACAACGTCCGGTTCGGCGATCCGGAATGCCAGCCCCTCTTGATGCGGCTGAAGACCGATCTATTGGACGTGCTGCTGGCGGCGACCGAAGGGCGGCTCGATACAATCGCGCCCTTGGAATGGGACCCGCGTCCGGCGGTGTGCGTCGTGATGGCTTCCGAGGGCTATCCCGGCAAGTACCAAGGGGGCAAGCCGATCCGCGGACTCGACGACGCGGCGCTACTGAAGGACGTGAAGGTTTTCCACGCAGGCACGGCGAGCGTGGCGGGGCAGGTCGTCACCGATGGCGGGCGCGTGCTGGCAGTCACCGCGCTTGGCGCCACGATCCCCGCCGCCAAGCTCAACGCCTACACGGCAGTCAAAGCCATCCGCTGGGACGGCGCCTGGTGCCGCAAGGATATCTCGGATCGCGCGCTGGCCACGATACGGTGAAAATGGCGGTAGGCGGCAGTAGGCAGTTGAATCTCAAAGGAATCTCGAACGGGCCGGCGCTCGGCCGAACGACCCGAAAGAACCTTTGGGCTGATCCGCCCGCGCGGGCGGATCAGCCGTTGTCGTCTTGCAAGCAGCTCCCTCACGATTTCGCCGCCGATTTGTGGTACAAGGGGAGGGCCGCGCTCTGGCCGCGCGGCGCTAGGGAAGACCTGGGGGATAGACCCCCGGGCGTGCTGCCTTTACTGCCTGCTGTCCTCGGCCTGCTGCCTACTCAAGGAGTTCCCGTGCCCTATACGCATTTGCGATTGCAGGACCAGGGCGAGGTGCTGGTCACGTATTTCGTCTCTGGCTCGATCATCGACCAAACCGTAATCGAGCAGATCGGCAACGAGCTGTCGGACGTGGCCCTGGAGGCCGCCGGCAACCGCAAGCTGGTGGTCAACTTCCAGGGAGTCAAGTTCATGGCCTCGGCCATGCTCGGTAAGCTCCTGCCGCTACTCAAGCGGTGCAAGAACGACAAGATCAAGCTCAAGCTGTGCGGCATCAACTCAAACCTGATGGAAGTCTTCAAGATCACGAACCTCAACAAGGTCTTCGATATCTGCAACACCGAGGAAGACGCCGTCAAGTCATTCGAGAAGCGCGGCTTCTTTGGTTAGGGAGGCGGGTGCGAAAGCATCCCTTCAAAGCGAGATCCCATGGCTCGCCGCGATGTCGGCGAGGACATCTTTGAGTGGTCGCGTTTTCCCGGCGCGGATCTCCTCCATTGCGGCCCGAAGGGCGGCTACGCACGCTGCAAAGTCGGCGTCGTCCGTCGGCGTGCCGAGCTCATCATCGGCGGGTTGGGCGTCCATCCCCAAGATGATACCAAATCGGCGGCGGTGGCTCGAAAGCCGGTGCCGTCGGCGACGGGAGTCGCCTCCTACAGGCAAAAGCTTGTGCCCCCGTGGCGCTGCGGTTGCTGGCTTCCCCTTCCGCCAAGATGTAGATTGACGTTCGGTGGCCGCACCGCCGCCGCACCGTCGATTCTTCGAGGGGGGATCGAGCCATGAGTCTGGGCGAGCCGTCCACGCGCCATGAAGCGGCCATGGCCTTCAATCTGCACGAGGGGCGCGACGACGGCGAGCGCATCGCCGCCAGCTTGATGGCCGGGCTCGATACGCTGACGAACCTGATGCTGGCCCGCATCTCAACCGACGTCGAACGGGAATTCGGCGCCGACTCGATGCTTCTGCCTGTCTCGGCCGTCAAGGGACAGATGAACGCTCGCAAGGAAGTCGAAATCTACCAGGCGGTCGAATCGGCCGACGCAGCCCGTGCCGGGGGCTACCTGCACGGCGACCCTGAGTGGTACGTCCGCTGGCTCGGCCGGTTGCGCTTGGGTGAGCTATTCGAGGAACCGGGCGTGGCCGCTCGCGTGGGCGTGTACGGGGCGAAGCCGCCGGACGCGCGGCGACTGGCGTTCGAAAGCGCGCTCGGTCGAACGCTGCCCGAGGCCGCTCGCGCGCCACTGGCGATGTACCGGTTGTTTCCCCCGGCAGTGTGGATCGTCACGGCGACGGCCTTCGCCGACCAGCCAATGGCCGAGGAGATGCGCCGTCAGCAGTTGAACTTGCTGCCGAACCTGGCCGATTGCCACGCGTGTCGAGCACGCCTGATGGAAGGCGGCGAGGAATGCCGTCAATGCGGTAACCCATTCTGGAAGCTTGATTGGGTCACCGCCGAGTGAGCGCGCCGACAAGCGCCGGTGGCTAGGCCGCCTTGCGGCGTTTAGCGGGCGTGGAGGACGGCGATTTGCGCGCGACCGCCGGCACAGACGTCGTGCTATTGTTCCGTTCGCGCCGCGATGAGGCCGCCACCGCGTAGACGCCCCGCACGCCCCCTGCAATGGCGATGATCGCAACGCCCAGGCCGATCAAGAGCAGCAGATCGATCTTCGCCAGGTCGTGCATGGGATCGGTCGTCGAGGAGGGTTCGTAGTCCGAGGGAGACGCAACTCGGGCGGCGGCGTGCCGCATGCCGCACTCTATCGTCCGGCGAGTTGGGGCAACTTTGGACCCTGTTCGGGCCGGGCATGGTATTCCGCCAGGGCAAATCTTGTCAACGCGCAATGCGAGTAACACGCACGGCACTGCTTGCGCCCACGGTGTATTCGGCCTCTCTTTCCACCGGACATACAAGCCCGAAGCGCGAGCAAGGGAAGCTGTGCCCGGCTCCTTACGTGCGTGTTACGTAGCCAAGAACGCGAAGCATCGCCCCGTGCAAATACGAAACCGTGACCAGCTTTCATATACTGGCTTGCAGGGCTTGCACGAATTGCCAGGCAAAACGCTCGATCACTCCTCCCGGAGTTCAATATGGCACTCACCGAATTGAGCGATCGCTTGCGAGCCGCCGTCCAACGAGAGCGGCTGGTCGATACGGCCGTGCGCCTGGTGGCCGTGCCCAGCCCGACGAGCGATGCGGCGGCAGTCTCCGCCTGCCTGGCGCAATTGCTCGCGGCCGACGGCTTCGCGGTCGAGCGGCCGGCCGGTGGCCACCCGTCGGCTGCGGCGGTTGTGGTGCGGCTCGACAGTGGCCGGCCCGGCAGAACGCTCCAGTTCGACGGCCATCTCGATACGGTCCATCTGCCGTTTGTGGCGCCGCAAGTGGTGGATGGGAAGATCACCGGCAGCGGCGCGGCGGACATGAAATCGGGCGTGGCGGCCGCGGTCGAGGCGCTCCGGGCGCTCCGCGACGCGGGACTGCCGGCCGCCGGATCGATCCTCTTTGTCGCGCACGAGCTACACGAGGCGCCGTGGGGATTGGGAGAGCAATTGAACGCATTGATCGCCGCCGGTCTGCACGGCGACGCGGTGCTCATCCCCGAGCCCATGTGCGACGTGCTGCCAGTGGCCGGGCGGGGCGCGGCGACGTGGAAAGTGACGTTCCGCCGCGCAGGCCCGCCGGTCCACGAAGTGATGCGGCCGGCCAACGAGCCGAGCGTGATCGCCGCCGGGGCGCGATTCATCGAAGACCTCGGTCAGTTGTCGAACCGCCTCTCGACGCTGACGCACCCGATCGCGGGTAGCGAAAGCGTCTTCGTCGGCCAGGTGCACAGTGGCGAGATCTACAACCAGTACCCGCAAGAGTGCTGGCTGGAAGGGACGCGCCGCTGGCTGCCGGAGGCCGATGCGAGCGCGGTCGAGCGCGAGTTCCGGACCATGGCGGACGTGGTTGCGCAGACAAGCGGCACGCAAGCCTTGGTCGACTGGCGGCTGGTTCGCGGCGCGTTCGCGCTCGCGACCAGCGACCCTATCGTCACCACGTTTCAAGCGGCCTACTCACAGCAGGCCGGTCGCGAGCTTGCCCAAGGTCGCAAGGCGTTTGTCGACGATGGCAACAGCTTCTGGTCGATCGCCCGGGTCCCCTCGATCACGCACGGGCCGCTGGCCGCCGGCCAGCACACCGTGAACGAATGGGCGTCGATCGACGACCTGGTGCGCGTGGCCCATCTTTACGCACATGTGGCCGCGCTTTATTGCCCGGGAAGCGTTCCGTAGAGTGCTCTGCGAGCACCGACCCAACGGGTGTCCGCAGGACAACCCTACTGTCTAGCGGTCAGTGATCAGCGGGCGGAGGAGAAATCCTGACGACTGACCGCGGCCCACCGACCACAAGCTACTTGCCCATGTCCTTGAGCTGCTTGAGGGCCCGGACGGTGATTTTGGTCGAGGCGGGCTTGGCCGGCACGTCCATCAATTCCCCCGGCTTGAAGGGGTTGGGGACGCCGGTCCGCGCCGGCTTCGCCGGCACGTGCTTCTTCTCGATCTTCACCAGGCCGGGAACCGTGAACGAGCCGGCGCCGTTCAAGCTCTTGCCGATCTCCTCGCTCAGGGCGTCCAGGACCGCACTCACCTGGTTGCGGGCAAGCTGGGTCTTCTCCGCGATGGCGTTGAGAATCTCCGTCTTGCTCGGCGGTTTCTTCGATGCGTCTGCTGTCATCGTTCTTTTCGTCCTTCGAGTCTGGATGTGCGATAGCTGATTTTGACGTGCTCTTGCGCGAACTCGTTCCGCTCGCCGCAGCGGCCCACCGTGCGCGTCCCGCCGGGCTGAACGCTGGTCGGACGCCCGCCGGGCCGCCCTCGCGTGGTTGACACCTGAACATTAGAAACAACGCGACAAGTGCTGGCAACCGCAAAATCGGCTGCGCGCCGGTCGCCGCCGCTCGCGCCGGGGCATCCGGCGGGTGGCCCCAAGTTGGTTGCCGGCCAACGGATGGGGAGCGGATTCAATGAATGAATGCGGAATGATGAATGACGAATGTGGGCGGGTGAGCGGTCGGCGCGTGCGGCCCCCGGTTTCTGCACCGCTTCCGACCAGCGCGAAACGATGGATCGTCTCGAGGGGGGCGGGCATCCTGCCCGCCTTTCGCGTTGCATGTCAGTGGTTGCGATGACACGAAGCGGGCAGGACGCCCGCGAGCCCAGATTTCATTTTCCACGGTCGATGCGCCAGCACAGGTGCCCGCAGAGCACCCTACGGACCGCGCCAGCGCGCCTACTGCCGGCGGCGCTTGCCATCGGCTATTCTGTCGGGCGCGTCGCGCCACACACTGGCACAGCCAGTGGCACGCGTGCCATCCCCTTCTTTCGGAGTCGCACCGTCATGTCCGCTCGATCTTCAACGTGGGTGATTTGCACCGCATGTCTGGCCACCTTCCTGGTCTGCACAGTCCACGCCGCCACGGTGGCCGCAGCCGCCGGCACGCCTATCCCCGGCATCGGTCCCACGGGCGACGCCGTCGAGATCGACGGCACGTTCAAGTTCACCGAGGGGCCGGCGGCCGATGCCGCGGGTGTCGTCTATTTCACCGACGTACCGAACAACAAGGTCTACAAAGTCGAGCCCGGCAATAAGAGCGCGCTGGTGCGGGACAACTCGAACCGCACCAACGGCCAGGTGTTCAACGCGGCCGGAGAGATCATCTGCTGCCAGCGCGGCGGCATCGCCGCGGTCACCGCCGACGGCCGTAGCCAGCGGATGCTCGCCACCGAATACGGCGGCAAGCCGTTCAACGGGCCCAACGACCTGGCGCTCGATCGGGCCGGCGGCGTCTACTTCAGCGACCCGTCGTTCAACGTGGGCGGGCAGCCGTCGAACCAGGGTGTTTCGGGCGTGTACTACGTCGCCCCGGACGGCAAGGTGACGCGAATCGTCGACAACGTAGTTGCGCCCAACGGCGTGCGGCTGTCGCCCGACGAGAAGACGTTGTACGTCATCCCCACGGTGCGAGCCGAGATCATGGCGTTTCCGATCGAGTCGCCGGGCAAGCTGGGCGCGGGGCGGGTGTTCTGCACGCTGAAGCCCAAGGCGGGAAGCAGCGGCGCCGGCGGCGACGGAGCGGCGGTCGACGTCCGCGGCAACCTGTACATTGCCACGGGGGCCGGTCTGCAAGTGTTCGACGCGAGCGGCCAGCCGCTGGGGACGATCGAGCTTGCGAAGCCGCCGTCGAACTGCGCCTTCGGCGGCCCGGACTTCAAGACGCTGTACGTCACCGCGCGAACGAGCGTCTACGCGCTGCCGATGGCGGTGGCCGGCCACCGCTTCCCCGGCGGGTTGGGAAAGAAGTAGGGTGCACTGCGTGCACCATCGGCCGCGCGACCGGTTTAGCCTGCCCGGCCACGGGCAGGTCATGAGGCGGGCAGGATGCCCGCCCATTCCGCTACGCCTTCGGCGCGCTGTCGGGCCGCGCACCGCCGCGGAGGTGCAATAGCGCAGCCACGATGATGACAACCACCGTGGCCGCCGCGAGCGCCCGCAGCGGAGACGGCTGCAAGGCGGCGCGCATCCCGACGCCGGTGATCACCTCCAACTCCACGAGCAGCCGCTCGGGCAATGTGACCAGGGCCATCACCACGCCGCGCGCGGCAGGCAAGAAGAGACACGCAATCAACACACCGGCGAACACGGCGGACCACCGCGCGAAGCGGCGATTTGCGTCCACTCGTTTCTCGGCCTCGGCAAGTTGCGTTTCCAGCGATGGCGAATCAGGGCGATTGTCGGAATGCACGGCCCCCTCCTTTTCGACCGACTGGTCAAAGAGTTCTGCGACAGACGCGTCGCACAACCGCGGAAGATGCCCATCATTTTACACGACGCCAAGGCGCAGGCCACCCGCCGCGACGCATCTTGGCCGGCGGAAAGGAGCTACGACGTGGGCCCGCTCACGATTTAAAGTTGGTGCAGGAGCTTGTCGTATTCCGCGTGCGTGCCGATCCAGAACCAGATTATCATGTCGCCTTCCAGCGAACCCACGGCGGGGTGTCCGATTCCAACGCGCGCTGAGTACGTTGGGGGATTTGATAGTACCTGCTTGAACCGCAGGCCGGGGTGCGCCGGATTCTGAGCGAACAGGCGATAGGCGTCGCGCGCCTGACTTTTGATGCGGTCGGGCAGCTTCGCAAACCGCTCCCGAAATCGCCGCGTCGTGCGCGACTTCATAGCCGCTCCGGGTCCAGTTCCTCGGTTTTCCCGGCGCGATGCTCCTCGATGGCTTCCCTCGCCAGCTTGGTAAGCTGATCGGACGTGCGGCCGATCGCCTGATCGAATTCGTCTTCAGCGGCCAGCTCGGCGAGGAGCCGCGACGCCAGCACGTCTTGCTCGGCTGGCGAGAGCTTCGAGGCTACGTCGAATGCCCTCTTCAGCAGATTGGTCATGCGAACTCCTCCACAGCGCCCCATTATACCCCACCCGGCACCGCGGGTGGGCTTCGCGACGCGAGAAGGAAAGCCCAGCGGTACGCGCGCTTGCTCAACCCGTGCTGGTGCCCGTCTCGGAGCGTTTCTTCTTCTCGGAAGCACCGTTTGTCGACAGCCCGTTGGCGGACGGTATCGCGTCGCCCGACTTGTCTTGCGGGGCCCCGTGCGCGTCGACCCATTCAACCGACAGCGGCGTATCGAACACCCAGGTGAAGAATTTGCACCGACGGCGGGCACCCCACAGGTCGACTTCCGGCAAGTCGTCGGCGGTGACGTGCATCGTGATCGCGCCGTTGTCGAATTCCAGGCGCACGCCGCGCACCCGCTGGCTGTGGCTGCGGTCGAGCCCGCCCGCGACGCGCAATATGGCGGCCAGGTGGCGGACCCGCTCGCGATCGGCCGGCGCCAGCCGCTCGAAGTTCGCGTGCTTGGCCTTGGGCTTGCCGCCGCGATGATAACGGGCAATGTTGGCGATCAGCTCCAGCTCCTGCGGGCGAAAGCCGGCCAAACGGCTGTTGAGGATCAAGTGGTAACTGTGCTTGTGGTGCCGGTCGTAGTCGATCAAGTAGCCGACGTCCTGAAGTCGCGCGGCCGCTTCCAGCATCGGCCCATCCTCGGCCGGCAGCCCAAAGCGCTCGCGCAGTTGGGCGAAGATAGACCCGGCAAGCCGCGCCACCTGCCGCCCATGCGCCAGATCGACGCCGCAGCCGGCGGCGAACCGCTCGATGGCCGCGTCCTGGTCGTGCGGATCCTGGCTGGTCGTGCCCAGCGTGCTGTCGATCATCGTCAACAGCAACCCGTCGCGGATGCCGCGATTGTGGACTTGCAGCCGATTCACCTTGAAGCGGCGCATCAGCCGGTCGACGATCGCCAGGCCGGCCACGATGATGTCGGCCCGGTCCGAGCTGAGGCCCGGCACACTACGCCGCGCCTTGGCCGGCATCTTGCACAGGCGATCCAGCACGTGCCGCACTTCGGCGTGCGTCACCTCGTAGCCCCGCAGCGGTAGACCGGTCTGCCCTTTGAGCGACATCACCATGTCGGCCAGGCTGGTGAACGTCCCGCCGGAGCCGATCAACAAGTGCGGCTGAAAGAACCGCTTCTTGGTGGCGCGGCGGAGCTTGCGGTCGATGGCCTTGACCATCCGGCCGAAGTCGGCAAGGTCCGTGTCACCGGCGCCAAGAAACTCGTCGGTCAGCCGCACGGCGCCCAGTGGCGTGGTGTGAATGGCCTCGATCATGTTGCCCGATGCCAGAATGATCTCGGTGCTGCCGCCGCCGATATCGGCGACCGCCACGTTCTTGCCCGCCAGTTGAAAACTACGGGCGACGCTGTAGAAGGCCAGCCGGGCCTCCTGCTCGCCGCTGATCACCTCGACCGCCAACCCCAGTTCATCCGCGGCGCGGCGGCAGAAGTCGTCGCCGTCGGCCGCCTCGCGGACGGCGCAGGTGGCGATCACGCGGACCTCGCGGGCCTGGAAGCCGGCGGCGATCTCGCGCATCCGCCGCAGCGCGTCGAGCGACGCGGCCACGGCCTGCGGATCGAGCCGGCCGGTTTTGCTGAGGTTCTTGCCCAGCCGGGTGGTCTCTTTTTCCTCGTCCAGAATACGATACGTGCCGTCGCGCAGCGGCTCGGCGATGATCAGCCGGATGCTGTTGGTGCCGATATCGATCGCCGCCAGCCGATAGGCCAGGTCGGGCGACAGGAAGATCTGTTTCTCGTCCATGGGCGCTTCTTCCGCGGCCGCGGCGCCGCGGGCGCGATCCCTCGCGCGGCACGGCCACTACAGATAAGATAGCACAATGCCCCGCGCGGACGGAATGCGAACAGGGTGCGTAGGCCGCGAGAGAATCACCGCGGAGGGATGGAGAAGAACCCGCACGAAGAGGGGCAGCCACGGATTTGCGCGGACAGACGCGGATGCTGCGAGACGGTGCCTTGTCATCGAGCTTTGATCCGCGTCCATCAGCGCGAATCCGCGGCCTGCTTCGATTCTCGTGGCTCTCTTGCTTCCTCTCCGTGGCTCCGTGATGAGCGTGCGGAAGCGAACGAACGGCTACTTGATGCCGGCGCCGCACTCGCAGTCGCGGTCGGGAGTCAGGAGCGTGACGCCGGCGGCGTCGCTCGCGGCCAGGAGCATGCCGCCAGACTCTTCGCCGCGGATCATGGCCGGCTCAAGATTGCTGACCACCACGATCGAACGGCCCACCAGCGACTCGGCAGGGTAGTGCGCGCGGATTCCGGCCACGATCTGCTTCTCCACCTCGCCGACCCGGATCGTGAGCAACAAGAGCTTGTCGGCATTGGGGTGCTCGCGGGCCGCGACAACCTTGGCCACGCGCAGGTCGAGCTTGGCGAAATCGGCATACGCAATCGTCGGTTTGGTTTCCATGAATCAGCTACCGCGGTGGCACCTCGTCCATTTTCGTCTCATCCATCTTCACTGAGATGCTGGGCACGTCCCACATTTCCAGGGTCTGCACCCGCTGAACGCGTGCTCGCGCTCTCCGTCGTTGCTCGTCGAGCCGCGGAAGCGCGTATTTCGTTGCCACGCAGCCCACCGCGACCAGCGCCAACAGCACAAGCATCGTCCGCAGACTGAATTGATACCATCGCGCGGGCTTGGGCGACGCCGTTTGCACGCGGACATCTTACCGTCCGCGGGCCGCGGGAGACAACTAGCGTCGGCGGCATCGCAGGGCCATCCTGTTTTTCAAAATGGCGAGGCGGGAAAATGGGACTGGCTCCGAGCATAAACAGCGCAAATCCTTTCAGACCAACGTTGCGTCTCGGTGCCTGTCCCACTTTCCCGCCGGTGCGCCGCCGGCAAGCTTGAATCTGTGAACGGCGCTGGGCGGCATCGGCAGATGGATGCCGAGCAAGTCTTGGATTCCTGCCCGGCTATGGCGCCGCGACGAACCGTCGCCTTGAAGGAATGTAGACGGCGGGATACGGTGAAATAGGTGACGCGCTGACTTTCTTCCCGCCGCTGACAGGACAATGTATCGCGTGAAGGCTCCACTGCGAGCACCGGTTCGCGTGCTGCTCTGGCTAGGCTGCGCCGTCGCCCAGGCGTTCGCGCCAACGCCGGCGCACGGCGATGAAACCCTTGCCACGGCCCGGGCACTGTTTTTGGCAGGCAAGTACGAAGAAGCGATCGAGGCCTACCAGGCGCTCGACGAACGGGATCCTGTCGGCGCCGCCCTGGGGCTTGCGCGAGCTAAGTCCAGCACGGGACAGCTCGATGAAGCGGCCAAAATCCTCCTGGCGGCAACCATGCGGCAGTCGCGGGCCGCCCAATTGCCGGCCGAAGCCGCGCAACTCGCGCTCTCGCGGGGCGCCATCGAAGACGCGAAAAAACTGGCCGACGCGGCGCTGGCAATCGATCCCGAGCAGTTGGCCGCGCGGTGGGTGCAAGCCGAGCTGCACCGCATGGCCGGCCGGCTCGACGAGGCCAACGCCGGCTACAAGTGGTTCGTCGACTACTACAACGGCCATGACGTGAACAGCGTCGAAGCGATCGAGTGGATCGGGCTGGCCGCCGCGCAGTTCGCCCGTTGGAACCGGCTCAAGGACCAGTTCGGCTTCCTGGTGAACGAGCTGTATCCCGACGCGCTGAAGATCGAGCCGAACTGGTGGCCCGCGCATTACTACGCGGGTCTTCTCTATCTCGAAAAGTACAACCAGGCCGAGGCGGCCCGCGAGCTCAAGGCGGCGCTCGCCCAGAATCCCAACGCGGCCTGCGTCCACGCAGCGCTCGCCCGCTTGGCGCTGCAAAATTACGAGCTCGACACGGCCCGGCAGGCGGTCGATCGGGCCGGCGAATTGAATCCGCGGTTGCTCGATGCGCACCTGGCCCGCGGCGACATACTGCTGGCCAACTTCCAGGCGGCGGAAGCGATCGCGATTTTCGAAAAGGCCTGCCAGATCAACCCGGCGTCGGAGACGGCACTGGGCCGGCTGGCGGCCGCGTACGGCGTTGTCGACGGCTTGTCTGCCGACCTCTCCGGAACGCGCATGGGCCGGACCATCGACCAGGCGACCACGCGCAACAAGCACTGCGGCGAATTCCATGCATCGCTCGCGCGGGCGCTGGACGAAAGCCGTCGCTTCCCCGCCGCCGCCCGCTACTACCGCGAAGCGATCGCGCGGATGCCCCAACTGGTCGAGCCACACGCCGAGCTGGGGCTGGTGGCCATGCGCCTTGGGGAGGAGGTCGACGCGAAGCAACTATTGGACGAGGCGTTCACGATCGACCCGTTCAACGTGCGCGTCGCCAATACGCTCAAGGTGCTGGAGGTGCTCGATGGCTACGCCTTGCTCGAAACGCCGCACTTCGTCATTAAGTTCGATCGCGGCGCCGATGAGATCATGGCCCAGTACGCCGCGCGGTATCTGGAGGAAGAGGTCTACCCGCAGCTATGCGAGCGGTTCGGCTTTGAGCCGCAAGGAAAATCGCTCTTTGAGATCTTTAGTCGTGCCCGCAATACCAGCGGCCACGGCTGGTTCAGCGCCCGGATGGTGGGCCTTCCCTTCGTGCACACGGTGGGCGCCTGCGCCGGGAAGATCGTCGCGCTCGCCTCGCCGGGCGACATGCCGAAGAAGTTCAATTGGGCGCGGGTGCTGAAGCACGAATTCGTTCACGTCTTGAATTTGCAGCAGACCGATTTCGCCATTCCGCACTGGTTTACCGAGGCGCTGGCGGTCGGCAGCGAAGGCTTCCCACGGCCGCAGATTTGGAACGAGCTATTGGCCGAGCGCGTGCCGAAGGGGCAGTTGTTCAACCTGGACACGATCAACCTGGGCTTCGTGCGGCCCCAGTCGAGCAATGACTGGCAAATGGCCTACTGCCAGGCGGATTTGTACGCGCGCTACATAACCGAGACGTACGGCGCGACGGCACTTGCCAAGATGCTCTCGGCCTACCGCGACAATCTCGACACGGCGGCGGCGCTAAAGCGCGAATTCGCGGTCGACACGGCCGACTTCGAGCGCGGCTACGTCGACTACGTCCGCCGCGTCACGGCCGACCAGGCGATCCGTCCGGCCGCCGCTGCCGAGACCTTGGCCCAGCTCGAGCGAGCGCGCGAGTCGCGGCCCGATGACGCACAAGTGCTCGCGCGGTTGGCCCACGCGTATCTTGCCCGCAAGGACTACGCCAAGGCTCGGCAGTTGGCCGAGGGGGCGCTTGGCGACCCGCGCGCGGGACAGTTGGCGGCCTACGTGCTCGCCCGCGTCCGGCTGGTAGTGGGCGAAAACGCCGCCGCCTTGAAGCTGCTCGCGGACCACCTCGACCGTCAAAACCCCGATCCGAACCTGCTCAACCTGCTGGCGGGTCTCAAGCTGAAAGCGGAAGAATTCGATACCGCGGCCGAACTATACGCATTGGGGGAAAAGCGCAATCCGGCCGACGCCGCGTGGCTCCGCTCCCTGGCCAGGGTGTATCTTGCCCAGAAAAATGACGTTAAGCTGACAGAAGTGCTGTCGCGCCTGGCGCCACTCGATGCGGATGACCTGCCGGTCCGCAAGAAGCTCGCGCAACTGGCGCTAGCGGCCGGCGACTTCGCGGCGGCGGCGCGGTGGTCGCGCGAGGCGCTCTTCATCGACGTGATGGACGTGGACGTGCACCGGATGCTGGGCGAGGCGCGGGCCGGTGCGAGAGAATTCGGCCCAGCGGCGGACGAATACGAAGTAGCGGTGAAACTGTCGCCGAAGGAAGTCTCGCTGCAGTTGGCCTTGGCCGAGTCGTGTGCGAAGGCCGGCCGGAAGAAGCGCGCTCAAGCGGCACTCGAGAAAGTATTAGAGCTGGAGCCGGGAAACACCCGCGCCACGGCGTTACAAAGGGACCTTGCCGAGTGATTGACCAGCCCCCACACGCCGCCAACGGCGCGACGGCGGAAATGACGCTGGCCGCGTTCCAGCGGCTGATCCGCCAAATGTACCTCGACAAGGACGTGGCGCGAGGTATCGACGGCACGTTCATGTGGCTGATGGAGGAAGTGGGCGAGCTGGCCGCTTGCTTGCGTAACGGGACCCACCAGGAGCGGATGGAAGAATTCGCCGACGTGCTGGCGTGGCTGGCGACGATCGCCAACGTCGCCGGCGTCGATCTGAGCGAGGCCGTGGCGCGCAAATACGGCCAGGGCTGCCCGGGCTGCGGACAGTTCGTTTGTGCCTGTGCCGATGCGGAGAAGCCATGAGCAAGCAGCTTGCCCTACCGTTGCTCTGTTGCCTGTTCGCGGCCGGCCTCGCCGCCCGAGCGCACGGCCAGGACCTGAATCCGCCGACGATCGCCGCCCTGCGCGTCGGTTTCGACGAGCACTACAAAATCGCGCACTGGGCGCCGATCGAGATCACGTTCCAGGGCGGCACAACGCCGCTGGTGGGTCAGGTCGAGCTCATCCTGCCCGACGGCGACGGCACGCCCAGCCGGGTCATCGCGCCGCGGCCCGTGCAATTGTTGCCCGGGCAGCAGACCAAGGTGCTCATGTGCGCCAAGTTCGGGCGGATCGACGGCGGTTTGAGGATTGTTTTCCGCGTCGAGGGAAAGGCGGTCATCGACCGCGAGTTCGACAATCAGCCCGGCCCCGATCGGTTGATGGTTCCGTGGGCGATGCAAGTCGAGCAGCCGCTGATCGTCACGCTGGGCTCCTCGATCGGAGTCGAGGAGGCGATCCGCCTCCATCAATACCCGAACCAACAACCGATCGAGGTCGTGCACCTCGGGGACGTCTCTCAGTTACCCACGGAGTGGTATGGGTACGACGGCGTCGACGCCTTGATCATTTCTACCAGCCAGCCCGAAATGTTCGCGAAGCTGCTCGATACGGGCGCGCGTGTGGCGGCGCTCGCGGAATGGATCGAGCAGGGCGGAAAGCTCGTGCTGGTCGCGGGGGCGTCGGCCCCCACGGTTCTTGCGCCCGATGCGCCGCTGGCGCGGTTTGCGCCCGGCCGCTTCGTCGAAGTTACGACCTTGCGGAAGACAACGGGACTGGAGGGTTACATCGGCGGTGCCCGCAAGGTGCGACCCACGGGGCGCGAGTTGACGCTCTCCGTTCCCCGTCTGGAAAAAGTCGACGGCAAGGTCGAAATCGCGGAGGGAGATCTGCCGATGGTGGTTCGCTCGCCGCGGCGGTTCGGCGAGATCGTCTTTGTGGCCGTCGACCTCGACCAGCAGCCGTTCGTGGATTGGGACGGCCGCGGCCCACTCGTGAACCGGCTGCTCGGCTTTCCCGAACCCACCAGCACGAACGCCAACAATCAGCCGGGCGTGATGGTGACGCCCCGCGCTTTCGCGCGCGGCAGCGCCGACCTCGCGAATCAGTTGCGCCTCGGGCTCGACAACTTCCGCAACGTGACGACCATCTCCTTCGCCGTCGTCGCGCTATTGATCCTGGGCTACATCGTCCTCATCGGCCCGGGCGACTACTTCCTGGTCAAACGTTTGCTCAAGCGGATGGAGCTGACGTGGATCACGTTTCCGCTATGGGTCGTGCTGGTGAGCGCAGGCGCGTACGCGCTCGCTTTGTACACCAAGGGAGACGACTTGCGGCTCAACCAGGTGGACCTGGTGGACGTCGACGTGCAAAGCGGCGTGGCGCGCGGCACCACGTGGCTCAACCTGTTTACGCCGCAGACTAAGCCGTTCGACCTGGAGCTTGTGCCCCGCGACGTAAGCGGCGCCGACGTTGCCGACGGCTCGCGGCTGTTCGCCTGGCTAGGATCGGACATGAATCAGTACAGCCGCGGCGCGAGCGGTTTTTTCAGCGGGCAGTACGTCTTCGCGCCTTCGCTCGACCGGTTGATCGGCGTGCCGATCCAGGTCTGGTCCACCAAGAGCTTTATCGGCCGCTCCTCATATCCGTCGCGCGATCTCGTGAAGGCCGACCTGACGATGGGTCCCGAGCAGGTCCCCGAAGGGACCATCACCAACACCCTGCCGATCGATCTGGCCGAGTGCATGGTGGTCTCGGGACGTTGGGCCTATCTGCTGGGCGACTTGAAATCCGGCCAGGTCGTGCAACTGAAGCCGGGCGAGCAGCGCGACTTGCCCAACGTGCTGCACGACGCATCGCTCCGCGCCGCTCAAGTGAGACCGAATAACGCATACAACGAGGCGCTGGCCGGCAGCGTCATGGATACCCTGCAACAGATGATGTTTTACAAGGCGGCGGGCCGCAACGAGGCGGGCTTGTCGAACTCGTACCAGCAATTCGTCGATCTTTCGCATTTACTGACACTTGACCGCGCGATCCTGGTCGGCCGCGCGCAAAAGCAGGCAGCGCAACTGGTCGACGGCGGCGCGGCCCTCGCCGGGCCGGAAGACCAACATTGGACCGTGTACCGCTTCATCTTCGCGGTAAAGCGTCCGAGCGCCGCGAGAAAATAGAAGGAGCAATTAGCGACTAGCAATTAGCCGGAGCTGACGCCCAGATATCGCCCGCATTAGCGGCAACGAAACGACAGCCACGCGTATGGCCCTCCTTCCACTCCAAATATCAATTCTCTCGCGGGCGCGAGCGCCGGCTATTTGCTAGTCGCTAGTTGCTAGTCGCTCCTCACTGCCTACTGCCTACTTCTTCGCATGATTGAAACCAAAGACCTCACCAAGACGTACGGCCAGTTGCACGCCATCAACCATCTCGATCTGAAGCTCGAGCGTGGCGACGTGTTCGGCTTCATCGGCCCCAACGGCGCCGGTAAGACGACCACCATGCGGATCCTGGCCACGCTTCTGAATCCCACGTTCGGCGAGGCGTACGTCTGCGGCTACTCGATCTACACGCGGCCGAAGGAAATTCGCCGCGTCATCGGCTACATGCCCGACTTCTTCGGCGTGTACGACGACATGAAGGTGATCGAGTACTTGGAGTTCTTCGCCGCGGCGTACCGGATCAAAGGAGCGGCCCGCCGCAAGATTTGCGACGAGGTGCTCGAACTGGTGGACCTGGGCTACAAGCGCGAGGCCTTCGTCACCAGCCTGTCGCGCGGCATGACGCAGCGGCTCGGTCTGGCCCGCGTGCTATTGCACGATCCGCAGGTGCTGTTGCTCGACGAGCCCGCCAGCGGCCTCGATCCCCGGGCCAGAATCGAAATCCGCGGTCTCTTGAAAGAGCTGCGCAACATGGGGAAGACCATCATGGTCTCTAGTCACATCCTGCCGGAGCTGGCCGACATTTGCAACAAGATCGGCATCATCGAGAAGGGCGTGCTCTTGGAAAACGCCGACGTGGCGGACGTGATGCGCAAAGTCCGCCGCCAGCCGGTGCTGAAGATCGGCGTGAAGGACGACATGGACGGGGCCGCGAAGCTCCTCGAACAGCAGACCAGCGTCGAGAAAGTCGACTCAAGCGACGGCGTTCTGACCGTAACGCTTTTGCCCGACGTACAGGATTACAGCGAGTTGCCAACCCTGTTGGTCGGCGCCGGCCACCGGTTGACCATGTTCAAGGAAGAAGAAATCAACCTGGAGACGGCGTTCATGGAGTTGACCAAGGGAATCACGTCGTAAGGAAGTAGATAGTAGGGGTGGGCAGAGGGCAGCAAGTGCTGATACAGCCGGCAAGCGCCCGCGTGTGCCGGCGGTATTCGTCCGCGAAGCCGACCCGCACGTGCCGGCTCGCATTGCACTTCGCGCAATAGACGCGAGCAACTTCCAGGACGATCGCCACCGGCTTGCTCCCGATCGGAATGCTGCGAAAGACACGCTCCTTCCCCGGACCGACACTTCCCCCTCCCGCAATGGGGACACCGCAGCTTCACCCGCGGTTGCTCGATGTGCACGACTGTCGTGCCCCAAACGTACTCTGTCGACCGGTACTCGTAGCCTCGAATCCCACAAGTGTGATACAACAAACTCGTGGACATGTTCGCTCCTGGCCTAGTTGGTTTTGCAACTCCAGATCAGAACGACATGTCCACTCTCTTTCAATGAGGCGCGCATTTCCCGGATGAACCACAATTACTCCTTCCCCAGCGTGTTGCCTCACCCGGCACTTCGCGCGTTTTCACTGAGACTGAGTTGAGGCCAGGCGCTAATCGAAGGCCACCAGGCCCATCTCGGCCAAGTCGCGGCAGAATTCAACGAGTTCCCGCCGGTCAGCATGCCGACTCAGGGCTGCCCATTCGTCGAACGTGCAGGGACCACACGAGGCCAGTTCTTCGATCAGCGCCCTGCCGTTTGGTTCCAAGACCGCCGTGCGGATCGCCTCGCCCGCGGCGAAGAACAGCACGTCAGCTGGCAAGGTCGCATCGTCGTCCAGCAGTGCCGCGGTTATGAACTGTGACCAGGCGCGGCTCGGGTTCAGGTAGACCCGCAAGCCGGGGGCCATGTCCAACGTCGCTGCCCGTTGGAGGGCCGAGTTCCAGAGTTCCTGGAAGCCGAGATGGCCGCGGCGGTCGGCACGGGCCGCGGCCTCGACGCCCAGGCGGGCCCGCTGACAAGCGACGTAATCGCGCTGCCGGGGGGTCAGCGCGCCGGCCCGCTCCAGCCACGACAGGAACCGCTCGCCGTCGCTGGCGGTCGTGTCGTAGGCGGCCGGGGGAACACTTCGGATGTAAGCCGACGCGAGGTCTTCAAAATCGTCGAATGCCTCCGCTACGAATTCGAGCTGGGCGTGGAGTTTCTCGCGGCGTTTGCCGAGGTTGCCCTCGGCGAATAACTTCAGGCCGGCGGGCGAGGAACCCGGGTCGAGGGCCTCACACACGCCGTTCATGGCCTGGACCCCGACCAAAGCAGGCACCCAGCGGCGCAGTTCGTCGCGATAAGCTCGGTCACGCTGGCCTTGGTCGATCATGGTTCGGCCTCCACCGCGTCGGCAATGCCGCGAGCTTGGCGGACCTCGACGCGCCAGCCAGCCTCGTCGGGAAAGTCCTGGTCGCGCTCGATGAAGACGGCGTCAACCTTACCCCGGCTCAGCAACAGTGCTTCGTGGTACAGGTTCCAGACTTCAGCGGGCACGGGACGCGAATGGCTGTCCATGTACAGGCCGGCCTCGGCGTCGAAGTACCCGCCCGACAGGTGCATTTGCAGCCTCGTCGCAGTCGGCACCACCTGGCGCAGGAAGCCGGAGGCGTCGTAACCGTGGTTGCGGGCGTTGGCGTACAGGTTGGTCACATCCAGAAGCCAGCCGCAGCCGGTTCGCTCCAGCACACGGGTCAGGAACTCGGCCTCGCTCATCTCCCCGCGAAACCGGAACAGGGAGGCGATGTTCTCCAGATAAAAAGGCAAGCCGCGGAAGTAGCCCTGAATGAGGTCGAGATTCCGGCAGGTAGCGTCCAGGGCGGCGGTGGTGAACGGGGGCGGCGCGAAGTGGCCGATCTCTACTCCGCCATCGCCGTCGCGGGTGAACCCCAGGTGGTCGCTCACGGCAACCGCCCCATTCTCCTCTGCCAGTGCCCGCAAGGCGTCTAGGTAGACGCGCGCCGGCGGCTCGGGGCTGGCTGGCGACAACTTCAGGGCGTGAACGCTGACGTAGTCGAAGTCCCGCTCGCCGAGGTAGCGGCCCCGCCGTAACGGATCGTCGGCGCGTTCAAAAGTGATCTCGACGGCGTTCAGGGCCGGATCGTCGAGGACGTGGCAGTTCTCCTCCCACAGGGCGTAGCCGATTGCCGGCACCCTGCGACTCTTCGGCGGCGGCAGGAGCCCCGGTTTCTCGATGACAGACTTGACGGAAACAGCCATGCGAAGATCCCTTCTGGATTGCCGCTGCGGTAACGACACGCTCCCACCCGCGCTCTGGGGTTGTCCGGCCCCTCGGGCGTCACGACATTTCATTCCTTGACGCGTTCAAACGTATGGCAGGTCTGGCTGGCGTCTTCGCCCCTCTCGTCGGCTCTGGTCCAGCAGGAGTTCAGGGTATCGCCGTCCACCTGGATGGTGGCGCGCAGGGTCATGCCCTTGTGGCGGCCTTTCGAGTACGCTGCGTCGTACTGGTTTTCTTCCGCACCCTTCTCGCCCTCGGAGCGCTTGATCGTCGCTTCGGCCACGACCTCCTCGCCGATCTTCATCACGACCTTGAACTCCCCTTTGGCGCCCTCGCGGCGCGTGATCACGACGTGACTGGGGTACTTGTCGAATTCCTCCTTGGCCAGGGGCTTGCCATCTCGTTCGGCGGAGATGTGTTTCCAGGTTCCCGACAGTTTCGCGGCGTCGCCGCCGCCATCGGCAGCACGCTTGAAGGTGTGGAAGGTCTTCTCGGCACCCTCGCCCCCCTCATCGGGTTTGGTCCAGAACGCCTTGAGCGTGTCGCCGTCCAGGTGGATGAAGGCGTGAAGGGTCTTGCCCGTGTGGCGGCCCTTGCTGTACGTGACATCGAATTTGGTGTACGTGCTATCGCCGTGCTTCTCGCCCTTGGTGGGCTGAATCGTCGCCTCGGCCCGGACCTTACCGTCCTGGTTCACTATGACTTGCCACCCACTGTTGTCGCCCTTGAGACGAGTGATGACGAGTTCATCGGCAACTTCCCCCTGGGGCAAGGGCTTACCATCCCGTTCGAGGGCGACGAGCTTCCAGGTCCCCGACAGCTTGTGGAGGTCGTCGGCGGCAGCTCGGTTGGCGGCGAGAACCAAGCCGGCCTGACAGACCACCAGAGCACACACGCTCATAAAGCACCTCTTCGGAAAAAGGAAAGGTCAGAAGTCACGGTCGCGGTAATGCGCCAATGACTTCCGACCCGCTCCTGAGCTACTTGCTGCGGTCCGGGTGGACCGCGTGGCAGCCGTGGCAGAACGCCAGCTTCAGGCTCTGGCCGCGGGTCGAGGTGCGCAGGTTCTTCAACTCGCGAATGGCCTTCTTCGGGGCCGCGGGTTTGGTGACGACGGTCATGAGAACACTCCTTCTGCTTGATGAGAGTTCGCAAGCCGCCACGGCAACGGGACCGTCCCGGGCTCGGCGGACTTGCGGTCGGAACAAATTCGGCTTGCGTGGCTGCTTCCGTCATCGCGGCGGTTCAGTCACTTGACGCGCTTGTAGGTCCGCAGGGCGCAGTGGGAATCCTTGGCCCCGGTGAACTCCTTCGGGTAGCCTTCCCCGCCGTGCCAGCAGACCTTCATGGTGTCGCCGGCCACGGAAATGATGCCGTGAACGGTCTTGCCCTTAAGGTCCTCGCCCTTGGGGCTGGTGCCTTTGGCGTAGGTGATGTCGTACTGGTCGTGGTCCTTGCCCTCCTTGGCGAGCTTGGCCGTCGCCTCGGTCACGACCTTGTCGTGCTTCTTCACGACGATCTTGAGGTCCTTCCCTTCCGCCTTGCAGGTCATGGTGACGTGTTCGACGTCCTCCTTGGGCAGGGCCTTGCCGTCCCGTTCGCCAGAGACCATCTCCCAGGTCCCAGGACACTTGGTCAAATGATCGGCGGCAGCGGTGCCGGCGGCGGCCATGACCAAGCCGACCGCGAAACTCGTCAGGGCAAACCAGCGCATGGAACATCTCCTTTTGAAAAAAACTCTGAATCTCTGATGCGCTCGGGAAATGTATTCGCGTGCATGAAGGAAACCCCAGGCGCCCTTCATCCAGGCGAAACCCAAGCGGTGCGATGCTTCGGGTAGCAGCGCAGTCACCTTCGAGTACCGCAAAGGGCATGCCGCGGCACATGAATTGCAAGAAAAGGGAAAAGGGACAAGTTCCATAGTCGAGGAATTCAGGCTGGAGTCTGACGTTTGCGCTGTGGCCGCTGCTGGTACTGGCGTCGATAGGGACTTACGGGCTGCCAACCCCACCGCATTGATCGGACAGCCGGGCTGAGTGGCAGACCCCCAAACTGTCCTCTAAACTGCCAAGTCGCGAAGGAGGGTTCCTCGGCGGCGCCCAAGGAGAACGACCACAGTCACGGAAGGTCGCCTCGCCATCCCTGGGAGGATTGCGCCGCGGAGTTTTGCCATGAAGTTCGGCATCGTCGGCCTTGGCCGGTGAGATGATGAGACCGACGCCAAAAATCCAGGATTATGCTGCCATCGGCGACGGGCGCTCCGCCGCGCTGGTGTCGCGCGACGGCTCCATCGACTGGCTGTGTTGGCCCCGGTTTGACAGCCCGTCTTTTTTCGGCGGCCTCCTCGACCGGCGTGCCGGCGGTGATTGGAGCATATCTCCCACGGAGCCGGCACGAGTGGAGCGCCGCTACCTTGACCAGACGAACGTCCTCCAGACTCGGTTCCACGCGGCCACGGGGGCAATCGTCCTCACCGACTTCATGCCGGCCGCTGCCGAGGAGCAGAAGCGGCGGATGCCGTGGCCTGAGCATGAACTCGTCAGGAAGGTGGAATGTGAGCAGGGCGAGGTCGAAGTCCAGGTCCGCTTCGACCCGCGCCCAGACTATGGCCGTGCCAGGATCGCCATCCGCGACGCAGGGGCGATGGGCCTGCGCATCGAGATGGGGGCAAGTCTCGTCACGCTTCGCAGCGACGTGAAGTTCAATCCCGTCGCCGAGGGCGGCGCGTCGGCACGGCTCAAAGTCAGAGCGGGTGAGTCAATGGCCTTCTCGCTCACCTACAGCGCGGAAGGACCGGCCGTTCTCCCGCCGCTGGGCGAGCTTATCTCCGAGAAGCTCGCGCTCACCGTCGCCTGGTGGCGGCGTTGGGCAAGCCGTGCCCGGTACAGCGGGCCGTACCGGGACCAGGTGGTACGCAGCGCGCTCGCGCTGAAACTCATGTCCTACGCGCCGTCCGGTGCCATCGTCGCCGCGCCCACCACGTCCCTGCCCGAGCGCGTCGGCGGGGACCTCAACTGGGACTACCGCTTCTGCTGGCTGCGCGACGCCGCGTTCACGGCGCGGGCCCTTTTCGGGCTGGGGTATGAGGAGGAGGCCGAGGCCTTCGTCAGTTGGATGCTGCACGCCACCCGCCTGACCCGCCCGGAACTTCGGGTCATCTATGATGTATTCGGTGAAAGCAACCCCGAGGAAACGGAGCTCCCTCATCTCGAAGGGTACAGGGGGTCGCGGCCGGTGCGGATCGGAAACGCGATCCGCAACCAGCTCCAACTCGACGTGTACGGGGAGGTCATCGAGGCGGTGACCCATTTCGTGTGGCGGGAAGGGCGCCTAGACCGGGAAACGCAGGCCATGCTGCGGCACTTCGGCGACTTCGTGTGCGACCACTGGCACGAGCCGGACAACGGCATCTGGGAGCCGCGCGGCGAGCGCCAGCATTTCACGCACTCGCGCTTGCTGTGCTGGGTAGCCCTGGACCGGTTGTTGGAAATGCACGCGCAGGGCCGGATCAGCAACCTGCCCGCTGAGAAATGTGCCAGGCACCGCGCACAGATTCGCCGGGACATCGAAGAGCGGAGCTGGAACCCGAACCTGGAGAGTTACACGCAGGTGCTCGGCGGCGATACGTTCGACGCCACCGTTCTGCTCCTGGCCTTCCACGGGTTCGAGGAGGCGTCGTCGTGGCGGATGCGGCGGACCTACCAGCGAATTCAAGAGAAGCTGGGTGGAGGTCCGGGGCTGCTTTATCGTTACGAGCAAAGCTTCGAGGGCAGGGAGGGCGCCTTCGCCATGTGCAGCTTCTGGATCGCCGACTTCCTCGCCCGAGGAGGCGGGACCCCGGAGGAAGCCCATCGCGCCTTCGCGCAGACCCTCGCCTACGCCAACGACCTCGGCCTGTTCGCGGAGGAGGTCGATCCGCAAACCGGCGACGCGCTGGGCAACTTCCCCCAGGCGTTCACCCACGTGGGCCTCCTCAACGCCGCGCTGTCGTTGGTCGAGCGCGAGAAAAAGGGCCATCGGGAGGACAACGAGGCCGAGCGGACGAGTTCGCCGGCCGTGGCGCGCGAACGGCTGCTCCCGGAGGCACGCCGATGAATTTGGACCTTTTTTCGCACCTCTTGTGGGGCTTTGTTGGCACGGTCGTCTTGACCGCCATCCTGGCGGGGAGCCAGGGGTTGGGAATGACGCGAATGAACATCCCGTACCTGCTCGGGACGATCTTCACGCCGGACCGGGACCGGGCCAAGCTGGTCGGGCTCGTCATCCACTTCGTCAACGGCTGGATTTTTGCGCTCCTGTATATCGCGGCGTTCCATGCCTGGGGGACGGCCAGTTGGTGGCTGGGTGCGGGGATGGGCCTCGTCCACGCCACCTTTGTGCTCACCGTGGGCATGCCTCTCTTGCCCGCGCTGCACCCTCGCATGGCCAACGAGCAATATGGTCCGACGGTCGTCCGCCAGTTGGAGCCGCCGGGTTTTCTGGCGATGCATTATGGGGTTCGGACGCCGATCTCAGTCGTCCTGGCCCATGTCGCCTTTGGCGCGATCCTGGGGGCGTTTTATGTCCATGTCTGATAGCCGCAGGAGCACAACAAGGTCATCCTCGTCACGGGTAGCAAATTATTCAAAAAATCACTGAGCCGCCGGCGTTGGCACCGCCGCGGTCGTGGCAGCCGGCGCGGGGGCGGGGCCGGCCGCGGCGCCTTCCCGATACACTCCCGGCTCGTCCGTGCCGTCGCCGTTCCAGTCGCCGACAACCGGCACGTCGCCTGGGCCGCCCAGCTCGAACAGCTTGTCGCGGGCGTCGAGCACGCGATCGTTGTTGGTGTCGATGTACCACGCGCCGTTGCGATATACCCCCAGCTCGTCGATGCCGTCGCCGTTGAAGTCGCCGATGACCGGCAGGTCGCCATCGTCACCATATTGGAAGTCGTAATCGAGCTCGTTGGGGCGGCCGTCGCCGTTGGCATCCAACAGCCACCGCCCCTTGTGGAAGAGTCCGATCGTGTGGACGCCCGTGCCGTGCCAGTCGCCGGTGATGGGGATGTCGCCCGGCGTGCCGTAGTGGAACACGTGGTCGATCAGGTCCGAGCGGTACTCGCCCTGCGCGGTGTGCTTCAGCAACCGCCAGCCGAAGGTGGCTTGCTCGGTGGGGGGCGGGACGTTCTTCTTCTTGCCCGTGATGAGCGTGTTGTGCGGGGCGGGCAGGCCGGGCTCGAGCTTCACGGCCTTCGGATCGCCCGGCCAGGCGCGGCCGAAGATGCCGATATCGGTCTTGCCGTCGCCATCCCAATCGCCGGTGACGGGCTTGTCGCCGTCGTAGCCGAGCTTGGCCCACAGGTCGCCGGAATCCCACGCGCCGTTGCCGTCGAGATCGATGAACCACTCGCCCTTGTAGTAGAAGCCGATGTCGGTGATGCCGTCGCCGTTGAAGTCGCCGGTGACGGGGATGCCGTTACGCATGCCGAAGCGGAACACCTGCCGGCCGCCGTCTTCCGTGTCGTCGGCGCCCACCAGCCATTGCGAGTTGTGCACCTCTTCCTCTCCGCGCTCGAAGGGCTCGGTCGGCTGCATGCTGATGAGCGCCAACCGCTGGTCGGACGATGATTGATCGCCGCGCGGCCGGCCGGCATCGATGATGCTCAAGTGCCAGGTGTAACCCATCGCGTAGCCGCCGCCGTAGTACAATGTCAGCCGCGGGATGGGGACGTCTTCGGGAATGAAAGGGATAATCACCCGCGGCTGCGGCGGCAGGGCCAGCGGCCGCAATTCGGGAATGACGATCGGCGAAGTAGGCAGGATGACCGTGTTCTGCGGCACCGTCTCGCAGAAGTTGTAGTCCACCGCTGCCACGCCCGCCCCCAGTGGAATGGCGATAAGGGTGTCGACGTCGAAAACCACGCCGCCGGCGCTGCCGACGTTATTACCGCCTTCGAGTAAGTCGCTGGGCTGGATTTCGTGCACGCCGTACGTGCCGGGCGGCAGACCCGTAAACGAGTACTGGCCGGCGGCGTTGGTCGTCGTCGTGGCGATCACGTTGCCGCCCGGGTCCAAAAGCTGGATCGTGACGCCGGACAAGAGCGTCTCGCCCGGCTGGAAGACGCACTCTCCGTTGCGGTCGACGAACACCCTCCCCGAGATGCTGGCCGGGGGGATCTCGCCAAAGTTGTAATTGATGGCGTTCATGCCAGCCACAAGCACCGCCCCGGTGATCTTGTCACCGGGATTCTGCGCCGTGCCGCCGGCGCTGCCGGCCGTGTCCAGTCCATCGAAATAGCCGGCCGGCTGCACCTCAGCCACGCCGTAGGCGCCTGGCGGCAGATTCTCAAAGCGATAAGCGCCAGCCGCGTTCGTCACCGTGGTGGGCCCAAGCGGCGTTCCGTCGGCGCCCAGAAGGATCAACTCCACACCACCGATGCCGAGCTCCGCAGGGTCGAATACGCCGTTATTGTTGTCGTCGACATAGACGTTGCCGGCCAAAGTCGCGGGCGGGATTTCGCAGAAGTTGTAGCCGACGGCCGCAACTCCCGAGCCGAGCGATATAGCCGCGATCGTGTCGTTGCCGACCAGTCCGCCGGCGCTGCCGGCTTCCTCGCCGCCATCGAAATAGCCGGCCGGCTGCACCTCGCGCACGGTGTACGTCCCCGGTGCCAGATTGCCGAAGGAATACTCTCCTTGCGCGTTGGTCGTGGTCGCGGCCACCAGTTGTCCTTGCGCGCCAAACAATTGGACCGTCACTCCCGCAAGCTGCGGTTCGCCTGGCTGGAAGACGCAGTCTCCGTTGAGATCGGCGTGGATCATGCCCGACAGACTCGCCGGCCGCAGTTCGCCGAAGTTGTAGTCAACGGCGTTGATGCCGGCGACGAGCACGGCTCCCGTGATTTTGTCACCGGGATTCTGCGCCGTGCCGCCGGCGCTGCCGGCCGTGTCCAGTCCGTCGAAGTAGCCGGCGGGCTGCACTTCCGCCACGCCGTACGTGCCTGGCGGCAGATTCTCGAAGCGATAAGCGCCGGCCGCGTCCGTCACCGTGGTGGGCCCGAGCGGCGTTCCATCGGCGCCCAAAAGGATCACCGTCACGCCGCCGATGCCGTGCTCGGTCGCATCGAACAGGCCGTCGTTGTTGTCGTCGACGTACACGTTTCCAGCCAGGGTTGCCGGCGGCAGCTCGCAGAAGTTGTATTCCGTGCCATGCACGTCCGAGACAAGCGCGATCTGCGCGATGCTGTCCGGCGGCACGAGCACGCCGCCGACGGAGCCCACGTGGTCGTCGCCGTCCAGGTACCCCGACGGCTGTACCTCGACAACGGTGTAGGTTCCGGGCGGAAGGTTGTCGAACTTGTATTGGCCGGTGGCGTCGGTCTGCGTCGTGGCGATGACCTGATTCTGTCCGTCGAGCAATTTGAGCACGACGCCGGCCAAAGGTTTTTCGTCCGCATCGAATTGGCAGTCGGCGTTGGTGTCGACGTGCACGCGGCCGGAGATGCTGTTGGGCAGCAGCTCGCCGAAGTTGTAGTTGACGGCGCTCATGGCGGCGACGAGGACGGCCCCCGTGATCTTGTCACCTGGATTTAGCGCCGTTCCGCCGGCGCTGCCTGCAGCATCCAGCCCATCAAGGTAGCCCGCCGGCTGGATTTCCGCGACGCCGTACGCGCCCGGCGCCAAGTTCTCGAAGCGATAGGCACCGCTCGCGTCTGTTACCGTGGTCACGCCCAGGGGGTTTCCGCCGCCATCGAGAAGCGCTAGCGTCACGCCGCCGATGCCGCGCTCCGCGGCGTCGAACACTCCGTTATTATTGGTGTCCAGATAGACTTTGCCGGCCAGCCTGGCCGGCGGAATTTCGCAGAAGTTGTAGTCAACTCCGTTCGTGCCGGACAGCAGCACGATATCGGTGATGCCGTCGGGCGGCGCCAGAATTCCGCCCGCCGAGCCGACTTCGTCGCCACCGTCGAGATAGCCCTGCGGCTGATCCTCCATTACGGTGTAGGCGCCGGGCCTGAGGTTCGTGAACTCGTACTGCCCGCTGGCATTGGTCTGCGTAGTGGCAACGACCTGGAGCTGCGCGTTCAACAGTTTGATCGTGACGCCCGCCAGGAGCGGCTCGCCGGGCTGGTAGACGCAGTCGCCATTGAGATCGGCGTGCACGATGCCTGTGATCCGGCCGGGCCGCGCCTCGGCAAAATCGTTGTGGACGCTGTCCTCGCCGCCCAGAAGCACGACGTCGCTAATGATGTCGGGCGAGGTGACGGCGCCGACGGTGGTGCCATTGATCGTGCCGGCCTTGGCCCCGATGCTGAAGTAGCCGGTGGGCTGCGTTTCGACGACGCGGTACTGGGCGGGCAGCAAGTTTTCGAAACGGTAGGCGCCATTCGCGTCGGTGGTCGTCGTCAGCCCCGTGGCAACGTAACTCGATCCGTTCCACTCCAAAAGCGAGAGCTGCACGCCGCCGATGCCCGGCTCCCCGCCTTCCTGCGAGTTGTCCAGGTTGAGGTCGTCGTAGACGAAGCCGCTGAGGCTGCTGGGCAGCGGCACCTGCGGCCCCTTGATGATCGCCCCGGCCGTCAGCACGGGCGAGGGCTCGAGGGCCGGCGGCTGATAGTCGTTGTTGGGCAGGTTCAAGCCACTGCCGGCGAACTTCTCGTCGAAGTCGTCGAAGAAGATGTCCGTGCCCGTGAAGTCGTAGTAGTGCGGGGCCTGGAACGTGGCGGTGAGCTTCGAGCCCTCGAATTCGGCCCCTTCGGCGACCGAGTTGGCCTTCAAGAATCCTTGCTCGTCGACGTCGATGGTGAAAATCAGCTTTTTGTCGGACGTGAAGCCGGAGAACGTGAATTCCAGGAGCTGCCCGCCATCGACCACCGAGACGTTTGTCACCTCGAAGCCGTCGTGCGAGACAAGCTGGAAGGGATGCGAGGCGTAGGCGCCCTTGCCGCCGTCGGCGATGTCGAAGAAGGTGTCGCCGATCGTCAGGCCGTCGCCAACTTTGTCGGCGTCGATCGTCAATTTTGCGAGCTCGGTGCCGGCCGCGCCCCCCTTCCACGTGATCTGGATCGTGTTGGGCGTTTCGTCGAAGCCGCTTCCTGGGTCGAAGTACACGGCGCCCACCTGAACGTCGGCCGCCAGGAGCTTCCGCGGCTCCACCTCCTCGACGCGGCACCGCCGGTAAGGTGTCGCGCTGGCGCGGGCCGGCGCCGGCACAGGCGCGACGCCCCGCCGTCGCGAGAATCGCAGCATGGTGCTGAACAGACCCACGATCAACCTCCTTGTGAGCGCGGTGGCGTGCGGCGGCGAGCTGGTGAAATTCTGTGGAGCTTGAGGCTTGGCTAGCGGGTGATGCGGCGGTCGGGACCCTCGACGACCTTGCGGTCAGCGCCCGGCGGATTCCAAATCCGCACGGACGTATCGAAGCTGGCCGAGATTAGAATGCCCGCTTGCGCCTGATAATCCAGCGAGGAAACGCTGCCGGTGTGCCCCACCAGGCGGGCTTCCTCCTTTTCGGTCGTGACGTTCCAGATGCGGATCGCGTTGTCGCTGGCGCCGGCCGCCAGTCGCCCGGGCCCCAGGTAGACAAGCGACTGGATCTTGCCCGGCCGGCTGGCAATGGCGTGCAACTCGGCGGCCGTGTGCGGGTTCCAGATGCGCAGGAAGCGGTCTTCCCCGCCGGTGGCCAATTGCGAACCGTCGGCCGAGAACGCGAGCGCGCGAACGCGTTGCTTGTGGGCGCTGATGTCGTGCGCGACCCTGCCTGTCGTGCGGTCCCAGATGTGCACCTTGCCGTCGCGCCCGGCGGCGGCGAGCAACTTGCCGTCGGGTGAGAACGCCACGGCGCGAATGTCGTCGCACGTGCCCGCCAGCTCGCGCACCAGGTCTCCGCTGACGCCGTCGTACAGCCGGACCTTGTTGTCGAAGCCGGTGGCCGCCAGCAGTTTGCCGTCCTGGCTGTAGGCCAGACAGTAGATCACCTGCGACGGTCCGGGGAGCGTGCGGCGGGCCTGCCCGGTCGCTACGTCCCAATAGATGACGCGATGATCGTCGCCGCCAGTGGCCAGCACCTGCCCGGTCGGGTTGTAGACGACGGCCCGCACCCAATCGGTGTGGCCGCGCAACTCGCGGACGAGCTTTCCGTCGCCGACGTTCCAGACGCGGACCATGTGATCGTCGCCGCCGGTGGCGAACTGCCGGCCGTCGGGACTGAGGCTCACGGCCGTCAGCACCGGCAGCACGGCCGTGCCGTTCCCGGCGCGCAGGGGCATGACCCGCTGGGCCTGCAGCCCGACCGATTCGCCGGCCACCGAGATGCCAGCCGCCGACAGCACCACCGCCAACGCCGCCCAAAAAGGGGACATTCTACTTTTCTTGGCCAATAAAGTAGAATGTCCCCTTTTTATTTCTCCCGCGGTGGCGAGACGGGCCGTTTCGCAATTGCTGTGCTGCGCTCGGCTCACATCGAACTCCCTGGCCGAAAAGGGGACTCTCCCTGCTGAACGACGCGCGCGGCGCGTCCGAATCTGTTATCGGTTGACTCCCGGCACGCCCAGCAGACGAAGCATTTACCAGCAGTGGGCGCGGCAAGGTTTAGCGATTGCGCAGCGCTGAGAACGCTGCTAGCAGAACGGGGGGCAGCACAACTGCCTAACGATTCACCTCGCCAAGTGGCAGCGAAACCTGCCCGCGACGGTGCCGTTGGCCGCGCTCGATGGCACCGGCTTCCCATCGAACGCGACGAGCACTTGCTGACCGTGCTGCGGTACGCACCAACCCAGGATTCGCATGGGAATCCGCTCGCAGGCGCGCTCGAAGAGCGCGATGAATGCGGCATAGTCGTCGGCCTTGTGGAAAACTTCGCCCTGGGCGTTGTAGCGGCACGCGCTCGCGCTCCCGCTGGCCCGTAGAGTACATCTGCCGTTGGCCGGCAGACTCTCTTGATGGGGAGAAGGCACATATCAGGCGTCGCATAGTCGCGAAACCACTCAAGGCCTAAGGCAAGCAGCCCGAGCATCTCCTCAAGGAATTCCTCCTCATGCCCAGAGGATGTCGGCAGCGTGTATGGCACGGGAACTCCTCGCTCCAAATTGCTGGGTGTAGTCGCGGCGACGTAAGAGACGTTGAAGGGCGTCCCTCGTCTAGGTTCCACATATACCTCGAAGGCGAAGTCAATAGTCGCTCTCTCACACAGCAGTCGAATACTGTCTACCTTCCAACCCCAAAAAGGGGACATTCTACTTTTTCAACGATTAAAGTAGAATGTCCCCTTTTTCTCTTCTTTCTTAAAGTTGGTGAGCGGCCGAATCCAAGCGTAGTTGCGCGAAACAGCAGGCGAACCAATGCTCTCACAATCATCACCAAACGGCACGAGCGGCGGGCGTACCGAGGCGGCCGCGACTCGTGATCTGTCCACGCCGCGCGTGGTCAGCGTGATCGTGCCGCTCTTTGTTGCGTTCTGGCTGGTGCTGTGGCTGATGGGCCGTGGAATCCTGAGCGATTCGGGCTTCGGCGTTTGGGCCGGTGCTTGGACGCACGACACGTCGCAATGGATGGTCGACCCCTACACCTTTTCGCACGTTCTGCACGGCATCTTCTTCTATTGGCTGCTGCTTCCGCTTTCTCGATCGCTCGGCGTCAGAGCCCGTTTCCTCACGGCAAGCCTGATCGAGGCTTCCTGGGAAATCCTCGAAAACTCTCCCTTCATCATCGATCGCTATCGCACCGCCACGGCCTCGCTCGACTACTATGGCGACAGCATCCTGAATTCGACATTCGATTTGACGGCCGCCATGGTCGGGTTCTGGCTGGCATGGAGGTGCGGCTGGAAATGGATGCTGCTGTTTGTCGTGGCGGTCGAGCTGTTATCGCTGTACTTCGTCCGCGACAACCTGACGCTCAACATTTTGATGCTCTTTTACCCTTTTGAAGCCATCAAGCAGTGGCAACTGAGGTGAGGCGGCAGCGGGCAGAGGGCGTGCGAGGCGACCTTTTGTCATTTGCCTTTTTTTTTTAGACATTCGTCATTCCGGCGGCAGCCGCGGCAGCGACGACCCTCGCCCGGCGCCGGGCTCACCCTTCGCTCGCCCCGTCCCCGTTTTTCCGCAGTGGTTGCTGGCGGAGTTCTTCCATCATGAAGCTGATGGCGTGGCAGTGTTCGCGGACGTTTTGCTGGTAGTTCTTCTCCCGGTCGGCGGCCGCGGCCCGCTGGCTGTAGGCGTTGAAGCGGTCCCAGTCGACCTGCCAGTGTTCCTCGGCGGCGGCGGCGCGCAACTGGTTGACGACCTTGGCGAGCTGTTCGACGACGCGGCTGTTGGCCTCGCAGTAGGTCGCGCGGTAGGGCGCCTTTCCCAACTGGCCCTGACCGATCTGGCCGTCGCCGGCGGCGCTCGTTCGCTGTAGCGCGATCCACAGCGCGACGAGAACTGCCGCCGCGGCCGTTGCGCCAGCCACGATGAAGCGCTGCACGAGCGTCATCGTCAGCGAGGCCAGCACGAGCACGCCCAGCGCGATCCACCAGCCGAGATGCACCGTGCGGCGGCCGGGCGCGCGGCGCGCCTCGGCCGGCGACATGTCCACTCCACCGCCGATGATGTCGGCTCCCGCGACCCGGCCGACGATCACCGTGATGTTGTCGGGCCCGCCGCGCAGGTTGGCCAGATCCACGAGCGCCTGCACGGCCTCGGCGGGCGGCAAGGCCGCCAGGATGCAGCCCATCTCCTCGTCCTCGACCTGCCCCGACAGCCCGTCGCTGCACAACAGAAACGTATCGCCCACCGCCAGCGGGAACGGGCCTTCGAGGTCGACCTGCACTTGCGGGTAGGGGCCCAGCGAGCGCGTGATGATGTTCTTTGGGACGTTCAGCTCCTCGGGGCGGAGCTTGCCGATGGCCTGCATCTCCCACACCAGGCTGTGGTCGAACGACAACTGCTCGAGAAGCCCGGCGCGCAGGCGGTACACGCGGCTATCGCCCACGTGGGCGACGACGGCGCCCTCGGGCAGAAGCAAGAGCACGCTGGCCGTGGTGCCCATGCCGCGGAAGTCGGGATTGCTTTGGCCGCGGGTATAGATTCGCTCGTTGGCGTCGCTAAAGGCGCCACGCACGGCGTCGACCGGCGACTCGTCGGGGGCCTTGTAGTAGGTCAGTGAGATGAAATCGGTGGCCATTTTGCTGGCCAACTCGCCCGCAGCGTGGGCGCCCATCCCGTCAGCCACCATGAACAGATGGCCGCGTCTGAGCCACTCGTTCCGTTCGGGCGTGACGACGACGACGTAGGAGTCCTGATTGTTGGCGCGGCGCAGGCCAAGGTCGCTCGCGGCGGCATAGTCGACCGCATCGTGCCAGGCTGTGTCGGTAGCAGGCATCACAGATTCCGGGTCGCCGCACTTCCTGGGCACGCTTTGGGAGCCTTGCCAGAGGCCCTACCGTGCTCATCTTAACTCGCTTTCCCCGCCGGTTGTAGACGCTTCGTGGCCGCTGACTTTCGCCGCATCCCTCGCCGCGGGAAGGAATTCAACCACAAAGGCACAAAGGGCACAAAGAAGAAGCGGGCAGAGACGGGAATCCTGGCGGTCGTCGGGCCTCAACGAAGCTGCCCCTCCCGCGATGCCAGCAATCTCCTCTTTGTGTCCTTCGTGGCTTTGTGGTGATTCTTCCTCCTTTGCCGGCGCACCCCACTCGATCGCGGGCCGTGCTATCGGCCTGGATGGGCCGGCGGTCGCTCGCTATACTCCGCGGCCCACGTCTTCTTCGATTCCCTGGTTATCCTCGTCCGGCTGGCAACCGCGGCTGCGACCGCGATCCAGCATCGCGCGCCGCGTTTGCGCGCCCCAAAGCTTCCGGCCCGTCGACATTGAAGGTGAAACGTCTCGCGTGATCTCGCCCGCACCAGTTTGGTCGATCGCCGCTCGCCGCGGGCTTGTCGCCGTGGCCTTGGTGGCCCTCTGCGCAGCCGGGTGCGTGACGCGGCGGATGACCATCCGCTCCAATCCGCCGGGCGCCTTCGTGTACGTCGACAACTACCCGATCGGCGTCACGCCGGTGTCGACCGACTACGTGTATTACGGCCGGCGTCAGTTCCGGCTGGTCCGCGACGGGTTCGAGACGTTGACAACGGACCAGGACGTCCGGGCGCCGTGGTACGAGTGGTACGGCCTCGATTTTGTGAGCGAAAACGTCGTGCCGTTCAAGATTCGCGACGAGCGGACGTTGAACTTCCAGCTCATTCCGCAGCAGATTCCGCCGCGGGAGCAATTGATGGGCCGCGCCGAGGAAATGCGCCGCGCCAATCCCCCGCCGCAGATCGTCGCGCCGCCGCCACAAGCCGTGACCGGGCCCGGCGCCGCGCCACTCGTACCGCCCACGCCGCTTGCCCCTCCGGGGCAGCCGGGCCTGCAAACGCCACTGGTTCCGCCCGGCCAGCCGCCGTACCAGGTGCTGCCACCACCGTCCAGGGCGGCGGGGCAGCCGCAGTACCAAACGCTTCCACCGGGCGGCCAATCGATGACCACGCCGCCACCGGGGCAGTAGCGCGGCGTGCCAACTCGCGGCCATTGTGATCGACGGCGTTTTTGCCTGCGGCAAACGTGCCAAGGGCCAAAGGCGGGCAGGATGCCCGCCCCCCGTCAAAGGCGCCGCCGAGCCGGTCAATCATCGGCCGTCTTCGTCTCCCACACCACGACGCGGCCGGTGCCGTCGCCGGTTCGTCCGGCGATCGCCAGCTTGTCTCCTTCGCGTGAAAACGTCAGATCGTTGATCGCCGCCAGTGAAGTTCTGAAAGTGCCCAACTCTTGCCAGGTCGCGACGTGCCAGAGAGTTACGGAACCGGCGACCGTTCCCGCCGCCAACGTTTGACCGTCGGGCGCAAAGGCGATCGCTACGACCGCGCCGTCGTGTCCTTGCAGGGACGTGATCTCCCTGCCTGGTTCGGCATCCCAGATGCGGACGCTTTGATCGCTGCAACCGGTGGCCAGCAAGCGTCCATTGGGGCTAACGGTGACGCATCCCACCGTCGGCAGCAGCTCGCGTGCCTGGGATAGCACGCGCATGGCGCCGTCGGCCACCGAGACGATCGCGACAAAGTTGTCTCTCTTTACCGACACGAGCAGCTTATCACCCTGCCAGGTGAATTGCATCCACTGCGGACGAGAGTCGTCCACTTTTCTCGTCCATCGCAGGCGCAATGTTGGCACTTCAAAGAGGTGCAACTCGCCGTCCCCGCTGCCCACGGCCAATAGATCGCCCGCCGGGCTGAGCGCCAATGTCTCCACGTGTTCCGACAGGCCGATCAACGATGACGAGGGCTCGCCGCTCCCTTTGTAAAGTCTTACGTTGTCCCCCTGCATGCGGACCACCACAACGTCCGCGTCGCGGGCCGCGGTGACACGGAACCCAGTGAACGACGTTGGCGACTCGTCCAGATTCCAAACCCAAGTGCACCGCTTCGCCGCCTCTGCCCAAAGGCAGCGATCGTGAGCAGAGAAACAGACGCGGGTGACTTCGGTCGGAACGGACATCACTCGCTCGAGGCGGCTCGCGCGCGCATGCCAAATCCGCACGGTTCCGTCGCCGCCGGCGCTCGCCAACGTCGTATTGTCTGGAAACCACGCCACACTCCAGACGCGTGACGAATGCGCCAAAAACGACCCCATTTGCGCCAAGCGATGGACGTCCCACACGCGAACGGTTCCGTCCTTGCCAGCGGATGCCAATCGCTCGCCGCGAGGCGCGAACGCGACGCACTGCACGGCGTCGATGTGCCCCTTCAGTTGCCCCACTTCAGTGCGCGTCGCGACATCCCAAATATGAATGCCATGGTCTTCCGAGCCCGTGGCGAGCAAGCGGCCGTCGTGCGAACAGGCCACACAAAACGCGGCCAATGGATTCGTCCCGACGATCGTGCCGCTGCCCGTCGTCAGGTCCCACAACCGCACGGTGCCATCGGACCCCGTCGATGCCAAGGACTTGCCGTCCGGCAAGTACACGAGCGACTCGACGGTGCCGGTGTGGCCCGACAGCTCGGCCACAAGCTCGCCGCGCGGAAGGCTCCACAAGCGGATCACGTGGTCTCGGCCAGAAGTCGCCAATTGATCGCCATGCGGTGAAATGGCGCCGCACAGTGCCCAGTTGGAATGTCCGGCGAAATGGTGCGTTTCCCGCCGTTCGGCCAGGTCCCACAACCGAATCGTCCCGTCGTCGCTTCCCGTGGCCAGTGTTTTGCCGTCCCGCGCCAGTGCGATGAAGTTCAGGTCGTCGTCGAACCTGGCGAGGACCTCGTTCTTGCCATCCGGCACGTTCCATAGCCGCAGCGTGCCGTCGCGACCGGCGGTGACCAGCTCGCGGCCGTCGCCGCCAACCGCCGCGGCGTAGACATCGCCCGAATGGCCGGTCAGCGTTCGCTCGTCGGCATGACACAGGCTCCATAGTCGCCGCCAGACGAACTCGCGTCGATCGGGCTGGCCGGCGGTCGGAAAATATTGCCGCAACCGACGCAGGGTTTCCGGCGTGTCGCCGTTGAGATAGGAGTTCGTCACCAGCCGCATGTCGGCCGCGTAGAGCAAATCTTCGGTGCGACGCTGACTTGCCTCAATCGCCTGGCGCGACTCTTCCGCCTGTTGGCGCGCTTGGTCCGTCTCGGCCAAGGCCCGCCGCAACTGGACGTTGTGCCAGCCCACCAACAGCGTGATCGCTGCCGCCGCCGCGATCGCCACCGCGACGAGCGTGGCCATGGCCGGGCGCCGCCGCGCCCACTTAATCATTCTCCGAGCCAGCCCTGGCGGCCGGGCGCGGATTGACTCGCCGGCCAGGTACCGCTGCAAGTCGTCGGCGAGCGCAGCCGCCGTCTGATAGCGTTCGGCCGGATGCTTCGCCATCGCCACGAGGCAGATTGTTTCCAGATCGCGATCGATTCGCGGATTGAGCCGTCCCGGTGGCAGCGGTTCACAGTAGCGAATCTGCTCGAGAACGGCCGACGCGCTGCCGGCGAACGGCAATTGACCGGTCAGACATTCGTACAGCACGGCTCCCAGGCTGTACACGTCCGAGCGGCCGTCGACATCGTGCGGGGTGCCGGCGGCTTGCTCGGGCGCCATGTAGGCGGGCGTGCCCAGCAATTGCCCCTCGATGGTCAACGTGGCGTCCGCGTCGCGGCGACTGGCTAGACCAAAATCGGTGAGCCACGGCGCCCCGCGGGTGTCGAAGAGGATGTTGCTGGGCTTCACGTCGCGGTGCACGATGCCGTGCTCGTGCGCGTGCGCAAGCGCGTCGGCAACCGTGGCGACAATCTGCGCAGCCGTGCGTGGCGGAAGTGGGCCGTCGCGCAGCCGCTCGGCCAACGTCGGACCCTCGACCAGCGAGCACACGATGTAAAACAACTCCTCCGACCAGCCGGCGTCCAGCACGGGCACGATGGCCGGATGGGAGAGCCGGGCCAGACTCTGCGCTTCGCGAACAAATCGGGCTCGTTCTTCCGCGTGCGGATGGATCACGTGCCGCGGCAGCTTGACGGCCACGCGACGACCGAGCTCCGCGTCGACCGCTTCGTACACCGTGCCAAAGCTGCCGCCGCCGATGACCCGCACGAGGTCGTAGCGCCCCACGCGGCGCGGGGCTTCGCCCGCGCTCGCCATCCCCGGCGGTGCGAGCGATTCCGCCGATTCAACAGCGGCCAGCGCCGATCGAAGCGGCTGGGCCAGGGCAGGAAATCGCTCGACGAACTGGGCAGGATTGGCGGCCAGGCCCGCGCGGCGGCGGGCCACAAACTCGCAGGTCGCCAGTTGCACGATCGCTTCCAGGCTGCCGCCCAACTCCGGGTAGCGCGTCAGGTAGTCTTCGGTTGCCGCCGGAAGGTCGCCGCGCAGCCGCCACTCGATATCGACGCAGGCTAACTCGCGCAGCACTGCCGCGCGGAGGCCATTCTGTGAAGGAATGTAGTCGGCCAAGGCCGGAGCGGCGCCGGATCGCCAGGCCGCCTCGAACCGCTCGACGATCTGCTCCAGCTCGCTCCACTCGTTGCTCGCGAGCGCGGTCAGGTGCGATTCGGCGGCACACGAATGACGCGGCCTGTGGATCACGGCTCGTGCTCCGCGCGATGAAGCAACGCCAGCGCGTCCTCCTCGTCGATGTCCGTCAACCGCAAGGCCCGCAGGCGGAGCCGCGCCAACGCCCGACGCACCGTGCGGTCGGCCCGACCCACCGCCTGGGAAACCTCCCCGATACTGTAGCCCTGCAAGCGCAGTCGAACGATTTGCTGTTCGCCGTCGCTTAGGCCCGACAGAAGCTGCTCGACCAGCTCGGCGAGCGCCGCGGCCTCCTCGGGCCGGGGAGCGCGGGCGAGCGCGATGCACTCCGCGCCGTGCTCGCGCGAACCGCCTGACAGGGCTTCACGGCGGACATCGCGGCGGGCGGCAAAGAAGTGCCCGCGGCGCGCGGCGCATTTGCGGACGGTGATCACGACCAATAGCGACCACAGCCCATCCCAACTGTCGAGGTCGAATTGCCCGCGACGAAGCCGCTTGAAAAAAGTGCGGAAGGCCGACTGCACCACGTCCTCCGGCGCCGTTTTGCCGCGAATCCGCTGCGCCAGGTGGCGGCGGGCGAGGGCCACGAGTTGGATCGTGAAGCGACGGACCACAAGCGTGGCGGCGTCCGCGTCCCCCGCCGAAAGCCGGTCCGCCAGCCGCGAAAACCGCACATCCTCGTCCCACGTGGTGCCTGACATAGAAGGCGATTCTAGCCCCCCAAAAGGGGCCATTCAAATGAAATCCGCCTGCGGCAAAGTGCTGATGCCACGGGAAAAAGTTGGCCGCTCTCGTTCGGGAATTCCCATTTCCTATTTGGGGGGCTGTGGTCACCAGCGGCGCAACGCTCCCCGCGCCCGTCACAAAAGTCGCTCGATTCGATGTCCTTGCCCGAAGGAGTAGAGCTAATGCGAGTTGTCCATCGCGGTGCGCCAGGATCGCTATCGCTGCGTCCGGCGGCCGGCGTGTCCGGCGGCCAAGGGCTTCTCATCACTGTGGCCTTTATCGCTTGCTGGTGGCCCGGCGTTACCGCGGCGCAGACTTTCAGCGGCATCGACTACACCTACAGCATCTTCGACATACAAGGTGCGCAGTCGACGGCCGCCTCGGGCATCAACAACCTCGGTCAGATCGTGGGAAGCTACAGCGACGCAGCGGGAACTACCCACGGCTTCCTGCTGTCGCCCCCTCCCTTCACTCCTTTTTTGCGGATTGACAATCCCAACCCCGGCACATTCGGGCTTACAGTCCCGCGCGGCATCAACGACGCAGGCCAGGTCGTCGGCAGCTTTGACGTCGACCCCACCCCATCTAACACGCGGTTCGCCGGGTTCCTGATCACGAACGGCGTCTTCGTGCCGATCGAAGCGGGGCCCAACCCGTCCGACCCTACCTTCATCGCGGGCATCAACGATCACAGCGAGATGGCTGGCAATTGGACGGATCCCTCTTACGTCTTACATGGTTTCGCGATTTCGGACCACGTCGCATCGCTCGACAACTTTATTCCCTTTGGGGGGCCCAATAATTCCGGCGACATCGTCGGCGTTCGCGATTACGGGATGTCCTCGCAGGTCGTCGGCGTCTTGAATTTCCACAACGGTGCGTTTGTACCGCTTCCCGTTGGCGGGGCCTTCGGAATTAACGATCTCGGACAAGTTGTAGGAGTCTATGGGCGTACCGGCTTCTTCCTCTCCGGGGACACCTATGTCACCGTCGCCCCTCCCGGTTCGTCGTATTCCAGCGCGCTCGACGTCAACAATCTGGGACAGATTGTTGGAAGTTTCTCGGACAGTAACAGCCGGCAGCATGGGTTCTTGGCGACTCCAGTTGGTAGCAGCATTCCGATTTTCCCGACCGGATCCGTCCCCGGTCCAGGCGGCGCATTTCAGTTTCATCTGTTTGTCGTGGGAGGGTCGCCGATCGTTTTGGACCCCGTGGTTGCCGTCGGCTACGAGTTCGCGACTTCCGGCGGACCAAGTTTCCAGTCGATCCTCCTGCCCGCGATCGGCGCGAGCATGTACGAGATCGACGTTTGGAACGGCAGCCAATACGTCTTCTACCAGCAGTTGGCGCCCGGTGTGACGCTGTCGCTGGGAGTGACTGGCGTGAGTCGTTTCCGCGTCTTGGGAATCGATCCCACCGCGGCATTGGATCCGGCCAACCCGCTGGCATTTCCCGCGACGGTCAGCTTCGTCGCGGGCGGCGAAGTCAACGTGACGATGACGCCGATCACGGTGCCTGAACCCACCGGCATCGTGCTCGCCGCCGTCGCGGCGAGCCTGATGGGCGTCGTATGCAATCGCCGATTCCGCGCGAGCATGATGGCGCGATCCGACCGCGCTTTAACGGCTCGATCAACCGATCGCGACTCCGCATCATTTCCAGCAAAGGGACGCTCATGACGGCGAACAAACCGCGACGTGACTTGGTGAAATCGGTGCTCGTTCCAGCGGCGGTCTTGGCGTGCTGCCTCTCTGTCTTCACGGCCACGGCAAACGCGGAACAAGTTATCTTCACGATCGACCCGACTCAGACCGCTTTAACCACGTTGCCCACAGACAATGTCCTCGGCGCGTTTCAACCACAGTCAACCGACAGCCTGACAGCCACGGCTAGCGGACACTTCCTTGTCAGCTTCGACCCCTTGAGCGACACGCCGGCAACCATTCAGGTGCTTGGAAGTCTCAACGGTTATCCCAATAATGGGTATTTCCAATACGCCTCGACGAATTCGGGTTTGCCGGGCGCCGCTCCCGGCTTATCGCTATCGACGCCGGATCCCGCGAACATTGCCGGCAGGACCGCCGGCGGCGAAATACAATTCGCGTACCGAAATATAGTGTGGGATTTCAGCAGCGCACCCATCGCAGGCACCGGCGGCAGTTTCCCGGACGCCACTTCGTTCAACGTCAAACAAGGGTACAGCGACGCGATCGTCAACGGCGTAGCCAGCAGGGGCAGCCTGCTCGGACAGAACCATCTGACGACGGGCACCTGGACCCTCAGCCAGTCGGCGCCGGGATCGGGCGCGTGGACCCTGAGTTTGGACGAGACGTTCGACTACACCTACGACACCGGCGCCAGCACATCGCCCCGCTACGCAGGGACCGTCCATGAGTTCGGACACATTGTGTCGACGGCCCAGTTTGGCGCGGCAAATGTGGCCACGGTTCCGCCGCCGATGGGCTCTCCGGTTCAAGCCGAAGCGCTGGGCGGGGCCGGGACGACCGGCGGAGTGACGGTCGACTTCAACGAGACGACAACCGGTGGCGCCTTGAGCGTGCAGCAGGTTCCCGACAACACGGCGCTGACACCCGCGGCGCTCGACGCACTGGCCGCCAACCCGCTCTTTCTCGCATCAACTGCCAGCCTGTCGGCGAACGCGCAGATCTGGGACGTCCAATACGCGGGAAGCTTGAACGGCGGCATGGCGACGCTCGTGTTCCACTACGATCCGGCGCTGCTCCCGCAAGGGACCGACGAGTCGCAGTTGGGCATCTGGCACTTCAGCTCATTGCGCAATCAGTGGGAATTCGGTGGCACGGTCGATCCCTCGGCCGACACGATCACGTACATGACCGACAGCTTCTCGCCGTTTGAGCTGGGCGTGGCTGTGCCGGAGCCGTCGTCGGTCGCGCTCGCGGGGCTCGCCGCTGTCGCGTTGGCGGCGCAGTGGTCGTCGGAGAGGCGGTCCGCGAGGCGTCGTCCGCCAGAGGGTCGTTGACACGGTGGAAAACCAAGGCGGGCAGGATTCCCGCCCCCCGCAGGCTACTTCGCCCCGCTGCTGGGGGCGATCGCGCCGCGGATGCCCAGCACTTCTGGATGGCGCGAGATCTTGTCGGAGAAGACCCGCGCGTCGCGAATGATCGGCCGCATCTGCTGGGTCAGAGTTTCGATATTCGTCACGGCCGACTTGATGCGGCGATACAGGTCGGGATCGTCCAGGAGCTGACCGATCGACCCGCGTGGGTTGTTGAGCGCCGCGCTGAACTGCGACATCTCCGTCAGCACGCGGTCGAGTTTCTGCGTGGTGCGCTCGATGTTCTCGACCAATTGGCCGCCCCGCTGGCCCAGGGGCTTGGTGAGCCCCTCGATGTTCTGCAAGTTTCGGTCGGCGGTGTCGAGCGTGGTTTTGAAGCCGTTGACGGCCTCCCTCGTGTCGCGGATCACGTCCGGCAGGTCCAAGAAGGCTTGCTTAAGATTGTCGCGGACCTTCTCGTCGCCCAGCACGTAGTCCGTGTTCTTGGCGATCGAGTTCAGCCGGTCGAGCGTGTCCTCGGCCTTGGTGGCGACGCGGCCCACCTGCTCGTCGCTGCTTTCCAGCAAGTCGCTAACGCGGCGGGCCAGCCGGCCGATCTCGTCGCTGGTGGTCGTGACGCTGGTAACCGCTTGCGTCAGCGTTCCCTCCAGACTGCTCAGGGCCTGAAGGGGGTCGACGGCGGGCAAGCCGACGAAGCGGGCGCCGTTTGTGACGGGCTCCCTGGGCTTGTTGTTCGTCCCGACGAATTGGATCACGGCGTCGCCACCCAGAAGCGAGCCGCTCACCTGGCAGACTTCATTGGTGAAGAGTTTCCACTTGGGACTATCGTATATCTCGGCGGTTACGAGCACGCTGCCGTCGTCCGCGAACTCGACCTCCGTGACGTGCCCGATCAGGATGCCGGACCTGCGCACCGGCGTGTCGCGCGAGACCCCCGTGGCCTGGGGGAAGCTGATATAGATCGTGAGCTTGGGCGTTGTCACGCTCGGGAGCGAGCCAAACAACACCACCAGGATGCCGGCGATGATCAAGCTCGCCAGCACCATCACGCCCACGCGAAATTGAACGACGCGTTCGTCCATGATCGTAAGAGCAGCTAGCAATTAGCGACTAGCAATTAGCCGGAGCTGACACCCGCTTCAGGGGGTCCTTTTGCTGTTTCGCTGCGCCGCGTGGCCGCGGCGGCTAAGCCCCAAGGGTTGGTCCAGCCCGATCGGCCGAGTGCCGGAATTCCTCACTGTTCACCGATCACCGTCCACTACTGCTACAGCCGGCTGCGTGCCGACCACAAGCCGCTCGTTTCGGCCGCCTCGCGCATTTCCATCAATCGCTCGCCGGCCTCGCCGTTGACGAACTGCGACACGCGCCGGTCGGAGCAGTCCGCCAGCTCCGTCGGCACGCTGTCGAAGATGATCTGTGGCTCGTCCGCCGACAAACGCACGAGCGGATAGAGCATCACCGCCCGGTCCCCCACCTTCCGCGCCGTGTTCATGTCGTGCGTCACGACGATGCTGGTCACCAGATATCGCTTCCGGGTGCGCACGATCAGCTCGTTGATGACGTCGCTCATGATCGGGTCCAGGCCGGTCGTCGGCTCGTCGTACAGCATGATCTCCGGATCGAGCGCCAAGGCCCGCGCCAGGCCGACGCGCTTCCGCATCCCGCCCGACAACTCCGCCGGCTTTTTGGTGAGAACCGATTCGGGCAGGCCCACCTCGGCCAGACGGCTGAGCACGATCTCGTGAATTTCCTCCGGCGTCTTGTGCGTGTGTTGGCGGAGCGGAAAGGACACGTTCTGGGCCACGTTCATGCTGTCGAACAGGGCCGCCTGCTGAAACAGAAAGCCGAACCGAATCCGCTGCCGCGTGAGCTCCTTGTCGCTCATGTGCGATAGATCGACGCCGTCGAAGAGCACCTGCCCTGCCGTAGGATGCACGAGGCCAATGATCGACTTCAGGAGCACCGTTTTGCCGCAACCACTCTCGCCGATCAGGGCCAACGTCTGTCCTTTGGGCACGTCGAGTCGGATATTGCGCAGCACCTTCTGCCGCCCAAACTGGACGTACAAGCCGCGGACCTGCACCAGCGGCGCGCGAGCATCGGCGGATTTGGCGGATGGCGAGCTCACGGAAATCTCACTGCATACGTGCGCGTTTGACCCATCGGTGCTCGCAGAGCACCCTACGAACTTCGTGCGGGCGAGGCTCCTAGTCCCGGTGCTCGCAGAGCACCCTACGAACGTCCTCGCATTCATCATTCATCATTCCGCATTCATCATTGCTTACGACCTACCGCCTACTGCCCGCTGCCTACTTTCCTAAATGAACGACGCTCCTTGCGGCCACAGGTACAAGTACAGCGAGTCGAGCGCGATCCCCAGCGTCAGGTCGAGCATCAGGATCACGACGAACGAATTGACGAAGGCGCTATAGGCGGCGCGGCCCACGCCTTCGGCGCCCGGATCACAATGGAATCCGCGATGGCAACTGATCAGCGCGATCGCGGCGCCGAAGAACAGGCTCTTGAACACGCCGCCGAACAGATCGAACGCGCCGACAAACTTCTGCGAGTTTTCCCAGTAGTGATGGTTGTCGATGCCCAGTCGGTACACGCTGTAGAACCAGCCGCCGACCACGCCCATGAAGTCGGCCATGATCGTCAGCGTGGGGATGAGCACGAGGCAACCGAGAAACCGCGGCACGACCAGGTACTGGATGGGGTTGGCGCCCATGCTCGACAGGGCGTCGATCTGTTCGGTCACGCGCATGGTGCCCAGCTCGGCCGCCATGGCGCTGCCGACGCGGCCGGCGAGCATCGTGGCCGCCAGCACCGGTCCCAACTCGCGCACCAGCGACATATTGATGATCGCGCCCAGCCGCGTCTCCAGGTTCACTACGCGGAACTGCGAATAGCTCTGCACCGCCAGCACCATGCCGATGAACGTGCCGGTCAGCGCCACCACCGGCAGGCTGAGCACGCCGATCTGGTAGAAGTTCGGCAGGATTGTCTCGCGCTGCGGCAGCCGCGATACAAGCCACGACATCGTCCGCCCGCCGAAAACGACGATGTCGCCCAGGGCCGTGATCCAGGTGATCAACATATCCCAGAAATCAATCGCCCACGAGCCGACCGCGATGGGGAATCCCGCGAGCCGCTCGTGACGGTTGGCAAACGCGTTTTCGGAACCGGTGCTCATCATGCCATCCTATACGTGCACCATGCGGCATCGGGCGCAATAGCCGTCGCTCGATGCGGTCGGAAGGCATCCGCAGATTTCACAGATTGCGCAGAACAACGACGCGCGCAACCTTAACCCTCGCGCGGACCTTCCCTGGCGCTTCTAGAGATTCTTCGACCTCCTGAAGGTGTCGCTTGAACAAACAATAGCGATCAACCGAACCCGGCGATCTGCTGAAACCAGGCAGTTTCCGACTCGCCGCGCGGCTGTGCTTGCAAGGCCCAGGAGGGGCGACTATTGCCCCTCGCGTTGGGCGTGCGCTATGATCGAGACATGCCCGACATCACTGCTACCACAGGCGCGACGCCGCAGAGGCGGCCCAAGGTCGTCGTCTTGTGCGCGGGAGACCGCCCGCACATTCACCAGCGGGCCGAAGGATTTCGCCCGGCGATCGCCGCGTGGGCCGACATCGCGCTGTGGGACCTCTCGTTCGCTCAGCCGCTGGCCGGCTTCGAGGCCGACATGGCCATCGTTTTCGGCGGCGATGGATCGATCCTGCGCGCGGCGCACCAGATGGGGTACAGGCAATTGCCGGTCCTCGCGGTGAATCTGGGAAGACTGGGGTTCCTGGCCGACCTTTCGGGCGAGGAACTGCTGGACACATTGCCCCGCGTGAGCCGCGGCGAGTTTCGCGTCGTCGAGCACCTGATGTTCGAGTGCCGCATCGAGCGCGCCGGACAGGTGCTCAGCCAGCATCTCGGTCTCAACGAAGTAGCAGTGCTGGCAGGCCCGCCGTTCGCCATGCTCGACATTCATCTGTACGTCGACGCAGAACTGGTCACCACTTACAGTTGCGATGGCCTGATCGTGAGCACTCCGGTCGGTTCGACGGCCCACAGCCTGTCGGCGGGCGGCCCCATCCTGCGTAAGGATTTGCAGGCCTTCGTCGTGCTGGCCCTCAGCCCGCACACGCTGACCAATCGCCCGGTCGTGGACAGTGCCGAACGGACCTACGAGCTAGTGGTCCCTCGACCGCACGAAGGAACGGCCGTCGTCGTGGATGGGCACGTCGTCCATAGGATCGAGCCCGGCGATCGTGTGCGGGTCGAGCGGTCCGTGGCCCGATTCAAGCTGGTCGAAGTCGCGGGTCAGGGGTATTATCGCACCCTCCGCGAGAAGCTCGGCTGGGGTGGCCAGTTACATCTCGGCAGCGGTAGCGAAGTAATTAGCGATTAGGAACTAGCCCCTAACCAAGCGTATCCGGGACGCTTCGATGGGGCGGCGCGACAAAAAACTCGAAATCCTTCGGCGATTTGCAGGGTATGGATGGTTGTTGAAAGCCACCATCCCCATCGCCACGGAGGGATTTCGAGTGAAG
>JACPPG010000061.1 GCA_016191115.1 Planctomycetia bacterium | reverse complement strand
GCCCGCCCGCCCAGCAGATCGGCGAGCGTCAGCCCCAGGACGCTCGCGCCTCCGATTTGCAGAAAGTCGCGGCGATCGCAGCGTTTGCCACGCGCGGGTGCGTTGGTCATGACATTCCTTCAGGTTTTGAGACAAAGCCTAACAAAGCCTATCTAAACGCTTCGGGCTTGTGTGGAGCGCCGACGCACGTATCTTCCACCTGGCTGCTCTTGCCCGGCTTGCGCCAAGGGACTATCCTTCGCCGGTTTTTTGGCGTAGCGGCGCGCGCGGACAACCCGGAAGGGATTCCCTAAGTGAACGTCCTTGTCGAAGCCAAAGTGGCGGCCGCGCGCGAAATCATAGCGCCTGGACCGCGCGCCGTTCCGCCGGTCGATGTCCCCGCGCTCGCAATCGATGACGCCGGGCGCCGCCGGCTCGACGCGCTCTGTTGGACATTCGTCGGCGTAGGCATTGCACTGCGGCTCGCCCGCTATCTGCTCAATTTCCCGCTGTGGGGCGACGAGCTGATGCTCGCGCAAAACTTTCTCGACCGCGGCTACCTCGAGCTGGCCCGTCCGCTTTCGATGCAACAGATCGCGCCTGTGCCTTTTCTGTGGATCGAGCTGACGGCGGTCAAGGCCTTCGGCTTTTCCGAGTGGTCGCTGCGGCTGTGGGCGATTCTTTGTGGGCTGGCGAGCGTCGTCTTGTTTCGCGATCTGGCCGCGCGGGTGCTCGGCAAGGCGCCGATGGTGCTGGCGGTGGGGATTTTCGCGGTGAGCTACTACCCCATCCGGCATGCCGCGGAGTGCAAGCCGTACGCCTCGGACCTGGCGGCGTCGCTCATGCTGTTGGTGCTATTCGTCCGCTGGTGCCAGGACCCGACAAAGCGGCGCTGGCTTGGGGCGCTTGCCGTTGCCGGGCCGCTGGCCGTGGCGCTCTCGTATCCGACGATTTTTGTGGCCGGCGGCATCGGCCTGGCGCTCGCCTGGCGGGTGTGGGAGACGCGCGATCGCCGAGCGTGGCCGGCGGTCATGCTGTACGGCGCGCTCGTCGGCGGGGCGTTCCTCCTGTCGATCGGTCTGGCGGCCGGCGCGCAGTATGCCGCTAGCCGCGACTTCATGGTGAGCTATTGGGCCGGGGGCTTTCCGCCTTGGAAGCCGATTGAGTTTCTCGTTTGGCTGATATCAAAACACGCCGGCGAGATGATGGCCTACCCAGTGGGGGACGAGAATTTCGGCAGCTCGCTGACGCTCTTGCTTTTTGTCATCGGCGCTGTGGCCCTCATGCGGCGGCGGCAGTGGTCGCTTGCGCTTGTGGTGCTCGCGCCTCTCGCGCTCGCTTTTGTCGCCGCTGCAATGCACCGCTACCCGTATGGTGGGGCGCGGCTCGCGCAGTACTACGCCCCGCTCGCCTGCCTGACTGCCGGTTTAGGGGGCGCGTGCTTGATCGGCTCGATGGGGCACGTTTGGGCGCGGCGGCCCGCGTTTGTCTCGGCCGTCGCGATCCTTTTGGTCCTGGGCGGATGTCTTTTGGCCCGCGATATGGCGCACCCCTACAAGCGACTGGTGGACTACGAGCACCGCGGCTTTGCCCGCTGGCTCTGGGACCCTGGCGTCACCGGCCGCGCCGTGTCCCTGCGGACGGACCTGGGCTTGGACCTTTATCCCGGCACGCCGATGGAGAACTACCGGTGCTACGAGCGCATTTTCTCACCGCGCCGCGCGGAGTGTCCGCTAGACGCCCGCCTGGTGCGGTGCGTCGCGTATTGTGACGAAGGCGCGCAGCGCGACGAGGCGGCGTTCGCGACGTGGATGGCGCAGATGACCAGGTCCCACGAGCTAACGAACCAAGACACGTACCGCGTGAAGCTCAACGGTCCGCGCGAACCGCTACGGATCGGACTGTACCAGGTGTACGAGTTCCAGCCGAAGCGGCTGGACGCTGGCGTGGGCGCGACAGCGGAAAGACAAACGGGCGACGCGGCGCAACGATGAGGATCGAGTCCGCCGGACGGCGCGGTCGGGTAACGGGCCGGTGGCCCTCGCAGGCTAACCGCGACTACTTGTCGCCCTTCGAACCGGCTTCTTCCTTGGCCCGCGCGGCATCGGCCGCGCGTTTCGCCTTGGAGCGCAGATCCCAGGCCACCAACCACCGCTCGCCGTCGCGGTGAACGCCCTGGTCCTTGATGAGCCGCTCTTCCATGTCGGGCATGTGCCCCGCGCCGTAGAAGATGCCGATCTTCTTCTTGCCGTCGGCGATCTCGCGGGCCAGGACCTTGAGGGCCACCTTGTTACGCTCGCTGATCAGGGTCGAGCCGCCGGGGCCCTCGAAGGCGCTCATGGCGCCCTCCAGGTCCTCGAACTGCTCGGCCATGAGCCGCTTGAGCGTGAAGGCCCGGTTTCGATCGAAGAGCGCCATCAACAGTTCGGCGTCGCTCGTGCGACTGGGGTTCTTGCTTTGCTGCGCGATCTGATGCCCCATCATGCGGAACATGATCTGCCACATGCTCTCTCCGCGATCGGTCATGGACTTCGAGAAATCGTCGGCCGACATGTCGGCGTGGACGAAGTTTTCCTTCTCGTAGTCGACGCGCTCCAGTTGATGCTCGAGCTCGAGCATGTCCTTCATGCCGTTTTGCAGGAGCGCCACAGGGTGGCCGCTGCCGCTTCCGCCTCCTTTGGGAATTTTCGTTCCCTCGGGCGCCACGAGCTCGTACAAGAGCACGTCGTACTGCTCGAACTCCTTGTTGAGCTTCTCATAGTACGCCCGTTCGCCGATGTGGACCGCGCCGATCAAGTCGATCGTCAGGTCGGCCTTTTGCGGATCGTTCGACTTGTAGCGGACGACGGCCGTTTCCAGCGCGAGTGGATCGTCCTTGTCGTCGCGCTCCAGGCGAAGGAACTTGTGTCCGTCGTCGGCACTCTCCTTAGCGGGCTTGGCGGCCAAGGCCGGCAACGCCCAGGCGGCGACGACGCCCAAAATCACGGCCAGGCGAGCGTGGCGGATCATCACCTTCAAGCTGGACGGCGGCGCACCGGCGGGAAAGTGGGACAGGCACCGAGACGAAACGTTGGTCTGAAAGGGCTTGCGCTGTTTATGCTCGGAGCCAGTCCCATTTTCCCGCCTCGCCATTTTGAAAAACAGAATGGCCCTGGGCTGCCACGTGCTTCCCGGCTACCGGCCGGGCGGCGGGAGCAATTAGTGACTAGCAACTAGCAATTCGCCGGAGCTGGCGCCAGCTCGAGCGTCCCTTTCCTTTGGCCACCGCCCAGGGAAAGGATCGAAATCGTGGGCGCCAGCTCCGGCTAATTGCTTGTTGCTAATCGCTAGCCGCTATCTCTGCCTTTGACACGCCGGCGAACTTTAGCGACACTCCGCCCCCTGGCCGTCGAGCCCGGCTCGCCTGCTTGAGAGCCGGCCGCGGGAACGTCCTCGGGAACTGCAAGGAGGGAGCGGTCGTGCTCACCGTCATTTTGCTGATCTGCTCGAACGCCTTTATGACGATGGCCTGGTACGGCCATTTGCGCTTCAAGTCGACGCAACTCGTGGTGGTCATCCTGGCGAGCTGGTTAATCGCGCTGCCGGAATATGCCCTGCAAGTGCCGGCCAACCGGTTGGGCCATGGCCAATTCACCGCGCCGCAATTGAAGATCATTCAGGAAATCATCTCCATCTCGGTATTCCTGATATTCAGCTTCTTGTACCTGCGTGAGTCGCCGCGGTGGACCGACTGGGCCGCTTTCGCGCTGATCGTTGCCGCCGTGTTCGTGATGCTTTATCCACGGCTGGCGGGAGCAATTAGCAACTAGCGACTGCAACTAGCGACTAGCCGGAGCTAAACGCCCGCGGGACGGCCTCTTCGGACTGTCACGGTTGGAAAGAAGCATTTCGCGGGCGTTAGCTCCGGCTAGTTGCTAGTCGCCAATCGCAGTCGCTTCCTTCAGCATCCGCACGAACGCCGCCAAGAGCGGCGTGTTGTCTTGCCAGCCGCGGGCCGAGACCAGGTTGCCGTCGACCACGCACGGCTGGTCCACGTACCGCGCGCCCCCTTGCTCGGCGTCGAGCGCGCACTTGGCGATCGTCGTCACCGTGCGGCCGCGAATGCAATCGGCCGCCGACAGGATCTCGATGCCATGGCACAGCACGGCCACGGGCTTGTTGGCCTCGAAGAAGTGCCGCGTGGCGGCCAGCAGATGTTGATCGTAGCGGAGATACTCCGGCGCGCGCCCGCCGGAAAGAAACAAGCCCGCATACTGCCGAGGGTCGACCTGGCGGAAGGCCACGGCGGCCGCCAGGTGATACCCGGGCGACTCGCGCGTGATGTCCCACGGTGGATCGGCCGCCGGGGGAATCTCGTGCATCATCAGGTGATAAAGCCGGGCCTCGGGTCCGGCGGTGACCACCTCGAAGCCGTCTTCCGGCAAGCGGAAGAAAGCGTACATCGTGTCCAGCACTTCGCTTGCGTCGCCGATCGGCATGAGGACCTTGGTCATTCGAGTGCCTCCCGCGCTATGGCCGCGCCTAGCACGATGCGCGCCGCGACGTGCAAAAACGCCGAACAGTCGATTTCAGTAGGCTCGTCGACGCAGCGCATAAACGCCCGGCTCCGACGCGTCATGGATGGTAGCGACGCCACCTGTGCAAAGCTTGTCGACAGGTTTCCCGATTGGCGCCACCACGTATGAGGGGGGGTTCGCCCGGCGCCCCCACATGCCGCGTAATTTACAATTTGGTAATCAATCGGATTTTTTTTTGCCAGGGTATTGCACTGACGGATTTCGCGCGCATACTTGGGGGTAATTGCTGAGAGCTTGCTCCCGGCAATCTGGCCTCCGCAGGTTCCTGCCCCACCTGCGGGGGCTTCTTTTTTGCGCCGTAACGCTCCACGCATGTCCTTCGCGTACCTCGCTCCGCCCCGCGGCCATCTGCTTGCTACTTCGTTTTCGTCTGCCACGCCAGCGTGGCCACCACCGGAAAATGGTCGCTGGGGTATTGCCCCTCCTGGGCAAACGTCACGACCGACGTGGACAGGGCACGGACCGGCCCGCGCGTGAGGATCCAATCGATGCGCTGGCCGTCCGGTTTGGGGCCCGCGTAGTTGTGGAACGTGCCGATCGCTTCACCGTGCTTGTCGGCCGTCTTCCAAGTATCGGCAAAACCATCCGCGCCGACCAACGTGTCGTACGCCGGATTGGCCTCGGCCGCCGCGTTGAAGTCCCCCACCACGATGACCGGCAAGGGAGTCGCCAACTGCGCGACGCGCTTGAGCAGCAGGGCCGCGCTCTTCTCCCGCGCCTCTTGCACCTGGTGATCGAAATGCGTGTTGAAGAAGTAGAACTCATGGTTTGCGCGGCGATCGCGGAAGCGGACCCAGGTGACCATCCGCCGGTTGCTGTTGCCCCAGGTCGAGCTGCCGATGCGCTCCGGCGTGTCGGATAGCCAGAAGTGGTCGAACGCCAGTGGCTCAAAGCGGTCGCGCCGATAGTACACGGCCATGAACTCGCCGCGGCTACCCCCGTCGCGCCCCAGGCCGATCCAGGCGTAGTCCGCCAGGTCGGACTCAATGTCCTTGACCTGCTGATAGAGCCCCTCTTGGGTGCCGACGATGTCCGGCCGTACCTCTTCCAACAGCGCGCGGGTGACGGGCCGCCGCTGGTGCCAGGCGTTCGGCGGCCGGTCGCTGGCGTAACGCAAGTTGAACGTCATGACCGTGAGCGGCGCGGGCTCTACGGCGCCCGCTCTCCGCGGCGCGACGGCGACTGCCACGGCGGCCGCCAGCAGCAGAAACGGGACCGGACTCGGTCGTTTGCCGGCTTGATGGCGCATAATGTTTGCCATGTTTTCCGTGAGCTTCGCCCCAGGCGCGTGGATTTCTAGTCCGGCGACATGATAGCCCCGGCGGCATCACGATTCCAACCAAAGAGGTTGGCGCCCCAGGGCCATTCTGTTTTTCAAAATGGCGAGGCGGGAAAATGGGACTGACTCCGAGCATGAACAGCGCAAGTCCTTTCAGACCAACGTTGCGTCTCGGTGCCTGTCCCACTTTCCCGCCGGTGCGCCGCCGGCAAGCTTGAATCTGTGAATGGCCCTGGTTGGCGCCCGACGGGTCGGTTCCAGCTTGTGGGGGGGCAAGGCGGCGCTCATAATCAAAATCGAGCACACCAGAACTCAACGTCGTACGGGGCATGCTTTCGTGGCGAGGCATCCGTTGAGCGAGGGACCTGATATCTACGTGGCTTTGCTCGGCCTGCCGCCGGGGCCTCGACCGCCCGACTACTATGCGCTCTTGGGCCTGCCTCCGCTCGAGCCCGACGTGGCACGGATTCGCGCCGCTGCGCAGCGGCAAATGGGGCTGCTCACGCCGCGCCTGACCGGCCCGCAGGCCAGTGCCGCCCGACGATTGGCGGGCGAAGTGGCCGATGCCCGGGCCATTTTGACCACGCCGAGCGCGAAGGTCTTGTACGACGCGCAGTTGCCGCGGATGACGCGCGTCCAGCCGCATACGCAGCAGCGCAGCACGCCGTCGCGATCGCCGGCTGCCGCGGAGAGCGATCCCGGTCCGATCATGCCACCTCGCGCCGCGGCCGGCCCTGCCCCCGTCTTGCCCCCGCGGGCGGTCGATCTGGCGGCATGCGCTGCCGATGGCGACGATTCGTCAGACGCCGCTCGGCCGATCGTCACGACGCCCGCTCCGAGCGGCGTCCCGCTCGGGTCGAGCCCGGTTGTCCTACTGTCGCCCGATACGGAGGGCGCGCCGGGCCGATCGCCGGCCATTCCGGTGGCGCGACTCGTATCGGCGCCCGCCAACGTGCCCGTTGCGAACTTGGCGCCCACGGCGAGTCCGGGCGTGACCATGCCCATCCTCGAGAATGGGGAATCCGCGTGCATGGCGGCTGCGGTCGTCGAAGGGGCGCCGGAATCTATCGCTGCGGTGAACCTATCCGCTGTTGCTTCAATGCCCGCCACGCGACGGGCAGCCACGCGGAATCGCGCCGCGCAGAAGCGCGGGCCGCAAACGATGATCGTCGGCGCGGCAGCCGGCCTGCTGATCGCGCTGGCCGCCGTTGGGCTGTGGATGGTTGAACGGCCGCGCGGGCAGAGCCTTGGCGACGCCGCGCCGGATTCCATTAGCCCGGCGGCAAGGCGCGATGCCGGCAGGGGCGCGGCGCCGCACCAGAGCAAGTCGCCGCCGCTTGGCGAAGCCACGACCCGTCCGCGATCGAGGCCGGCGAGATCGACCGAGGCGCCGTCTGACGAGGCAATGCCGGACACCCCGCAGGCGTCGAAGTCGAAGCCGGATGTGCCGCCCCCCGATGACAAACCCATGCCGCCGACAACCCGGCCCGCCGACAAACCAGAGGCGGACGTGCCCACGCTTGACCCCAAGCGCGGCGAGGCGGTGCGGAAGTCGATCGCCGCGGCCCGCAAGGCCTTGGCCGAGCGCGCGCTGGATCGGGCCGACGAGCAGCTCGATTTGGCGCTTCTCGACGCGTCGTCGCGCGAGCTGGTGGCCGAGGTCAACGCGGCCAAGCGCGTGCGGCAAGTCATCGGCGAATTCTGGCACGCCGTGGACGAATGCAAAAGAGGGCTGAAGGGAACCGAAGAGCTTTCGATCGACGGCCAGACGGTGGTCGTTGTCGGCGTGCGAGGCGACGTCATCACGGTCCGCGAGCAAGGCAAGAACCAGAAGTACAAGAACGAGGACATGACCGCCGACCTGGCCGTGGCGCTGGCCGACCGGTGGCTGGCGGATGACGACGCCAACTCGAAAGTGTTTATCGGAGCGTTTCTGGCGATCGACAATCAGGGGGACGCGGCGCGGGGCCGCCAAATGCTGGCCGAAGCGGCCGCCGCCGGCACCGAGGCGGCCAAGAGCGTGCTTGAGCAGCTCGATCGGTGAAGAACGGGAAACCGCCGCAACCGCCCGCAGTCTCCCACGCTCGTCAGCGCCCGCGGACGAATTGGCGAATCCGCTCGAGGGTCGCTTGGGTTGCCCTCTTGTTTCCAGCGGCACGATATCGCGCGTCGGCCGTTGGCGGCGTCGTCTTCAAGGACCTCCTTGGCGTTCTTGGCGGTTCCTTACGCCGTCCCGCAAGCATGAGAACGAAATGGGAACCGCCAAGGACGCCAAGATCGCCAAGGAGGGCAAAATGGCGAGGCGGGAAAATGGGACTGGCTCCGAGCATAAACAGCGCAAGTCCTTTCAGACCAACGTTGCGTCTCGGTGCCTGTCCCACTTTCCCGCCGGTGCGCCGCCGGCAAGCTTGAATCTGTGAATGGCCCTGCGCGGTAACGGCGGCGAATTGCCCGCGCCAGGTCGCGCAGGCTAAAATAGGCCCTTTGCCGACCGATCCCGCGACCCGATCGTCCGCCCGCCAATTTCGCCGCCACGCCACCCGTCAGGACACCCCGCCGATGCCCGTTCGACGAGCGATCGTGAATGCCGGTGCGATCGTACTGGCACTGCTGGCCCTGGTGTCGCCGGCCCCCGCCCAGAAGTCGCCGGAAGATGAGCTTGCCGCGCTCGAGCCGGCTGCCGGCATCGACGTCTCGCTTTATGCCAGCGAGCCCTTGATCACCAACCCCTCGGCCATCGACGTCGACACGCAAGGCCGGGTGTGGGTGGCCGAGATCCAGTGGTATCGCGCCGCGGTCAAAGAACCACCGGCCGACAAGATCAAGGTGCTGGAAGACACCGACGGCGACGGCCGCGCCGACCGTGCCACGGTGTTCGCCGATGGGCTGTTCGGCCCCATGAGCATCTGCGTCGCGGGGCCGAAGGTCTACGTCGCCACGAGCCCCGACCTGTGGGTCTACGAAGACAAGGACGGCGACCTGAAGGCCGACGGCCCGCCGCAAAAGCTGCTCACCGGTTTCGGCGGCCGCAATCACGACCACGGCGCGCACAGCCTGGTGCTGGGGCCGGATCACAAGTGGTGGATGTCGCACGGAGACACCGGGTTCGACGTGACCGGCAGCGACGGCGGCAAGATCGCCTACAAGTGGGGCGCTTGTATGCGCGGCGAGCTGGACGGCGGCAAGCTCGAGCTTGTGGCCGTCAATTTCCGCAATCCCTACGAGCCGTGCGTCAGCTCCTTCGGCGAGCCGTTCCTGAGCGACAACGACAACGATGGCAACTTCAGCGCCCGCATCTGCTGGCTCATGGAGGGCGGCAACTACGGGTGGTTCGGCCGCCCGCCGGCGAAGGCCCCGCCCGGCACGCCCTTTGGCGAGCACTGGCATTTCCGCGGTCACGTGCCGGGCTACGTGCCGGCGACGCTCGTGACCGGCTTTGGCTCGCCGTGCGGGATCTGTTTCTACGAAGGAGACGCCTTCGGCCCGCACTTGAAGAACGCCCCGCTGCACACCGACGCCGGCCCGCGCGAGGTAAGGGTTTACCCGCACGAGAACGCAGGCGCGGGCATGCGGGCGGCGAGCGAGAACATCCTCACCAGCCAGGGGGACGACTACTTTCGGCCCGACGACATCTGCGCCGCTCCGGACGGCAGCTTGTACGTCTCCGACTGGTACGACGGCGGCGTCGGCGGCCACGCCTATAACAATCCCAACCAGGGGCGCATCTTTCTGTTGCGCCCCTCGGGCAAGAAGCTAACGCGAGTCGGCAAGCCCGGTCCCTTCGCCACGATTGAGGACGCGATTGGCGGCTTGAAGAACCCGAACCTTGCCACGCAGTTTCTGGCCCGCGAGCGTTTGTTGGCCGAGGGCGCGGCAAGCGTGCCGGCCTTGACCGCGCTACTGACGGCGGAAGACCCGAACTATCGCGCCCGCGCCTTGTGGGTGCTCGACCGCATCGGCGGCGACGCGCGGCGGGTGGTGATCGAACAGCTCAAGAGCCCGTCGGGCCGTTTCCGGGCGCTGGCCGTCCGCATCCTCAGACGGCATGGCGACGAGTACGACGGGTCGATCCTCGGCATGGCGGACGATCCGGAGGTCGAGGTCCGCCGCGAGGTGCTGTTGGCGTTGCGCAACCTGCGCGGTGAGCGGGCTGATGCCGCATTGCTGAAGCTCGCCTCGATGTACGACGGAACGGACCGCTATCTGTTGGAGGCGATCCACGTCGCGGCCGGCGATCGCAAGCTCGCATTGGCGAAGTCTCTGGCGGCCGCCGGCCTGCTGTCGTTCGACACGGTCGACCTGGTGCAGGTGCTCGACCCCGACCGGGCGGCCGGCTTCCTGGTGCAAGGCATCGCCCGCGCCGATCTGGACGAAGCGGGCCGGGCGCGGCTGCTGGCGCGGTTGAGCACGGTCGACTCGCTCGAGGCCGGCAAAGCCGTCCTGGCGGTCGCCGTGGACCGCGCGGCGCCGGAAGAGCTGCGGCGAACGGCGCTTCGGTCGGTTTCGCGCAACCTGGCCGACGACTGGAAGGAGCTGGCCGAGCGGCCGGACTTTGCCTCCGGCGTGGCGCAACTCTTGGCCGAACCAGGCATGCGCACGGCCGCCATCGATCTGGTGGACGAGCGCAACCTGCGGCGCTTCGGCACCACGATGCTCGTGTTGGCCCACTCGCGCGACCTGGCCGGCGATGTCCGCGCCCGCGCCATCCAGGTCGCCGCCCACTTGCGGACCGAAGGCGTGGCCGCGGCGTGCGAGACGCTGGTGTCGCAGAACGGCGAACCGCTTTGCACCGCGGCGCTCGAGGCCTTGGTCGAGATGCAGTCCTGGGCCGCGGTGAAGAAAATGCTCGCATCGGCCGACACGCCCGATGCGCAGAAGGCGGCGGCGATCAAGCGATCGATGGCGAGCGTGGCCGGCTCGCTCGTCCTGTTGCGTCTGATCGACGAGGGCGTGCTCAGCGAAGAATTGCGCACAGACGTGATCGCCCAGGCCACGAAGCACGCCGATTCCAACATCCGCGTCCTGTACGAGCGATTTGTGCCCGAGGCCCAGCGGCCCAAGCGGCTGGGCGCATCGGTGCGGGCCGAGGACATCCTGGCGCTTGCTGGTGACAACGACCGGGGGCGGCAGATTTTCTTCAAGAGCTCGGCCGCCCGCTGCAAGGCCTGCCACCGCGTCAACGGCTTCGGCAGCACGATCGGCCCCGACCTCAGCCAGATCGGCAAGAAGTACGAGCGGGCGACGCTTTTGGAGACGATCCTCGAACCGTCGAAGGCCATTGCGCCGGAGTACGTGGCGTACCTCGTCGAGACGACGGGCGGCCAGGTCCACGCCGGCTTCATCGAGAAGCGCGACGACAAGGAAATCGTGCTCAAGGACGTCGAGGGCAAGGCGATCCGCGTCCCCGCTGACGAAGTCGCCAGCGTGCAACCGCAGACAAAATCCTTGATGCCGGAGCTGGTGCTGCAAGAGATCACCGCGCAGGACGCGGCCGACCTGCTGGCGTACCTGTCGTCGCTCACTAACCCCGTGCCAGCAGCGGCGGGCCAATGAACGTCCGATTCTTGAGACCGCTCACTCCGTGTGCTACTGGCTCCGCCAGTGCAAAGCACAGCGCGAAACGATCGGGAGGGCGAGGCTCCTGCCGAGCCGCGACCCGACATGGGGCGCTCGGCTCGGCAGGAGCCTCGCCCTCCCGAAAACCACCGCTGCTATTCGCCCCAGCCACCCTTTGCGCTCTTTGTCTTTGCTCAGCCGCCTTCGCGCAGAATCAGCCGCCGGTGCCGCACGGGCAGAGCAAGCCGCCGGGCCCCGCCCTGTCGCCTGCCGAGGCTATCGCGCGGATGACCGTGCCCGAGGGGTTCACGGTCGAGCTGGTGGCGGCGGAGCCGGACATCGTCAATCCCGTGGCGATGACGTTCGACGAGCGCGGCCGCATCTGGATCACCGAGAGCCTTGAATATCCGCGCTTGGACGCCGGCCCGGGCCGCGACCGCGTCAAGGTGCTGGAAGACACCGATGGCGACGGCCGCGCCGATCGCTTCACGATCTTCGCCGACGGTCTGAACATCCCTTCCGGCATCGCCGTGGGCGCCGGCGGCGTGTGGGTCGCCAACTCGCCCGACATCCTATTCATGCAAGACACCGACGGCGACGGCCGGGCCGATCGCCGCGAAGTGGTCGTGACCGGCTTCGGCCGCGACGACGTGCACGAGCTGCCCAACTCGCTCACCTGGGGCCCCGATGGCTGGCTGTATGGGCTCAACGGCGTGTTCAACCGCAGCCGCGTCGAACAGGACGGCCGGGAATATCGCTTCACCGCCGCCATGTTCCGCATCCACCCCCGCACGCGGCGGTTCGAGCTATTCGCCGAGGGCACGAGCAACCCGTGGGGCATCGCCTGGGACGCGGAGGGGAGCGCGTTTGTCAGCGCGTGCGTGATCGATCACCTGTGGCACCTCACGCAAACCGGCTACTACCACCGGCAGGCGGGCGCGTACCCGCCGTTCACGTGGAAGATCGAGTCGATCGTAAAGCACGCCCACCAGCAAGCCGCCTATTGCGGCATCCACTATTTCGACAGCGACGCCTACCCGGCCGAATACCGGGGCAAGCTGTACATGGGCAACATCCACGGCAACTGCGTCAACTGCGACGCGCTATCGCGCGACGGCTCGACGTACGTCGGCGAAGCGCAAACGGACTTCCTGTCGGCCAACGACGCCTGGTTCATGCCCGTTGTGCAGAAGACGGGCCCCGACGGCTGCCTGTACGTGCTCGACTGGTACGACCGGTACCACTGCTATCAGGACGCGCGGCGCGACCCGCAGGGGATCGACCGCGGCCGCGGCCGGCTGTATCGCGTTCGCTACCACCAGACGCCCCGCGCCGGGCAATTCGATTTGGCCAAGGAGAGCGGCGAGCAATTGATCGCGCGGCTGGCGAGCGGGAACGTCTTTTTCCGCGACGCGGCGCAGCGGCTCTTGTGGGAGCGGAACGCGCCGCGGACGCGGGAGCAGCTCGCCCGGCTGGTGCTCGACGACGCGGCGCCGCGCAGCCAGCGGATGCACGCGCTATGGGCGCTTGTCGGCTGCGGACCTTTGGACGCCGGCTTCCACGCCAAGCTGCTCTCCCACGCGGACGCGGGCTTTCGCGGTTGGGGCGTGCGGGCGGCTGCCGGCGCCGGCGAGATCGACGCGTCGCTTCGCCGGTCGATCGTGGCGCTAGCGCGCGATCCGTCGCCCGACGTCCGTCTGCAAGTGGCCATCGCGGCGACACGGATCGAAGGACTGGAGCCGATGGAATTGCTAGTCGACGTGCTGGCCGGTTCCGACGGCGATCGGCTGATCCCGCACATCGTCTGGCAGAACCTGCACCCGCGACTGGAGCAAGAAGGCGACCGGTTCGTTGCCGCGCTAGCGGTGGGCGAGCGTCGCCGGTCGGCGGCCGTCGCGCTCGTCGTGCCGCGGGCCGTCGAGCGGCTCTTGGCCTGCGCCCCCTTGGACGCTGAGCCAGTGGCCCGCCTCATGCGGCTCTACCTGGACGACGCGGCATCCGGCGCCCCCGTCGTGCGGCTGTGCCTGGCACAAATCGCGGCCAAAATCGAGTCGCGCGAGATCGCCGGCGAGAACCTCGATCGCTTGCGGAAGGCGTGCCAGCCGCTTCTGGCGCCGCTGTTGGCCGGTTCCTCCGACGGCCCGCTCTACCTGGACGCGGCACTCGTAGCCGTCGCGTGGAATGATCCGGCGGGAGTTGCGGCGGTGCGGCGCGTGCTGGCGTCGGCCCGGCATCCGGACTCGGTTCGCGAACAGGCGCTTGCCGCCTTGATCGCCGCCCGCGATCCCGAGTTGCTGGCCACGATCGAAGCGCTAATCGTCGATGAGCAGTGCAGCGTAGAACTGCGAAGGCGAACGCTGGCGACGTTGTCGCGATTGGACGACGATCGGGTGGCCGACGTGGTGCTCGCCAACTGGCGGCGGATAGCGCCTGAGCTCCACGCGCAGGGCGCCGTTCTCTTGTCGAGCCGCACGTCGTGGAGTCGCAAGCTGCTCGCGGCCATCGGCGAGCGAACGGTCGACAGCAGCGTCGTGAACGCCAACCAGGCGCACAGGATGATGCTCGGCGGCGACGAAGAGTTGCGGCGGCAGGCCAAGGCCATCTGGGGCGCGACCCGCACCGAGCGCGACCCGGCGCGCGAACAAGCGATTGCCCGCATCCGCCAGGCGATTCGCCGCTCGCCCGGCGATGCGGCCGCCGGCCAGGCCGTGTTCCATAAGGTGTGCGGCAATTGCCACAAGATCTACGGGCAAGGACAGGACGTGGGGCCGGATATCACGGTCAACGGCCGTGGCTCGTTCGAGCAACTGCTGTCCAACGTTCTGGACCCTAGCCTGGTGATTGGCGCCGCTTACCAGGCGCGCACCGTCGTGACTGACGATGGCCGCATCCTCACGGGACTGGCCGTGGAAGACGGCCCACAACGCGTAGTGCTCAAACAGCAAGGGGGCAAGCTGGAAACGATCCCCCGCGACGATATCGCCGAGATGGAGACGAGCAAGCTATCGCTCATGCCCGAGGATCTGGAAAAGCAACTGAAGCCCGACGAGCTCATGAACCTTTTCGCGTTCCTCGCGCTCGATCGACCGCCCGACGATCCGGCGGCACGGCGGCTGCCGGGCACTAGCGCGCCCGAGCCGCGCGAAGCGACCGATCCCGATCGTTTCGCCGACATCGTGGCCGAAGTGGCGCCCGGCTTCGCGGTGGAAGGGTCGGGCACGGGCGGCGTGGCGATCGTGGCCGAACATCGCGGCCGAGCCGGCGTGCTCCGCACGCATCCGATCGGGCCCAAGCGGCCGTGCGTGCTGGAAGCGACGATCGACGTGCCGGAGGGGCGAAAGACGCGCTTGATTGTCGAAGTCTCGCATCATGCCGAAGGGGACTGGCGGTTCGTGGCCCGCGCCAACGGGCGTTCGCTAGCCGAGAGCGATGTGAGCCCTAAAACGGCGCCGGACGGCTGGCTCGTGATGCCGATCGACCTGACGCGCTTCGCCGGCGAGAAGGTGGCGATCGAGCTCGTGAACCAGGCCACCGGCTGGCAGAACGAGTTCGCTTTCTGGGGCCGCGTGGAATTGGTGAGCGATTAGACCTTCGAGTTCACCGCGGAAGGGAGGGCGAGGCTCCCGCCGAGCCGCACGGTCAAAAATGACGCACAACGGCTCGGCGGGAGCCTCGCCCTCCGTTCGCTCGCTTGCAATCAAGAGTTCAACTCAGGAGCATCCTATGAACCCGTGCTTTACCGTGCATCGTCTGGCGGCCGTTGCTTCGGCCGTCCTGTTCATCGTGGGTTCGCATTCCGTTGCCGCCGAGACGCCGCAGATCTTGCTGTGGCCGGACGGGGCGCCGGGCGCCGTGGGGAGCGAAGACACCGACAAGCCGTGCGTGTGGTTGCACCGAGCGCCCGCGGAGACGGCCGGTGGCGGCGCCGTCGTGGTTTGCCCCGGCGGCGGTTATCGCGGACTGGCGATGAGCTACGAGGGGCACGAGGTGGCCCAGTGGTTCAACGAGCTGGGCGTCACGGCCGTGGTGCTCCGCTACCGGCTGGCGCCGCGCTACCATCACCCGGCGCCTATGAGCGACGCGCAACGGGCCGTGCGGCTGGTGCGCTCGAAGGCGGCCGAGTGGGGCGTCGATCCGGCGCGGATCGGGATCATGGGCTTTTCGGCCGGCGGGCACCTGGCCTCGACCGTGGCCACGCACTTCGACGACGGCAATGCGAGCGCCGCCGACGCGATCGACCGCGCCGGCTGCCGGCCCGACTTCGCGATCCTGGCGTACCCCGTGATCGCGATGAGCGGCGAATACATGCACCGCGGCTCGCGCGACAATCTTCTGGGAGAGAATCCACCACAGTCGCTTATCGACAACCTATCGAACGAGAAGCAGGTCACCGAGCGGACGCCGCCGACGTTCTTGTTCCACACCGCGGCCGACAAGGGCGTGCCGGCCGAGAACAGCTTGATGTTCTTTCAGGCGTTGCGCCGCGCGGGCGTGCCCGGCGAGTTACACATCTACGAATCGGGGCCGCACGGCGTGGGGCTCGCGCGGAAAAACCCGGTGCTGTCCACGTGGCCCGAGTGCCTGGCCACGTGGCTGGAAAGCCGGGGACTGCTGGCTAAGAAGCCGTGACGCTCGCCGAATGAGCGCGCCGCGGCGGTGTCGGTGCCCGCGTTAACCCGCACGGCGAGCGGCACTTAAGGTGCCTCGCCAGCGACGGCGGATTGCGGCCGCGCGGCGTCAAAGCTAGAATTCATCGCCGCGTCAGAAACGCGACGACGTTCGCCTCGCCCGAAAAGCGAGGCATTCTTTTTGTCACCGCAGGGCGCCACGCCATGTAGCAATCGAGCGGCCGAAAGCCCGCCTTCAGTGACTGTTTCACCAGGCGGCCCCAGGGCCCTTCGGGCGCGGCACACAGCCCGCCCCGGGGATCGTGGGAACGGATCGCGTCGAACTGCTTTTCTTCGCGGAACCTATGGATCGGCGCGCCGCACAGTTGCGCGGGCGCACAGCAACGTTCATGAATGAACCCCCCGAGGAACCTGCTTCGTCTGCTTCATCGCAGCCCGATCCAGGCGCGGTGCCGACGAGCGGTGGCCCATTGCCGATCGCCGGGCAGGCCGCCCAGGTAATCGCCGCCGAGGCAGGCGACACCCCGCCGGGCCACACATCGGCGGAGGATGAGGGGGCGATCGTCACCACCATCGGCGCGCCAAACGAATCGGCCGAGCGCCGATTGCCGGAGCGGGTCAAGACCCTGCTCGTGGGCAAGCCGCGCGACCTGGAGGACACGTCGATCTTCCATCACGTGTCGCTCGTGGCGTTTCTGGCCTGGGTCGGTCTGGGGGCCGACGGCCTGTCCAGCTCCTGTTACGGCCCGGCCGAGGCCTTCGTCAATCTCGAGGGGCATCACTACCTGGCCGTGTTCCTGTCGATAGCCACGATCGTGACGGTGCTGGTGATCTCGGCCTGTTATCGGCACATTATCGAGGAGTTCCCCAGCGGCGGCGGCGGATACCTCGTGGCCTCGAAGCTGCTGGGGGCGCCGGTGGGCGTCGTGTCGGGCTGCGCGCTATTGGTCGACTACGTGCTCACGGTGACCGTGTCGATCGCCGCGGCCGGGGACGCCCTGTTCGGCATTCTGCCGGAGGGGTTCTACTCGTGGAAGACCGAGACGGAGCTCTTGGCGATCGTCCTGTTGATCGTGATGAACCTCCGCGGCATCAAGGAATCGGTGAAGATCCTGCTCCCGATCTTTATCGTGTTCCTGGTGACGCATGCCGTGCTGATCACCGGCAGCATCGGCTTGCACATCGGCGCCACCAGCACGGTCGCCGAGAACGTCGTGCACGAGGTCCGCACCAGCGTCGGCGGTGAGCTGGGCTTGATTGGAATGCTGAGCCTGTTGTTTCGCGCCTATACGTTGGGGGCGGGCACCTATACCGGCATCGAGGCCGTCAGCAATAGCATGCCCGTCATGCGCGAGCCCCGCGTGGCCACGGCCAAGCGAACGATGACCTATATGGCGCTCTCGTTGGCGATCACGGCGGGCGGCTTGATGCTGGCGTTTTTACTCTTGCAGGTGCAGCCGACCGAAGAGACCACGATGAATCAGGCCCTCGCCGAGCAGTTCGCCACGGACGTGGGCCTCGGATCCGGTTGGCTGGGCGCAAGCTTCGTGTGGGTCACGATGCTGGCCGAGGCGCTCTTGTTGTTCGTGGCGGCCCAGGCTGGGTTCATCGACGGGCCGCGGGTGCTGGCCAATATGGCGCACGACTCGTGGATGCCGCACTGGTTTTCGAACCTTTCGGAACGGCTCGCGACGCACAACGGCATCTTGTTGATGGGAGGCGCCGCGCTCATCGCCCTGGTGTACACCGGCGGCAGCGTGGGAATGCTGCTTGTGATGTACGCCATCAACGTCTTCCTGACGTTCTCGCTGTCGATGATCGGCATGTGCCGCCACTGGTGGCAGTTGCGCGGCGAACATCCCCTGTGGCGGCGCAGGCTGGCGTTATTCTCGTTCGGCACGGCCATGTGCGTGTCGATTCTGTGCGTCACGATCTACGAGAAATTCGACGTGGGAGGCTGGCGCACGCTGGCCGTCACCGGAGTGCTGGTCGCCGTGTGCTTCCTCACGCGAAGACACTACAACCAGGTCGTCCGGCGGTTGCGCAGGCTCGACGAATCGCTCGGCCAGGTCTCGGCCGGCGACACGCCCACCAACGAACCCGTCGATCCGAGCAAACCCACCGCCGCCATCCTGGTGGGCGGCTACAGCGGGCTGGGAGTACACACGCTTCTGAACGCCGTGCGCTTCGCGCCCGGGCACTTCAAGAACATGGTTTTCTTGTCGGTCGCCGTGGTCGACTCGGGCAATTTCAAGGGAGTGGACGCCGTCGACGACCTGCGCAGTCACACCGAGGATGCCCTAGCGCGGTACGTCGATCTGGCGCGGCGGCTGGGCGTGCCCGCGGAATCGTTCATGGCCGTCGGCACCGAGCCGGTACACGAACTCGAGAGTCTGTGCCTGGCGATCGCGAAAAAATATCCCAAGGTGGTGTTCTTCGCCGGGCAGTTGCTGTTCGAGCAGGACACATGGTACCACCGCCTGTTGCACAATCAGACGGCTTACTCACTGCAGCGGCGGCTGCAATGGGTGGGCCTGCCGATGGTCATCCTGCCGACGCGCGTGCGGTGAGGAGGCGGGCAGCCGGCCGGGGGCAGTAGGCAGTAAGAAGAAGACGCGAGCCGCCATCCCGTTTAGCCGCCGCAGCCACGCGGCGCGGCTTGCCGGCGGCGCACCGGCGGGAAAGTGGGACAGGCACCGAGACGCAACGTTGGTCTGAAAGGACTTGCGCTGTTTATGCTCGGAGCCAGTCCCATTTTCCCGCCTCGCCATTTTGAAAAACAGAATGGCCCTGTCGGCGAGCCGACGGCACGTTGCGATCAGTCGCTGGCGTAGGCTAGAATCCAGCCCGCGCCCGACATGGGGAGCTTGCCCTCCCCCTTTTCATCCCAGACGGCCGCGCCACAAATTCATGAGCGAACTCTCCGAGGAACCCTCCTCGTCCAAAACGCAAACGGATGCCGCGCCCAAGCCCGCACCGACAGCCTCACCGGCCATTGCCGGCAAAGTCGCGCAAGTGATCGCGGCCGAATCGAGCGACGCGCCGCCGGCGGCGCCGGCAGAGCCGCCTGCTGCTCCTCCTGGCGGACCGATCTTCACGGAAATCGGCGCGCCCGCCGAATCGGCCGAACGACGCCTGCAAGAGCGCGTGAAGACGCTGCTGGTGGGCAAGCCGCGCGATTTGGAGGACACGTCGGTTTTCCACCACGTGTCGCTGGTGGCCTTCCTGGCCTGGGTCGGCCTGGGCGCAGACGGCCTGTCCAGCTCTTGCTATGGCCCCGCCGAGGCATTTGCAAATCTGGGCGACCATCGTTTCCTCGCGATCTTCCTCTCGCTGGCCACGATCGTGACGGTGCTCGTGATCTCGGCATGCTACCGGCACATCATCGAGGAATTCCCCAGCGGTGGCGGGGGATACCTGGTGGCCTCGAAGCTGCTGGGGGCGCCCGTGGGCGCCGTGTCCGGCTGCGCGCTACTGGTCGACTACGTGTTGACGGTCACGACCTCGATCGCCGCCGCGGGAGACGCCCTGTTCGGCATCCTGCCCGAGCGGCTGTATTCCTGGAAGATCGAGACCGAGGTGCTGACGATCATCGCGCTGATCGTCATGAATCTGCGCGGCATCAAGGAGTCAGTCAAAGTCCTGCTGCCGATCTTTCTTGTGTTCCTGGTCACGCACGCCTTATTGATCGCCGGCAGCATCGGTCTGCACATCACAGGTGGCACGACCGTCATTCAGGAAGTCGCCGACGAAGTGCGGGGGAACATCGGCGCGGGCCTGGGCCTGTTCGGCATGCTCGGACTGCTCTTGCACGCCTATACGCTCGGCGCCGGCACGTATACGGGGATCGAGGCTGTCAGCAACAGCATGTCCGTCATGCGCGAACCCCGCGTCGCCACCGCCAAACGGACCATGACCTACATGGCCATCTCACTGTCGATCGCGGCCGGCGGGTTGATGATCGCCTACCTGCTCTTGGACGTGCGCCACGACCCGGAACGCACCATGAATCAGGTCCTGGCCGAACGTTTCACCTTTGATGTGGGATTGGGATCGAACTGGCTGGGCGCAGGTTTTGTGTGGGTCACCGTCTTCGCCGAAGCGCTCCTGCTGTTCGTGGCGGCGCAGGCCGGCTTCATCGGCGGTCCGCAGCTCTTGGCGTACATGGCCCACGATTCCTGGATGCCGCACTGGTTCTCGAATCTGTCGGAACGATTGGCCACGCACAACGGCATCTTTCTCATGGGCGGCGCCGCGCTGGCGGCGCTCTTGTACACCGGCGGCAACGTCTCGACGCTGTTGATCATGTACTCGATCAACGTATTCCTGACGTTCTCCCTGTCGATGGTCGGCATGTGCCGCCATTGGTGGCAGCGGCTCGGGCGGCACCCCTTGGCGCCTCAGCGAATGGCGCTTTTCACGCTGGGGGGCGTCATGTGCTTGTCGATTCTGGGCGTCACGATTTTCGAGAAGTTCCACGAAGGGGGATGGAAGACCCTGGCCGTCACGAGCGTGCTCGTCGGGCTGTGCTTCCTCACCCGACGCCACTATGACCAGGTCATTCAGCGGTTGCGGCGGCTCGATGAAACGCTCGGCGATATCTCCGCCAGCGACACGCCCACCGACGAGCCTGTCGACACAAGCAAACCCACCGCCGCCATCCTGGTGGGCGGATACAGCGGGCTGGGAGTACACACGCTTCTGAACGCCGTGCGCTTCGCGCCCGGGCACTTCAAGAACATGGTCTTCCTGTCGGTCGCGGTCGTCGACTCGGGCAATTTCAAAGGCTCAGCGGCCGTGGACGATTTGCGGCATCACACCGAGGACGCCCTAGCGCGGTACGTTGACCTGGCGCGGCGGCTGGGCGTGCCCGCGGAATCGTTCATGGCCGTGGGCACCGAGCCGGTACACGAGCTCGAGGAGCTGTGCCTGGTGATCGCCAAGAAGTACCCCAAGGTGGTGTTCTTCGCGGGGCAGTTGTTGTTCGAGCAGGACACGTGGTACCACCGCCTGCTGCACAATCAGACGGCCTATTCGCTGCAGCGGCGGCTGCAATGGGTGGGTCTGCCGATGGTCATCCTGCCGACGCGCGTGCGGTGAGGAAGCGGGCAGTAGGCAATAAGAAGAAGACGCGAGCCGCCATCCCGTTTAGCCGCCGCGGCCACGCGGCGTGGCGTACCGAGGACAAAGCAGATGCGCGCCCTTGTCACCGGGGCAACCGGGTTCATCGGTCGGCGGCTGCTTGAGGAAATTGCTCAGCCGGTCGTGTTGTCGCGCGATCCTGCTCGCGCCCGCGCGCAACGCTCGGGCGTCGAGGCCCACGCGTGGGACCCGCTCGCGGATGTTCCTCCGTCCGCATCGTTTGAGGGAGTCGAGGCGGTTTTCCACCTGGCGGGCGAGAGCGTGGGGGAAGGGCGCTGGACGGCCGCCAAGAAACAGCGCATCCGCGATAGCCGCGTGGTAGGGACCGCCAACCTTGTGCGCGCGCTCGCGGCGCTCGACCGCCGACCGCGGGTCTTGGTGTCGGCTTCGGCGATCGGCTACTACGGGTCGCGGGGTGACGAGGTGCTCGACGAGACTTCCGCGCCCGCCGACGACTTTCTGGCCGATGTGTGCCGCGCCTGGGAAGCCGCCGCCATGGCCGCAGAAAATCACGGCGTCCGGGCTGTCTGCGCTCGCTTCGGCGTGGTGCTGGGCCCTGGCGGCGGGGCGCTAAAGAAGATGCTCTTTCCCTTCAGGCTGGGGCTGGGCGGGCGACTGGGCAGCGGCCGGCAGTGGATGTCCTGGGTACACGTCGACGACGTGGTGGGCATCCTGCTCCATGCCGCGAAGAACGAAAACCTGCGCGGCCCGATCAATGCCGTGTCCCCCGCGCCGGTGACCAATCGCGAGTTCACCCGCGTGCTCGCGGGCGCGCTTCACCGCCCGGCAGTATTTCCGGTTCCGGCGTTGGGATTGCGGCTGGCCGTGGGCGAGTTCGCCGAAGTGCTGCTTGGGTCGCAACGCGTGATGCCCTCCGTGGCCCAGCGCGAGGGCTATGCGTTCCGCTACCCGACGCTTGAAGGCGCCCTTGCGGCCGCGGTGCGTGGGCCGAAGACAGGTGTATAATCGCCCGGCGATCAACGAGTCACCGGTCGTCATTGCTTGGGCAGCTTCCATGTCAAGCGAAATCGCCGCAGACGCGCCAGCGCCTTCCACGCATCGCGCGATGCGCTTGACGGCGTTCTTCGGGGGCCTGGCGTTTCCCGGTCTGGGACATCTGCTGATGGGACGATGTCTCCGCGGCATCTTGTGGACCGCGGTCATCGTCGCCATTCCTACGGCGCTGGTCGCCGCCGTTGTCAAGCGCGCGCCGGTACTCGCCCTTGTCGTGCTGTGCGTCGCGAGCGTTTTGCTGCCGATCATCGCCTTAGTCGATGCGGTCCGCTGCGGACGTGAGCCTCGCTGGCAGTGGGGCCGTTGGTGGAGCCGCGGACTTGTGGTCGTTGCCGCGTTCTTCACAGTCGGCTGGGGCTATAACGAATTGCTGTCACGTGCACTCCCACGCTTCGTCCGACCGTTCTTCGGTTCGACCAATGCGATGCTGCCCGCCATCGCCGGACGAACGGTGCCATCACGCTGCACGAAATGTGGCTTGCCCGTGCGCCTGGCGCCGCGCGACGCAGGAATGCAGTCTCGGCAGGTGGCGACACAACCAACCGATTGGGCCGTTGGCGTCTGTCCACATTGCGGGACTCTTCTGGACGACACCGCGTATCCGAACCAAATCGTTCCGTACGGCGCGCCCGATCGTTTCTTGGTCACCACGCTGGTTGCGCCGCGGCGATGGGACATCGTTGCCTTTTACTATCCCGACGACCCAACGGAGCAGTATGTCAAGCGTCTCGTTGGTTTGCCCGGCGAGACGGTCGAGATCGTCGACGGCGCGGTGATGATCGACGGACAGCTTCTGGAAAAGCCGGCCCATTTGCAATACTTGCACTACCTCAACTTGGACTTCCCCCGTTGGCCGGGTTGGGGGCAAGAGGGCAAGCCTGTAACTCTAGGTGCGGACGAGTTCTTTGTGCTGGGCGATTTTTCGGCGCGCTCCCGCGACTCGCGCGGTTGGGAGCGAGGTGCGCCGCGGCATACCCCCTACGCGGTGCCGCGCGAGTACCTGGTCGGCGTCGCCACTCATATTTATTGGCCGCCGTCGCGGTGGCGCGTCTTCGAGCAAGCCAACGATGGCCAGTAATCACACCTGACGAAGGTCCGCGCTTCCGCTCTGCATGCTGGATGCGTCTGCTTCGGCTATCATGCACCCATGAACAAAGCCTTCATCCGCGAGCCAGAGGACACCGGCCAGCGGCATTGTCCGCGGTGCGGGTCGTTGGCGGTGCCTGCCGGCGCGGCCGCCGTGCGCGAGCATTTGGTGCCGGAAGCTCTGACCAACCTTTCCGAAACTGCCTGGTTTTGCCCTTTCCCGCGGTGCGAGGTGGCCTATTTCGACACGTTCGAGCGGGTCGCCACGATCGACCGGCTGCGGTACCCCGTCTGGCCGAAGGATGCCGAGGCGCCCTTGTGCAGTTGTTTCAGACTCACGCGCGACGACATCGAGCAAGACATTCGCGAGGGGGGCGTGACGCGCGTCCGCGCCGTCGTCGAGAAGGCCAAAACGGCCGAGGCCCGCTGCACGGTGCTCGCGCCCGATGGCCGCCCATGCGTCGCCGAAGTGCAGCGCTACTACATGAAGTGCCGGCAAAACGCGTAGGGAGTGGCCTGCCATCTCGTGCGCGGGTGTTCTCGGGCGCCTCTTCCGCGTCTTTCTGCCTTTTTCGTGCTTTCGCGTTTTCGCGATTCCCTTGCTTGGCGTTCGCGCGCGATCGTCTCGACGAATTTCTCTGCCCCAAATCGAGTGCGGCGCTTTACACGCCCGGCGCGGTTTCCGATACTACCGGCTTCGCGGGGGACGCGCCGGCAGAAGAAGAGCGGGCTGTTTTTTGGGAGCCAGTCGAAATGGCCCGACTGTCGATGAACGAAATGACGACGTACCGTTGGTCCTTCGAGGAGGACGTCGCCCACTACGCGGCCGCCGGCATCCCGGCGGTGGGCGTGTGGCGGCAGAAGCTCTCCGACTACGGCGAAGAAAAAGGCATCGACCTGTTGCGCGAAAGTGGGCTGGCGGTGTCCAGCCTGCTGTGGGCGGGGGGGTTCACCGGCAGCGATGGTCGCACGTACCGCGAGAGCCTGGACGACGCCGCCGAGGCCCTGCGCCTGGCCCATCAGTTGCACGCGAGCTGCGTCGTGGTGTACAGCGGCGCCCGCGCCGGTCACACGCACGGCCATGCCCGGCGGCTGGTCCGCGACGCGCTTGCGGAGCTTGGGCCGCTGGCGACCGAGCTATCGGTGAGCCTGGCGATCGAGCCGATGCACCCTAGTTGCGCGGCGGAGTGCACGTTCCTTACCAGTCTCGAAGGGGCGATGGAACTGATCGAAGCGGTCGGTCAACCATCGATCCGCCTGGCCTTCGACACCTACTATTTCGGCCACGAAGACGACGTGGTCGACAAAGTCCGCCGGCTGGCGAAACACATCGCCATCGTCCATTTGGGCGACAGCAAGGAGCCACCTCAAAGGGACCAAAACCGCAGCCTGCTGGGGGAAGGGCACATCCCACTCGCCGAGATCCTCGCCGCGCTCGCGCAGGCCGGCTATGACGGCGATTACGAGGTCGAGCTGCTGGGCGAGGACATCGAGATCTCCTGCTACAAGTCGCTGCTCGACCAATCCAAAAGCGCCTTCGCGCGGTTGCTGCCGGCATAGGGCGCGTTTAGGAGCCCGCTGCGCAAGTCGGTGCGCATTCTTCGTGATAGACTTTCCAGGTGCGGTTCCGCCCCGGTGACGCTCGTGCGTTGGCGCCCGCGCACCGTCCCTGAGATCAGATGAGACAGTCCATGCAATTTCGCACCCGGGCCATTCACGTCGGGCAACAGACCGACCGCGAGACGGGCGCCGTCGTGCCGCCGATTCACCTGGCGACCACGTTCGTGCAATCGGCCGCCGGCATCTACGCCGAGTTCGACTACTCGCGCAGTGGCAACCCTACGCGCAAGGCCTTCGAGACGACGCTGGCGGATCTGGAGGGCGGAATCGGCGCCTTGGCGTTCGCCACGGGCATGGCCGCCACGCATTGCGTCACGATGCTCTTGTCCGCGGGCGATCACGTGGTCGCCGGCACCGACCTCTACGGCGGCACGTACCGGCTGTTGCACAAAGTGATCGATCGCGCGGGCATCCGCGTGTCGCCGGTGCGCACCGACGACCTGGGCGCGCTCGAGCGCGCGTTCACGCCCCAAACGAAACTCTTGTGGCTGGAGAGCCCCGGCAATCCTTTGATGTCGATCACCGATATCGAAGCCTGCGCCGGGCTCGCGCATCGGCACAGCGCATTGGTCGGCGTGGATAACACGTTCGCCACACCGGTGCTGACCAGGCCACTCTCGCTGGGCGCCGACATCGTGATGCACTCGGCCACGAAGTACCTGGGCGGCCACAGCGACGCGTTAGGGGGCGCGCTGGTGGTGAAGGATCGGCCATTGTTCGAGCGGCTCTATTTCCTTCAGAATGCCACGGGCGCCGTGATGGCGCCCCTGGAAGCATTCCTGTGTTCTCGGGGGCTAAAAACTCTGGAATTGCGCGTCCGCGAGCAGTCTCGCACGGCCCAGCGGATTGCCGAGCATTTGGCCGCGCACCCGCGCGTGCGGCGCGTGCGATACCCCGGCCTGGCCGCTCACCCCGGCCACGCCGTGGCAGCCCGGCAGATGGACGGCGCCTTCGGCGCGATGTTGAGCTTCGAGATCGATGGCAGTCTCGAACAGGCCAAACGCCTCGTCGAATCCACCAGGCTCTTCCGTCTGGCCGTCAGCCTGGGGGCGGTGGAATCGCTCGTCGAGCAGCCAGCCACCATGTCGCACTCAAGCTACGACGCTGAGGCACGCCGGTCAGGCGGAATCAGCGACGAGTTGATCCGCGTAAGCGTCGGCCTCGAGGCCTTCGAGGACCTGCGCGATGATCTTGACGCGGCGCTTGCCGCCGCATTCTCGTAAGCTAGCAACGGCCCCCTTGCGAGCCCCCAAGCGGTTTATCCCCTCGGTCCTCTCTTTCTAAACTTCCCAACTCGCCTGATCGCGAATGCTTGGCCGCGACGCTGGGAGAGCCATGGGCTTGTGCGCCTCGACCCGCTCGACGGACCGCCGGGATGAACCCGGTGGCTCGCTTTAGTTAGGAAGTCTCCTCGGCGGCTCGTGCTGATGCCCGTCCCATGCCCATAAATTGAGTGGTCTGGGAAAATCTTTCCGATCACGAAGATTTTAACGGAAGTTCCGATCGCAACATTTCCGATAGTGACGCTGCAACGATGCTCCCTAGCTAGCACGACAGGGGTCGGCTTTGCGCCGGGGGCTTCCAGGTAACGCACACGATGAACCGCTGCCAGGCGGCACCGACGGCCTCGACCGCGCTTGTCCCCTTGTGGGTGGCGCTGGTCTTTTGCGCCGGCTCCGCCGCGCACGCACAATACCCGGGCGACTACGTTCGCCGTTCGGATTGGTACGCGGCCGACGCACGCCAGCCCAACCGTCGCCCGCCCGAGCCACGCAAGCTCAGCCCACCGGGCAGCCGGCCGCTGACATCGCCTCGGGCGACCGCTGCTCCGTCCATGCCCGGCGCCCGTGCGGCGGCAGCCAACAACGACTCCGCCGAAGTCCGCACGCGCCGCGCGGCTCAGCCCATCGCGAGCGAGGAGCGCCGCCGACAAGAACCGGCCGCCGAGGTCCAGTCAACCGGATACGAGTGGCACCCGAACCGGCGGACGGCAACACGAGCCGGCACGGCGCGCCAGCCCACACTCGCCTTGCTGCCCGAGCGCGAGGTGATCGTCGAAGGGGATGGCACTGCCGTTCGCGCGGGTGGTCGTCCGCGCTACCGCAGCGCGTCAGCCGTGGTGGAGAACGAGTTGCCTCCCGGCGGGCAGCTTGTGCAACCCGAGCCCGAATCCGTCGACGGCATAGTCAACAGCGGCGTCCCCTACGACGACGGCAGCGGCATGGCGTATGAGGGAGACGGCGACGGCTACGGCGGCTTCGGCGATGAATGCGGCGACGCGCCGTTCGGACCGGTCACGGATGGGTGCATCGGGCCCTACTTCCCGTATTTCTTCCTGAACGAGTCGTCGGTGTTCGTGGGCACGCACGCGTTCAAGGGCGGCTTGGATCAGGGACAAAACGGAAACTTCGGATTCCAGGAAGGCGTGAACTTCGCCGGCTCGCTGTGGCACTCCGCGGCCATCGGTTACCAGGTCGGCGGGAATTTCGTGCAAAGCAATCTGTCCGGCAGCCAGGTGTTGGGCCTCACCGATGCCGGCCGCGATCAGGTGTTCTTGACGGCGGGCATGTTTCACCGCCCGTTTTACGGCAACGGGCTGCAAGGCGGCATCGTCTGGGACTGGCTCGACGACCAGTTCTACACCCACACCCGCTTTTCGCAGATTCGGACCGAGGTCAGCTATATCGTCTGGGACGGGAATGAGGGGGGCTTCTGGGGCGCCTTTGGCACCGGTCGCAACCAGTCGCGCACCGTCGACGGCTCTTTGCAAACGTTCGCGCCGACCGACTTGTTCGCCTTCTTCTATCGCAAGACCACGGCCACCGGCGGGCAAGGTCGGCTGTGGGCCGGATTCACCGGCAATCGCGACGGGCTGGTCGGCGCCGACTTCCGCGTTCCCTTGTCGAATCGTTGGGACATGATCGGCGGGTTCAACTACCTGGTCCCCCGGCAAGGACAGGGCAGCGGCGGCTTCTCGCAGGAGTCGTGGGGTATCGCGATCAACCTCGTCTGGTACCCAACCCGCCCGCACTCCGGCGTCCACAACGGACCGTTCCGGTCGCTGTTGCCCGTGGCCGACAACAACGTCTTCATGATCAACAAGGTGCAGTAGCGGAAATGTCGAATGACGAAGCCCGAATGTCAAAAGAAATCCGAATGACAAGGCACGAACGGCCGCGCGGTCGCGAATCGGTTTCGGATTTCGTCATTCGAGCTTCGTTTGACATTCGAGCTTAGACATTCGACATTCTCACGCTGGCCCGCTCTTTTTCCCCGCCGCTGCCTGGTAGATCGCCTGCAACAGCGATTGCACGTCGGCGTACTTTTTCTTTGCCGCTAGCGCCGCGTCGAGCAGGCGGCGGGATTCCGCCTCGGAGTGCCCTAGTTGCCGTAGCACCTGGAACGTCTCCTTGACCAGGTCGTGCTCCTCGGGCGTTTCGAACGGCTCGTCGCGGGCGACCAAAAGCGCGAACTTCGGCACCTTGCGGCGCAGCTTGGCGATCACCCGCTCGGCCGTGGCCGGCCCCACGCCCGGCAGGCTGGCCAGCGTCTTGGCGTCTTGCTCCTCGATGGCCGTGGCCACGTCGCGCACCGGGCGTACCATCGCCCGCAGCGCTTTCTTCACGCCCACGCCGTCGACGGAGCAGAACAGCTCGAAGAACTCCCGCTCGACCTCGCTCAAAAATCCGATCAGCCGGGGCGTCATTCGGCCCTGCATCGGATTGCCTTCCAGGTAGTCGATCGTGTGCAGGCTGATCTCGTCGCCGAGGCGATGCTGAAGCTGCCGCCGCGCGAATTCGGGGATGAAGACCTCGAACTCGAAGGCGCCAAAGCGCAATAAAGCCACGTCGTCGGCCACGCTCAATAGCTTGCCCGTGATTTTGGTGATCAAGTTCGTGGGGTCCGCTTACGGACAAAGTGCCGCCCGTGTACGGCGCGAGGGTCTCTGCCCCGCCGCGAATCTACCAAACATTGCTAGCAAGGTCGATCCGGCCGCGCGCCAAGCGGATTTGTCACGGCGTTGGTGTTTCGTCGCGCGGCGCCGCGCTGGCATGTCCACTGCGCGCAGCCGCGCAACCTCTTCGCCGTGCTCATTCTTGAGCAGGCGGCACTTGGCCGCCGCGCTCCGGCCCCTACGATTCCGCGATCGGTGGGCGAAGCCGCACGGCACGCCCGCTGACATCGCTGTCAGAACCCGTGTTGGAAAGAGAGGAGGATCAGGATGACTGTGACACCGCTTAGGCGCATAAGTGTCTTGGTGGCGGGTGGCATTCTGGTGCTGGGGTCTTTGGGGGGTGCTGCCGCGAAGCCGGTCCGCGCCGCCGCGCCGCCGCCGCGGGTGGCGATCGACATCGGCCCGGCGGTCGAATGCCGCGACGTGACGCCGGCCGATTTCACTGCCGCGCACGCGGACGAAAAAATCGTCGAGGCCACGTTCCGCCTGTCGGTGCTCTTGCTGTCGGGCCGCGAGGAGCAGCTCGACGAGCTGCGGCTGGCGATCGACAGTCCCGAGCGCCGCCTGCGCGTCGTCGACTTCCAGCCCCGCAGCGAGCTGGCCAGCGAGCTGGCCGGCGACGTCGAGGTGTCCGCGACCGACGAGAAGACGCAATCGCTCAATGCCTCGCTGGGGGGCGTGGTGTCGGGTGGGCAGGGGCCGGTGCGCGCCCAGGCGGCGCCGGCCGCGGGGGTGGGCGTCACGCAGAACCGCGGCTCCAAGGAAACCTTTCACCGACTCTCGCCCAAGCAGCTTGTGGTGGCGGCCGGCACCACCGGCGGCGAGCACGGCGTGCTCTTCAAGTGGCGCCGCACCACGCAAGCGGCCGTCGAGGGCTCGCGCGAGGTGACCTGCCGCTTCCGCGTGCCGAAGACCTGGCGCGGCGATTGGGTGCTGGTGAGTTGCGACGTCACGGGCCGCCACCGCAATTACCTGGGCGAGAAGATCGAGCCGTGCGGGCAGGCGCGCCTGTACGTCGCGCTACACCTGGCCGGGGACGCCGACGCCCAGCAGGCGGCCCGCGAGCTGGCGGATGCCCAAATGCCGGCTTCCTCGAGCGCGAACAGCCTCCGCGAACCGGCCGGCTCGCGTCGCGTGGCGTACAAGGCGCCGCCGCAGGCAACCGAGCGCGTAGCCAAGAGCGACTGGTTCGCCATGCCGCCGCTCTTCAAGCCCTGCAGCCACATGAATCCCGCGAAGCGCGAGGCGGCCGAGCCGGCCGAGCCGGCGTTTGCCGCGGAAAACGAGCTCCGCGCTCCTGACGTACCGACGGCGCTTGAAGCGGTGCGGCAACTGGCAGGTCAGTGATAGGGCTTGGCTGCCAAGTTTTGACATTCCCATATAGAAAAAGTATTTTCCTTATATGGGAAAGAAAGCGCCCGATGTGCTGTTCTCGTCCGTCCGCCGGGAAGTGCTGGGGACGATGTTGCTCGTTCCCCGGCGGGGTACTTAAGCCAGCTTGCCCGTCACCTTGGCGCGGCCCCTTCCCACCTGCATCGGGAGTTGGCTTCGCTCGTTGAAGCGGGCATTCTTACCCGCCGCGTCGAGGGGCGGCAAACCTACTACGAGGCCAACGCCGACTGCCCCTTCCTCCCGGAACTTACGGGCCTGTTGCGCAAATTGATAGGAGCGCCCGCGGTTTTGGCGACGACCCTGAGGTCTGTTCGATCGAAGATCCGCTGTGCCTTCATCTATGGCTCCGTCGCGCGCGGCACCGAGGAAGCGGGTAGCGACGTCGACTTGATGGTGGTCGGCGACGTCACCATCGCCGACCTGGTGCCTGGCCTGCGAAAGGCCGAGCGCGCGCTCGGCCGGCCCGTTAATCCGACCGTCTACCCGGCGAGCGAGCTTGCCCACAAGTTCAAGGCAGGGCATCATTTCATCCGCGGCGTGCTTGCGGACCCGACGAAGGTTTTTGTGATTGGGTCGCCCAGTGACCTGGAAGCGGCTGCAAACGGAAAAACGCGTCAGACGGCACAGGACCAGCAAGGCCGAGCTAAACGACCTGCGCGCGGCCGTCGACGTTAAATTGCGAGACGCATCGCTTTCGGCCGTCTCGCCCGACACGCGCTTTGCAACGGCTTACGGCGTCGCGCTATTGCTTGCCAAGATGTCGATTGCTTGTGCCGGCTACCGTCTCGATCCGAAATCGGGCGGCCATCGCAAGACCGCGTTCGATGCGCTACCGCTTGCGCTTGGACCGGGCATCAAACCGCTCGCGCAGTATTTTGAGATCGCCCGACGCAAGCGCAACGAAATCGACTACGATCGGGCGCACGTGGCCTCCGAGGCCGATGCCAACGAGATCGTACTGCGAACGCGCGCACTGCAGGCCGAGGTTGAAAACTGGATAGCGGCGGACCATCCTCCGCTGGCCAAGTGAGCTTGCGTGGCAGTCGATGGCCCTACCCCCGCCGCGCGATCTCTTTCAGCCCACGCGGCACCATCGGTAGCGAGCGGATCCGTGCGCCGGTGGCAGCGAAGATGGCGTTGCCGACCGCCGGCGCCGTGGTGACGATCGGCGTCTCGCCGGCGCCGGTCGAGGGTAGATCGCGGCGATCGACCAACACCGCTTCCAATTCAGGCACGTCGCCGAAACGCGGCACACGGTATTTTGAAAAACGCGGGTTCGCGATACGACCGTCGGCGAACTCGATCGCCTCGAAGAGTGCCCCGCCGAGGCCCATCACCATCGCCCCTTCGATCTGGTTCTTCAGGTGCTCCGGGTTGACCACCGCGCCACACTCGAACGCGCTCACGAGGCGCACGACCGCCAATTCGTCGCTCTCGCGGTCCGCTGACACCAGCGCGCAGGTGGCGACGTAGCTCCCCTTCTCGGTGCCGCCGGCGATGCCGACGCCCTGGCCAGCGGCCGGTTTCACCTTGCCCCAGCCAAACCGCTCGGCGGCGGCCACGAGCACGGCCCGCAGCCGCTCGTCCTTCAGGTTCTTCAAACGGAATTCGAGCGGGTCGAGGCCGGCCGCCCGAGCCAGATCGTCCATGTGCGACTCGCGGGCAAAGTGGTTCGCCGTCGCCGCCAGCGCCCGATACGAGCCCTGCCGCAGCGGCGACTCGGTGGCATGGAACTGGCTCACCTGGTTGGCGACGGCGTACGGCGTCCGCAGGCCTGAGCCGCCCGAGTTGTAGTTGTGGCACTCCCAGGCGGTGAGCGTGCCGTCGCTGGCTATGCCGGCCTTGATGTCGATCACGCCCGCCGGCCGGAAGTAGGCCCAGGTGAATTCCTCTTCGCGCGTCCACACGAGCTTCACAGCCTTGCCGGATGCCTTGGCGAGTCGCGCCGCTTCAACGGCCGCTTCGCCGGTGTGCTTGCCGCCGTAGCCTGACCCGGTGTCGGGCACGATCACGCGAACACGATTCTCGGCGACGCCGACAGCCCGCGCCACTTCGCCACGGACGCCGAAGGGGCGCTGCGTGCCGGTCCATACGGTGAGCGTCCCGTCGTCGGACGATTGGGCGACCGCGGCCCGCGGTTCCAAGGGCGCATGCGCGATGTAGGCGATCGTGTAGCTGGCGTCGAGCTTGTGGGCTGCCGCGGCCAGCGCGTCTTCGACCGAGCCCTGCCGGCCCCCGCCGCCGCGCGCCCCGCCGCCTCGACCGGTCGCCGGATGCGCTTTCAGATACTCGTACAATTCGACCGATGACGGTTGCGGCTTCGTCTTCCACTCGGCGCGAATTGCGGAAAGCGCTCGATCGGCCGTCTGCTGCGTCGGGGCCACCACGCCGACGAAATCCCCGTCGCGAACGACCGTCACGCCGTCGATAGCCGCCGCGGCGGCCGTGTCGAGCGACGCGAGATCCGCCCCGTAGCTCGGCGGCCGCAACACGCGGGCAAACTGCACGCCTTCGCACCGCACGTCGGACGCGTAGCGATGCGTCCCCGTGACGAACGAGCGGCCATCCACCTTGGGCACCGACGTGCCGGCGATCTTCCAGTCCTTGGCCGGCGCGGTGGACTGGTCGCGAGCGACAACCTTCACCAGTTTTTGCCCATTGGTCAATTCGCCGAACTCGAACGATTTTTTCGATTGCGTGTCGACGACGCGGCCGTCCTCGATCGCCAATCGCTGGCGATCAACGCCCGGCCGCTGGGCCGCGAGATCGAACAATGCCTGGCGCGCGGCGGCCGCGACGCGGCGGAGTTGCGCAGCCATGGCCGGCGTGGTCCGGCTGCCGAATGTCCCGGCGTCGAAGGGCACAAGCTGCGTGTCGCCCAGCACCATGTGGATGCGGTCGGGTCCGATCCGCAACTCCTCGGCCACGGCCTGGGTAAGCGACGTGCGGATGTTCTGGCCCACCTCGGCCTTGCCGCAGTAGACGGTGACGGCGCTCGAGCGGCCGACGTGCAGCCACGCCGCGACGTCCTGCGGCTGCTGCCCGCCGCTACCAAAGCGTCCGCCGCGGGGCCGCTCCTCTTCGTCCTGCTGGCCGAGCGTGTCGCGCGCCACCAGCGCGACGACGATGCCCGCCCCGGCGATGCGGAAGAAGTCGCGCCGATCGAGACCGAAAGCGAAAAGCGGATCGTCCGCCAACTCGTAGCGCTCTGGTTCGATTTCCCAATCGCAGTGACCAAGGTCGTTCATCGGCGGCCTCCTGGCGCGGCCTTCGCCGCCCGCTCTATGGCCGCTACGATCCGCGCGTACGTGCCGCAGCGGCAGATGTTGCCCTGCATCCCGCGCACGATGTCGGCGCGCGCCGGGTCGGGCCGCCGCTCGAGTAGCGCCACGGCCGACATAATCATGCCGGGCGTGCAGTACCCACACTGCAGCGCGCCGCAGTCGAGAAACGCCTGCTGCACCGGGTGCAGCGCGTCGCCGTCGGCCACGCCCTCGATCGTGCGGATGGGCTTGTCTTCGACACTGCCGACCGCCGTGGTGCAACTGCGGAGCGGCTGCCCGTCGACGAGCACGGTGCAGGCGCCGCACCGCCCCTCGCCGCAACCGTACTTGCAGCCGGTGAGATCCAGGTCGTCGCGCAATACCGAGAGCAAGCTGCGCTCGGCATCGGCCGAGACGGCGTGCGATTTTCCGTTGACGTGCAACTGGCGGACAGTAGCCACTTGCCGCACCTCGCGCGGGAGTAAGACGAGGCGGCCGCGTGAACCGCGGCGCCGCGTGGCATTTAGTCTACTGCCCGCCGCCGGAGGAATAAACAATCGCCCTCTGGCGGCCAGGGCCATTCTGTTTTTCAAAAATGGCGAGGCGGGAAAATGGGACTGGCGCCGAGCATAAACAGCGCAAGGCCCTTCAGACCAACGTTTCGTCTCGGTGCCTGTCCCACTTTCCCGCCGGTGCGCCGCCGGCAAGCTTGAATCTGTGAACGGCCCTGCTCTGGCGGCTGCGAGCCCGCGGACGCAGCCTTGTGGTTACCCAAGAATGCCTACGGCGCCGCCTCGTGCGCGGCGGGGTTGTGCCAGGGTCCGTGGCCGTCGATCACCGCGTCGGCCTCGGTTGGACCCCACGTGCCTGGCTCGTAGAAGTGCACCGGCGCCGCATCTCCCAGCACCGGGTCGACGACCCGCCAGGCGGCCTCGACGCCGTCCTCGCGCGTGAACAGGGTCTGATCGCCGTCGGCGGCGTCACCCAGCAGTCGCTCGTACGGCTCCATCTCGTCGGGACATTGATGGCGGGCGCAAAGCTCGACTTCCTCGCCTTTCAATTCCTCGCCGGGCACCTTGGCACGCGCCGAGAGCGCGAGCACCACCTCGGGATTGAGGCGGAATCGCAGGTGGTTCGACCACCGCGGCGCTTCGCCCAGCACCGGCTGCGGGAAGCCTTGGAACTTGATCAACACCTCGGTGCTGGTGACCGGCAGGCATTTGCCGACGCGCACATAAAACGGAACCCCGGCCCACCGCCATGTGTTGACGGCGAAGCGGCACGCGGCAAAGGTCTCGATGGTCGATTGCGGCGCGACGCCCGGTTCCTTGCGGTAGCCGTTAAACTGTCCGCGGACGACGTCGGCGGGCGCTAACGGCGACATCATCTTCAGGACCTTGATCTTTTCGTCGCGGATCGCCTCGGCGTCGCGGCCGGCCGGTGGCTCCATGGCGATCTCGGCCACAAGCTGGATCATGTGGTTCTGCACGACGTCGCGGATGGCGCCTGCCTCTTCGTAGAAGCGGCCGCGCCCCTCGACGCCGAACTTCTCGGCCATCGTGATCTGCACGCAGTCGATGTAATGCCGATTCCACACCGGCTCGAGGATCGGGTTGGCAAAGCGGAAAAAGACCAGATTCAGCACCGGCTCCTTGCCCAGGTAGTGGTCGATACGAAAGATGGCCGACTCGGGGAAGTACGAGTGCAGGATGCGGTTCAGTTCGACGGCGCTGGCCAGGTCGCGGCCAAAGGGCTTTTCCACCACCACCCGCGCATTGGTCGTGCAACTGGCCTTGGCCAGATGCTCGGCGACGACGCCGAACATGCTGGGCGGGATGGCCAGGTAGTGCAGAGGTCGCTTGGCGCCGTCGAGGATGACCTTCAGCTTTTGGAACGTGGCTGCGTCGCCGTAGTCGCCGTCGACGTATTTCAAGAGCGAGCAGAGCTTCGCGAACGCGGCCGGGTCGACGCCGCCGCCGTGCTCGGCCAGGCTTTGGCGGGCCCGCTCCTTCAATTGCTCGACGGTCCAGCCGGCCTTGGCCACGCCGATCACCGGCATGTCGAGGGTGCCATGCCGGATCATCGCCTGCAGCGCCGGAAAGACCTTCTTGTACGCCAGATCACCGGTGGCCCCGAAGAACACTAGCGCGTCGGAACGCTCGGCTGCCATGTGTGCCTCATGCTTGAAAGAGTGTGCTGATCGTAGCGTCGCTTCCCGCTTACGACGCCCGGGCGCCGATGGGCTGCGGCTGACCGTCGCCCGCCGGGCGCGGCGGTGGCGGCGATTGCTCCCAAGCGCGGAAGCCGCCGATGAAGGCGTTGGCGTTGTCGCCCAAGCGGCAGTTCGGGGGCAGCTCCTTCAACTTCTTCACGTTGCCGCCCCCCAACACCACGTAGTCCGGCAGTAGCGCGGCGGAGAGCTTCGCCACCACGTCCGTGACGCAGCGGCGCCACTTTTTCTTGCCAAGCCGCTTCAGGCCCCGCAAGCCAACGTAGTCTTCATAGGTCCGCCTGCGATAGGGCAGATGGCCCAACTCCATCGGCTCGACGATCCCCTCGACGACGATGGCCGAGCCCAGCCCGGTGCCCAAACCCAGAAAGAGCATCTTGCCCCCTTCATAGCTACCGAGGGCTTGCATGGCCGCGTCGTTGAGGATGCGGACCGGGCGACCCAAGGCCTTCTCGTAGTCGAAGCCGACCCAGCCAGCCGCGAGATTGTGGGGCTCGGCGATGGGTCGGCCGCGCAGCACAGGACCGGGGTAGCCGATCGAAACGACGTCGTAGTCCCACCCCTCGGCGAGCTTGAGGACGCCGGCGGCCATTTGCTCGGCGGTCATCGTGGGCCCGGAGACGAACTTGCGTTCCGCATCCTGGCCCGCGGCCAGAATCTTGACGTGCGTTCCCCCGACGTCGACGGCCAAGACGTTCATTGCTGACTCCGCGACCGGCACCGCCCACAGATTCAAGCTTGCCGGCCGCGCACCGGCGGGAAAGTGGGACAGGCACCGAGACGCAGCGTTGGTATGAAAGGGCTTGCGCTGTTTGTGCTCGGAGCCAGTCCCATTTTCCCGCCTCGCCATTTTGAAAAACAGAATGGCCCTGCTGGCACGCGGGAGGGAGGGGCTCGGTTTCCGCTGTATCGGGCCCCAGCGAATGACGAATGTCTGAATCCGAAGGTCTAAAGAAATCCGCGGCACGAAATCCAAATGACGCGCATGCCGCTAGCTATACTAGGCCGGACGGACGGCAGGCACGCAGACCGGGTTGCTAGTCGAAGGTGCGGTCAAGCGTCGTGATGATTTCTCCACAACCCAAGCTGTCGATCTCCCCTGATACGGCTGCGCTGGCCAGCGCGGCCGCGGATTTGATTGTCCGCGAAGCGGCCGACGCGGTGCGCAGCCGCGGGCGGTTCACGCTGGTGCTGGCCGGCGGCCACACGCCCGAGCAGACCTATGCGCTCTTGGCCGACGGCGAGGGCGGCCGGCGGCTTGACTGGTCGACAACCTGGCTGTTCTTCGGCGACGAACGGTTCGTGCCGCAGGGCGATCCGCGTAGCAACTACGCGCTTGCGCGCCGCGCACTCTTGGATAGGGCATCGGTGCCCCCAGATCACGTGGCGGCGATCGACACCACCGCCGATAGCCCGGCCGCGGGCGCGGCGGCGTACGCCCAGCGGCTGGCCGCGTTCTTCGCCCAGCCACTCGATGGGCAGCCGCCTGTGTTCGACCTGATCTTGCTAGGGTTGGGGGACGATGGGCACACGGCGTCACTGTTTCCGGGCGCGGCGGCGCTTGGCGAGAGGCACGCATGGGTAACGTGGAGCCCGCCGGGCACGTTGCCGCCGCCGGTTGACCGCGTGACCATGACCTTTCCCTTGCTGAACGCGGCGCGGCACGTCGTGTTTCTCGTGTCGGGCACGAACAAGGCGGAGCCGCTGCGCGACGTGCTGGACGGGCACGCGACCGTTGAGCGGCGGCCGGCGGCCGGAATCCGGCCCGCGGCGGGGGACGTGACATGGCTGGTGGACGATGCGGCGGCGAGTATGCTGTCGGCTGAGCGGCGGTGATCGTGACCAGCCTCGCGCTGTTTAATGCGGCCGGCGCGGGACTCACCCAAAATGAACGACAAAGAAGCAAGGAGCACATCATGCAACTAGGAATGATCGGACTAGGCCGGATGGGCGCCAACATGGTCCGGCGGTTAATGGCCGGCGGGCACCAATGCGTCGTTTACGACGCCATGCCCAAGGCGGCCGATGGCCTGGCCAAGGAAGGAGCCACCGCATCATCGTCGCTGGACGACTTCGTCGCCAAACTAAAGCCGCCGCGCGCCGTGTGGATGATGGTGCCCGCGGCCGTGGTCGAGAGTATGGTCGGGCAGCTCGCCGGCCGCCTGCACGGCGACGACATCCTCATCGACGGCGGCAACTCCTACTACATCGACGACATCCGCCGTGCAAAGGACCTGTCGCCCAAGGCCATCCACTACGTCGACGTGGGCACGTCCGGCGGCGTGTGGGGTTTGGAGCGCGGGTACTGCATGATGATCGGTGGGCCTGACGAGGCCGTCGCGCGACTCGACCCGATCCTTAAGACGCTAGCGCCGGGGCTGGGCAACATCCCACGCACGCCCGGGCGCGAAAAAGCGGGCGGAACCGCGGAACTAGGCTACTTGCACTGCGGTCCCTCGGGCGCCGGCCACTTCGTAAAGATGGTGCACAACGGCATCGAGTACGGCATCATGGCCGCCTATGCCGAAGGGCTGAATATCCTGCGTCACGCCAACGTCGGACGGCAGGGACGCACGGTCGACGCCGAGACGACGCCGCTGCGGGACCCGGAGCGCTATCAGTACGAGCTAGACCTTCCGGACGTGGCCGAAGTCTGGCGGCGGGGGAGCGTGATCGCGTCGTGGCTGTTGGACCTGACTGCGGCCGCCCTGTCAAAGGACTCGCAGTTGGCGCAGTTCGCGGGCCGTGTTTCCGACTCGGGCGAGGGCCGCTGGACGATCCTGGCCGCGATCGAAGAGGGCGCGCCGGCGCCCGTGCTCAGCACCGCGCTCTACCAGCGGTTCACGTCGCGCGGCCAGGACGAGTTTGCCGATAAGCTGCTGTCGGCCATGCGCTACGAGTTCGGAGGGCACGTCGAGAAGCCGGCGGGTGGATAGGCGGCACACTGGCAGAGCCAATGGCTCACGGTAACAGGACCGGCAGTGCCATGGACACGCGGCGGAGATGGCACTTTCGATCACGCACTAAGGCAAACGCACCATGATTGTTCGCACGTCCATTCGATTTGACGTTTTCGCTATCGCTCTCTCAACGCTCTGTCTCGTAGCAGCCAATGGCCGAGCTGCGCCCCTCGACCTGACAAAGGCGGTTGTCGTTGAAGCGGCCGACGCCAGCCCGCGCGAGCGCAAGGCCGTGGACATGCTGGTTGACGACGTCGAGCGTCGAACGCAAGTGCGGCTGCCGCGCGGCACGAAATGGCCGGAAGCTGGTGGGCCCGCGATTGTCGTCGGCAAGGCCGCCGGCGCTGCCGCGTTCGCCGGCCGGTTCGCGGACGCGATTATAACCGATGTCGGGCCGGCTGGGGCCGAAGGCTATTCGTTTCGCGTGAAGCAGGACAAGGCCGGGCCGGCCGTCTTCGTATTCGCCAACGACGAGCGCGGCGTGCTGTTTGGCATCGGCCGACTCTTGCGTGTGCTGAAGATGACGCCGGGCAAGATCGCCATCGACTCCGCGGTCAATATCGCCACCGCGCCGGCTTATCCCGTGCGCGGCCATCAATTGGGATACCGCCCCAAGACCAACAGCTACGACGCCTGGGACCTCAAGCTGTGGGAGCAATACTACCGCGACCTGGCGGTGTTCGGCGCCAACTGCGTCGAGCTCTTGCCCCCCCGCACCGACGACGCCGCCACCAGCCCGCACTTTCCGCTGCCGCAACTGGACATGATGGAAGGCATGTCGCGGCTGGCGGACGACTATGGGCTGGACGTGTGGATCTGGTATCCGGCCATGGACCGGGACTATTCCGATCCGGCGACCGTGGCTTTCGCCCTGGAGGAATGGGGGAACGTCTTCAAGCGGCTGCCGAGGATCGACGCCGTGTTCGTGCCGGGGGGCGATCCGGGACACACGCAGCCCAAGTTCCTGATGGCGCTCTTGGAGAAAGAGACAGAGGTCCTGCATCGCACGCATCCCAAGGCCGCGATGTGGATGTCGCCGCAGGGCTTCACCAAGACGTGGTTCGACGAGTTCCTGGAAATCCTGCAGCACGAGCAGCCCAAGTGGCTCACCGGCATCGTGTTTGGACCGCAAGTCCGCATGCCGCTACCTAAGCTGCGCGAGGCGGTGCCGCGGCAGTACCCGATCCGCCACTACCCCGACATCACGCACAGCCGGCAGTGCCAGTACCCGGTGCCCGACTGGGACGTGGCCTACGCGGTGACCGAGTCGCGCGAGTGCATCAACCCGCGGCCGCTGGGCGAAGCAACGATCTGCCGGCTGCTTTCGCCGTATACGATCGGCGCGCTCACATATTCCGAAGGCTGCAACGACGACGTCAACAAGGCCCTATGGAGCGTGCTCTCCTGGGATCCAAAAACGCCGGTCGTCGATATCTTGCGCGACTACGCGGGCTACTACATCGGCGAGCGCTACCGCGACGATTTTGCGCAGGGGCTGTTGGCGCTAGAGCAGAACTGGCGCGGGTCGCTCGCCGCCAATGCGGCGGTGGAAACGACCCTCGAGCAATTCCAGTCGATGGAGCGGCAGGCCACGCCGGAGGACCTCCACAACTGGCGCTTCCAGCAGGCGCTCTATCGGGCGTACTACGACGCGTACGTCCGCCGCCGCCTGTTGGCCGAAAACGAGGTCGAAGCCCAGGCGCTCGAGCGGTTGCGCGCGGCGGGCCAGAGCGCCGGCGGCACGATGACGGCCATGGCCGAGGCGGAAGCGATCCTGGACGCGGCCGTGCCGCCGCGCGTGGCGCCGGACCTGAAGGCGCGGGTTTTCGAGTTGGCCGATGCCCTGTTCGCCAGCATCCGCATGCAGACGAGCGTCGAGCGCTACAAGGCCATCGCGGTCGATCGCGGCGCGACCTTGGACACGATCGACTACCCGCTCAACAACCGCCGCTGGCTGAAAGATCGCTTTACCGGGCTGCGCAAGCTATCGGACGAGAGCCAGCGGCTGCGCGGGCTGGCGGCCATCGTCGACTGGACGAACCCCGGCCCCGGCGGGTTCTATGACGATCTCGGAAATCCATCCCGGCAGCCGCACCTGGTGGTCGGCGAAGGGTTCGAGCGCGATCCGGCGTTTCTCGCCTCGTCGCACGCCGGCTTCGCCGGGCCGGACCAGGTGCGTGAGAAAGCGGACGGCATCGCCGGCGCGTGGCGCGTGTCGTGGCTCGATCACGCCGAGTCGTTGCTCGACGCGCCCCTTTCGATGCGCTACACCGATCTCGACCCGACCGCCGAGTACCGCTTGCGCGTGGTGTACGCCGGCGACGGACCGCGGAAAAAGATCCGCCTGGAGGCCGACGGCGGCATCGAGATTCACCCGTTCATCACCAAGCCGCGCCCCGTCGCGCCGATCGAGTTCGACATTCCGGCGGCGGCCACGCGCTCCGGCGAATTGGCGCTGCACTGGTATCGCGAGCCCGGCATGGGCGACAACGGCCGCGGCTGCCAGGTATCGGAAGCGTGGCTGATGAAGAAGCGGCCGGCCGGCCGCAAAAGGTGAATGACACGGGCCGCGGCAGAGCCTATAGTGAAGCTGCTCTCCCGGCTCCCATGGGGGGCCCGGCGAACGGTCGCTGATGGCGAGCCGATTGGCCGGCCTCCCACCCCACCCGCACCACCACGCCATGCCTGCCGCTTTCCTGCCGCGGATTGTCGCCGGCCCAATCGCACGGGCCGTTTCGCGCCTTGCGCGGCGATCTGGCGCCGCGACGGTCGCGACGGCGTGCCTCGCGATTCTCGCACTGGTGGCAGTAGCCGCGCGGCAAGGCCGTGCCGACGAGGCGCGGGTGAAGTTCAATCGCGATATCCGGCCGATCCTGGCCGAGAACTGCTACGCCTGTCACGGGCCGGACAAGAACAAGCGCGAGAGCGACCTGCGGCTCGACACGCGCGACGGGGCTTTTGCCGAGTTGGGCGACCACCGTGCGATCGTGCCGGGCAAACCGCACGAAAGCGAATTGCTGCGGCGCGTGACGGCCGACGACGAGTCAGTGCGGATGCCGCCGCCGGCCTCCGGCAAGACCCTCACGCCGCGGCAGATTGATCTATTGCGCACTTGGATCGCCGAAGGGGCGACGTGGCAGGACCATTGGTCGTACACGCCGATCGAGCGCCCGCGCGTGCCCCAGGTTGCCTCGCAGCCGGCCAACCCGATCGACGCCTTCATCGCCGCGCGGCTGGCGGACGCGGGAGTCGCGCCGGCGGCGGAAGCGGATCGCGTGACGCTGGCCCGGCGGCTGGCCTTCGATCTGGTGGGGCTGCCGCCGAGCGCCGAGCAGGTGACGGCGCTCGTTAACGATTCGTCGGCCGACAGCTACGAGCGGCTCGTCGACGCGCTGCTGGCTTCGCCGCACTACGGCGAGCGGATGGCCATGCAATGGCTCGACCTGGTCCGCTACGCCGACACCACCGGCATCCACGGCGACAACCATCGCGACGTGGCGCCTTATCGCGACTACGTGATCGACGCCTTCAACGCCAACATGCCGTTCGATCGCTTCGTCGTCGAGCAGTTGGCCGGCGACCTGCTGCCGCAGCCCACGCTCGCGCAGCGGGTCGCGTCCGGCTACAACCGCATGAACATGACGACGACCGAAGGCGGCGCCCAGCCGAAGGAGTACATCGCCAAGTATGCCGCCGACCGGGTGCGCAACGCCTCGACCGTGTATCTGGGCGCCACGCTGGGCTGCGCGGAGTGCCACGACCACAAGTACGATCCGTTCACGACCAAGGATTTTTACAGCTTCGCCGCGTTCTTCGCCGACGTCCAGGAGCAGGCCGTGGCGCTGCCGGGCCCTCCCTTTCCGGTGCCCAAGCCGGAGCAGGAGAGCCGGCTGGCCGAGCTCGATCGGCGGTTGACGGAACTGCGTGGCATATTGGACGTGCAGACGCCCGAGCTGGACGCCGCGCAACTCGTCTGGGAGGGAGACGCCCGCCGGCTACTGGCCGATCCGCCGAAGCTGGGTGCGTGGCACGTGCTGGGCTCATTCGCGGCCAAGGACTTCAAACAGGCCTTCGAGAGGGAATTCGGGCCGGAAAGCGGCGTCGACCTGGCGGCCGCCGTTGGCGACGGCGCCGTGAAATGGACCGCGCGGCCGGAATGGGCCGACGGCGAGATCCACAACGTTGCGCCGGCGAACGAGAACGCGGCCACGTACGTGTACCGCACGATCGACGCGCCGCGGGCGATGCCGCTTGTGATCTCGCTAGGTAGCGACGACGGCCTGCGGGTGTGGCTCGATAAGAAAGAGGTCCTGAACAAGCGCGTCGAACGCCCCGCCGCGCCGGACCAGGACAAGGTCACGCTTTCGCTTCGGCAGGGCGTGAATCACCTGTTGATGAAAGTGGTTAACGCCGCCGGCGGTTGCGCCTTCTATTTCAAGCCCGTCGAAGGCGATATTCCGGCGGCCATCGTCGAGATTCTCACCAAGCCGGCCGGTGAGCGGACTGATGAGCAGAAACAGGCCCTCGCCAAGCATCACCGCGGGCTGGCGCCGCTCTTGCAGCCGGTGCGCGACAAGATCGCGGCCGTCGAACGCGAGCGCAAAGACGTCGACGCCGGCGTGCTGCGGACGCTGGTGGCCATGTCCGGCGAGCCGCGGACCATGCGCGTGCTCCGCCGCGGCAACTGGCTGGACGAATCGGGCGAGATCGTGCAACCGGCCGCGCCGGCGTTCCTCAAGCCGCCTGCGATCGAAGGGCGGCGGGCCACGCGCCTCGACCTGGCCAACTGGATGGCGTCGCGCGACAACCCGCTGGTGGCCCGGGTATTAGTGAATCGGCTGTGGAAGCTGGCATTCGGCCGCGGTCTGGCGTCGCCGCTCGACGACCTGGGGGCGCAGGGCTCGTGGCCGACGCATCTCGAGCTGCTCGACTGGCTGGCCGCCGAGTTCATCGACAGCGGCCGGGACGTGAAGCACGTGCTGCGGCTGATCGTCACCTCGCGCACCTATCGCCAGTCGTCGCATGCCGGCGCCGAGCTCCTGCAGAAGGACCCGTACAACCTCCTGTTGGCAAGGCAGGGTCGCTTTCGCCTGGACGCCGAGATGGTGCGCGACAACGCCCTTGCGATCGGTGGACTATTGGTGCCAAAGATCGGCGGCCGCAGCGTGAAGCCGTACCAGCCGCGCGGCTACTGGGCCCACCTCAACTTTCCGGTGCGCGAGTACGAGGCCGACCACGGCGAGGACCTGTACCGCCGCGGGCTGTACACCTACTGGTGCCGCACGTTCTTGCACCCGAGCCTGCTGGCCTTCGACGCCCCCACGCGCGAGGAATGCACGGCCGAGCGGAACCGCTCGAACACGCCGCTCCAGGCACTCGTGCTCTTGAACGACCCGATCTACGTCGAGACGGCCCGCGTGTTCGCCGAACGCATGCTGCGTCAGAGCGGCGCAAGCGAAGAGCGGATCGGCTGGGCCTTTGGCCGGGCGCTCTCGCGGCAGCCGACGAGCGACGAGACGCGCGTCCTCGTATCGCTCGCCGAGAAGCACCGAGAGCACTACGCGGCCCACGTCGACGAAGCGCGGAAGCTGGTGGCGACCGGCGAGTGGCCCGTGCCGCAAGACGTCGACCCGGCAGAGCTGGCGGCGTGGACTTCGGTGGCGCGGACGATCTTGAATTTGCACGAGACGATGACGCGCTATTGAAAAGGAACGTGACGCCGACGAAGCGGGAGGGCGAGGCTCCCGCCGAGCCGCCTCGCCCTCCCGTTCACCAAAACGGCTCGGCGGGAGCCTCGCCCTCCCGTAAACCCGACGGTGGTGTGTTCTATGAAGAATGTGCACTACGATTCCGCGACCGACGCCGTGCGCCGCGATATCTGCCGCCGCACGTTCCTGGCCCGCGCGGGCGCTGGCGTCGGCACGCTGGCCCTGGCGTCGCTGGCCAATCCGGGTCTGCTCGCGGCGGGCGATTCGCGTCCCGCGGCCGCGCCCGCCGAGGCCCCCTGGCGCGGCGTCGTTCGCCCGCTGCATTTCGCGCCGCGGGCCAGGCGGATCATCTATCTCTACATGGCCGGCGGGCCGTCGCACCTGGAAACGCTCGACTACAAGCCGAAGCTGGCGGAGCTGCACGGTCAGCCCATGCCCGAGTCGTATACCAAGGGACAGCCCATCGCGCAACTGCAAGGCGCCAAGCTGACGTGCTTCGCTCCACAGCACCCGTTCGTGCGCTGCGGCCAGTCGGGCCAAGAGATATCGAGCATTTTTCCGCTCTTGAGCACCGTGGCCGACGAGCTGTGCATCGTCCGCTCGCTGCACACCGAGGCCATCAATCACGACCCGGCCCACACGTTCATGAACACCGGGACGACGATCTCAGGCCGGCCGAGTATGGGCGCGTGGCTCACCTACGGGCTGGGGAGCGACGCGGACGACCTGCCTGGCTTCGTCGTCATGACATCGCTGGGCAAGTTCGGGCAGGCGCAGCCGATCGCGGCCCGCATGTGGCACAGCGGTTTCCTGCCGAGCCGCTTTCAAGGCGTCGAGTTCCGCTCGAAGGGGGACGCCGTCTTATACCTGGGCAACCCGGCCGGCATCGATCGCGCGCGCCAGGCCGACGTGGTAGACGCGGTGCAGGCGCTCAATACGGATGGCAACCGGGTGCTCGACGATCCGGAGATCGCCACGCGCGTGAGCCAGTACGAGATGGCCTTCCGCATGCAAGCCAGCGTGCCCGCGCTCTTGGACGTGTCGGACGAGCCGGCGCACGTGATGGAGATGTACGGCACGCAGGGGGCCGACGGATCGTTCGGCGCGAATTGCCTGCTCGCCCGCCGGCTGGCCGAGCGGGGCGTCCGCTTCATTCAGCTCTACCATCGCGACTGGGACCATCACGGCAGCGTCAAGGAGCACGTCAAGGGCACGGCCGCCGAGGTGGACCGCGGGGCGATGGCTCTGCTGCGCGACCTGAAGCAGCGCGGCATGCTCGACGAGACGCTGGTGATCTGGGGCGGCGAGTTCGGCCGCACGCCGATGGCCCAGGGGTCCGGCCGCGACCATCACATGCAGGGTTTCTCGATGTGGCTCTCGGGCGGCGGCATCCGCGGCGGCACAAGCTACGGGGCGACCGACGAGTTGGGCTACAAGGCGGTCGACAACCCGGTGCACGTCAACGACCTGCACGCCACGATCCTGCACCTGTTGGGCGTCGACCACACGCGGCTCACCTACCGCTTCCAGGGCCGCGACTTCCGGCTGACCGACGTGGCTGGGCGGGTCGTGCGGGAGATTCTGGCATAGGTACCTGCCTCATGAGCATCCGTGGGGCAAGAAATCTGGGCAAGATCCTAATAGACGACCGCTCCGGGCGAATACAATGCGGTCAGGGGGCTTGCGTTCCGCGCCGAACTCTCGGCCAAAGGAGAACCAGCGATGTTGCAGCTCTTGGCCAATAATCCGTGGCTGGCCCTATGCGCCTTGGTCGCAGGGGTGATCGTGGCCTGTACCGCGATCGTGTTCATCTATGACTATCTGCGGCAGACGCGTCAGGCCGACATCGATGCCGCGCTCAAGCACGACATGCTCAATCGAGGCATGTCCGCGGCCGACATCAAGACCGTCCTCGAAGCCAGCACCGACGGCGAGGCCGCGCGGATGGCGCTGCACCAACAGGTGCGCGTCGGCCTGGGCAAGTTCCAGGTCGAGGTCGGCGGAGGCAACGGCCCGACGGCAACCGCTGAATCGCAGCCCGCGCGCGGTTAGCCCGCGCTGCTCACGCTACGCAAAGTGTACGGGAAACGGCCGTTGTGCCGATGGCTACTCCGGCATCTCATTCGATTCGGGCGCCGACTCTTCGGGCGCATCATCGCCCGTCGCCGTGGGCTGCTCGCCCTGCTGCTGGCGCGCGTCTTGGGCGGTGTCACTGACTAGCCCCTCCGTGGCCATCAGGTCGATCAGCCGCTTCCGCACCGGCTTCAGCCCGCCGAGGAAGCCCTTGATGTCGTCGTATTCACGCAAGGCGTATTGCTCGGCGACCAGGCCGCCCCCCTCATTCTTGCTGTACTTGAAGATGTCGAACTCCACGTACGGCGCGTCTTCGGGCTTTGAAAACCCGTCGGGCCAGATGATGAAGTCCACGATCACCTCGCCCGTCTCCTCGTTCTCCGAGATGTCGTTGGGCGCCGGGGGATCGCGGGCGTCGAGCTTCTTCGCTAGCTCCTTGGCGACTTCCTTGGGGTCGCTCAACCGTGGGTACGTGTAAGTCGCGGCCAGCCGGGTCCAGGAATCCAGCTTCTGGCCCTCGGGCAGGTACTCTTCGATCGTCGACTCGTCGTTCCCGTCCTGGAACGCCAGGATCAGCGTCTCGCCGTCGAAGGCGACATTCTTCTTCGCCGCGGCATCGCGGTCACCCTAGGTGGAATCCTGGGCACGAATCGTGCCGGCGACGCATACCAACATGACGGCCACGGTCGACATAAATCGCATGGCGCTCTCCCCTGACAGGAAGGATGGGAACGGGCTGAATTGTGACGCAGACAACTGTAGCTCGCGGCGCCGACAGGTGGAAAAGCGGGTCCGAGGGGTTGGCCACGGTGGCTGTCGCGGCATTGGTTTTTGCCGCTTGACATATTCCCATATAGGAATATAATCCGGCATGGCACGAGCCGCCACGACCACCGATGCCTTCAACGCCATTGCCGAACCGCGGCGGCGCCAGATTATTGACGTGCTGGCCCGCGGCCGGCCGCACGCGGTCGGCGAGCTGGTCCAAACGTTGCGGATCCCGCAGCCCGCCGTGTCGAAGCACCTGGGCGTATTGCGCAAGGTCGGGATCGTGTCGGTGGCCAAAGAGGGGCAGCACCGCTTGTATCGACTGAACGCCACGGAGCTAAAACCCGTGCACGACTGGGTAAAGACCTACGAGCGGTACTGGAGCCACCAGCTTGCCCGAGTTAAGGAGCGTGCCGAGCGGAAGGCGACGGAACGATCGAGCAAAGACAAACCACCAGGCCAGAAAAAGGAGGAATGACCATGTCCGCCATCGCCACCGAGGAAGCGATTCACACCATCAACATCGTGAAGGAGGTCCGGATCGCGGCGCCGATCGCGATCGCGTTCGAGGCGGTGCTCGACGAATTGGGTCCCGGCGGCCAGATGCCCGACGGCCGCTCGCTGGCCATGAAAATCGAGCCATGGCCTGGCGGCCGCTGGTATCGCGACCTGGGAAACAATGCCGGCCATTTGTGGGGACACGTGCAGGTAATCAAGCCGCCGCATTTGCTGGAAATCTGCGGCCCGATGTTCATGTCGTACCCGGTGACGAATTTCGTGCAGTACCGGCTGTCGGCCGACGGCGATGGCACGCTGCTGAAGCTCACGCACCAGGCCTTCGGCCAGATCCCGGAGAAGGACCGCGAGGGCGTCCAGCACGGATGGGAACACACGCTGAAGATAGTCGGCGAGATCGCCGAGCGATTGGCGGCGGCGGGCGGCCGGAAACGCTAGAAACGATCTTAAGCGCGCCAGCACTGGGACCGGCACATGCACGAGGAGAAGCATCATGTCGACAAGCACCTTCGAACAAGCGATCCGGACGCTTGAAATCAGGAAAGAAAAACAGATCGCGGCGCCGGTTGAAATCGTCTTCGAGACGCTGCTTGAGCATCTCGGCCCGTACAACGAGACGGGGCCTGGCTCGCCGTTACCGATGAAGCTCGAGCCGTGGCCCGGCGGCCGCTGGTATCGCGACCTGGGCAATGGCGCCGGCCACTTCTGGGGCCACGTGCAGGTCATCAAGCCGCCGACGCTCCTGGAAATCTGCGGGCCGACGTGCATGTCCTACCCGGCGATCTCGCACATTCAATATCGGCTGAGGGCCGAAGACGCGACGACCGTGCTTTCACTCTGCCACCGTGCGATCGGGCAGATTTCCGACGAGCACCGCGACACCATGCCCGGCGGGTGGGCCCACGAGCTGTCGAAGATTCGCGAGGCGGCCGAGCGGCGGGCCGGCAAGGGCCGTGCGTCATGAGCGTTCACCCCGCGAGCGTCTTCAACGCGGCGCTGCAACGCCTGGAGGGGGTCTAACGCTCATCGTCCGAGGGGTGCTTCTGGATCGACGACGCGAAAGGGAGTAGTCTCAAGCGCTCTTGCCGCCTCAAATCGAATCGGGAGACGAGTCATGCTCAAAAAAATCCTTATCATCGCCGCCGCCACGATCGCCGTGATCGTTATCGCCTTTGTCGCGGTCGTGGCCATGCAACCGGCCGATTTCAAAATCGAGCGGACGGCCGGCATGTCCGCGCCGCCAGCGGAAGTGTTCGCCCAGGTGAACGACTTCCACAACTGGGACGCATGGTCGCCGTGGGCGAAGCTCGATCCGGCCGCCAAGAACACGTTCGAGGGTTCGCCAGAAGGAGAGGGCGCGATCTTTCGCTGGTCTGGGAACGAGGATGTGGGCGAAGGAAAGATGACGATCCTGGAAAGCCGTCCCAGCGAGCTGGTGAAGATCAAGCTCGAGTTCATCCGCCCCTTTGAGAATACCGCCACCGCCCAGTTCGCCTTCCAGCCGGAGGGGGATCAGACGAAGGTCACGTGGAGCATGTTCGGAAAGAACGGTTTCCTGGCCAAGGCATTCTGCCTGTTCATGGACATGGACAAGACGGTCGGGAAGGATTTTGAGAAGGGGCTGGCGGCGATGAAATCGGTCGTGGAAGCCGAGCCCAAGGGCACTGAGGAACCTTCCGCCACATCCGCAGCGCGCGAGTCGGAGTAAGAGGCCGGTTTATCGCGGGTCTTGGACCATTTATCAAAGGACACCCCGTGAGCACTCAAAAGAAGGCCTTCACTTGGGCCGGCTGGGTCATCGCCGGGCTGATTACGCTCATGATGACTTTCGGCATCGTGACGACGCTCACGAATGCGCAGAGCGTCATCGACAATATGGTCAACAAGTTCGGCTACCCCCAGGAATTGGCCGTCGCCATTGGGATCACGCAGCTCTGCTGCCTGGTCCTGTATTTGATCCCACGCACGGCGGTCCTCGGCGCGGTGCTTCTGACGGGCTACCTGGGCGGGGCCGTTGCCACGCACGTTCGGGTCCACGACAATTTCGCCGCCGCCGCGATCGTCGGCGTCCTTGTCTGGCTGAGCCTCTATTTGAGAGACCCGCGGGTACGGGCGCTGCTGCCACTTCGTCGGCCGTTGACGCCAGGAGAGCCAGACGCAAGGAGCTGATCGCTCAATCGGACTGACAACCCGAACGAGACACTCCGCGTCGAGCAGCCGCGGAGCTTCAAAGGGAGTAACGCATGAGCAAGATACGAGCCCTGGTCGGCACGCGCAAGGGCGCCTTCATCATGACATCCGACGGCAAACGCCAGCGGTGGGACGTTAGCGGCCCCCACTTCGCCGGCTGGGAGATCTATCACGTCAAGGGCTCGCCCGTCGATCCGAACCGGCTATACGCCTCGCAGTCGAGCGGCTGGTTCGGGCAGGTGATCCAGCGCTCCAACGACGGTGGCAAGACCTGGGAGGCGGTCGGCAACAAGTTCGTCTACGACGGTCCCACCGGCACCCACCTGTGGTACGACGGCACGCCGCACCCGTGGGAGTTCAAGCGCATCTGGCACCTGGAGCCGTCATTGACCGACCCGGACACGGTCTACGCGGGAGGGGAAGACGCCGCCCTGTTCCGCACCACCGACGGAGGTCAATCGTGGCAAGAGCTGCCGGGCTTGCGCCGTCACGAGTCCGGGCCGCAATGGATGCCGGGCGCCGGCGGCATGGGCCTGCACACCATCCTCATCGATCCCGCCAACCCCCAGCGGATGTACATCGCCATCTCTGCCGCCGGCGTGTTCCGCACCGACGACGGCGGCAACTCGTGGCGGCCCATGAACCGCGGCCTGCGTTCCGAGAGCATCCCCAACCCCACGGCCGAAGTCGGCCACTGCGTTCACCGCATCGCCATGCACCGCTCGCGCCCCGGCGTGCTCTTCATGCAGAAGCACTGGGACGTGATGCGCAGCGACAACGCCAGCGAATCGTGGACCGAGGTCAGCGGCAACTTGCCCACCGATTTCGGATTCCCGATCGACGTTCATGCCCACGAGCCGGAGACCATTTACGTCGTGCCGATCAAGAGCGATTCGGAGCACTATCCGATGGACGGGAAACTCCGCGTCTACCGCAGCCGGTCCGGCGGAAACGATTGGGAAGCTTTCACCGACGGCCTGCCGCAAAGCAACTGCTACGTCAACGTGCTCCGCGAGGCCATGTGCGTCGACTCGCTCGACCCGTGCGGCGTGTACTTCGGCACCACGGGCGGGCAGGTGTACGCCTCGGCCGACGCCGGCGACAGTTGGACGCCCATCGTCCGCGATTTGCCGGCCGTGCTGTCGGTCGAGGTGCAAGTATTGCCATGATCCGCGTGGAGCTGCCGGCCAATTTGCGGATACTGGCGCACATCCGAGGGGACGTGACGGTCGAAGTCGAGGGTCCGGCGACGCAGCGCTCGGTGCTGGACGCGCTGGAGTCCCGCTACCCGATGCTGCGCGGGACGATTCGCGACCACGTCACCGCCCGCCGCCGCGCGTTCATCCGCTTCTATGCCTGCGAGCAGGACCTGTCGAACGAATCGCCGGATGCGCCGCTGCCGGAGGCGGTGGCATCGGGCAAGGAGCCGTACCTGATCATCGGGGCCCTATCCGGCGGGTAGTTGGGGAGATCGAGACGAATCGGCATTATTCCAAAGGACAGCATCGCGGAAACGTCGGCGAGGGCCAACTCCACGTCACGCACGAAAACATCCATGAGTTCGATTCACTCCAAGTGCAGTCGAACAAACTTGCGGACGAAAGGATTCTTTCATCGTTCGGCATCCGATGGCGCAACACGGCTTACCAAAGCAAGTTAGGGCACGCAGACCCCATTCCGGTCCGCCACTGTCACACTCCCATTTCTCCGGCGTCAAAGAGAGTGAACGGGGACGTGGTGCCCCGGCCGATTCCGCTAACCGCTCTAAAGAGGAGAACGACCATGAACGCGCGCACTTACTCGCTCACCGTGCCGGCCCCCAAGTCGCGGGTGTTTGCCTACCTGGCCGACGTCGAGAACCTGCCCGAGTGGGCCACCGAGTTCTGCCAAGGGCTCGAGGTGATCGACGGCGAGCACTGGGCCACGACCCCCGCCGGCAAGGTGTTGTGCCGGATTCGCGCCCACGAGCCGACCGGCACGATCGACTATCTGGCCGGCCCCAGCAAGGATCAGTTGGCCGCCTGGCCGGCACGGGTCGTCGAGCTTTCCGACGAGCAAAGCCTGTTCCAGTTCACCGTGATGCAACTGCCGGGCATGTCCGACGACGAGTTCGCGGCCCACTGCGCCGGCCTGCAAAAGGAGTTCCGGAACATCCTCTGCGCGCTCGAGACCGTGCACGTTTAACGGGCTGGCCGCGGGAGATGGGTCTCTTTCGTGCCAACCGGGGCGGTCCGGACGCGCCTGTCCGGCCGCCCTGGTGACGCGCGCGAGTGGAAATCCGTGTCTACGAGTGTCACACTGACCGCGGGGGGAGCCGAGCTATGTTCAATCCTTTCGACGAATCGACGGAATCCGATGCGACCGATGAGGCGCTCGTCGAGCGCGCCAAGGGGGGCGAGAAAGAGGCGCTCGAGGAATTGATCCGCCGCCACCAGGCCTGGATCTACAACATCGCCGTCCGCATGGTCTGGGAACCGCGCGACGCCGAGGACGTCACCCAGGAAGTGCTGATCAAGGTCATCACCAAGCTGGGCACCTTCGAGGGGAAGAGCAAGTTCCGCACGTGGCTCTACCGGATCGCGATCAATCACGTCATCAACATGAAGCGCCGCCGGCACGAGGAAGAGGCCGTCAGCTTCGCCGACATGGGCGGACAGTTGGACGCCACGCCCGACCTCGATCTGCCCGATCGCCGCAGCGTGCCTGTGGACCTGCCCATCCTTGTGGAAGAGGCGAAGATCGGCTGCACGGTCGCGATGCTCTTGTGCCTGGACCGGCGGCAGCGCCTGATCTATGCCTTGGCCGAGCTGTTTGGCGTCACCGACCAGGTCGGCGCGGAGCTGATGGAAATGACGCCGGACAATTTCCGGCAATGCCTGTCGCGCGCCCGCCGTGATCTGTACAGCTTCATGGAAGAGAAGTGCGGGCTCATCAATCACCACAATCCTTGCCGGTGCGCGAAGAAGACGCGGGCCTTCATGGACGCCGGCTACGTCGACCCCGAGCGGCTGCGATTCTCGCCCGAGCACGTGACGCGGATCCGCGACGTGGCCCGCGAGCGACATAGCGAGATCATGGCAATGAGCGAGAGGGGATACCAGGCGATCTTTCGCGATCAGCCGTTCCTCGAGGCGCCCCAGCAGACGGCACTGCTGCGGGACCTGATCTCCTCGCAGCCGTTCCGCGCTCCGCTGGAGCTCGATCGGTAGGCTTTGTCTCACAAGCTGAAGTGGCGTGGCTGTGGGACGCGTCTCTCGCCCCGAAGGGGCCGCGGCGTGAAGCCGTGGGTGTCAACCCACGGTGGCGCGGGCGACCCCCCATTTGTCGAGAGCCGGGAGGGGCGACGTCGGGGCACAAGAGATCGCGGCCCTATTCCCGGCGATAAACTCCCAGGTGCCAGCCCGACAGGCCGGAATAGGGATAGTGCTTCACCAGGCGATAGCGCGCGCCGGTCGACGCGCGGAGCGTGGCGGGCGGCGCGGCATCTAGCCGCATGTCGTGCGTCAGATACCACTCGGGCACGCCTTCGGCCGTCGCGGCCGCCTGCACGTCGAGCCGATTCGGGTCGCGGCTGAAGCGGTTGTAATACTCGAGCATGAGCCCGTTGCGGAATTCGTGGTCTGAGCCAACGATGATTCGCGGACCGGGGGTTTGCTCGTCCATTAGCGCGATCGCCTCGCGGTAATGACTGCGTCCGACCGCGATGAGCTGCGCGACGTGCGCGCCGTTGGCCACGACGAACGCCGCGAGCAACAGGCCGTACGCAATCCGGCCAGGCTGAGCCCGCTCGTAAATCGCCCCCAGCAGATCGGACCACAAAAGGAGCGAGAACAGCACGCTCAGTAGAAAATAGCGCGGGTAGATGTCTTGCCGCCGCAGCAGGACAAGTGTCAACGCAGGAACGAGGAGAATGACGCACAAGTAGAACACGCCTTGCCGCCGCGACTGCACAAGCGCGTGCCACAGCCCGGCCGCCAACAGCAAAACCGCGATGGCGGCCGCCGCATAAGCGCCGGGCAGACCGAGCGGGCCGCCGATCGCGACCGAGAGCGTCTCGGCGATGACCTCGCTGTACGGCCGGTCGTTCCCGCCGGCGACGTCCATGTGGCGGAGGTTGACCCAATACAGCCAGACGAAGAACGCGGCCGGCAGGACGGTGCGAAACACGAACTTCTGCCAGCGGGCGCCCGGCAGCGGTTCGGCCCCCGGCATCCAGGTCCAGACCTGCGCGGCGAGATAGAAATTCAAGAACGCCGGATGCGCGAGAAAGCCAAGGACCGAGCCGAGAGCAAAGAGACACTCCCACCCGATGTGCGGCGCACGGTCCGACTCGCGGAGACTGGCGTAGGCCAGCATCGCAAAGAACATGAGTGGTCCGTATCCGCGGGCTTCGGAAGAGTACTGCACCAGAAGAAAACTGCTGGCTGTCAGCGCGACGGCCGCAATGGCCGTGGCGAACCCAGCAGTCCGCTGCACGCACCCGGCTAAAAGCACCGTCAATGTCCCGGCCAACACGGCCGGCCAGCGATACGCCCAGGTCGTTCCTTCAGGGCCCACGAGCCACGCTTGCAGGCTGTTGAGGAAGTGATTGTTATCGGCCTTCAGCTCGAAGATCACATCGGCAGGCGTCTGGACGTAGTCTTCGACCAGCCGAATGGCGAACACTTCGTCGAGCCACAGCTCACCCCGGGCTGCCGCGATGCGAACCACGCCGGCAGCCACAACCAAAGCGGCGATCGCCGCACACGCAAGCGCCGGACGAGGGCGTGCGCGCGCGTCTGGTTCGGGCCGCGCCCGCTCGTTTTGCCGTTTCTTGGCCATGAGACTCGATCATATTCGATCAACGAGTGCCTTTCGAGTGATCGAGATCTCGCTTGCGACATGCCGGCGCAGCTTCCATCTAGCCGCGTTCAAGATTCTCGCGGCCCCACTGGCGGGCGATCTTGTCCTGGAAGTCCGTCAAAGACGACACCTCGGAGAGGGGGATGTCGAAAGAGCCCTCGGGGTCGACCGCGTGGATTTCCTCGCCATAACATCTCTGAATCTCCACGGCAATTTGCAGGGCGGCATCTCCACGTCCTTCGATCGCGGCGCCGCATCCCTCCAGCCATTGGACCGTTGCGCGATCGCCCTGAAACTGGTACTCACATACGAACAAACACCATCGATCGTTTTCATTCCAGTTCCAGACACCGGGTAGATGCCGAAGGCAATCGCGGACCCTTTCGGCGTCGAGGAGTGACCGGCCGTCCACGTCACGCATTAAAAAGAGATCCGACATGGCATTGCCTTTTTTTCCGCCGTGAATTCAATTTCGCTCCGAAGGGATCGCACGATACTTGCGCGGATCGGGCAGTAGGCGTCGCTGCCAGTATTCCTCTGCTTGATCGAGCCATTTGTGACCCGCCGCCTCCTCTTCCTGGGCATCCTTGTACCGATGGCTGTTCGACAAGGCGTACCAGAGGCCGCTATGATTGGCGTCGAATCGCTGTCGCAGATACTGCACGGACTTAAGGGCGGAGAAAGGGTCTGTTTTAGGGTCCGTCACGCTCTGCACCGCGACCTTTTCGCCGAGCCGCGTGATCGCCGTGGCGACACCGCTGATCGCACTGATCCCTACCGCGGCGCCCAGGCCACTTGCATTGGCGCGGAAGAATCCCGGTCGTTCCGCGGGCGCGACTGCCGGTGGGTTCCCACTCGGGGATACGACCCGTCCGGGAATGCCCTATTCCTTCAAGAATGACTCCAGAACGCGACGGACTCTTGCGTGTTCACTCGCACTTCGACGGATTTTAAGGGGTTGGTAGGATCACGCAGAGCGCTTTTCATCCTGCCGAATTCACTTCTCATGCCCTTCAAAGAGCCCGTCAACCGAAATGCGTTTGACGCATCCGGCAACGGGCCCTCGATTTCGCGCTTCGAGCTCTTCTAGATACCGCCGATCACCAAGGCGATCGCGCTTGGCGCATCATGGCCGAGCGGCCGCCAATGTAGCAAATGCAAGGAGCCGCGTCAGCGCCCGGAATTGGCCACCCGCCAGCCGCCGATCGGCGCCTTAGATCGGACCGTGCGAAGACGTTCGCCGGTCTCCTGGATGACCCCGCCCGCCTATCCGTACTTGTCCCGCAGCCGCCGGGCCGCCGCCACTTCGTTCTTCAGCTTCTGGTACACCTCGTCGATCGACGCCGCCGCCGCGCTACCGGGCGCGAAGCCACAGTCCGGGTTGAGCGTAATCCGCTCGGGGGCGACGTGCTTGATCGCCAGTTCCACGCGGGCGTAGATGTCGTCGGCCGAGTCGATCACTCCCGGCGCGCAGCTCACGCAGCCCAGCCCGATCTCGAAATCCTCGCGCAATTGCCGGAACACGGCCATGTCCCCCGAACCCGGCGCGGTGAACTCCATCGTCAGGTGGTGGACGCGAAGGGCGTTCAACTGCCGGATGATCGGGTCGTAGCCACCCTGGAACTGGGCCTCGCCGCGGGCCCGCGCGCCGGCCCGGCGGCACAGGTGTACGGCGAGCCGGACCCCTTCGATCCCCGCGACGACCTGGTTCACCATATCGACGTCGAAATCCGCCGCCCGGTCGGCGTCGTCGTACCCGGCACGCACGTCGCGGTCGACGAACAGGCACAGGTGCGGGTCGTCGATCTGCACGATCCACACTCCCTCGTCCCGCAATAGCTCAAGCTCGCGGCGCAAAATGGGCACGCAATCGCGGACGAACGCCTCGCGCGTCGGATACGCCTTCGCGCTGCGGACCGGGTCCCACATCCGCTCGCCCAGCAGTGCCGGCGACGGGAGCGTCGCCTTGATCCGCCGGTGCGTGAGCTCTTTCACCAGCTTCACTTCCTGGGCGATGAAGCCGGGCTGCTTGGGCGCGAGCCGGTCGACCACGATCGTCCACGGCCGCCCGTCGGCCGGGTTGCGCGCGAGCTCGAAGCCATGGGCCAATTCGGCGATCACGCCGATGTAGCTCTTGCGCCACCACTCGCCGTCGGTCACCACGTCCAGCCCGGCGCACTCCTGCAGGGCCACGACGCTTTCGACGGCGGCCCGCATCAGCCGGCGATACTCGTCGGGCGAGGCGGCCGCCTCGTCATTGATCAAGTCCTTGACGTAGTCAGGCCGCGGCATCGAGCCGACGACCGAGGTCGGGAAGAGAATGTCGGTGGCCATAGTGCGGAAAATCCCGAATGTCTAAAGTCAAATGTCTAAAGAAGAACGAAGCACGAAGTGACGAAGCACGAGCCATGAAAGTTTGGATCGGGCGACCTCGGAGCGCCGGCCACGTGTGACTTCTTCATTCGGACTTCGCCCCTTCGGATTTCTTTAGACATTTGATTTTAGACATTCGACATTTCCTCGCCTAACGGGATGTCACTCCTCGACACTCGGGCGCCGTCGCGCTTGTTTTTTGCGGCTGGTGCCGCGCTTTTTTTCCAACCGACGCTCGCCGGACGCCCTGGTGGGCCTGGTTCGCTTCCGCGGCACCGGCGCCGTGGCGACCGTCAGCAGCATGGCCTTCAGTCGATCGAGACAATCGGCCACGTTGCGTTTTTGGTCGCGATAGCGCTGGCTCGCCAGCACCAGCTCGCCGCCGCCCGTGATCCGGTTGGCGTAGCGCTCGAGGAACCGCCGCCGCACGTCCTCCGGCAGGCTCGCGCTCGTGGCCACGGGCCAGCGGAGCATCGCTTTGGAGCTGACCTTGTTGACGTTCTGCCCGCCGGGCCCCGAGCTGCGCGCGTACGAGAACTCGATCTCGTCTTGCGGAATCCGCAGTCGTGAATTCACGATCAACATGGCGGAAAGATTCGACTGGCCACCGAGCGGCTGTGTTGATTGTCAAGTGTTTTGAGGGATAACGGTTGTTGTCCACGTGGTCTGATTGCGGACCATGGTGTTGAGGATAACCAGCAACTTACGCATGCAGGCGGTCAGGATGACTTTGGGACGTTTGCCGGCTCGTTTCAGACGCTCAGCAAAGGCGCGGATCACGGGATTGAATTGCCGAGCATTGAAGGCTGCCATGTACAGCACGCGTCGTACGGATCCTCGTCCGCCCCAGATCGCTCGTTGGCCGCGGAACTGGCCACTGTCACGATTGAAGGGAGCC